>CAJTVY010000010.1 GCA_910579925.1 uncultured Dorea sp.
CCCCTCATGAATGAGGGGCTAGGGGAGTTGAAGTGTCGAAGACACTTTTTTACTTGACCGAGTTTTTTCAAGGCGGTTACGTTTGTATTCCTCGTTTGAATGAGATTTTATGGACAGTGCAAAACGCATATGCTATAATACTGACATTATAGCGAAAGGAAGTGTTTGATAAATGGGAACAAAAATTTTTGCATAGCAAAGGCTATTGCATACACCAATAAAAACATATTATAATTGCAAATGACAATAGCCTTTGCTAATCCTAAGAAATTTTTAGGAGGTGCAAAGTGGGCTGTCAAAATCCGATTGATTTATTGCCGAAAGAGTTATTAGAGCAAATACAAAAATATGTTGATGGTAAAACCATATATATCCCCAAAAAGAGTGAAAACAGAAAGCAGTGGGGAGATAATACCGATACAAAGCAGTTTTTAGCTTCTCGAAATTGCCAGATCTGTTCAGATTACCAAAATGGAATGAGAATTAAGCAGTTGGCAGAAAAGTATTATTTATCCGAGAAAAGTATTCAGCGGATAATAAAACAAAATAATCTGTAAATAAAAGTGTGCCATGATTTGTTCATGGCGCATTTTTATTTACAGAAAGATTATAAGGTTTTATATCTGTTTTTATGTTGTTACAATTAACTTAAAAAGACAGGAGGGATGGTAAATGGCATTTTTTAAATATGGGGATAAGAACATTTATTACGATGAAATAGGGGCAGGTTTGCCTGTTGTATTATTGCATGGAGATACAGCCTCATCAAAGATGTTTGAATATATAATACCTTTATATGCAAATAGCTTTAGGGTGATTCTTATGGATTTCCTTGGTAATGGGCAATCTGATAGGGTAGAGGAATTTCCGTTGGATTTATGGTATTCACAGGCTCAACAGGTGATAGCGTTTTTGGAATATTTAGATTGTGGAAAAGTGAATTTGATAGGCACAAGCGGCGGAGCATGGGGTGCCGTTAATGTTGCATTAGAGCGTCCAGACCTTGTATATAGGGTTGTTGCAGATAGTTTTGATGGGAGAACACTTCAAAGCGGTTTTTCAGAAAATCTTCTAAAAGAGAGAATGACTGCAAAAAGTAATGATTTTTCCAGACAGTTTTATGAATGGTGTCAAGGAAAAGATTGGGAAACTGTCGTTGACCTTAATACAAAAGCGTTGGTAGAATGTGCTGATTCAAAACTTCCATTATTCCATAAGCCTTTAGAAATGCTTGAAGTGCCGATACTATTTGTTGGTAGTAAGGAAGATACAATGTGCCGTGAAAATCTTGAAGAGGAATATAGTCAAATGGAACAGCTTGTATCGAATGGCAGAAAATATTTATTCCCAACAGGCAAACATCCTGCCATATTATCAAATGCAGAGAAGTTTGTAGATGTTGTAAAAGATTTTTTGTTTTCTAAATAATCAAAAAATAGGGCAAGCCCACTTAATAAGAAAACGATGTTTTGATGGGCTATTTATGATCAGAGAGGAGAAATAGCATATCTGGGAGATTATTATAGTAAAGAACATTGGCAGAGCAATCGTTAGGATGGTTCTGCAGGGGTGTTCCCGAATCTCCTAACCTTCCTTTATAGGGAATGGCTGGGGTATGAGGATTCCTATACCGTGGCGGGAACAAATGAAATAGACGATTGTCTGGCAGGACTTGGACTGTGTGGTTGTAAGACCATCGGATATGGTTAAAGATTTTGGAATATTTTTGTGCGATACTCTTTTATCTCATCTATTTTTATGATAATCTAAATTATATTTAGAAATCCTATAAGAAAGTGAGGCGGATTATATGGCACAGAATATAGTTGGTGTAGAAATACAGGCGGCATTGGTTCCATATCTGCATACAACGCAGGATGGAAAGACGATGGTAAGGCGGGTGAAGAATAGTTAGAACTTGATTGATAATCCAACGATTTTATTTTAGGAAGGCTCTAACGCCCGTAATTTGGGTATTTTCAGGGATATACAGGAAAATGGGGAATCTTTTCTTATTGAGAAACTTTTAAATCACATTGTGGACAGAGCCATATCTTGATGGTTCTGTCCTTGTTTTGTTTCACCATGGATGAAAAATCTATTTAAGGATTATTTAATAATTTACGTGCCATAATGAAATCACAAAAAGAAAAGGAGAGGCAAAATGTTTTTACGAATACTAAAAAAAGACATTAAGCGCAAGAAAACGATGAATATCATCCTGCTGATTTTTGTGATTCTGGCAGTAACATTCATGGCAAGCAGCGCAAATAACCTGATTACAGTAAGCACGGCGCTGGATCATTATCTTGAAAAGGCAGGAATACCGGATTACTGGTTTGCCACAATGAATTCCTCAGATACCGCAAGGTTTGAAGAGTTTGCTGAAGAAAACGGATATGAATATCATATTTTGCGGATGATTCAAATCGAGACGAAAAATGTGCTTATTGAGGGAAAGAAGCTGGATTATTCCAGTACGCTGGTGTTTTCAGGGCTTGGCGGAATAAAAATTTTCGATAAGAATAATGAGGAGATTACGCACATTAACGACGGTGAGATATATGTCCCTAACTTTATCTTTGTATCGCCGGAAAATGATTTTCACGAGGGTGGTAAAATCGTGGTAAGCCAGAATGGGACGAGAAAGGAGTTTACCATAAAGGGTTACTCAAAGGATGTTATTTTCGGTACGGAAATGATGGGAATGACCAGATTTCTCATCAGCGAAAACGACGCGGCAATGTTCTGGGACAAGGACGCTTCGATTTGCAGCGCAGTTGGAGTTTACACAGATGACGCCGGTTACCGCGACCGTTTTAACGAGCTGGGCATTAATACCGTAATGTCTATAGAGCGTCCGATGATTAAGATGATTTACATTATGGATGTACTTATTGCGGCAATCCTGTTAGTCGTGAGCGTATGCCTGATATTGATTTCGATGGTGGTCCTGCGGTTTATCATCAATTTTACGATTACCGAGGAATTCCGCGAGATTGGCGTATTGAAGGCGATTGGGATTCATAACAATCACATCCGGGGGCTTTATATTGTAAAGTATCTGGCAATTTCCGTAATCGGTGCGTCCGTTGGGCTGCTCATTAGTTTTCCGGTTAGTAAAATAATGATCGGCGCGGTTTCGCAAAAGATTGTAGTTTCAAGCAAGGATAATTTCTGGATCAATATCGGGGCGGCGGTTTTAGCTGGCATGAGCGTGGTATTGTTCAGCTGCCTCTGCACCCGGAGAATCTGCCGGTTTTCACCGATCGATGCGATACACGGCGGCGAGACAGGCGAGCGTTATTCCCGAAAAGGAATTGTACATTTAAGCAAATCAAGAATTCCGGCAGCCTTATTTTTAGCGGTAAATGATATTTTAAGCGGAATGAAAAACTACGTTTCAATGAGCATTATTTTCTTGCTTGGGACTTTGCTGGTAATCATTCCTGTGAACGCAATCAACACACTGTGCTCCGATGAGTTAATCACAACGTTTAATATGGCGAAAAGTGACCACATCATTTCCCAGGAGCTGCTTTTCTATCCAGACGAGAACAATGTAGAGAAAGTTGAGCGGCAGTTTTCCCAGGTGCGGGAAATGTTTGCCCAAAACAGAATTGAGGCGGAGATTTTTCAGGAAATATTGTTCCGGAGCAATGTCCGCAAAGGCGATAAAATCACAAATTCCTTGTCATTTCAGGGAATGGGAGAGGTAAGGACGGATATGTATGTTTATCTGGAAGGCACGCCTCCCCAGAATGCCAATGAGGTTGCGTTAACGTATCTTACGGCGGAGCAGATCGGCGCAGAGATTGGAGACAGGGTGGAGATTCAGGTGGGCGAAGATGCAAAAGAGTATATCGTAACCGCGATGAACCAGAGCCTGAATAATATGGGAGAGGGCGTTCGTTTTCATCCGGATGCCCGGCTTGATTACAGATATGCGGCGGGCAGCTTCGGAATTCAGGTGAATTACAGGGACAACCCGGATCAGGAGGAACTTGCAAGACGAAAAGAGCTGCTTGAAAGACTTTTTCCTGATGGGAAAATATACACCTCCGGCGGGTATATCGGCCATATGATTGGTGATATTGCCGGGCAGCTTGACCGTTTGAAGGTATTCATCCTAATCGTTGTTTTGGGGATTAACACGCTTGTGGCCGTGCTTATGGTGAAGAGCTTTATCATCAAGGAAAAGAATGAAATTGCGCTGTTGAAAGCCATGGGGTTTCAAGATCATTCCCTCATTTTGTGGCAGACCCTGCGTATTGGAATTGTGCTTTTAACATCGGTAATCTTTGGGGCGCTGATTTCTTCACCGTTGTCAACTCTGATTATCACACCGATTTTTCAAATGATGGGAGCATACAGTATTAAGTATGAGATTAAAGCGTTTGAAGTTTATGTTGTCTTCCCGATGACGGTTCTTGCGGCGACGTCTTTCGCATCGTTTTTATCGGCGCAAGGTTTAAGGAGAATCGTATCGTCAGAAATTTCAAATATCGAATAAAGGAGAATTTATATGAATCGTATTCTTGAAGTGAAAGACCTGTGTAAGACTTATGTGGTAAATAAAAGGCAGAATAATGTCTTGAAAAATGTGAATTTTGTGGTTAATGAGGGAGAAATGATTGCGGTTATGGGTCCTTCCGGTTCAGGAAAATCTACGCTTTTGTATGCGGTCTCGGGAATGGATCAGATTACCGCCGGCGAGGTGGAGTTCTGCGGCAAGAGCATCCCGGAATTAAACCAAAAGGAGCTTGCGAAGCTGCGGCTTGATGAAATGGGATTTATTTTCCAACAGATGTATATGCTTAAGAATCTTTCGATTTTAGACAATATTATACTTCCTGCGTGTCAGTCGGATAAAATCAGGGAAAGCCGCAAAACGACTGTGGAGCGAGGCTGCCAGTTAATGCGCAAGCTGGGAATTATCGAGGTTGCGGACAACGATATCAACGAAGTGTCCGGCGGGCAGCTCCAGCGAGCATGCATTTGCCGGAGTATGATAAACCAGCCGAAGATGATTTTCGCTGACGAGCCCACAGGTGCGTTAAACCGGGCTTCCTCAGATGAGGTTATGGAAGAACTGGCCAGGCTGAACAATGAGGGTACGACGGTTATGCTGGTTACCCATGACGTCAAGGTTGCCGCAAAATGTACAAGGATTCTGTATATCGTCGACGGAAATATAAGAGGCGAGTACACAATGGAAAAATACGATAAGTTAAAGCTGCGTGAGCGCGAACGGGCGCTCAACGGCTGGCTTATAGAAATGGGTTGGTGATAGCTTGATAGATGTTTTAATTGTAGAGGATAACAAAGAATTGTCAATGGTCCTGTGTGATTTCCTGCGTGCGGAAGGCTATACGGTGTCTGCTGCGGAAAATGCAGGGAAAGCCTTGTCGCTGTACCAAAGGTACGGCGCAAGGCTTGTGGTGCTTGATATCATGCTGCCCGGGGAGGATGGATTTTCAATCTGCGAAAAAATCCGCAGGGAGAGCAACACGCCGATTCTGATTGTAAGTGCGAAAACAGGCAAGGAGGATAAACTTCTTGGGCTGAACCTTGGCGCAGATGATTACATCGAAAAGCCCTATGATATCGACATCATGCTTGCGAAGATAGGCGGGATATTTAAGCGCAGATATTCGGCGGACGAACTGGCCGACGGAGACATTCGCATGAATAAAATAAACCGTACCGTAGCCAAAAATAATGTTACGATTGAAATGACCTCCAAGGAGTTCGAGCTGTTAACACTGCTGATTGAAAACAAGGGACGCACCCTTTCCAAGGAATATATCTTCAATACAATCTGGGGCAGCGACAGCTTATCCGAGCAGCAGACCCTTACGGTCCACATAAAATGGCTGCGGCAAAAGATTGAAGAAAACCCGAAAAATCCACGGAAAATTCTGACTGTCTGGGGAGTGGGGTACAAGTATCTATGAGAGCTTTTCGGAAAGTATTTGTGGTGGCGTTTATCTGCATTTCTGCCATTTTTATTGGTTTGAACTTATTTTTGGATAATATGGGCGCTGTAGAAAACGGCAGGCCATACAGGGTTGAAATAAACCGAATAGCCCTTCAAATCGAGAAAAACGGTTTTCAGGGCGTTGATTTGTCCAAGTGCGAATATGTAAATCATATTGAGGCGTTCCATGAAGATTTTTACGATTCTGACAGCGATTATGTGATTTGTGAAATAAATGGAACGCTGTACCGTTTTGACTACGACACAGAAAACGACACGGGAAACAAGAAAATGGTTATTATGGTAAATGGCATATTGGCGGTAATGTCTGCTGCGGTGTTCCTTATTTTACTCTATATCCAGGAAGAAATTTTGCGCCCGTTTGAACGGCTTAAGGATGTACCGTATGAGCTTTCGAAGGGGAACCTGACCTTCCCGGTCAGAGAAAATAAGAACCGGTTTTTCGGTAAATTTTTGTGGGGAATCGACATGCTGCGTGAAAGCATGGAACAGCAGAAACGGCGGGAGCTTGAGCTTGAAAAGGAAAAGAAGACGCTTTTATTATCCCTCTCCCACGATATCAAAACGCCGCTTTCCGCTATAAAATTATACGCAAAGGCGCTGTCGAGAAATCTGTATTCCGACAGGGAAAAGCAGCGTGAAACTGCCGAAAAGATAGACGGTAAGGCGGACGAAATAGAACGCTATGTTTCCCGGATTATCACCGCCTCCCGTGAAGACTTTTTAAGTCTTGAAGCAGAGGACGGGGAGTTTTATTTAGGGGAGCTGGTACAGAATATTGCCGCCTATTACAGTGAAAAATTAGCGTTTGTCAAGACAGAATTTATAATCGGAGAATATCAGGACTGCCTGCTTTCCGGTGATTTTGACCGGAGTGTCGAGGTGCTGCAGAATTTAATGGAAAACGCAATAAAATACGGTGATGGAAAAAGGATTTCCCTGGGGGTTTCCAATGATGACGAGGGAATTTTTGTTTCAGTGGGAAACAGCGGCTGCACTCTTGATCAATCGGATTTACCCCATATTTTTGAGAGTTTCTGGCGGGGCGGGAATTCTGAAAAAACGGAAGGAAGCGGGCTTGGCCTGTATATTTGCAGACAGCTTATGCATAAAATGAATGGGGATATTTATGCCGAGATGAATGGCGGAGTAATTGAGATTACAGCTATTTTTCGCCGGGTCTGACAACTGATTATACATTGCGAAAGGAAAAGGAGAGAAAAGTTATGTGCGGACGATTCTATGTAGACGAGGGAACAGCCAAAGAGATTGAACGTGTGATCCGGGGCGTAGATCTACAGTTACAGAAAATGCGAACAGGGGATATCTGGTAACAGTTCAGCCTGCAACTGCGCACTTGCTGCGCAGTTAGCAGCCAATGAATTGGAGTAGCCGGGAATCCGCCTCTTTGCCGCAGGCAAACTTTAAAATGGGCGGATTTCGTAACAGTGAAGCCGGAAGGCTGAACTGTTACGATATCTGCCCGTCCCAGCCTGCCGGTATTCTGGCTTGTCATAGCCCGAAGAAGAAAAACTTATCGGCGGATTACACCGCTGAAGATTCACCGGTATTAGAATTAAAAGAAATGCACTGGGGATTTCCGCAGTATCAGAAGAAGGGACTGCTTATCAATGCCAGGGGAGAGGACAGACCGGTTTTATTCATGGCGGGGTTCTATAACCGGTTCCAGGATGAAGATCGTTTTATTATTCTTACGTCGCAGGCGAACGCTTCTGTGCGTCCAGTCCATAATCGTATGCCGTTGGTTTTGGAGGAAAGTGAACTTGAGGACTGGATTTATGATGATAAGTTCACAGAATATGCGCTTCATAAGATTCCGCCAGAACTTTGGCGGGAGCAGGAATATGAGCAGCAGAGTTTGTTCTAATGGATTTTGATCTTCTGGCGGAGGATAAAGAGTGACGTTTTGCATGTAACAGTTCAGTCTGCAACAAAGGCTGAACTGTTACTTTTGCATTGGTATAAACTGGAAAAAACAGTTGACAAAAATATACCGGGGGGGGGGGTATAATGGGGCCGTAACAATAACGAAAATAACTATCAGTCAAAGCGTAGGAGGAGAAGAAAAATGAAAAGAACAAACAAGAGAGTAATGGCATTTCTGCTCTCATTGTTGATGGTATTCGGCATATGTTTTTCGGCTGGGATACCGGATGTAAAAGCGGCAGAAAATAATATCAGATTTACTGTCAATGCGGATAAGGACACGCTGCACAGGGGAGATACAGTGAATATTACCGTATCCATGAGCGGAAATGTGAATGCCAGATCGCTGGTGTATCATTTAAAATATGATGCGGAGAAGTTGGAGTATGTAAGCCATACGCCGGGACAGCCAATATCAGACGCAGGTATGTTTGGAAAAGTGGTTCACAAAGCAGACTTGTCAGAGGTTTGGGCTACGGCAATGATGGAACCAGTCGGAAACGGCAATATAATGACGATCACTTTTAAAGTAAAAGAGAATGCAAAAGGTAATGTCGGAATCAGTGCGGCTCAAATTCAGGTGATAGAAGGCTTAACGGAGCTGCCGTATGAACAGGAAAATCATGCAGAAAATCTGAATGTTGAAATTGCTGTGACGAAAATCACCTTAGACCAATCAGAAATAAATCTGAAAAAGGGAGAGACTGCCAAGCTTACGGCAGCGGTAGAACCGGCAGATGCCGCCGCAGCGGTTGCTTGGAAGAGCAGCAATGAAAGCGCTGTAACAGTAGACCAGAAGGGGAATGTGACGGCAGTGGGAGCAGGTGAAGCAGTTATTACTGCAGAGGCGTCCGGCATCAGCGCATCTTGTAAAGTGAATGTTGCCGTACCCCTTGATTCTATTTCCATTAAGAGTGAAAAAGATACGGTTAAGAGAAATGAAACTGCACAGTTAAGCGTTGTTTATGTACCGGCAGACACAACAGATGATAAGACGATAACATGGTCGTCGTCCGGTGAATTTGCCGTTGTTGACGGGAACGGCCTTGTGACGGCGGTGAAAGAGGGCACAGAGACGATTACAGCCAAGGCTGGCGGCAAAACGGCTTCCTGTCAGATCAAGGTAGTGGAGAATCATCTGACAGAAGAACTTGCGAAGACGGTTCGGTTTGAAAAAATTAAAGAAGCAGTATTAAAAGGGCAGACAATCAATTTAATGGATTATCTGAACTTGTCTGATATCATTACGGAAAACGATATCACGGATGATATGAAGCTGGTCTGGGAAACCAAAGACAAAGATGTGGTAAAGGTAGACTCGAAAACAGGAGAAGCAAAAGGGTTAAAAGAAGGAAAAGCAAAAATCACAGTGGAAATTACGGCTACAGGAAGCGATAAAGAAAATCCTGTTTCCGCCAGTGCAGAAGTGGAAGTTGAGGTAAAAGAGATTCCGTTAGGTTCCATCGCTTTTGATAAAATTATCAAAGAAATGCAGGTTGGTTCCATCGAGACTTTGAAGGTAATCTGTAATCCGGCAGATACAACAGACGATATCACAGTTGAATGGAGCAGTTCGGATACAAGCGTTCTTTCTGTCGAAAACGGCGTCGTAAAAGCCTTGAAAGCTGGAAAAGCAACCATTACTGCGAAAGTAGGAGACAAGACGGCGAATTGCGAGATTACTGTAAAAGATAACGAGACGTCTAAGAATCCGGCAGATACCGGAAACGGAAAGACCGAGACAAAAACGGAGAAAAATACAGTAAAAAATGCGGTGAAAACGGGTGATACAGCGAATGTTGCGTTATATCTTATCTTATTAGCAGGTGCGGCAGCTGTGATATTGGTATCACAGAGGAAAAGAAGCCGTAGATAATCTGACAGAGATGATGTAAGCGGAGGGAAAATTGTTTCAATTTTTCCTCCAAAATAGGAGGAGAGCTGTGAGAAAAGGACTGACAATGGTGATGACAGTGGCTCTTGCGCTGTCAATGGCGGTTACTGCGTTTGCAGAAGAAAAGAATACAGATCAATGCGCAGAGATCAGTGAAGAGACTGTTTCTAAGGAAAAAGTGTCTGGCATAGGAGAAGAGACGGATGCCGACTTAGAAGACGGAACCGTAAGTGAGGAGGCGGCAGACCCAGAGGATGGAACGGCAGGTGGAGAGGCGGCAGACCCGGAGGATGGAACGGTAAATACAGAGACGGCAGTTGCGGCAGTGGCTGTGGATGCAAGGACAGAGCAGTTTCTGAACGCTCATTCAGATTATGGTTACAGACAGCTTGCAACCTGTTCTAATGGTGCAAATAGAGGAGAGTTCTACAAAAAGCTGGATGAAGTGAGCAGGGCGTATACGGTAAACGGAACGGATATCAAAGATTCCAGGATAGAGATTGACGTTGAGAAACTTGGCCTTAGTATAAAAGAAGCGAAGGAGACCTATCAGATATTTCTTCACGACAATCCGCAATATTTCTGGATAGGAAATAAGTATAGTTTTGGCACACAAGAGACAGATCCCGACACCGTGTTCAAATTTTTTCTATATGCACAGAGCGAGGGAGCAAAGTTTGAGAAGGGCCAGGAACGTACAGCTATGTTGAATAAAATCCTGGACGGACTGCAGGGAAAATATCAGAGTAAAATCTCGGCGGGCGATTCGGCCTATGATAAGGCGTTAAAATTACACGACGCCCTATTAGACAATGTAGAGTGGTCTACAGACGGCTCTGCCGGTACGACGGTTGAAAGTACCACAATCGTCGGCCCACTGGTTTCCGGGGGGAAAGTGTGGTCGGAGGGAGTAAGCAAAGCAATGCAGCTTCTGTTAGAATACAACGATATAGAGAACCTGTTCGTGTGGAACAATTTAGGGGCATGGAATATTGTGAAAATGGACGACGGACAATATTATCATCTGGATGCCTACTACGATAATTGGATGGCAGAAACCAACAATGGAATGAAGGATGGAAAACATAAGCGGTTTCTTGCGGGAAGCGATATAAGAGGTAAATTCGAACTGGATTACGATTCTGATTCATTATATTTCATGTATCATGTTCCGGAAACAGCTTCTTCAAGATATGGAAGAAAAGAACCGGCTCCGGTGGAAGCGATGACGGGGCAGAGAGTAGAGAAATTTTTGAAGGCACATTCAGATTACGGTTTCAAGTGGCTGGGGAAAGCTTCAAACGGCAGGGCAAGACAGGAGATGTATAAGAAACTGGAAGAGAGCTGCAGGGATTTTACGATAAACGGTAAAAATGCGAAAGAATCTTTTGAAAACGCTGAGGAAGGCGAGCTGGAATATATTGATATAAGTGAATGGAAGCTGACGGTTGACGAGGCTGATGAAACATATTATGTATTTCTCAATGATAATCCACAGTATTTCTGGATTGACTGGTATGCGTATGATATAGCGGAAGATTATATGAAAGGGCTTAGGATACATGTCAAAGGAGACTTCCAGTATGGTGCGAATCGTCGGGCAACTATCAATGAAATGCTGGATACGATTGAGAATGTATACCAGAGTAAGATAGACTCTAAAGATAATAAGTATCAAATCGTATCAAAACTGCATGATACGATAATTGAAGACCTTGTATGGAAGGATTTTTCGGATAATGTGTATGGAATTGTCGGGCCATTGACTTCGGAAAAGCAGGGTTATTATAGCGGATATGCGAAAACAATGCAGCTGCTGCTGAATTATAATGGCATTGAAAATATCTATGTAAAAGGAGTCTTTGACAATGATGATACGGCGGCATGGAACATGGTTAAGATGAACGACGGGAAATACTATTATATTGATTCATGGGAAGATGAATGGGCTGACGATCAGCGGGAGTATTTTCTGGTAGGAAGCGATAAAATGAGTTCGCATGTGGAAAATACGACGGATGGAAAATGGAGTAACTTCTTATATGACCTGCCGAAGGCATCCCAGACCAATTATGACCCGGATGCTCCAATGCCTGACGTAACAAAAGGCGATGTCAATATGGACGGCGAGATTAATATGATGGATTGTCTGCTTTGTTTTGATCATGTATCAGGAGCAAACCTATTAAGCGGAGAGGCTTTCGAGGCTGCCGATATTGACGGCGACGGAGAGATTACGATGATGGATACACTGAGGATTTTTGATTATGTAAGTGGAGTAAGTGAAGAATTGTCTGTTTTCTAACAGGAGATGAATGATAAGTATGTGGGGAGCCGCCTTGTTTTCCGAGAGGGAAACGAGGCGCTCTTTTTCGTTCACACTGTTATCTGAAATAAAATATAGATTAGTTATAAGAAAAAATGATAGGAGTTATAAGGATTTTTATATCACTTTTGAATAAATAATCATTGATTTTCGTAAGGCTCTATGTTTAAATTGTATATAGTAAATTGTCTACAATAAACAGAGGAAAGCAGGAGAGTAAGATGAGCCTTTGGAAATACAAGTATTTTGTTGATGTCGTAGATATGAAGAGTTTCACGAAAGCCGGAAAGAAAAATTACGTGACCCAGACGGCAATCAGCCAGCAGATATCCAAACTTGAGAATGAGACCGGCGGAAAGCTGATCAGCCGGGAGTCTGGCTCTCTGGAGGTTACGGAACTTGGCAGGATCGTGTATGACAGATCAAAAGAGATGCTGCACATCTATCAGCAGATGGAAAAAGAGATTGAACAGATGCGCCGCAATGGCGTCATTCGGATCGGGATAGACAGTTGTATTAATAAGCTTATATGGCGGAAGATGCAGGAAATGATCGATACGTTCTATTCTGAGGAGGATTTTCAATTCAGCAGGATTGACGGGAATGTAGGAAATAAGATGCTCTACGAGCATTCTCTTGACATTTACATCGGATATGGAATTGATGAGGAACGAAGGGACGAGGACATTGAAGAGTTCCGGTTCAGCGGACGTCCCATCGGGGTTTATGTCGGGAAGAATACTACGATACCAGTTTCGGGAACCATCAGTCTGGGGGATCTGGCCGGATATGTCAGATATGGAACGGAGATGTACCCGTGCAGCGTGGTTGAAGATGCAGAAGGAAAGCTTAGTGAAGCCTGCAGCGACATCTGTTATGTGGATAATGCGGAGACTATGAAGCTTAAGGTAGAGTTTAACGACGGATACGCGTTTGTGGACAGTTATTATTTTTCCCAGTGTTCTGGAGACGTATATCCAGTGTCAGACTGGAACTGTCCTCAGTATATGAAAGTGTATTACAGGAAGAGTAAGAGCAGGAAGAAGATGAATGATGTGCTGGCAAAGCTTCAGCAGATTTCGGAAGAAGCTGCGGAAGAATCCTGTTAAAACTTGAATCTGTAGCGGTTCATATGTTACTATGTAGGCAATCAGATCTGTAAGAATCATGAAAAAGAGGTAGATGATGATGTATGAAGAGATTGTATCCGGACTGACCGCCTTTATCGGAAAGAGCCCGACGGCGTTTCACGCCATTGCGAATATCGGAGACATCCTAAAGAAACATGGATATCAGAGGATTTACGAAGGGGAGAAGTGGGAGATAAAGCCAGGGGGAAAATACTATGTGACCCGTAATGATTCCAGTATTATTGCGCTGAACATAGGAAACCGTCTTGGGGATTACTGTTTTAAGATCGCAGCATCCCACAGTGACTCTCCGACCTTTAAGATCAAGGAGAATGCCGAGATTCAGGTAAACGAAAAGTATATGAAGCTGAATACGGAAGGATATGGAGGAATGCTCTGCGCTTCCTGGTTTGACCGCCCGCTGTCTGTTGCGGGAAGGGCGGTGGTCCGGAAAGGAGCAGGGTATGAGGCAAGGCTTTTGAATATCGACAAGGATCTGCTGCTGATTCCGAATATGGCGATCCATATGAACCGGGACGTCAATAATGGCTATGCCTATAACAAACAGGTGGACATGCTGCCGCTGTTTGGAGGAAGCGAGTGCAGAAAAGGCGATTTTAAGAAGCTGATTGCAAGGGAGATGAACGTAGAGGCAGAGAGCATTTACGGGATGGATCTGTATCTCTATAACCGGATGAAACCTGCCGTGTGGGGCGCTAAGAATGAATATGTGTCATGTCCGCAGCTTGACGATCTGCAATGCGCCTATACTTCGCTTCAGGGATTCTTGAGAGGAACGGATGACTGCGCTGTCAATGTATTTGCCTGTTTTGATAATGAAGAGGTAGGCTCCGGCACGAAGCAGGGGGCGGCGTCTACATTTCTTTACGATACGCTTTACCGGACGAATCTGTGCCTTAAGAAGGAAGAGGAGGAGTTCTTTCGCGCCGCTTCTAAGGGCTTTATGTTAAGCTGTGACAACGCCCATGGGGTTCATCCGAATCATCCTGATAAGACGGATGTGGGCAACTGTGTATATCTTAATGAAGGTATCGTGGTGAAGTCTCATGCAGGACAGAAATATACCAGCGACGCCATGAGTATCTCCGTGTTCAGGGGAATCTGTGAGGAGGCAAAAGTGCCCTTGCAGTTTTTTGCCAACCGTTCTGACATGGCGGGAGGAAGTACCCTTGGAAATATTGCTATGTCCCAGGTATCCATGAACAGTATCGACATCGGACTTGCGCAGCTTGCGATGCACTCTGCCTATGAGACGGCGGGGGTCATGGACAGTTATTATATGATCCGGGCAATCGGACATTTTTTTGACAGCAGGATCGAGACATTTCCGGTTCAGTCGGATAAATGGAGTAGAGTATGAAAGCAAAAATAAGTTTTAAAGAATTTCTGATGATGCTTGCAGGCATGTTTCTCATGTCTGCGGCAGTGTATTATATTATGATGCCGGATCATCTGGTTCTGGGAAGCCTGTCTGGTCTGGTGCTGGTTCTGGTGAACGTGATTCCGGTGAGTGTGTCAACGCTTACCTTTATTCTCAATGCCCTGCTGCTGGTTATCGGCTACATATTTATTGGTAAGGAGTTTGGCCTTAAGACCGTGCTTACCTCGCTAATGCTGCCTGTGTATCTGCGTATCTTTGAGATCGTGACGCCGGATGTAGAATCTCTGTCCGGGAATATTGTGATTGACCTGGCCTGTTTTATGGTGGTGATCAGTCTGGGACAGGCGCTGCTGTTCAATATGAATGCATCTTCCGGCGGGCTGGACGTGATTGCGAAGCTGCTGAATAAATACCTGGGCTTTAAGATTGGAGAGAGCCTTACCATTGCAGGATTTATGATAGCCTGTACGTCTATTTTCGTCTATGACAGGGAGACTATGATTATCAGTCTGATCGGGACTTACATCTATGGACTTGTGTTAGACCGGTATTGCGACGGTTTTCGTATCCGTAAGAAAGTATGCATCCTCTCCAGTCGCTACAGGGAGATCCAGGAGTATATCGTGAAAGAACTGCACAGGGGAGCTACGCTCTATCAGGCATACGGAGGGATGGGACTTGCAGAGCATATGGAGATTGCAACCATTCTTGAGAAAAATGAATATGGAAAATTACTCTCTTTTATCCATCAGACCGATCCGTCTGCGTTTGTGACGGTAAGCACGGTCAATGAGGTAATCGGAGAGTGGAATAAAAAACGATAGAAGAAGGGAAAATAGAGATGAAGAAGATACTGATGATAGGAACCGGAGGCACCATTGCCTCTACGCCCACAGAGTATGGACTGGCGCCGGGGCTTACGCCGTCCGATATTCTGTCTTATATACCCGCGGTGCGCCAGGTCTGTGAGGTGGATACCATACAGGTCTGCCATCTGGACAGTACGAATGTAACGCCGCAGCACTGGCGGCTGATGGCAGGGACTGTGGAGGAGCATTATGAGGAATATGATGGTTTTGTGATCTGCCATGGAACGGATACGCTGGCCTATACGGCGGCGGCCCTGTCTTATATGATCCGGAATTCGTCAAAACCGATTGTGGTTACAGGGGCGCAGAAGCCGATACATATGGACGTGACCGATGCCAGGACGAATCTTCTTGACAGTTTTATCTATGCCGCAGATGACGAGTCCAGGGATGTGGATATTGTGTTCAATGGGAAGGTGATTGCCGGCACGAGAGCGAAGAAGGAGCGGGCGAAGAATTATAATGCTTTTTCCAGCATCAATTTTCCGTATCTGGCAGTTATCCAGGAGGGGATGATCGTTCGTTATATCAAAGAACTGCCTTGCACGACGCCGGTAAGCTTCAGTTATGACATGAAAGACAGTGTATACGTGCTGAAGCTGATACCGGGGATGCATGCCAGCATCCTGCCATATCTGTTTGAGCATTACGACTGTCTTGTAATCGAGAGCTTCGGGGTTGGGGGGATTCCCAACACCCTGGTACAGGAGTTCTATACAGAGATGAAGAAATGGGAAGGCAAAGGGAAATATGTGGTAATGACCACCCAGGTAGCCAACGAAGGGAGCAATATGACGGTCTATGAGGTGGGAAAACGGGTGAAGCAGGACTTTAAACTTTTTGAAGCCTATGACATGACCCTTGAGGCTGTGATTACGAAGATGATGTGGCTGATGGGAAAGGGAACGGAAGATTATGAGGAACTGAAGAAGCATTTCTATATGGAAGTCAACCATGACATCCTGTTTACAAAACGACTGGAGTGCGAAAGGTAGAAGTATTTCTTAGTATAAAGGGGGCGCAGCCCCCTTTTTTGTACTTTAAAGCGGTATAAGTTTTACTTATGGGTCATTCGTTTTTCTTATTGGAAATTTCTGAAATAAGGTTGTACAATTTTAACAAACAGACTTTCAGAATATCAGGCAGACTTTCAGAATATCAGGAGGAAAAGACACAATGGAGAGAAAGAACATGTGGGAGCAGTACACGGATGAACAGAATTCGGAACTTGAACAGCTCTGTTCAAGGTATAAAGAATGTCTGGATACTGCAAAGATTCCCACCCGTTCGAGGAAGGAATGATTGTGACCGACGAACCGGGAATCTATATTGAGGGTTCCCATGGGATCCGTCTGGAGAACGAACTTCTTGTGTGTATGGGAGAGAAGAATGAATATGGGCAGTTCATGTATTTTGAGCCGATCACCTATATTCCCATGGATCTGGACGCAGTGAATCCGGACATGATGTCTGCAGAAGAGAAAAAGCTGTTGAATACATACCATAAGACGGTTTATGAAAAGGTTTCTCCTTATCTGAATGAGGAGGAAAAGGTGTGGTTAAAAGAATATACGAAAGAGATTTAATGAGATCTCGGTTTTGATATTCCCCCAATCTATATAGGGGCTGTTGTATGAAGGAGTTTTTCTTTATTCAGCAGCCTCTATCTATGTCTGGTCATATTGACGTTATGAGATGTATAAGATCGCTTATGTGTACGCATAATGGTAACCGTGAATGGAGGATTTGTAAGATGCAGAATGGAAAAGAGTTTTTGAAGGAGTATGGTCTTCTGACACTGGGGACCATCGGGATCGTGGTTTCGGATTATTTTTTCAAATTTCCCAACCACTTCAGTTTTGGAGGTGTGACAGGTATTGCGGTACTGTTAAGCGGTATCCTGGGAGGAACTGCCAGCACCTACTCATTTATTATGAATATTGCTCTGCTGGTAATTGGTTTCTTTGTTTTGGGAAAAAGTTTTGGTATCAAATCAGTCTATGTAACGCTGCTTTTCAGCGTAGGGCTGGAAGTGATACAATTCGTGATTCCTTTTGAGGGAACGCTGACTGATCAGCCCGTATTGGAACTGATCTTTTCATTTATCTTAATGACGGTGTGTTCTGCGTTATTTTTTAATCTGAATGCGTCCAGCGGCGGAACGGATATCATTGCGCTGCTGCTGAAGAAATATACGAATGTGTCAATCGGACGGGCGCTTATGATTACAGATTGTGTTGTCGTCGTCTTTTCTTTCTTTATCTATGGCGTAACGATCGGGCTTTTTTCACTGGCAGGTTTTCTGGCGAAATCCTGCTTTATTGACACCGTGATCGAGAGTATGAACCTGTGCAAATATTTTACGATCGTATCAACGAATGCCGGGCCCATCTGTGATTTTATTCATAAAGAACTGAACCACAGCGCAACGGTATATCATGCGGAAGGCTCCTATACGCATAAAGATAAGACTGTGCTTTTGACGGTAGTAAACAGGAATCAGGCGATTAAGCTGCGGGATTTTGTTCGGGCCGTGGATCCGGAGTCGTTTATGATGATTACAAACAGCAGTGAGATTATTGGAAGGGGCTTTCGGATTAATTAAAAATGATGTCAGAAATAAAGCCAGCCATCTGTATAGCAGGTGGCTGGTTTTGACTGTAAAACGTATTTATTTGCTCCTAAGACGCTTGATTGTCAGCATATAATGATCTGAGAGCGCCTGGCAGATCGCCTCTACATCCCGTGTCTTTAAGACGTCTACTAACGCTTTGTGAATCGGGTACTGCCGTTTTATAACTGACTGTTTATCCCGATACCCGGCGTTGCAGCTTAAGATCTCGCCGTATTCCAGATCTGCCCAGGCCTTCGTGAGGCGCGCAAGGCCCGCCTTCTCAACGATGACGCAGTGAAGCATGCTGCCGTAAGTAATTACCTTGTTATAGTTCTCTATGGTCAGGCTTTTCATCAGTTCCAGCGCCTCTTCCATCCTGGAGATCTCTTCATCTGTAAATTTTGCTTCGTACAGACGGACTGCAAGAATCTCATAATGGGAACGGAGGAGATACGTTTCATAGACATCCTGCGTGGTGACCTCCCGTACAGAACATCCAACATTCCTGGCATACTCGACCATTCCTTCCTGCTCTAACTGTCTGAGCGCTTCCCGTATGGGACCTCTGCTGACTCCCAGTTCGTCAGAAAGTTCCTGTTCAATGATCCGCATCCCCGGAGTCAGCTCCTGGTTGAAAATTTTAAGGCGAATTTCTTCCGCCACTTTTTCTCGCAGTGTTTTAAATGTCAATTTTCCCATAAGTAGCTTCCCCCTTTCTGCTTTCGTACCATATCATTTTACCACAGTAACAAGGATATCGGAAATATTTCTTGACAAATTACCGCAAATTATACAAAAAATTAGCTTAAAAATATAAAACAGCCTTCCACATATGTTGATATGGAAGGCTGTCTTATTATATCTGTTTTATTCGTACACTGCTGCGCAAATCTCCAAATCTACAATACGATGTTAGTGTCAGTACGGGGCTGTAGGATTCCCCGCAGCTACAGTCCGCATATTGCTTTTACGGTATAGGAAACGAAGATGCCGACATAGTTGCCGCATGCTCCGGCTATAACTCCCATGATCAGTCCGACGTTGATCAGTGATTTCCAGTTTCCGCCCGCCGCTGTCAGAGAGGCGGTCGGTCCGTCTACGATACATCCGACCATGGAGAGAAGTACATACTCATACTTGATCTTGAAGAGACGGCAGATGAGGAAGTGAAGCAGCGTACAACCGATCAGCATGAAAAATACATACATTGTCATCAGGAATGCAGAACCAATAAACTGCTTCAGATCAACTGCGAATCCGATTGTCGCCAGGAAACACAGTGAGATAAACAATCCAAGGTCCAGGTTGCCTCGAAGCTTCTTGATTGGCTTTAACTGTGCCAGGCAGATAGAAACTGTGGTTACCATAAGAAGACGTCCTGCTTTCCAGAATGCATCCGGGAAGATTCTCTGTGCAATCATTGTCGTAACGAACGCTACTCCAAAACCAATAGTCAGAAGCCATGCGATATCCTTGATCGCCCACTTCTTATCAGCCATTAACGGCTCGGTCTCGCCGTCATCCAGCTCTTCCGGCTTGAATGAATATGGCCATAACTTGTTCCATTTCTTAGAAGCCTTGAAGAAAGCCGGAGCTGCAAACATTGCAACCATCAGAGGCGTGGATACCACATAGTCGGCTGCATTGGCCGCTGCAAGAGTCTCTCTTGAACAGTCGACGCCGGTTGCGATGGCGGTGAGGTTCGGGGTTCCGCCGGTATAGGTTCCGACGAACATACCTGCGACTTTCCATCCTTCAATAATTCTTGGCGCGAAGATGATTCCGAGGACGACTGCCACCAGGCATACGGAAGCAATGGCAGATACCAGTGCGATGACCGGCTCCTTGTTCAGCTTCTTAAGTTCCGTAACATTCATGCTCAACAGACAGATTGAGATACCTGCCTGTACGCAGTAAGTAGAGATTGAGTCATACAACTCATGTGAAATCGGCACGATGTGGGTATTCGAAAGCACGATACCAATCACAACGACCGTAAGTACAGGACCCAATGACTGAAATACTTTGTACTTCTGAAGCCAGAGGGAAAATGCAACCATCAGAAAAACAACAAATAATAGTCCTTGTGTACTCGAAATAAGAGTTCCCATTCATTTCTCCTTTCGTTCCTTTGTGTCAGACTCAAAGTTTGTGCACTTTGATGACTTGACGCTTGGTTTTGTTGATTGTAGATTGTTTACAATGTACTCTATTTTATCAATATAGCACATTTATTTATTGATTGCAACAATAATTCTTTTTAAATTGATAAATTTGTAACAGAAATTGTAAATACTGACTTGATCTATAAGTAAGTTAAAATCGACAGGAAGGATATTTTATCGCCCTGTCGATTTGTTGTATATGCTTTTGGTATAATTTTTGGTATAATATAGAAACCAACTAAATCAAACACATTATTGATTTATAATATGATTTTTAATCTATTGACTTGCCAACACTACAATCAATGATTTGTAAAGAAATAGCGCATAACCGTTTGCAAAGGAGTGACAAAATAATGCCGATAATACTCGACCATCAGATGAGGGAACAGATAACGCACGGAAACGCAGTATTTCCGATTACTTACTTTTGTGATGAACTTTCAGAGATTCCAAATTTAGCAGGACCTTTACATTGGCACCCTGACTTTGAAATAGCAACTGCCGAAACCGGTGTTTTGGACTATCAGGTGGGACGACAGCATATTACACTGGAGGCAGGAGACAGTATATTTGTGAATGGAAATATCCTGCACGGAATCAGACAACTGTCCGGTGATATCCCCGACCCAATGCCGAACATCGTTTTTCCCGGTGCCTTAATCGCTTCGGAAAACAGCGCAGTTTATCAAAAGTACATTCAGCCTATCGGGCGCTGCGATTCATTGCCTTTTGTTGTATTCAGACATAATAACCCTTGTCACGATGCGGTAAACATTTTGATAAATGATACCTACCGTTTGCTGCGTGAACAAAGCGCTTGCTATGAAATGGCTGTTCAGCGCAATCTAAACAGCATATTTGAATACATTTTCCGGTATTTTGACGATCTGCCAAAATCCGAGGCTAAACGCATACAAATCAATAATCAGATTCGCATTCAAAAGATGCTCTCTTATATTTACGAGCATTATGCGGAATCGGTTACTCTCGAAGATATTGCAGAATCAGCCAATATCAGTCGTAGCGAATCGGGACGCTGCTTCAACGCCTACATGGGCTGCTCGCCCGTTGACGCTCTGATTCAATACCGGCTGCAAATAGCATTCCGATTGTTGAATGACAAAGGTATGACGCTTCAGGAGATCAGTAATGCCTGCGGATTCAATTCTGTCAACTATTTCAGCCGGCAATTTAAGAAAAAATACGGATATGCGCCGGGTCAAAACCGCATTGGGTAAATAGTGTTTGTTTTCGGTGTTTTTATATCTACATTTTCCTATTAGACGGTGATATAATATTTTAAAATTATTGTATCAATCTCACAGGAGTTATCATGACAAAACAAAAAAATTACAGAAAAACCCTTATTACCTGTTATCTCGGTTTTATCACGCAAGCGATCGTAGCGAATTTTGCGCCGCTGCTGTTTTTGAGATTTCGCAGCGAGTACGGTATTTCACTTGGCAAAATCGCCTTGATTTCCACCGTTTTTTATATCACGCAAATACTGATCGATCTGTTTTGCGCAAAGTTTGTGGACAGGATCGGATACCGGAAAAGCGTAGTATTCTCTCAAATACTGTCGGTTGCCGGGCTTGTGGGATTGGCTTTTCTACCGAAAGCTTTTCACGATCCCTTTATCGGAATCATGATCAGCGTCGTTGTCTATGCGGCGGGAAGCGGATTGATAGAGGTGCTGGTAAGTCCCATTGTTGAAGCCTGTCCGTTTGAGAATAAGGACAGCGTTATGAGCTTGCTCCATTCATTCTACTGCTGGGGCGCTGTCGGCGTCGTTCTTCTTTCTACGCTTTTTTTTGCGGTTTTTGGGATCGTGCATTGGCGGATTTTGGCGTGTTTGTGGGCGTTGCTGCCACTATTGAATGCTTTCAATTTTATGACCTGTCCGATTGAACGGCTGACGGATGAAGGAAAAGGACTTACCATCAAGGAATTATTCAGCCGTCCTATGTTTTGGCTGTTTATCATTTTAATGATTGGTGCAGGCGCCAGCGAAGCGTCTATGGCACAATGGGCGTCGGCTTATGTTGAATCCGCATTAGGTTTTTCAAAAAATATCGGGGACATTGCCGGACCGTGTATGTTTGCGGTCTTAATGGGGCTGAGCCGTGTCATCTACGGGAAACGCGGACACAAGATGAATCTGACGAACTATATGCTTGGTTCAGGCGTTTTGTGTTTGATATGCTATTTACTTGCCGCCGTTTCATCCAATCCGGTTTTAGGATTGATCGGTTGCATTGTCTGCGGATTTTCCGTTGGCATCATGTGGCCTGGTTCAATCAGCATTGCGTCGAGCAGAATCCCTTTAGGCGGTACGGGATTGTTTGCGCTGCTTGCCATGGGAGGGGATTTGGGCGCTTCCGTCGGCCCCGGTGTCATAGGTGCCGTAACGGAAAATGCAAATGATAGTATGAAAGCGGGAATGCTTGCAGGATGTGTTTTCCCGATTATTCTGATTATATCAGTTTATTTGATTAAAATAACGAAATTGAATAAATGAAAATTTATTGATTGGAGATGATATGATCGTCTCCTGGACTTGAAATTAACCTTGCTCGTAGAAAGATAACAAGCGACGGACGAGAAGTTACATTAACTGCAAAGGAATTAAACAGTCCCGTCTTTGAATTTCAAGCCGATACATAGAACATCATTTTGAAGCGAGGCAGAGCTCCCGCCGATTTTTGATGTATCTGTGTATCGGCTTTTTTGTTTTGCTGATGACGACTGAATGACCGGCTGAATGGGATAAGATTTTGCGATGACCTCTCTTTCGGAGAGTAAGCGAAACAACGCCGCATAGTTTCAGGGCTCCCGATGTCCTTGTATCCTGCCGATATAGTGCTTTTATTTTGGCATGGTTTATGATAATCTAAAATATATGAATCAGGGAGGAATTTTTATGACACGGGAAGAGTTATATCGGTCTATTTATACGCATGATACCATTTATCTGCCGCCCCATGAACAGGCGACGGCGGCCCTGGAGGTATCTCTGGGCTGCAGCTGGCACAAGTGCACGTTCTGTGATTTTGCGAAGGATACGTTCTGTATACATCCTCTTGAGAGAATTGAACATGACCTGCAGATTCTTGCCAGGCTTCGTCCAGATGATACGCGTCTGTTTTTTCTTGGAGAGAATGCATTTTTCCTGAGTGCGGATCAGATTTTTCAGATTATGGAACTGGTCGGTAAGTATATGCCAAAGGTGCGGGAGTATGGAATGTATTCTCGGATTGACGATATCTTAAGGAAGACGGAGGAGGAACTTGCATGTCTTGCGAAGAAGGGAGTTCAGGCGCTGCATATCGGGGTGGAGAGCGGGAGCGATTCGATCCTTGAGGCGCGGAAGAAAGGAGTTACGTCTGCGCAGATTCTGGAGGCTTTGCAGCGGCTTGACCGGGTGGGTATTGATTATTACCTGACGGTGATTCCAGGGCTTGGGGGACGCAGTTTCTCGCAGATGCATGCGATTGAGACGGCGCGTCTGCTGAACAAGGTACATCCGCGCAATATCTGGTGTCTGAAATTAAAGCTTTGGGAGGATACGCCTCTTTACAGAGAGGCAAAGGCCGGCAATTTTGAGGAGATGACACCGGAGGAAATTCTGCGGGAGGAACGGCTTCTGCTGGAGAATCTTACAGTGACGGACTGTCTGTTTGAGGATACAACGGTGCTGGATCAGTTTACGATTCAAGGAATGCTTATGGGGCAGAAGAAGGAACTGCTGAATGCTATGGATTATCTTCTGGGAGGGAAAAACAGGGATGTATTATCTTAATATCCGGCAGGGAACGTTTCGGGAGCGTCCCAACCGTTTTATCGCTTATGTTGATATAGACGGCTGCAGGGAGACTGTTCATGTAAAAAATACGGGACGCTGCGCCGAATTACTGCTCCCGGGAGCGACGGTGTACGTGCAAAAAGCAGATCATTCGGAAAGAAAGACCAAGTGGGATCTGATTGCGGTAAAAAAGGGAGACCGTATTGTGAATATGGATTCTCAGATTCCCAATAAGCTGGTAAAGGAGTGGCTTGAAGAGGGGAATCTGTTCGGACGGATCGAAAGGATACGACCGGAATATACCTATGGAAATTCCCGTTTTGATCTGTATGTGGAGGCGGACGGAAAGAAGATTTTCATCGAGGTAAAGGGCGTCACTCTGGAGGAAGACGGTGTGGTGCGCTTCCCGGATGCGCCCAGTGAACGGGCGGTGAAACATGTAGAGGAGTTAAAGGCGGCTGTGAAAGAGGGGTACGAAGCGTATGTGTTCTTCGTCGTTCAGATGGAGAGGGTCAGGTATTTTACGCCAAACATAGATACGCATCCGGCTTTTGGGGCGGCGCTTTCAGATGCGGCGGATCATGGAGTTCATGTCGTTGCGTATGACTGTGAAGTAGAGAGTGATACGATTCATATTGCAAAGGAGGTCCGGGTTGTCTTAAAAGAGACGGCTTCCGGGGAGAATATGGATACGGACGATAGGAGTCTGGACGTCTGGAATCATATGGCAGAACCGATTGTTGCATGGTTTCAGGAACATAAGCGGGATCTTCCCTGGCGCAGGAATCCGGATGCGTACCGTGTGTGGGTGTCGGAGATCATGCTTCAGCAGACCAGGGTAGAAGCCGTGAAGCCCTACTATGAGCGATTTTTAAAAGAACTTCCAACGGTTGAGGCTCTGGCAAAGGCCAAAGAAGATAAGCTGTTAAAATTGTGGGAGGGCCTCGGGTATTACAATCGAGTACGGAACATGCAGAAAGCGGCGCAGCAGATTATGATTGACTACCATGGACATTTCCCGGATACTTATGAAGAGATTCGTTCGCTGAAAGGTATCGGTAACTACACGGCGGGAGCCATCAGTGCGTTTGCGTACGGAATCCCCAAACCTGCGGTGGACGGAAATGTACTGCGTGTCGTGTCCCGGCTGATAGGGAGCCGTGAGGACATTATGAAACAGAGTGTGAGAAAGAAGATTGAGGAGGCGTTGGAGCAGGTCATCCCAAAGGACGCTGCCAGCGACTTTAACCAGGGGCTGATTGAACTTGGAGCGATTGTCTGCGTGCCTAACGGCGAGGCGAAGTGCGGGGAGTGTCCGGTAGCGGGATTCTGCGAGGCGAGAAAACGGGGGCTGATTGCAGAGATTCCGGTCAGAAGCAGAAGCAAGGCAAGGAAGATTGAGGAGAGGACGGTATTTCTGTTCCGGGATGGGAAACGGCTGGCGATCCGCAAGCGTCCGGCGAAAGGACTGCTTGCGGGATTATATGAATTCCCCAGTGAGAAGGGAAGGATGAACCTTGAGGAAGCGGCGGCTTACTGTAAGGAGATCGGGCTTGCGCCGGTGCGGATCAAGGAACTGGGAAAGGCGAAACATGTTTTCAGCCATGTGGAGTGGCATATGACGGGGTATGAGATTCTTGTGGATGAACTGGAGAAGACGAATAAGAAAGGGTTCCTGTTTATCCGCCCTAAGCAGATAAGGGAAGAGTATCCCATACCATCGGCATTTGGGTACTATGCCGGTATTTTGTAAATTTTCTTTTTTGAAGGAAGGTAAGAGAAATCAGGATCTTACGAATCTATATATAGAAAAAAACTATATATATGAGGTCTTATCAATATTTTCGATTTTATGATACTCCTTAGAAGTGGTATGATTAAAAACAGGATTATTATAGTGAAACGCTAAGGAGGAAACACATGAAAGTGATCAAAGATTTACCAGAGGTATTTGAAGAATTTGCAGAGCAGAGAAAGAATTCTTTTCTTGCAGTAAAAGAACTGAAGGATAAGGGAGTGCCGGTGGTGGGAGCGTACTGCACCTATTTCCCGCAGGAGATTGCAATGGCAATGGGAGCGGCCACTGTTGGCTTGTGTTCCACGTCTGACGAGACGATTGCGGAGGCTGAAAAGGATCTGCCAAAGAATCTATGTCCTCTGATCAAGTCCAGCTATGGATTTGCCAAGACGGATAAGTGCCCGTTCTTCTACTTTTCTGACGTGGTTGTAGGGGAAACAACCTGTGACGGCAAGAAAAAGATGTATGAGTATATGTCGGAGTTTAAGGACGTATTTCTGATGGAACTTCCGAACACCCAGAGCGACGAGGCGCTTAAGCTGTGGAAGAGCGAGATTATTCGTTTCAAGGAGTATCTGGAAAAGAAATTCGATGTGACGATTACAGAAGAGGATATCCGCGGGGCGATTAGGACCAATAACCAGGTAAGGAGTTCTCTTAAGAAGCTTTATGAAGTCATGAAGCACGACCCGGCGCCGATCAATGGACAGGATCTGTTTAAGGTACTATACGGAAGCACTTTCAGATTTGACAGAAAGGCGATTCCGGCAGAGGTAGAGGCTCTGGTGGAAAAGATTGAGAAGGAATACGCAGAAGGTAAGATTCTGGATAAGAGGCCTAGAATTCTGGTCAGCGGTTGTCCGGTAGGCGGTGCGACAGAAAAGGTGATCCGTGCAATCGAGGACAATGGAGGCGTTGTGATTACCTATGAGAACTGTAATGGGGCAAAGTCCATTGATAAGCTGGTGGATGAAGAGAACCCGGATGTTTATGATGCACTGGCAAGGCGTTATCTGGAGATCGGGTGTTCTGTCATGACTCCGAACCGGAACCGTCTGGATCTGCTGGGACGGCTGATTGACGAGTACCGTGTGGACGGCGTTGTTGAGATGACGCTTCAGGCGTGTCATACATATAACGTGGAAGCTTTGTCAATCCGCAGGTTTGTGAATGAGAAGAAAGGGATTCCGTATATCAATGTGGAGACGGATTACTCACAGGCAGATATCGGGCAGTTGAATACGAGGATCGCGGCGTTTATCGAGATGCTGTAATAGCGGATCGGGATCTGGACGGGTGGCGGCCAGATATGCAGGGGGCTGTCGGGAAGAGGTATTTGTATACGATTACTTCCCGACAGTTCCTTTTAAGATTTATCTGGCAGACTGGATTTCGATATTTCCGTCCTCGCAGAATACCGAGACCTTCTTCTTATTGTCTCCGGTGGTTGTGTAGATGACCTCGTTTTCTTCGTATTCATCTTCAATATTTTCATTCCCGACACGGATATCCCCATATTCTGTTTTCAGGTTTAAACCGTAATTTTCGGCTTCTCCTGGGAGCCCTAAACGGATATCTCCGTAGGAATCTGTAATCTTTGCCTCAGAGAAATCCATCCTCTCAATCATGCAGTCACAGGATTCCAGCTTAACGGCCAGGCGCTCTCCTGTTGCTTCGGAAATCTCGATTTTACCGTATTCATCGTTAATCTTTAATGTATCTGCCTGTAGGGAGGAAATGTCAAGGTCGCCGCTTTCGATGTCGAATACAGCTTCGGACAGTTTCGTATTCTTAGGAATCTTTACCGTTACAAAATAATGCGGATCGTCGCTTTCTATGCCGAATGATCCTGTAAAGAATCCAATATTGAAAGGCAGAGAACGTCTGGTTTCCTGGAAAATGAACCGGCCGTTTCTGACTTCGCACACAGGCTTGCCTGGGTTTCCGATAAGTCTGTATTCGACGGAGAACTCATCAGAAAGAAGCAGCTTAACGTCTGCGTAATCCACCTGGATATCTATACTGTCAAATTCGTCGAGAGTCATGTGATCCTGTATGGGTTCGGGCGTATTCATATCGTCTGCCCCATGGACGCCGCTCTGGTCAATGTAGAATCCGGCATGACCTCCCATCAGCCGTCCAGCCATCATGAGGACGGCGCCCAGTACGATGCAGATTATTGACGCAGTAATCCCAATTCTTTTATTTCTCATAGTTAGATTCTCCTTTCAAGATAGGTTTTCTGCCTTTTGCCACTTTACCGAACAGGCGGGTCATCAGGCTAAGAACTCCTTTTCCCAGTGCGACGCTTCCGGCTAACAGCCAGTATCCGATTCCCAGTCCCAGCAGACCGACCCCGATGGTAGAGATTCCGTCTGCAAATGAGGTGAACAGCATCCACACACCGATGAGGAGGCATGGGATTGCAGAAACAGCGACTGAGAGCGTCAGTATAAATATGCAGAAAACAAACAGCAGGATGACAAAAACCAATGACAGGGCAAGTATCCCGAAGGACAATGCAAGAGGCACGCCGATTGGAGCTGCGAAGACGGCCAGGACTCCGACCCAGACGGCGGAAACGCCGCGTCTTACGTCTTTAACGGGTTTGTCTGCATTTTCCATTGCGAAATCACGGATAATCTGGTCGGCAGCCATCTCGGGGG
The DNA here is from genome assembly GCA_910579925.1 of uncultured Dorea sp. Classification (GTDB taxonomy): domain Bacteria; phylum Bacillota; class Clostridia; order Lachnospirales; family Lachnospiraceae; genus Sporofaciens. Next base: position 28,621 of record CAJTVY010000010.1, read on the forward strand.
AACCTAAGTCCTCGATTGCCTGTGATTCGTTTTCCTGTCCTGCTTCCTCAAAATATTCTGTGAAGTAAGACAGAGCCTTGTTATAATCTTCCTTTGGAAGCCTTCTAAGCCTGTCTTTCAGACGTTGCATATATTCATTTCTATTCATCTTGCATCCCTCCTGTCTTTACAATCTGGTCTACCGCCGTCCGGTAGGCGTTCCATTCTTCCGATAGCAGTTGGTACTGCCGCCGGCCTGTCTCTGTAATCCTGTAGTATCTCCGGTTACGTCCCTGAAAGGACTGGTCATAGGCGGTCAGAAAGCCTTGTTCCTGCAGCCGTCTGAGGACCGGGTAGAGTGTGGAATCCTTCGTGTTGGATACACGCTTGATGATCTGGCTTATCTGATAGCCGTAGGCGTCCTCTTTCTCTGTAATGGATAATACCAGCAGATCAAACATCGGCGTATTCATGGGAAATATCATATAGACTCACCTTCTTTATATGTTTTTGATAAGCATATTATATTCTATATAATATATAATGTCAACACATATATAATTATATTACATATAAGAGGATATTCTGGAGGGATGTTCCGGCTTAAATAAATACGTTGCCTGTAGAAGCAAAAGATGGTAAAATCTTAAATTAGAGAGAAGGTTGAAGTGGATTAAGACGGATGCAGGAGATTGGGGAGTATGATTTATGTTACCGGAGACTGTCATGGGGACTACCGGAGATTCAGTACAGCCGTGTTCCCGGAGCAGAAGCAGATGAACAAGGATGATTTTGTCATCATCTGCGGGGATTTTGGTTATTGGGATGAGTCAAAGGAGCAGAAATACTGGCTGAAGTGGCTGGATAGCAAGCCTTTTACCACATTGTGGGTTGACGGGAATCATGAGAATTATGATTTGTTGAAGAAGCACCGGGTATCCCTGTGGCATGGCGGGAAGGTGCAGTATATTATGCCTTCGGTGATTCATCTGATGCGGGGACAGATCTATGAACTTCAAGGGTATCGGGTGTTTACGTTCGGGGGTGCGAAGAGTCATGATATTTCGGGAGGCATTCTTGAGGCATCGGACCCGAATCTGAGGGCGAAGCGCAGAAAGCTGGAGAAGAAGAATGAACTCTACCGGATTAATCATGTGAGCTGGTGGAAGGAAGAACTGCCTTCTGAGGAAGAACTGGCAGAGGGGCTTAGGAATCTGATTCGTAACGACTGGGATGTTGATTTTATTTTTTCTCATTGCTGTGCCAGCAGTACCCAGGAACGGATTATGGGCGGACTGTATCAGCCCAATATTCTGACCAGGTATTTTGATAAGATTAAGGAGATGTGCCGGTATCGGAAGTGGTTTTTCGGGCATTATCATGATAATAAGAATATTGGGGGGAAGGAGATTCTGCTTTATGAGCAGATGCTGAGGATCTGCTGAGAGTGGACAAGATAGGCTTGAGACGCCGGGAAATTATATTTTCCGGCGTTTTTTGAAACCTGGTATCTTTGGGGAAACGGTATCATTCTCATGTGATTTATGCTATAACGGAGAGCAATGCGGTGGTGATGATCCATCAAGAGGCTAAAAATATGTAAATTGATGTAAACAGTATAATGATGTGAGAGGAGTAATATGAATGAACCCATAAAAACTGAAAATACTGATATTATGAGTATATATCAAAAATCAGAAAATATATTATCAGATATACAAAACATCATAGAAACTTCCCAACGGCAAGCGTATCATGCAGTAGATACGATTTTGTCGCAAAGAAATTGGTTGATTGGATACCGAATAGCTGAGGAAGAAATTGATGGCTCAGATCGAGCTGAATATGGTGCAAACATAATAAAAAAATTGTCTAAAGAATTAACAGCACAGTATGGAAAGGGTTATGACCGCAGTAATCTTTATCATTGTCTGCGCTTTTATAAAGAGTTTCCCCAAATTGTCGACACAGCGTGTCGACAATCTCATATACGGCTGACCTGGTCTCATTATCGTGCATTATTGCAGGTGACAGATTCTGTTGCGCATAGTTGGTATGAGAAAGAGGCATATGAGCAAACATGGAGTGTCCGCACTTTACAGCGAAATATTAATACACAGTATTACTACCGTATATTGCAGTCCCAACATAAAAATCTGGTTGAACAGGAAATGCTTGAAAAGACTTCTGATTTCCAGAATGATAAGCTTGAATTTATAAAAAATCCTGTTATAGCTGAATTTTTGGGGTTAACACCAAACACAGACCATGCAGAAACAGATTTAGAAAATAGTATTATATCTAATATTCAGAAATTTCTGCTGGAAATGGGAAAAGGATATGCTTTTGTAGCTCGTCAGCAGCATATAAAGACAGAGAAAGAGGATTATTTTATAGACCTTGTATTTTATAATTATATTATGAAGTGTTTTGTCTTAATTGATTTGAAGACAGGCAAGATTACGCATCAGGATGTAGGGCAGATGGATATGTATATTCGTATGTATGATGAATTAAAGAAAGGTACAGATGATAATCCGACATTAGGTATTGTGCTTTGTACGGAAACAGACGAAGATATCGCAAGGTATTCTATTCTTCATGGCAATGAGCAGTTGTTTGCGTCAAAATATAAATTGTATTTACCGACAGAAGAAGAACTGCGAAAAGAAATCGAAATACAAAAAATCATGTTTTACTTACAGAAGAAAGAAAAGGAAAGCGAGTAAATATACTATGCAGGAAATTTGTTGGAGAATTTTTTAATATTTTGATATTCAAAATACTTGACAAACAAAATTAAATACCTTATACTTTGATAATCAAATTAATTTAATTTCAAAACAAATCAGAGGGATTCATATGACAGCGACAATATGCGGGACGGGTTCATACATACCGTCATATACAATGGACAATCATGATATCGCCAAAATGGTAGACACCAGTGACGAGTGGATCCGGGAAAGGACAGGAATTGCAAGGCGGCACATCATCCGGGAAGAGACGACCATATCCATGGCGGCAGAGGCGGGCAGAAGAGCGCTTGAGAATGCGGAAGTTTCGCCCGAAGAGGTAGACCTGATCCTGGTTTCGACCATATCTTCCAATCAGATTCTGCCTTGTGCGGCATGTGAGGTCCAGAAAGAACTAGGCGCAGTAAACGCCACCTGTTTTGATCTCAGCGCAGCCTGTACAGGTTTCGTCCTTGCCTATAACACGGCCATGGCCTATCTTATGGGCGGCTTCTGCCGGACAGCGCTGATCATCGGCAGCGAGAGCCTGTCCAATCTGACCAACTGGAAGGACAGAGGAACCTGTATTCTGTTCGGAGACGGCGCGGGTGCGGCAGTGGTGAAGGCGGCAGACTTAAGATCTGCTTCGCCGAAAGAGGAAGCCTTTGGATATTGTGCCTGCGGAACAGACAATGAGGGCGCAGAAGCAATGGGCCGCAAAGCGTATCTTCCCGTCACACATTCAGACGGCGGCAGAGGCGGTGCGCTGACCTGTAAGAGCAGACATGACTTTAATGGGCTGCCAAATGGGAATCGAAATGGGGGCGCCATGCTGGATGATTCTTATTACATGCAGATGGACGGCCAGGCAGTGTTTAAATTTGCTGTGAAAAGTGTGCCGGAAGTGATTGGAGAAGCGCTAAAGCTTAATCACGTAGAACCTTCGCAAGTCAGTTACTATATTCTGCACCAGGCCAATCAAAGGATCGTGGAAGCCGTGGCAAAGCGTCTGGGCGAGCCTCTGGAAAAGTTTCCCATGAACCTTAAGGAATACGGGAACACCTCTTCCGCAAGTATCCCGATCCTTCTGGACGAACTGAACCGGCAGGGAAGACTGAAAGCAGGGCAGAAGCTCGTGCTGGCCGGGTTCGGAGCAGGGCTGACCTGGGGCGCGGCGATTGTAGAATGGTTCTGAAAGTGTCTAATAAGTCAAAAAAACAAAAATCAAAGGAGAATGAATCATGTTAGAGAAAATCAAAGAAATCGTATCAGAAAACTTAGGAGTTGACAGTGCGCAGATTACTGCAGAATCTTCATTTAAGGACGACCTGGGGGCGGATTCCCTGGATCTTTTCGAGATGGTAATGGCATTAGAGGATGAGTATGAGATCGAGATCCCGACAGAGGATCTGGAAAAGATTCTGACGGTCGGGGATGTCGTAAACTACATCAATGAGCACAAAGAATAAAGGAAACCGGAGGTTTTAACAATGCAGACAGAAGTAACCAGATTATTAGGAATTGAATATCCGATTATTCAGGGAGGAATGGCATGGGTTGCAGAGTATCATCTTGCGTCAGCCGTATCCAATGCGGGAGGCCTGGGGCTGATCGGCGCTGCGAGTGCGCCGGCCGACTGGGTGAGAGAACAGATCCGGGAGGCGAAGAAGCTGACGGATCGTCCCTTTGGCGTAAATATTATGCTGATGAGCCCCTACGCCGATGATGTGGCAAAGATTGTAGCCGAGGAAGGCGTTAAGGTAGTGACTACCGGTGCAGGAAATCCCGAGAAATATATGAAGATGTGGAAAGAAGCGGGTGTGAAAGTAATCCCCGTGGTTGCTTCTGTCGCCCTGGCAAAACGTATGGAGCGGTGCGGCGCAGATGCCGTGGTGGCAGAAGGCTGCGAAGCCGGAGGCCACATCGGAGAGAATACGACGATGGCGCTGGTTCCTCAGATTGTAGACGCAGTAAAGATTCCCGTCATTGCGGCAGGTGGTATTGCAGACGGTAGAGGGATTGCGGCGGCATTTATGCTGGGAGCCAGAGGCGTGCAGATGGGGACTCATTTTGTCGTGACAAAGGAGTCGCAGGTTCATGAGAATTATAAGGACCGGATCATCGGCGCAAAGGATATTGATTCGAGGGTAACGGGAAGGACTACCGGACATCCGGTACGGGCTTTGCGTAACGATATGACGAAGAAATATATTGAATTGGAAAATAAAGGAGCAGGTTTCGAGGAATTGGAGCAGCTTACCCTTGGCGGGCTTCGCAAAGCCGTCGTAGAAGGCGATGTGAAGAACGGAAGCGTGATGGCAGGACAGATCGCCGGGATGGTGAAGGAGAAGATGACCTGCAAAGAACTGATTGACAAACTGGTAAGGGAAACGGACGGGCTGATTAAAGGAGCGGGATTTTATGGCTAAGACTGCATTTATTTATCCGGGACAGGGCGCCCAGAAAGCGGGCATGGGAGCGGATTTTTATGAAAAGAGCGAGACGGCGAAGAGAATCTATGACCAGGCAGGCGAGAGCCTGAAACTGGATATGAAGGCCCTCTGCTTTGAGGAAAACGAGAAACTTGATCTTACAGAATATACACAGGCCGCACTCGTCACCACCTGTCTTGCCATGACCAGAGCGGCGATGGAACGAGGCCTTAAGCCGGATGTGACGGCAGGGTTAAGTCTTGGTGAATACTGCGCAATCGCTGCGGCGGGCGGGATGGAGGATCTGGATGCCATCCGTCTGGTGCGAAAGAGGGGAATCCTTATGCAGAATACGGTGCCTGCCGGTGAAGGCGGCATGTGCGCAGTAATGGGGCTTGAGGCGGCAAGGATAGAAGAGACGCTTTGCGAGATGATAACAGAGCCTTTAAAGCCAGGTGATGTAACGATTGCAAATTATAACTGCCCGGGACAGATTGTAATTACCGGGAAGAAACCGGCAGTAGAAGCCGCTTCTATCAAACTCAAAGAGGCCGGTGCAAAGCGTGCGGTGATGCTGAACGTCAGCGGCCCCTTCCATTCTCCGCTTCTGCTGCCCGCAGGTGAAGAACTGGCAGCAGAGTTAGATACTGTAACCCTGCATTCTCTGCAGATTCCCTACGTGACCAACGTAACCGCAGAGAAGGTAGAAGATATTTCAGAAACAAAGGGACTTTTGAAAGAACAGGTAAGTTCTCCGGTCCGCTGGATGCAGAGTATGGAATATATGATCCGCGAGGGCGTGGATACATTTGTAGAAATCGGTCCGGGAAAGACACTTGCGGGATTTATGAAGAAGATTAACCGGGATATGAAAGTTTACAATATCGCTTCCTGGGAAGACATGGAGAAAGTGACGGGTGAATTATGTTAGAAGGAAAAGTGGCGGTCGTAACGGGCGCATCAAGAGGAATCGGCAGGGCCATTGCTTTAAGGCTTGCTTCATCGGGCGCATTTGTGGTTGTGAATTATAATGGGTCGAAAGAGCGGGCGGAGGAAGTAAAGCAGAAGATCGAAGCAGCCGGCGGCGCAGCAGCTATTTACCAGTGCGATGTGTCGGATTACGAGAAATGTGAGACATTTATCCAGGATGTGATTCAGGAATACGGGAAAATAGATATTCTGGTAAATAATGCAGGCGTGACCCGGGACGGACTTCTGATGAAAATGTCGGAAGAAGCCTTTGACCAGGTCGTTGACACCAATCTGAAAGGGACGTTTCATACCATCCGTTTTGTAAGCCGATATATGGTGAAACAAAGAAGCGGGCGTATCATCAACCTGTCTTCTGTAGTGGGAGTATCAGGCAACGCAGGTCAGGCGAATTATGCCGCTTCTAAGGCAGGCGTCATCGGACTTACTAAGGCGGCGGCCAGAGAACTTGCACCCCGGGGTATCACGGTAAATGCGATTGCTCCGGGATTTATCGAGACGGATATGACCAGCGTCCTGTCCGAGAAGGTGCGGGAAGCATCCGTTGCACAGATTCCTCTTGGAAGCTTTGGAAAACCGGAACAGGTGGCTTTTGCGGCAGCATTCCTGGCATCAGAGGAGGCCGGATACATTACCGGACAGGTGCTGCATGTGGACGGCGGCATGGTGATGTAAGGAACACTGTGTAAATGTTATGCAGAGGATGTAAGAGGCGGCCTGTCGCCGTCTCATATCCTGGAAAGGAATAGCGAAGTATGAAAAGAAGAGTGGCAGTGACAGGGCTTGGAGCCGTAACACCGATCGGGAATACGGCAGAAGAGTTCTGGAACAGCGTAAAAGAAGGCAAAGTGGGGATCGGCGAGATTACCAGATTCGACACTTCGGACTATAAAGTAAAGATTGCGGCAGAAGTGAAAGGGTTTGTGGCAAAAGACCATATGGACTTTAAAGCTGCAAAACGTATGGAAGCGTTTTCTCAGTATGCGGTGGCAGCGGCCGAGGAGGCTTACCGGGATTCCGGGCTTGACCTTAAAGAAGAAGATGCGTACCGCGCAGGCGTTATTGTGGGTTCAGGCATTGGAAGCCTGCAGGTTGTAGAACGTGAGTATGAGAAGATTCTGACGAAGGGGCCGGGAAGAGTGAATCCTCTGATGGTGCCGTTGATGATTTCTAATATGGCTGCAGGGAATATCTCGATTCAGTTAGGTCTGAAGGGGAAATGTACGAATGTGGTGACAGCGTGTGCGTCGGGAACCCACTGTATCGGTGATGCTGCGAGAGCCATTCAGTATGGTGATGCGGATATTATGTTTGCAGGAGGTACGGAAAGCTGTATCTGTCCTACCGGAGTTGCAGGATTTACAAGTCTGACGGCGCTGTCCACCTCACAGGATCCGCTGCGTGCATCGATTCCGTTTGACAGGGAGAGAGACGGATTCGTGCTGGGAGAAGGGGCCGGCGTGGTGGTTCTTGAGGAACTGGAACATGCGAAAGCCAGAGGAGCAAGGATTTATGCGGAAGTTGCAGGATATGGCGCCACTGCGGACGCATATCATATTACGTCCCCGGCGGAGGACGGCGGCGGCGCGGCAAAGGCCATGACCCTGGCTATGGAAGAGGGCAGAATTGAGCCTGCGCAGGTGGATTACATCAACGCCCATGGAACAGGGACGCACCACAACGATCTGTTTGAGACGAGAGCTATCAAGTCAGCGCTTGGGCGGGCGGCAAAGGATGTGGTGATTAATTCTACCAAGTCTATGATCGGGCATCTGCTGGGAGCAGCAGGCGGCGTGGAATTTATAACCTGTGTGAAGACCATTCAGGAGGGATTCATTCATCAGACCATGGGAACCAGAAATACGGATGAGGAATGCGACCTGAATTATGCGATCGGCGGGCCGGTTGAGAAGAATGTGACGTATGCCCTCACAAATTCTCTGGGATTCGGCGGCCATAATGCGACGTTGCTTGTGAAGAAATACGAGGGGTAGGAGACGTGAACCATATGGAAATAGAAAACCTTATCAAATTGATCGAGACGGTGTCCGCTTCTGAACTGACTGGACTGAAATATGAAGAGAACGGCGTGAAACTGCATCTGACGAAGAAAAAAGAGCAGGTTCAGGTGGTTGCGGCGCCGACGGCGGTCGCAGAGGTTTCCGTAGTGGAGCCGGCGCCGGAAGACACCGGCAAAGAGGAGGCCGGAAAGATTGTGAAATCGCCGTTAGTGGGAACCTTTTATGTGGCTCCGGCAGAAGAGGCAGATCCCTTTGTGTCGGTAGGAGATCCGGTTAAGAAGGGGCAGACGCTGGCGATTATTGAAGCGATGAAACTGATGAATGAGATCGAAAGCGAGTATGACGGAACGGTTGCGGAGATTCTGGTGGAAAACGGGAAACCGGTAGAATATGGACAGCCGCTCTTTCGGATCAGTTAAGTGAGCAGGAGGCAGTTATGCATTTAGATATTAATCAGATTAAAGAAATCATACCCCACCGTCACCCTTTCCTTCTCCTTGACTATATCGAGGATTATCAGCCAGGGCAGTACGCTGTCGGCTATAAATGCGTTACTTACCGGGAGGAGTTCTTCGCCGGCCATTTTCCAACGGAGCCGGTGATGCCGGGAGTCCTGACGGTGGAAGCCCTTGCACAGGCAGGAGCGGTCGCTATCTTAAGCGTAGAAGAGAACAAGGGAAAGACCGCATACTTCGGCGGTATCAATAAATGTAAGTTCAAAGGCAAGATCGTTCCAGGCGATAAGGTACGGCTGGAGACAAGGATCATCAAGCAGAAAGGCCCGGTAGGAGTCGGCGAGGCGGTTGCCAGTGTGGACGGAAAACCGGTAGTCACGGCGGAACTGACATTTATGATTGGATAGGTGGAATACATGATCAAGAAAGTATTAATAGCCAATCGGGGCGAGATTGCGGTGCGGATCATCCGTGCCTGCAGGGAAATGGGAATCGAGACGGTTGCAGTGTACTCGGAAGCTGACCGGGAGGCGCTTCATGCCAAGCTTGCAGACGAGGCGGTCTGCATCGGTCCGGCGCCTTCTTCGGAAAGCTATCTTAGTATGGACCGGATGATCAGCGCAACCATTATCACAGGTGCAGACGCCATACATCCGGGCTTTGGATTCCTGTCGGAGAACAGCAGGTTTGCAGAACTGTGCGAGCAGTGCAATATTACGTTCATCGGCCCGGATTCCAAGGTCATTGTAAAGCTTGGAAACAAGCAGGAGGCCAGAAACACCATGGCGGCGGCAGGGGTGCCGGTAATTCCCGGAAGTACCGAACCCATCTATGATGCCGGTATGGGTGCGGCGGTGGCAGAAAAGATCGGATATCCGGTCATCGTGAAGGCGGCTCTTGGAGGCGGCGGAAAAGGAATGCGTACCGCCCATACGCCGGAAGAATTTGAAAAAAGTTTTAAGATGGCCCAGAAGGAAACCCAGATGGCTTTTGGCGATAATACCATGTATATCGAGCATTTTGTACAGCGTCCGAGGCATATCGAATTTCAGATTTTAGCCGACCATTATGGAAATGTGGTTCACTTAGGGGAACGGGACTGTTCCATTCAGCGGAACCACCAGAAGATGATTGAAGAGTCCCCTTCTGTTGCCTTGTCAGAGGAGTTAAGGCAGCGGATGGGCGAGGCAGCGGTCAGGGCGGCGAAGGCTGCGGGTTATCAGAATGCCGGAACCATTGAATTTCTTCTGGAAAAGAACGGGAATTTTTATTTTATGGAGATGAATACCCGGATTCAGGTGGAGCACCCGGTTACCGAGTGGGTGACAGGGATTGACCTGATCAAAGAGCAGATTCGTATTGCCGCCGGGAGAAAACTTTCTTTTACCCAGAGTGATATCCATCTGAACGGCCACGCCATAGAATGCCGTATCAATGCGGAGAATCCGGCGAAGGGCTTCCGTCCGTCCCCAGGGACGATCACGGATATGTATCTGCCGGGGGGCAAGGGAATCCGCATCGATTCTGCCATTTACAGCGGCTACACCATACCGCCCTATTATGATTCTATGGTGGCGAAGCTGATCGTGTGGGCGAAGAACCGGGGCGAGGCGGTACGGAAGATGAAGAGCGCCTTAGGAGAAATCATTATCGAGGGGATTGATACGAACGTGGATTACCAGTTTGAGATTTTAAACCATCCGGCGTATCTTTCCGGCGACATTGATATTGAGTTTATTATGGATCATGAAAAAGAGTTGGGTGACATTTTATGAAGCTGGACAATGTGTTTAAGAAGACCAGGCTTTTGTCTGGAAAAAAGGGATATATTTCACTAGGTTCTGCAAAACCAGAGGTGCCGGAAGGTCTTTTGCGGAAATGTAATAAATGCGGCAGCGCCATTATTGCCGAGGATGTAAAAAGCGACTACTATATCTGCCCCAAATGCGGAGGATATTTTCGGGTACATGCATACCGCCGGATTGAGATGGTGGCGGATGAAGGAACCTTTGAAGAATGGGATGAAGGCCTTGAGACACCGAACCCGCTGGAATATAAAGGATACGAGGAAAAGCTTAACGGGCTTCGGGAGAAAACAGGGCTTAAGGAGGCCATTGTCACAGGTAAGGCAAGGATTGACGGGACAGAAGTGGTGTTAGGCGTCTGTGACGGACGTTTTCTCATGGCAAGCATGGGCGAAGCAGTGGGCGAGAAGATTGCCCGGGCGGTGGAACGGGCCACCAGGGAAGGGCTTCCGGTGATCCTTTTTGCATGTTCCGGCGGGGCGAGAATGCAGGAGGGAATTGTCTCTCTTATGCAGATGGCGAAGACCTCGGCAGCCTTAAAGCGGCACAGTGATGCAGGGCTTCTGTATATCAGCGTACTGACAGATCCCACCACCGGAGGCGTGACGGCCAGTTTCGCTATGCTTGGCGATGTGATCCTGGCGGAGCCTAAGGCTCTGATCGGGTTTGCCGGGCCAAGAGTCATCGAGCAGACCATTGGCCAGAAACTGCCCAAAGGCTTCCAGCGGTCAGAATTTCTTCTGGAGCATGGTTTTATCGACGGAATCGTGGAGCGTCCCCAGTTGAAAGCAACACTTTCTCAGATTCTGATGCTGCATGAGACGGCGGAGAGTGAAAACATAAAAGAAAAGGAAGAGACAAAACCAGTCTGTACAGGAGACGGGAACCAGGCGGCCGGAGAGTTATCAGTCAGCAACAGACTTGCCAGCGCCTGGGATCGCGTTCAGATGTCGCGAATGAACGACCGCCCGGTAGGGAGCGACTATATCCGGGAACTCTTCACGGACTTTACAGAGTTCCATGGCGACCGGTATTTTGCAGATGACAAGGCGGTAATCGGCGGTATCGCCAGGTTCCGGGGGATTCCGGTGACGGTGATTGCACAGGCAAAGGGAACGAACACCCGGGAGAATATTGAACGTAACTTCGGTATGCCCTCCCCGGACGGATACCGTAAAGCCCTAAGGCTTATGAAGCAGGCGGAGAAATTTCACCGGCCGGTGATCTGTTTTATCGACACCCCAGGTGCATTCTGCGGGCTGGAAGCAGAAGAACGGGGCCAGGGAGAAGCGATCGCCAGAAATATCTACGAGATGTCCGGCCTTAAGGTTCCGGTACTTTCTATTATTATCGGAGAAGGAGGAAGCGGAGGAGCCCTTGCTATGGCAACGGCAGACGAGGTGTGGATGCTCGAGAACTCTATATATTCGATCCTGTCTCCGGAAGGATTTGCCAGTATTCTCTGGAAAGACAGTTCCAAGGCAAAGGAAGCGGCGGGCGTTATGGGGCTGACGGCAGAGGATCTGTATCGGATGGGAATCGTGGAGGAGGTATTGGCGGAACCGTCCCCTTACACCATTGAGAACCTGAAAGAAGTAACATGCAGGCTGGAAGGTAAGATCGAGGCGTTTTTAAACCGGTATAGGAAAATGTCTGAGACTGAACTGACAGAACGCCGATATGACAGATTCAGGAGGATGTAGGAGAAATATAGGCTGAACCAGGAAAGGAAAAGGAACCATGGACGGGCATAGATTGAAAATAGGAAATATAGAAGCGGCTGTTCCGGTCATACAGGGTGGGATGGGAGTAGGCATTAGCCTTGGAAATCTTGCAGGAGCAGTTGCGAAAGTGGGCGGCATAGGAGTCATCTCTGCCGCCCAGATTGGTTTTCGGGAGCCGGATTTTGACAGTGACACAAAAGCGGCGAATCTGAGGGCAATCCGAAAGGAGTATGAAAAGGCGAGGGCGATTGCGCCGGACGGGATTATCGGGTTTAATCTCATGGTTGCAATGCGCCATTATGAGGAGTATGTACAGGCGGCCGTCGAAGCCGGCGCGGATATCATTATCTCTGGCGCCGGACTTCCCACAGAGCTTCCGAAGATTGCCGGGGAATCTGATGTGAAGCTTTCGCCCATTGTGTCTACAGAGAAATCCGCAAAGGTAATTTTAAAATACTGGGGGAAGAAATACGGACGTATGCCGGATCTTCTGGTGATCGAAGGACCGAAGGCAGGCGGACACCTGGGATTTACCAGGGAGCAGCTTAAGGAATATGGTAAAGACGAATCATACGACCAGGAGATTCGCCGGATTCTTTACACCGTGAAAATATATGAAGAGCAGTATCAATGTAAGATTCCGGTGGCTCTTGGGGGCGGAATTGAGAATTATGAGCAGGCCATGCATGCATTTTCGCTCGGTGCAGACGCCATACAGGTGGCCACAAGATTTGTCACCACGAAAGAGTGTGATGCCGACATCCGCTATAAGGAAGCTTATATAAAGGCAGAGGAACAGGATATTGCTATTGTAAAAAGCCCGGTAGGGATGCCGGGGAGGGCTATCATGAATCCATTTATGAAAAGAGTGATGTCGGGAGAGAGGATTCCCCACAGTCCGTGCCATCAATGCCTTTATAGCTGTAATCCTGCAGAAATCCCCTACTGTATTACGGATGCGCTGATCCATGCGGCGAAGGGGGAGGTGGATGACGCGCTGTTGTTCTGCGGCGCGCACGCTTATAAAGCAAAACGATTGGAAACTGTAAAAGAAGTGGTTGCTTCTCTGCTGTCAGAAAGAGTATAATAGATGACGGCGGGATGGTTCATTGTTAAGAACAGAGTCAGTATGTAAGGAGAGTAGGAATGGATAAGGCGTATGCGACCATCAATAATGTCCTGGTAAATCTGATCAATGAGATCTGGGAACTGGAAGAGAAAGCGATCATTACGGAAGAATTTAAGGATCTGACCAATAATGATATGCACGTCATCGAGGCGGTGGGCACAGGTGACGGCAGGAACATGTCTTCCATTGCCCGGAAACTGAACATTACGGTCGGATCTCTTACGACTGCCATGAATAGTCTTGTGAATAAAAAGTATGTGGTACGCCGCAGAAGTGAAGAAGACCGCAGAGTCGTGTTCGTGAAACTGACGCCGAAAGGAATCAGGGCATATAAGCATCATGAAGACTATCACAGACAGATGACGCAGGCCGTGGTGGATAAGCTGGACGATGCAGAAATGCCGGTGCTGCTCAAGACACTGGATGCATTGTCGGAGTTTTTTAACGGATATCGTAAGCAGAAAGAGTCATAGACCCAAAAGAGTGATAGCAGAAAGAGAGGAATCCAATGTATGACGAGGAAGTAAAAAAATTACAGGAAATGATAGACGATAGCAGTAATATCGTATTCTTTGGCGGGGCCGGAGTCTCTACCGAGAGTAACATCCCGGATTTCAGAAGCTCGGATGGATTGTACCAGCAGGAGTACCGCTATTCGCCGGAGCAGATTGTAAGTCACAGCTTTTTCGTGCAGAATACAGAGGGGTTTTATGAATTCTACAAAGAGAAGATGATGTTTCTTTCTGCAAAGCCCAATAAGGCTCACTTAAAGCTGGCCGAGCTTGAGGCGGCGGGAAAACTGTCGGCGGTGATTACCCAGAATATTGACGGGCTGCATCAGGCGGCAGGAAGTCAGAATGTTCTGGAACTGCATGGAAGTATTCACCGTAATTACTGTCAGAAATGCGGCAGTTTCTATGATGCTTCATATGTCAGGAATTCCCAGGGCGTGCCGGGATGTTCCTGCGGCGGCGTGATCAAGCCGGATGTGGTTCTGTATGAAGAAGGGCTGGATTCAGAGGTGATCAGTAAGAGTATAAAGGCAATCAGCCAGGCGGACATGCTGATCATTGGAGGAACCTCGCTGGTGGTCTATCCGGCGGCCGGTTTCATTGATTATTTCCGGGGGAAACATCTGGTGGTGATTAACAAGAGCGCAACGGCAAGAGAAGTCGGGGCAGAGCTTTCCATAGCGGCTCCGATTGGAGAAGTGCTGGGGCAGATCATTGTGAGATAAAAGAATGTTAAATGAGAGACCGTTTTTATCAATTCGAGAATTAAGCGTGGGCGGATTGTTTGCGGCGCTGATCGCAGGCGGTGCGTTTGTGAAGGTAACGCTGCCCACAGAGCCATTTCCCATGCATTTTACGCTGCAGTGGTTTTTCGTCCTGCTGGCCGGACTGCTGCTGAACCGGAGGCTGGCCGGGGCAGCCGTGGGGGTGTATCTGCTGGTGGGGCTTTTGGGCGTTCCAGTGTTTGCGTCAGGGGGAGGTCCTGCGTATCTGCTTCGCCCGACCTTCGGATATCTGATTGGATTTGCCGTTGCCGCTTACGGGATGGCGTGGTTGTGTGAAAATATCCGGGTTCTGGATTATGCGAAACTGCTTCTGGTCTCTGTGGCCGGACTGCTGGTGTATTACGGAATCGGGGTGCTGTATTACTGGCTGGTCTGCCGCATCTTAATCTTCCAGGAGATTACGTGGCAGATTCTTTTGTTTCAATGTTTTCTGCTGACTGTAGGGGAAGACTTTATCCTATGCGTGGCCGCCGCAAGTGTGGCGGTCAGGCTGCGGGGGCTGGTGCGAAGCACATTGTATGACTATACTGGTAATATGGGGAGAAACCGATGAAAAAGATCAGAATCGGGACAAGAAAGAGCCGGCTGGCCTGTATCCAGGCCCAGATGCTGGCGGATTATATAGAGAAGTATTGTGAAGGATATGAAGCAGAGCTGGTGACGGTGATGACTACCGGTGACCGGATTCAGACAAAGAGGCTGGACGAGATTGGCGGAAAAGGGCTGTTTGTCAAGGAACTGGATACGTTTCTGCTGGAAGGTCGTACAGACCTGTCTGTGCATTCTCTGAAGGATATGCCGATGGAGATTTCACCGGAGATTCCGATCATCGGATTTTCCCGCCGGGAAGATGCAAGGGACGTGCTTGTTCTGCCTCGGGGGATTTCGGAATATGATTACCAGGGGCCTGTCGGATGTTCCAGCAACAGACGGAGCCTGCAGCTTAAGGACATTTACCCTGAAGTGCAGATAAAAACCATCCGGGGAAATGTGCTGACAAGGCTTGACAAGCTGGATCAGGGGGAGTACGGCGGACTGGTTCTGGCGGCTGCTGGGCTAAAAAGGCTTGGGCTGTCGGGGAGAATCAGCAGATATTTTACGGTGAATGAAATGGTTCCGGCAGCAGGCCAGGGAGTCCTCTGCGTTCAGGGAAGAGCGGGAGAAGATTATGGTTTCCTAAGGGGATTTTTTGACGAGGAGATACGGGAATGCGTGGCCGCCGAGCGGGCGTATATCGCTTATCTTAATGGAGGATGTTCTCTGCCCATGGGCGTGTATGCAAATATACTGGATGAAACCAGGATCCGGGTTCTGGGACTTTACTATGATGAAGAAAACGGCAGGTATGGAAAATGGCATGTGTCGGGGAAGCGGTCTGAGGCAGAGGCGTTAGGGATTTCTCTGGCACAGGAACTGAAAGAGTCTGTAAAGGGGGTCTGATATGGCTGAGATGGGAAAAGTTTGGCTGGTAGGGGCAGGACCAGGATCTGTGGATCTGCTGACGGTAAAGGCAAGGAGGCTTCTTTATGAAGGGGACTGTATCGTCTATGACAGGCTTGTGGGAGAAGAGGTGCTGGGGCTCATTCCTTTGAAAAAAGAGCTCATTGCCGTAGGAAAATCAGCAGGAAAGCATGCAACGCCCCAGGAAGATATCAACCGGATTTTAATCAGGGAGGCAAAGCTTGGGAAAAAAGTGGTGCGCTTAAAGGGAGGCGACCCGTTTCTGTTCGGACGGGGCGGGGAAGAAGTTGAGGCATTATGCCGGGAAAAGATTCCGTTCGAGGTCGTTCCCGGCATTTCTTCGTGCCTTGCAGTCCCGGCATACAATGGGATTCCGGTGACTCACAGGGATTATGTGTCAGATGTACATATTGTTACAGGACATCACAGAGCAGGAACAAGCCAGACGATTCCTTATGAAGCCCTGGTTCAGACAGGGGGAACCCTGGTCTTCCTTATGGGCGTGAGCGCTCTGGAAGAGATTATGGAAGGCCTGCGCCATGCAGGAATGGATGAAGAGACGCCTGCGGCAATTCTGCCCCAGGGAACAACGGCAAGGCAGAGAAGGGTGGTGGCAACGGTAGGAACCCTGGCATTTCTGGCAAGAGAACAGCGGGTTAAGGCTCCGGCTACAATCGTAGTGGGGGAAGTCTGTCGTCTGGCAGATGAGTTCGCCTGGTATACGAAGCTGCCACTTTTTGGGGAAAAGATTCTTGTTACAAGACCAGAAGGAAGGAATACCGGACTGACGGACCGCCTGAGGGAACTGGGAGCAGAAGTTCTTGCCATTCCGACCGTACGGACGGTTCCGATCAGAGATCCGGTACGGCTTAAGATCATTGAGGAGGAACTTGGCCGGCTTTCGCAGTACCAGGTACTGGCATTCACTTCTCCTTACGGAGTGGAGAGGTTCTTTGCCATTCTGCTGGAGTCCGGCAGAGATATGCGGGCGCTTTCCCATATGCGGTTTGCGGCTATCGGGCAGGGAACGGCGGGGGAACTCAAGAAAAGAGGAATCCTGGCGGATTATGTGCCTGCCCATTATGACGGAGAGTCCCTTGGGAAGCTGCTGGCGGAAAGTCTGGAAGAGGGAACCCGGATTCTGTTTGCCAGGTCTTCTATGGGCGGGGCTGAGATTCTGGCTCAGATTGAGAAGAATCCGGGGCTTGCTTACCGGGATCTGGCTGTTTATGATACGGAATTTACCGACGAAAGGAAGGACATGCTCCGGGCATTCATGGAAAACGGGGCGGTGACCGGGGTGATATTTACCAGTAGTTCTACGGTGGAAGGATTCTGCCGGATGCTGGGGGCGGATTTTCCTTATGACACGGTCAGGGCGGTGTGTATCGGAGAGAAGACGCAGGGTGAAGCGGAAAAAGCCGGGATGCGGACGGTTGCGGCTAAAAATGCAACGGTGGAGGCGCTGGTAGCGTGTATTACTGAGAAACAGGAGGCTGAAAATGGGTATTTATGTTAATCCTGGAAATCAGGCGTTCAAACGGATTGACGGGCCGAATTATGTCGACAAGACAGGCCTGATTCGATTAATCAATGAAAGAATTGGCAAAGACGACAGCCTGGTATGCATTAGCAGGCCTCGTCGTTTTGGAAAATCCTATGCGGCAAAGATGCTGACAGCCTACTATGACTGCTCTTGTGACTCTCATGAATTATTCGATAAAAAAATAATTGCGCGTTCAAAGTCATATTTGTCATATCTGAACCACTATAACGTAATTTATTTGGAGATTACGAGTTTTATTTCCGAAGCCAGGACATTGCAAAAGCCATTAATTGAAGTACCAGGAATGATTATGGAGGCTATTCATGATGATTTGCTGAGGATAAATCCTGATTTGCCAGAACTGAGGACGGTAAATGATGAATTACTGTATTGTGCAGAGAAACTGGATGGAAAACAGTTTGTTTTTATCATAGACGAGTGGGATGCAATGATTCGCGAAGCGAAGGATGACGAGGAGGCACAGCAGGCTTATCTGAATCTGCTCAGAGGATGGTTCAAGAACGGGTCTTTTACACCTAAAGCTATAGCGGCGGCTTACATTACAGGAATTTTGCCGATCAAAAAGGATGGGAAACAATCGGCAATTTCTGATTTTCATGAGTTTTCCATGTTGCATCCAGGAGATTTTGCAAAATTCACAGGCTTTTCTGAAACAGAGGTCAAGAGACTCTGCAAAAGGAGTAAGATGAATTTCAATGATCTGAAAGCCTGGTATGATGGATATGAGTTGTCAAAAGAGTATGCGGTCTATAACCCTTATTCCGTTATGAATGCATGTAGAGAGAAAAACTGCCGTTCGTTCTGGGGAAAGACTTCTGCTTCGGAGGCGCTGACAGATTATATTGATATGGATTTCAATGGATTGCAGGAAACCGTAGCCAGGCTCATTGGCGGCGCTGAAGTGTCTGTAAACACAACACAATTTCAGAATGATTTCGAAAGATTTCGGACAAAGGATGATGTGCTGACACTTCTGGTTCATTTAGGGTATCTGACCTATGATTCAGTGCGTGGGACAGTTCACGTGCCTAATGAGGAGGTCCGGGATGAGTTCAGAAACTTTCTGGGGAATGATCGGTTTGGCGAACATTGGATAAAATTGATTGGACGATCAAGAAAGCTTTTGAACGATACTCTTGCGGGGAATAGCAGCGCTGTAGCGGCTGTTCTGGAGGAAATCAGAGAAGAGCAGTATGCACCGCAGTATTATAACAATGAACAGGCATTAAGGGCTATCATCAAATATGCATATATTGCGGCATTTGGAATGTATGTAAAGGTGGAAGAGAGGCCATCGGGCAAGGGAATTGCAGATGTTGTGTTCATTCCCGCCTTGTTTTCCGGGTTTCCGGCAATGGTGATTGAACTGAAATGGAACAAGACATCTGGCGGCGCCATTGCGCAAATAAAGGATAAGAAATATGCTGCTGCTCTGCAGTCGTTTTCTGGCAGCATTCTGCTTGTGGGTATTAACTATAATGAAAAAACCGGTAAGCATACCTGCTCGATAGAGAAAGTACAGTGAAAAATGAAATAGGGATATTTACATTACCCTGGACGTTCATTTGATGATCGAGCACACGCTTTGTCCATGAATATATATGTATATCTGCGTTCCGGTACGCATAAGATAGTGCGAGGAGTGTGATGGCGCATGATAGAGATCAAAGAAAATCCCGTTGCCTATGCGGTGATCAGAGGAAGTAAGAAATACCCGGATATCAAAGGAAAGGCTGTCTTTTATGATACATATGGAGGAACGGTAGTCGTGGCATCTGTTTGCGGCCTGCCTAAGGAGCAGGGAGAGAATCTCTCTGGATTCCACGGCTTTCACATCCACGAAGGCGGCGGATGTACGGAAAACGAACAGGGAGAATACCCGGATGTCCACGGGCACTATAATCCGGGCAAAACGCCGCACCCAGAGCATGCCGGTGATCTGCCGCCGCTTTTAAGTAACTGCGGAACCGCCTGGATGGCGGTATATACAAACCGGTTCTTTCCAGAAGATGTCATTGGCCGTACGGTCATTATCCATGAAAAGGCAGATGATTTCCATAGCCAGCCGTCGGGCGAGGCCGGAGAAATGCTTGCCTGCGGAGAGATCGGGGCGTGGAATCCAGATATCTGCTAAAAGGTAAGAAGTGAATAGAAAACACAAAAATAAAAAAAATCGCAGAGTAGATTACTCTGCGATTTTTTTTAAATCAGCACATCTATTATAACCAGCTAAAACACATAAATCAATACCTAAATTTTTTTTGTAAAAATTTGGGTCAAGTCTACTACAAGTTCAAGGAAAAAACATTATATTACAGATCTGATTTCTGGATTAGACAATAAATTCTGTATATTTCATATTAATTTTCTGCCAATTTATCCACAAAATAAACTAAAAATTTTCGCAGAGTAATCTACTCTACGAAAGAAGGGATTGCGATCTGGTATTTATTAACCTGTCAGGAACAGGAAGAACGAAGAATGATGGCTCTATGTAAAAGCAAACTCTCCCCGAAGGTGGTTCAAAACGTTTTCATTTTCACGTATGACCGTCTGCGGCGATATAAAGGCGCATGGCATCTGGAACAGAAGCTTTTATTTCCAGCACATGTGTTTCTGGAAAGCGAAAATGAAGATATCTTGTTACAGGAACTGGCGAAATGCAATGTAACGGCTAAGGCGGGCCCGCCAATCCAGATAAATAAGGAAGAAGAACAATTCCTAAGAATCTTATGCGGTAAGGAACATCATCTACGGATATCCAAAGGAGTCATCTGTAAAGGCGCTGCTCATATCACAGAAGGACCGCTGAAAGGAATGGAGAGCCGGATCTGCAAAATTGACCGGCATAAGCGGCTGGCGCGGATTTCTACAACTACACTGCAGGATGATTGTTTGATTCCGGCAGGTCTGGAGATCACTGAGAAGATTCTATGAAACGAAGAAGGAATGCAGGATTCCAAGTCAGGCAGTGAAACAGAAGGAAATGGATTTAACAGGATATCAGGAATGCCTCTTGAAGCATTGGCACTTGAGCGTATGAATGATAGACATATAGGTAATGGCTGTGGCTGTGTGATTCTGTTTGCGCAGGTATGGATGGCGAAGCTATGCCATGATTCTTTGACAGAAACAGGCTGCAAGTGTCATGAATCTGAAGAAGGTGAAAGTATGTGGTATGTAATGCAGGTAGTCTCGGGACAGGAAAATAGAACCGTATTTCTTGTAGAAAAAATGATTTCCGAAGGAATACTGGAAAGCTGCTTTGTACCTGTGCGCAGACTTAGAAAAAAATTTCATGGAACATGGCGGGAAGTAACAGAAAAGCTTTTCCCAGGCTATGTGTTCATGATATCAGAACAGCCTCGATTATTGCACGAAGAATTAAAACAGATTCCGGCATTAACCAAGATACTTGGAAGATGTGAGGAATATTTTACACCATTGTCAGAGAAGGATGTACAGATGCTGGAAAAACTTCAAAATAGAACAGATGACGGCAGGAATCTGGAAGTGGAGATTTCCAGGATTGCCGTAGAAGAAGGAAATCAGATCCGGATTCTGTCGGGTCCTTTGATGAAACTGGAAGGGCAGATTAAGAAGTTGAATCTGCATAAGAGGATTGCTGTGGTGGAAGTGGAGTTTATGGGAAGTAAATCATTGGTACACCTAGGGGTGGAGATGGTAGAGAAGATGATATAAGGAAGTAAAAAATGATGAAAGATTTTTTAGCGGATCCAAGGTTTGCAGGAATCAAACCTTTCAAAAGTAAAGTGTGGCTCTCTTCGCCCACAATGCATGAAAGCGAGCAGCGATGGGTGGATGAGGCAATCCAGACAAATTGGGTGAGTTGTGTCGGCGCCAATATTAATGAAGTGGAGAAGCAGACTGCCGAGTTTATTGGCTGCCGGTATGCGGTTGCCTTGTCCAGCGGTACCGCGGCGCTCCACCTTGCCACAAAGCTGGCTGGTGAGAAGCTTTACGGCCAGGCTCGCCCGGACGCCGGTACTCTAAAGGGACATAAAGTGTTCTGCAGCGATGTCACCTTCGATGCGAGTATCAGTCCTGTCGGATACGAAGACGGAGAAGCTGTATTTATCGACACGGAATATGATACTTGGAACATGAGCCCTGAGGCGCTGCAGAAAGCCTTTGAAATGTACCCGGATGTCCGGCTTGTGGTGGTCGCCCATCTCTATGGCACACCCGGCAAGATGGAGGAAATTAAGGCTGTGTGTGAGAAACACGGCGCTTTTCTTGTAGAGGATGCAGCAGAGTCTTTGGGAGCGAAATACCTCCTTGGCGGACAGTGGGTTGAAACCGGTATTCTTGGCCAGTACAACGCTGTCAGCTTTAACGGGAACAAAATCATCACCGGAAGCGCAGGAGGGATGTTCTTGACGGACAGCCGCGAGGATGCCGATAAAGTCAGGAAATGGAGTACACAGAGCCGGGAGGCGGCCCCCTGGTATCAGCATGAGGAGATTGGATACAACTATAGGATGAGCAATATCATTGCCGGCATTATCCGCGGTCAGATACCATATCTGGAAGAACACATCAGTCAGAAGCGGGCTGTCTGGGAGCGGTATGAAGCCGGCCTTTCCGATCTTCCTGTGACTATGAATCCCTGGGACAGACAGAAGAGTATTCCGAACTTCTGGCTAAGTTGCTGTATGTTAGACGAGAGTGTCATGGCGCCTCATGTGAGAGGCGCACAGGACGAGTTGTGGACACACGAGTCCGGTAAGAGCAGTCCAGGGGAGATACTGGCAGCGCTTGCCGCCTTCGGCGCTGAGGGAAGGCCGATATGGAAGCCGATGCATATGCAGCCGTTGTACCGGATGAACCCGTTTATAACTGCTGATGGGAACGGCAGAGGGCGGACAAATGCGTATATTTCCGGCTCTGGAATCGACGTTGGAGCCGATATTTTCAACCGAGGGCTGTGTTTGCCGTCTGATAATAAGATGACGGCGGAGCAGCAGGAGGTAATTATAGACATAATTCACAGATGTTTCCGGTGATGTCGGCTGCATATGAATCAGGGGTCAGATAGAATAACGGCTTTCCTGTTGGGCGGCCTAATAGTAAAGATTATAAATTGGTGTTCTGCGTTATTGGAGGGGCGACATGAGTCATAAACCTTACGGTCCATATGAAAGATTTATAAAACGGCCTTTAGACTGTGTTTTAGCAACAGGTGCGTTTGCTATTCTCTCTCCAGTACTTGGTTTTATTGCACTGCTCGTTCGTAAGAAGCTTGGAACCCCTGTCCTATTTTCTCAGGAACGGCCTGGCAAAGGTGAGAAGACATTCAAGCTTTTTAAGTTTCGGACAATGACAGACGAGAAGGATGAGAATGGAGAGCTGCTTCCAGATGAGGCCAGGTTAACTTCTTTTGGCAAGAAACTCCGTTCAACTTCGCTTGATGAGCTTCCTGAATTAATCAACATTATCCGAGGCGATATGGCGGTAGTAGGACCAAGACCTCTCTTAGTTAAGTATTTACCTTATTACACGGAGGAACAGCATCATCGTCACGATGTTCGTCCTGGCCTGACCGGTTATGCTCAGGCTCATGGTCGTAATACTGTGAACTGGGATGATAAGTTCCAGATGGATCTGGACTATGCATCCCATATCACATTCTTGGGAGATATCAAGACTATCCTCGACACAGTAAAATCAGTTCTTAAGCATGAAGGAATCAGTTCTGAAACGTCCGCAACAATGGAGGACTTTAGAGATTATTGTGCGAGTATTGGGAGAGTACCAGAAGGAATAGGCAGGAAGTAATCGGATAGGGGAGGAGTATGGAAAAACCATTAATTAGTGTAATAGTGCCGATTTACATGATTGACCATTATGTGGGCATTTGCATAGAAAGCATTATCAATCAGACATATAAGAACCTTGAAATTATCCTTGTAGATGATGGCGGAAAAGATAGATGTCCGGAAATCTGTGACCTATATGCTTCCAAAGACAGCCGGATCAAGGTAATCCATAAGCCGAATGGTGGACTTGTGTCGGCCAGAAAAGCCGGTCTTCAGCAGTCTGATGGCGCTTACATCAGCTATGTCGATGGTGATGACTGGATCGGCCCCGGATTTATCGAAGGACTGTACACTGCGGCGGAGACGGGCAACGCCGACATGGTGTGTGCCGGACAGACACGGGATTTGTTTTCAAAGTCGGAACATTTCACAAATGCTATTGCTCCGGGGATTTACGAAGGGGAACGCCTAAAGTGGCTTTGGCAGAATATGATTTCCTACGGCTTGTATTACCGTCCAGGAATCTCAACTTATGTGTGGAACAAGCTGTTTAAGAGGGAGGTTCTTCTCTCTTTGCAGTCAGCTGTAGATAACAGGCTTAGTATTGGTGAGGATGGCGCAGTTACTTATCCTGCACTTTTAAGTTGTTCTCGTGTGGCGGTGGTTGAGAATGTGGCTTACCACTATCGGCAACGAGAAGACTCCATGCTGAAGCAGAGTGCTGGCTATAGCTCTGAGGCTCAGAAACTCCGATATCTGTACAACTACATGATGAAATGGGCATCGAGAACAGATCCAGAACTGAACATCAAATCGCAGGTAACTGATTATGTTCTTTCCATTGCACTGATGCGGTCGGGAGGGAGGCTTTTGCAGGATGATTTCTCTACTTTTGATACTGCTTACTACGGAAAGGATGTCGTGATCTATAGCGCAGGGACCTTTGGTCAGCAACTTGTGAACCGATTCAACGAGACCGGTCATTGTAATGTGGCCGCATGGATTGATGACGATTACTGGGAATATCGGAGGTGCTGTCTTGACGTTGATCCGGTCGAGTCCATAACGAGTTTGCCTTACGATTATGTTCTCATAGCCACAGTAGATGGGATGGTAGCGGAAACGGTAGAGAAAAGATTATTGGATCTTGGCGTAAGCAAAGAGAAGATACTAACAGTCACGGTTCCGGAGGTTAAGGTGCAGCTTGTAGACCGCTTCCTGGATGTTGACGTGATCAAGGCAGAAGAAGCAAAGAGAAAGCGTGAGGTATTGTCACATGCATGATTTCGCAACGAAAGTCCTGACAGCGAGAGGAACGAGTGTTTTCTCTGTTGGACAGGCGGGGTTCATCATTAAGAGCAGTAGCGGCCAACTGCTTGCGATTGACCTATACCTCTCTGAATGCGTAGAGAGAGTTGAAGGAAATTCTGGATTTAAGCGGTTACTGCCGAAAATTCTGGAGTCTGACGAATTGAAATTTGATGTGGTGATTTGCACGCATCCCCATCTCGATCATTTTGATATTGATTCCGTACCTGAGATGATGGGCGGTGGCACAAAACTGTACGTTTCTGCGGATTGCGAGAAGCTGGTGAAACAGCTTCAGATGGAGTATTACTCATCCGCCATAACTTATGTTGGTCCCGGAGACCATCATACAGTCGGAGACTTCGATATCACCTTTGTCAACTGTGACCACGGAACAGGTGCACCTGATGCAGTAGGTGTTGTGGTAGAGGCAGACGGAAAGACAATCTATGAAGCAGGGGACACTTGCCTGCGGTTGGACCGGATAGAGGAAATTATTCAACCGCTGGATGTGCTGATTGCACCGATTAATGGTGCGTTCGGAAACCTGAATGAAGGGGACTGTTCGGTTCTTGCAGAAAATTTAAAACCAGCAATTACCGTTCCCTGCCATTATGGAATGTTTGCGTCCCATCACGGTGATGTTGGGAAGTTCTACGAAATTATGTCGTTGAAGAAGCTGCCTTTCCTGATTATGCAGCAGGGTGAGGAATACAAACTATAAGAAACGCAGTGTGCGTAGAGAGGATAAGAAAATGAAGAGCGAATTTGAAGGCAAGAAACTGTTGATCCTTGGTGGAAATCCTGAGACTATCCCGCTGGTTGAGATTGCAAATAGCTGGGGTATTAGGACTATTGTAGCATCAGCCCGTGATACTGATCCGGCGAAGGCTTATGCATGGAAAGCCTATACCTATGAAGGCCTGGATACTGGAGCTGTCATTAAGATTGCTGCAGAAGAGAAGGTAGACGGCGTTCTGGTTGGCGTAGCCGATATCCTTGTCCCGATGTATTGCAAGGTTTGTGAAGCTCTTGATCTTCCTTGCTATGCCACGCAGGAGATTGTTGATGTATTTGCCTTCAAAGATGTCTTCAAGGCTACCTGTGAGCGTTATGGAGTTCACGGTATTCCGGAGTTCTACCTTGACGCTGAGATGAAGAGAGAAGATCTTGACAAGATTGTATATCCCGTCATGGTTAAGCCCGTGGACAACGGCGGTGGTGTAGGTATGACCGTTGCGTATAACGAGGAGGAACTGCGGAAGGGTGTAGAAGTTGCTCTTGAGAACAGCCATTCCAAACGGTTCATCGTTGAGCGGTATATGCAGTGTGATGATATGGGCATGTACTATACCTTCAAGGATGGTTATTGCTCTGCATCCTGCATTTACGACCGCTATACCACAGACGAGCAGCCAGGACTGAGCCGTGTTTGCCTTGGCGGTACATATCCTTCCAAACACCTGGATGAATACTTTGAGCGGATGCATCCGAATGCTCTCCGTCTCTTCAAGGAGATCGGTATCCAGAACGGTGTTCTAATGCTTTCCGGTTTCTATGAGAATGGCGAATTCTATGTATATGATACTGGCTTCCGTCTCCAGGGCGAAGCTCCGCATCTGCTTATGAAGGCAATTCATGGTTTTGATCAGCGCGAGATGCTTATCCGCTTTGCTCTGACTGGTTCCGAGGGTGATATTGATCTTAAGACTGAGGATGATACGAGACTACGCGGCAAGTGGGCGGCCACGCTCTGGTTTCTGCTGAAAGAAGGCAGGATTGATAAGACTATTGGCCTTGATGAGTTAGACAAGGATGAACGTGTTGTGGCAAATATCCAGCGTCTGCATGAAGGCGATACAGTCTTGCCTGAGTGGATTGGAAATGAGAAGCAGGTTCTTACCAGGATGTATCTCGTCTGCAACAGTAAGATGGAACTGGCGGATATGCTGAAGTATTACATGAACACAGTCAAGGTTCTGGACGAGAACGGTAACAACATACTCCTTAAGGGATTTGATGTAAACAAGGCTTTGGAACTCCGGTGACCTCACCTGGAGATCGGACTGGTTGAAAGGAAGGGCACGAGGATGGAATTTGAGCGGTTAAAAGATAAGGTAATTGTAATATCTGGCGGTACGAAAGGTGTTGGACGCGCTTTTGCAGAAGTCGCAGGACGAGAAGGTGCTAAGGTTGTTATCGGTGGCCGCGATGAGAAGGCGGGAAAGGAAGCAGTTAGGAATATCAGAACATTTGGCTCTGATGGTATTTTCGTTCACACTGATTTATTGAAGGTGGATGACTGTAAGAACCTGTTTGATGCTGGTTATGAGAAATTCGGTAAGATTGATGGATTCTTCAACTATGCCGGTGTGACGCCGGTGAGTCCTCTCGACAGCTGTGACGAGGAAACCTTTGATTGGGTAACGAGTGTCAACCACAAAGCTGCTTTCTTCTGCTGTCAGAGTGCTGTGAAGTATATGCGCATGAATGGCGGAGGATCTATTGTCCTCACCGGCTCTGCTCATGCCTGGGGTGGTCAGAAGGATCGCGCTGCGTATGCGATGACAAAGGGCGTTTTAAGAATCCTCAATGAACACATTGCTCATCAATACGCAACTGAGCAGATCCGCTGCAACTACCTGACCCTTGGCTGGACGCCAACAGAGGGTGAGGTCAGCCTGCGAATCAGTCAAGGTGAGAGCGAGGCAGAACTGAGAAAGCGTGCTGGAGAAATTCTTCCGATGGGCCGTATGTGCGAACGCAACGACTATATGGAAGCGTTGATTTACCTAATGTCGGATGCTTCGGCAATGATGACCGGATCAACATTCAGACTGACAGCTGGGGAGTATATATAAGATGGATATGAGAAGGCTATGGAGGACATTCAGACTTTGGACAAGTAAAGATAGAAGCGAGTATATAAGAAGATCTCATATATTTGCTTCATTTGGAGAACACAGTACTATGTCTTCACGGAAAATACCCCTTTACCCGGAGCTGATTAGCATCGGAAATAATGTGAGGCTTGCGGCAAACGTTAGTTTGGTTTCCCATGATATGATTCATGCAATGTTGAATAATATACCTCGAAATCCCACGGAAGGGGGTACAACTTATCGTGAATACATGGGCTGCATTAGGATTGACAATCATGTATTTGTAGGAGCCAACAGCACAATTCTTGCGGACGTTCATATTGGAAGTGACGTAATTATTGGTGCCGGTACGCTGGTAACAAAGGATTTAGAAGGCGGGTTTGTCTATGCCGGTGTACCGGCAAAAAAGATATGTTCATTTGATGAGTTTGTTGAAAAGAGAAAGTCTTTAGTGAACTATCCTGATACTTATTCGAGAAATGGCGATTCAGTTGAAGCCGATCTTGCTAAATGGTTGTGGAACGACTTCAATGCAAGAAGGAAACAGAAAGGAGATAGGGCACTTTTATGAAATCTATTGACATTGAAGCCTTGCATGCTAAACAATACGAAATATTGCTTGAGTTTGACAGGGTATGTAAAAAATACGGTCTCACATATTTCCTTGCCTATGGAACCTTGTTGGGTGCGATACGCCATAAAGGCTTTATTCCGTGGGATGATGACATTGATACTTTAATGCCCTATCAAGATTATGTGAAATTGAATGAGATTCCAAAGAGCGAATGGAAGCACCCCTTCTTTCTCCAAAATAGTGAAACAGATAAGAATTATTCTCTATGCTTTTCAAAGATTAGAAACTCGCATACTACTCTAATTACGAAGGAACTTGCACATTTAGACATCAATCAAGGGGTAGATATTGACATATATCCACTGCTAAATCTTGCTGATGATGCGAGTGATAGGAATAAGCAATATTTTCATACAAAGGCCTACATGCTGCTACAGGTTAATGAGCCTCCTGTTAATCACGGACGAGTATATTATTTTGCCGGGAAAGCGCTGCTGACGCTTATTCCACGAGGTCTTAAGAGCATATTAAAAGATCGATATTTATCGAAAATCACGCAATACAATAATACTCAAAATTGCTATGTGTTGAATGGGAATCTTGAAGTCATGAAACAAGTTTTATCCTCAAAATGGTTTACGAGAATGGTGGACGAACAATTTGAAAATAAAGAATTTCCCATTCCTAATGGAGCCGTAGAGTGGCTGAGAACGCGATTTGGTGAAAAATATATGGAATTGCCACCGGAAGAAAAGCGAGGATTTAAACTTAGCACTTTCGTAAGAATTGATTTAGATCATCCATACACCATATATCGAGGAATTGATTACTATAATAATTCAAAGAGGCGAAAGGTAGAAAACAATAGGTGGGTTGGCAAGGATGGATAACGGCATATTTGATATAAATTATGAAAATTCGGTAGTAAAAAAACGCTGCAATACGTGCAAAAGGAGATCAGAGTATGAAAAGAGTAATCACATATGGAACATTCGACCTGCTTCATTATGGTCATATAAATCTATTGAGAAGAGCAAAAGTTCTCGGTGATTATCTGATTGTAGTTATCTCATCTGATGAGTTTAACTGGAATGAAAAGCACAAGAAATGCTACTTTACATATGAGCAGAGGAAGGCTCTTGTAGAGGCGATACGATATGTCGACCTTGTCATACCCGAGGAGAGCTGGCAACAAAAGCGTACAGATATGCACGAATACCATGTAGACACATTCGTCATGGGTGATGACTGGCAGGGGAAGTTTGACTTCCTGAAAGAAGAAGGAGTGGAGGTTGTATATCTTCCACGAACACCGGAGATTAGCAGCTCTCAGATTAAGAAAGATTTGTATGATGCCAACGCCGTGGACGGAGCGGGCAAAGCAAGTCATGATGATATAAATACAGATCCACAGTAAGCAATTTGTGGAGATAGCTATGAAAGGCATAATAAGTTAATGAGAATTGATGTTGGGAAATTACTACTCTTAATAGCAATAATTTGTTCTATACTTCCAGGTATTATACCGGAAGTAGTTCTGTGGGCGTGTTTAACGATTAGTGCATACATATATAGAAATACGATACCGTCCATAATTGGGAAAAGTAGTTATCGTAGATTGTTAGTTGTCGTCATAATGTTTGTATTACTATTCTCGTTGCAGCTTCGGCATGGCTTATTGCAATCAGATGAAAAATTTAGATTATTTGGTTTAACCAAATGTATAATAGCACCATATATTATAGGCATATCTTTTTTCTCCATTTGTAAAGAGCGGTTTGTTTTGAAAACTGTGGCGATTATAACCGCACTTTTCAGCATTGTATATATGATAGCGATTATTCTTTCCCGAAATCCAGACGCAGTTAGTTACCAGTTGGGTTCAGTAAATGGTGTTACGGGAGTTGACTTAGTTGTGCTGCCGGCAGTTGTCTATAGCAGTCAAGATCAATCAAATATAAAGGGCTCAAGTCCATTTTGGAGGTATTCCTATTACACTATTGTGACTGCGCTTGTCATATTAAGCAGCTCTTTTACAGCAACAATAGTGTTTGCACTGCAAGTTATTGCTTATATCATGTATTATTTTATTGGGGAGAGAATGAATAAGGCCATAAAAAGATTCTTATTGTTATTATTGCTTGTCATAATGGCGCTGTCTATATGTATAGCCACAGGGAATATATATATTGATCCCTGGGAATTGCGCACCAGGGTGGGAATATGGAACAATAGTTACAATCAGTTTATGGCTGGAGATCGATTTTGCCGGTTATTTGGTACTGGAAATGATATTGTACAGATGATGGCAAACCGACAGGAAGCACATAACGTGTTTTTGGAAGTTCTATTAATATATGGAATTGTTGGCCTGGTCATCTTTACCGTGTGTTCTTATTTTTCGACTCGGAGAATCATTCAATTATCAAGGGGAGAATCGAAAAGCATATATATATCAATCGTTTCTTACATAATAATAATAAGTCTGCACCCCTTTTATACAGGCCTTTTCTTATTTCAAATATTGAGCATTACAATAATATTATACCAAGCTGTTTGTAAAACACATATTAGTAACAGACAGATTTCATTACAGTAGTGTTTATCATGTTAAAGGAGTCTTTACAGAATGTTTGATATCAGAAAACTCAGTGGTTCAAAAAAAATACGAACAGATTGGAATATGGACATGAAATTACTGAGTTCTTTTCCAGAACCAAAGGATGATGTGGACAGAGCATTTTTTCAATTTAGGGCTAGAAATGCAGACAAGCCATTAAGAGAATTACTAATAAAGAATATAGTCTCTTTATTTGCTATTCCTGTTTTCATTGTTGCCGGTATTATCAATGAACTGTTATGTACAAAAAGCAGGCATCACCCAGACGCTGTTTTTCTGCAGATTGATAGTGCAAATGGTAACATTTATCCATATGAGGATTTCTTTCCAGAAGAAATTGAAAAGGAGTATCCCGATTTAGTCCATTTACATAAAACGAGTTTTCCAAGTTTATCCAGTGTTGTTATGGGGGGAGAGCCATTAAGAATTTGGACTAAAAGTGTAATAAGGCATCCAGTGAATTGTTATTATAACTTGCTTGTGTTAGTCCATCTACTTTCGATTAATGGAGTAATAAAGGAATTTAACCCAAAGGCAATAATTAATTATAGAACTGAAGAAGATTCGACTTCAAGTCTCTGCACATTGCTTTGCGAGACAACAGGCAGAGAATATATATGTTTTATGCATGGAGATTACACATTGGATATCAATGCTTGTTTTTTTAGATTTTCTAAATATTACATTTTTGACGAACGGTATAAAAATTTATTCAAAGCATCCAGGTGTGGGGATATGAAATATATAGTATACGCTCCGCCGGGATTTAAGACTTTCAAAGTTAAAGATGATCCGGCATTCGATTATACTTACTACTTTGATGGACTGCACGACAATATAGATAGTGTTGTTAATTGTTTGATACAACTAAGCGAAAGAGGTTTTAGATGTACGGCTCGTCCCCATCCACGTTTCTCAAATGTGAAGAGAATCAGAGAGTTATTTCAAAATTCAGGATTGGAATTACAAAATAATCTAACGATAGGCATTAAGGATTCCATTGAAAATACAAAATGCGCTATTGGTATTGCGTCTACAACATTATCCCAGGCATATTACGCAGGGTGTACAATAGTTATAGATGATATGGCTAATATAAATCTCTATAATGAACTAAAAAAGAAGCACTCAATAAGTTTGGAAAGGCCTCATTTACTGTTATCCAATATTATTTAATACGGGCAATTAAGGACCTGATCAGTAGGTATAGAAATAAAACAGCAAACTTGGAGCAAGTAAGAGATTCATTCATTTAAATAGGCGGAGAACAGAGATGAGCAGAAATAGAATAACAGTATTGAATATTTCGAGTACTATCATATTACAGGGTCTGGCCTTTGTATCAGGTCCGATCTTTTCTAATGTGCTTGGCACAAATAATTATGGGATTGCTGCTGTATATCTCACCTGGGTTCAGCTTGCGTCAACTATTTTTTCTCTACAAGCTGTGGGAATGCTTGCTGTTGCAAGAGTCAACTATCCTGTCGAAGACCAAGAAAAGTATCAATCAAGTGTATTTAGTTTAGCTACTATAGCATATCTGGCATTTTCATTATTTACTATTTCGATTTTACTAATAGCTTCAAAATGGTTTGATATCAATATTTATATGGTTTGCCTGGGTTTGGCGCAAGGATGGGGACTATATTGCGTAACTGCAATGAATGGAAAATTTTCATATGAGTTTAAGGCTGGACGCAATTTTGTTCTTTCAGTATCGACCTCTGCTTTGACTATAGGTGTATCTATAATTCTTATCAACTTGTTTCCAAAACAAAGCAATTATTGGGGGAGAATTATAGGTCAGTCTAGTGTCTACACCGTTATTGGAATTATTCTGCTAATATACATAATTTCTAAAGGAAAAACTATATATAATAGGGATTACTGGCAGTTTACACTGCCGCTTACAATACCTACGATCTTTCATCTCTTAGCTTACATCGTATTGAATCAAAGTGACAAGGTCATGCTTCAGAAGATTGTTAGTAATTCTTCTGCAGGAATATATGCCCTGGCTTGTGCTTTTTCTAACTTGTTGATATCTATATACTATGCGTTTAATAATAGCTGGGTGCCATACTACTATGAATATACTCGATTAGACAAGATAGATAAGATAAAAAAACACTCAAACAACTATATTGAGCTATTTACGGTTTTGACAGTTGGCTTCATTTTTTTGTCAAGAGAAGTATTCCACTTCTATGCACAAGAGAGTTTTTGGGGAGGAACAGACTTAATCCCACTGTTCTGTATAGGTAACTACTTTGTGTTTTTGTATAGTTTTCCTGTAAATTTTGAATTCTATAATAAAAAAACAAAGATGATTGCTGTTGGAACATCTCTTGCTGCACTTGCAAATATTGTATTTAACTATGTTTTAATTAATATCCTTGGTATTTCCGGAGCAGTAATAGCTACCGCCTTGTCGCATGGTCTGCAGTTTGGATTCCATCTGATATCTGCACGACGAATAAAAGAAATAGACTATCCTTTTGAAATTAAACAATTTATTCCGGGGTTTGTATTTGTTTGTTTAGCATGCGGTGTTTATTATTGTACAAAAGATTACTGGTATGTTCGATGGGGTATAGGGGCTGTGTTGGGTGTTTATATTATTATTAAAATCCTAAAACGAAAAGAGATATTTTAAAATTGCTAAAAATTGAATACTGTAAAATAGTAAAAAATATTTGCGAAAAAAGCTGAGGATTAGGCTCAACATGCAAGAAATTAATAACAATAGGAGGAAAATGTAAATGCTTAAAAACAAGACGATTGTCGTGACGGGTGGTACTGGTTCTTTTGGGAACACATTTGTGCCGATGACTTTGAAAAAATACAATCCGAGGAAGATTATCATTTACAGCCGAGACGAGATGAAACAATGGAACATGGCGAAAAAATTCCAAGGGGATTCTCGCATTCGGTTTTTTATTGGAGATGTACGTGATAAGGATAGACTATATAGAGCATTAGATGGCGTAGATTATGTAGTGCATGCTGCTGCTACAAAGATTGTTCCTACTGCTGAATACAACCCGTTCGAGTGCATTAAAACGAATGTTAATGGAGCAATGAATCTTATCGATGCCTGTATTGATAAAGGTGTTAAGCGACTCGTTGCGCTTTCTACGGATAAAGCAAGTTCGCCGGTAAATTTATATGGGGCCACGAAACTTTGCTCCGATAAGATTTTTATCGCCGGTAATTCTTATTCGGGCGGCAGAACCAAATTTGCTGTTGTTCGCTATGGAAATGTAATGGGTTCTCGTGGATCCGTTATTCCGCTTTTCCTTGAAACCGCTAAAAGTGGTAAGCTAACTATCACAGATAAACGTATGACTCGTTTCATGATTTCCTTAGAACAGGGCGTTGAGCTGGTATGGCATGCATTTGAGGATATGGAAGGTGGTGAAATTTATGTTAAAAAGATTCCTTCTATGAACATCTGTGACATTGCCGCATCTGTGGATGCAAACGCTGAACAGATCGAGATTGGTAGTCGTCCTGGTGAGAAGCTTCATGAGCAGATGATTGGCGTTGAGGATGCACACTTTACATATGAATATCCTAAGCACTTTAAGATCCTTCCTCAGATATGTGAGTGGGGTCCGTTCAAGGCCATGATTAAGGGGGGCAGGCAGGTCCCGGAGGGATTCAGCTATACATCGGATAATAATAATGAATGGATGACGATTCCTCAGCTTCGGGAATGGATTGAAAAGAATAAAGTCAAGATTGGAAGCATATAAAAAACGGAGGTAACAAAGTGAAAGAGTTAGCCATTAACGGTGGTAAGCCTGTATTTGAGAAAAAGATTGGCTATGGTCATCAGTATATTGACGATGCAGACATTCGGGCGGTTGTCGATGTCCTTAAAAGTGACTTCCTGACTTGTGGTCCGAAGATTGATGAAGCTGAGGCAAAACTGTGTGAGGTTACAGGGGCTAAACACGCCGTGCTGATTGCAAATGGTACGGCTGCACTTCACGCCGCAGCCTATGCTGCCGGTATCAGTCCCGGAGATGAAGTAATCACAACGCCTATTACCTTTGTTGCATCAGCAAACTGTGCTTTGTACTGTGGAGGAATCCCAGTATTTGCGGATATCAATCCGGAAACCTATAATATTGATCCAGATGATATCGAGAGGAAGATTACAGATAAGACCAAGGCAGTTGTAGCTGTTGACTTTACCGGCCAGGCAGTTGAGATTGACAGGATCAGGGAGATCTGTGATAAGCATAACCTGATCTTTATCGAAGATGCGGCACATTCTCTCGGAACCAAGTACAATGGAAAGCCTGTCGGCAGCTTGGCAGATATGACAGAGTTTAGCTTTCATCCTGTGAAGACATGCACTGCAGGCGAGGGCGGAGCGATAACCACGAACGACGATGAGCTCTATGAGAAGCTCATTCTCTTCCGCACTCATGGTATTACAAGGGTTCAGGAATGGATGGATAAGGAATCTGAAGGCGGCTGGTACTATCAGCAGGTCGATCTCGGCTATAACTATCGCATGACTGATATCCAGGCAGCATTACTTTCTTCACAACTTGATAAGCTCGATATTTTTTCGGCGAAAAGGAAACAGCTTGTGAAACGTTACGATGAGGTGTTTGCAGATGTTCCTGAGTTAACCGTTCAGAAAGAGATCAAGGAATCTGATACCGTTCGCCATCTGTACATTATTCAGCTAAATACCGAAATGCTGAAGTGTAGCAGACGGGAAGTGTTTGATGCGCTTCAGGCAGAAGGTGTTGGCGTGAATGTACACTACATTCCGGCTTACGCCTTCCCGTACTATCAGAAGCTCGGATACAAGATGGGAAGCTGCCAGAATGCGGACAAGCTGTATGAACGGATTATTTCCATCCCCTTGTTTTACTCTATGACCAACGAAGATCAGGATAAAGTTGTTGAAGCCATAAAGAAAGTTATCGATTACTATAGGAAGTAAAGAAGAATGAATTCAATTGCAATAATCACAGCGCGTGGTGGTTCGAAAAGGATCCCTAAGAAGAACATTAAAGAGTTTTGCGGAAAGCCTATCATTGCATATAGCATACAAGCAGCTATAGATAGTGGATTGTTTGAAGAGATTATGGTGTCAACTGACTCTGAGGAGATTGCCGGGATTGCCAGGCAATATGGAGCGCAGGTTCCGTTTATGCGCTCAGAAGCTACATCAGACGATTACGCTGATACAACGGATGTATTAAATGAGGTCATTGATGAATATGGTAAAGTGGGTCGGACTTTTGATTTTTTTTGCTGCATTTATCCAACAGCTCCATTTGTAACAGCAAAGAAACTGAAAGAAAGCTTTTCCCTTCTGTCAGAAACTGATGTGTACAATGTCATTCCGATGGTCCCATTTTCTTTCCCTCCGCAAAGAGGAATGATTAAGGAGGGAAAGTATATCATACCAGCGTATCCAGAACATATCAATAAACGTTCCCAAGATCTTGATGAAATACTTCACGATTGTGGTCAATTTTACTGGTGCAAAACATCGGCTTTTATTGAAAATCCTAATTTTCTTGCAAACCATACTGTTCCATTTTTAGTGCCGGAAACAGAGGTGCAGGACATTGATAATCAAAGCGACTGGGAATTAGCAGAGGCGAAGTATAAATATATGAAGGAAAAGGGCGTATGAATACATTTGATATTAATGGAAAGAAAATCGGAGAGGGTTGTGAACCATTTATTATAGCGGAAGCAGGAATTAACCATAACGGGGATATAAGTCTTGCTAAAAAGATGGTGATTGCAGCCCGAAATGCCGGAGCAGACGCAGTGAAGTTTCAGACATTCTATGCAAAGGACTTCATTCAAGACCGTTCAGTGACTTATACCTATAAATCTCAGGGGAAAGAAATTACAGAACCCATTATTGATATGTTTGAACGTTCAGAACTAACTGAAGATGAGTGGAGAGAACTGAAGCAGTTCTGCGATAATGAGGGCATTCTCTTTCTGTCAACGGCGGGAAATGTGTCAGACTTTGAACTATTGCTTTCTATTGGTGTAAAAGCAGTAAAAGTCGGATCTGATGATTTCGTGAATATTCCACTTATAAGAAGATATGCAAAAGAAAACATTCCTCTGCTGCTCTCCTGCGGAATGGCGACTGAGGATGAAATAGATCTTACATTAAAAAATGCCGGACTGTTCAATGGCAAAGATATGTGTCTGTTCCTATGTACATCACAGTATCCGACACCTCCTGAAGATGTGAACGTAAGAAAACTTGCCACTTTACAGAATAAGTATCCAGACTTAGTAGTGGGCTTATCAGATCACACACAGGGCAGTACTGCTGCATGCATGGCAGTAGCTCTAGGCGCAAAGATATTTGAAAAACATTTTACATTGGATCACGATCTTCCCGGACCTGATCACTGGTTCTCAGAGACTCCGGAGACATTAAAGGCATGGGCCGACAGCATCAGAGAAGCATATCGTATGCTTGGCAGTGCAAAATTAAAACCTACAGATGTTGAGATGAAACAGAGGTATGAATATCATCGTTCCGTCACTACAGCAGTTGCTATTCGGGCAGGAGAATTGTTTACTAAAGACAACCTGTGTATGAGAAGGCCTGGTGATGGTCTGCCTGCAAGTAAGTGGGATGACATTATAGGGAAAAGGGCAACAAGAAACATTGAAAAGAATGTTCAAATCAGTTGGGAGGATATAGATGGATAGGACAAAGTTCCAGAAACTATTTACAGACCTGACAGATATCCCTCAAAATTCATATCATCCACTTGTATGGATTGGTGGGGAACCGGAAATAGGGGAAAATGTATATATAGGTGGCATGTCAGAGGTATATGCAAAAGGGGCGAAGGTAGTCATTGGCGATAACTGTGATATAGCTTCATTTGTAGTTATTAACTGTTCTGACTCGCACAAAAAGACAATCGGTATTGCTGATGCAATAGAAAGAAAAAATATTATTATCGAAAACAATGTGTATATTGGCACACAAAGCTATATAGGTGGTGGAGTTCATATAGGACACCATTCGGTAGTCGGTGCAGGAACAATTGTCAGAGAAGGCGATTATCCGCCATATAGCTTGATCGTAGGTAATCCTGCTGTTGTAAAGCCTGGGTACTACAAAAATCGGGGGGGGGGGATAGCAGATTAGCTATATTCCTTGTTGTCACATCTATGCAGCAGGTGGTGGCGGCATGAAAATTTTATGTTTATATGGAAATAAATGCGCGCTTGATTTATGGGATTGGCTTGAGTCACAAGGACATACAGTGAATAGGTTTAAAGAAAAACTTAATGAGGACTGGCTTCGGGCACAGTCTTTTGATATGGCTATAAGCTATACATATCCATATATAGTCAAGCAGGGTGTTATAGATATATTAAATGGAAATATTGTAAATCTTCATACCTCATATCTCCCATTTAATCGCGGCTCGTATCCTAACGTGTGGAGCATCCTTGAAGAAACTCCGAGAGGAGTGACACTTCACTATATTGATACTGGATTAGATAGTGGAGATATTATTTCTCAAGCTTTGGTTCCAATCAAGGATGGTCAGACATTGCAATCAAGCTACGATGAACTTGATGAAGTCGCAAAAGATTTGTTCAAATCCTCCTTTGTTTATTATGGCTATTGGAACGATTTGAGAAAGAAACCGAGCGGAAGAGGAACGTTCCATTCAGACAAACAGCTTTTAGAACTGAAAGACCAATTTGAACAGTGGGACTGGGAAATGAAGGTCGAGGAACTTATCAATTATTTAAAGCGGAAAAGGAGGAATGAAGAAAATGGTTAGAAACCATAAGTTTATTATTGTTGGAGAAGATTACTACAACACATTAGGAGCAATTAGAGCCCTTGGAGTGCAGGGGATTTATCCGGATTTCTTAGCTGTTAAGTATAAGACGCGCATGGCTTCTATGAGTAAATATGTGAATGTGGTTCACAAGGTTGAAACCCCCAAAGAAGCCTATGAAGTCCTGCTCAAAGAATATCGTGGACTTGATGTCAAGCCATTTGTCATAACGGCTGCGGATGATGTGCAGGAAATGATTGATAACAATTATGAAGATCTTAAGAAGAATTTTATCTTATTTAATGCAGGACGCAATGGGCGTATCAATTACTTTATGGATAAAAAAGCTATTCTTAATCTCGCAGAAAAGCATGGATTTAATGTTCTTAAGACAGTTGTTGTAGAGAATGGCGTGATACCTGATGGAATTAAATATCCCATAATCACAAAGTCAATCTCACCTAATGTTGGAGGATGGAAAAAGGATGTTCATATCTGCTATTCAGATGATGAATTGAGAGAAGCTTATAAGAGCATTCAAAGTCCGCAAGTCCTTATTCAAAGATTTATTGAAAAGAAAAATGAATATTGCCTTGACGGTTTTACAATCAATCAGGGGAGAAAAATGTTTATTCCGACGACCACAACATATAATTATCCTATTCGTGGATATTACAGCCCCTACATGACAGTGTATCCGCTCGGAGATAAGGATCTGGAGAAGAAACTACTAAACATGATGAGCGAGATAGGATTTGAAGGAATATTCTCGACTGAATTTTTAGTTGATGGGGATGGGACTTTCTATTTTACAGAGATTAATTTTAGATTTTCGACTTGGGGTTATATTTCTGCAAAGCTTGGTATGAGTATTCCTTATTTGTGGGCGGAGGCAACTTTATCTGGAGTTATTAACGATAACTGGTACAAGTCTATTCCGGATAATTATACCGCAATGGTAGAACCAATAGATTATGGCAAAAGAGTGGTCGAAGGAAATACCAGTCTTGCCGATTGGCTTATAGATTTTAAGAACACGAATTGCACATTCTATATGGATGAAAAGGATCCAATGCCTTTCTACGAAATGGTTGAAAACTGGAAATCCTTAAGTTAATTAATATGCGGAGGCTTAGAAGACCATGGAAACTTTTAACAAAGTAGTCTACTGGATAGGCTCATTAACAACATTAGTATGTATTGTTCTTTGCATGGTTCTTTTCTTTACCAAAAAGAGCAGGAATGAGAAGGGGGAGAGAATAGAACTGGATAGTAAGACGACTGAAAAACCATGGTCTCTTGGCACATGGATAGCTGGCGTGTTTGTTGCCGGTACTGGTGTTGCTTTAATGTATGCACCAGGGGACTTGGTCGGCTACATCAAGGAAGGACTGAATCCTGTAGAGTCTATCACAATGGTGGCGCTGCTAAATGGCGCTCCTGTGTGGGCATTATATTCAATCATGGGCCTGTGGTACATGAAACATGTGGATTCTAAGATTGGTAAGATTGCGGCAATGCTGTCTACCGTCCTCGGTATGTCAATCTCTCTATGGACAGGCATGAACACAGTGGCAAGGTTCATCGGCTTAAACTTCCCTGGTCTCAAATTTATGCTGGCTGCCATTACTGTTATGCTTGCCATGATATCAGCAAAGAGAAATCTGCTGAAGGGTATGTCGAAATTGGCGTTCCTTGTGTTTGTATTTGCTTTCTTAGCTGTTCTATCCACGCCGCTTACAGATTTCAATTTCCGTCTGATAGAGGGTGGAATCACAGGAACCTTCTGGAAGGAATATTTCTCAGGAGCCACCGCTGCAAGCTGGATTTTCTGGTTCCTTTCCTGGACACCGACGGTTTCAAGATGGTTGGCACATATCTCAAAGGGCAGGACGATGAAGGAATATATTGCTGGTACTATGATTCTTCCGACTGTGCTTGCTTTCATCTGGATGGCAGTATCATGGATGTATCAAGATGTTATTATGAACTTTAATCTTGCTGATAACATCTCTTCTCTCATCCCTTGTGTCATTTTTATAGCATCGGGCATTCTGTTTGTGACCGGCACACTAGATTCTGACTGCAAGGTGTTCACCGAAGACTTGGAAATGATAACTAATGGAAAGTTAAACAGGAAATCCACGATTCCTTATTACGGATTGTTTGTGCTCTTTGTGTTCAGCCTCTTTATCTCTGGGATAATTACACAGCCGTTTGCGTTTAATGAGTATTCATCATTGATCTTTATGCCGCTAATGATATGGAGCATTGTTGAGTGTGTGAAGATGGTGGGGATAAAATCAGAAAAGGAGACAAAA
The DNA here is from genome assembly GCA_910579925.1 of uncultured Dorea sp. Classification (GTDB taxonomy): domain Bacteria; phylum Bacillota; class Clostridia; order Lachnospirales; family Lachnospiraceae; genus Sporofaciens. Next base: position 69,521 of record CAJTVY010000010.1, read on the forward strand.
TAATGGAGACAATACTTGTTTTCGCAGCTCATCCCGATGATGAGTTGTTAGGTCTCGGCGGTACAGTCAGACGATTAACAAACGAGGGAAAGGAGATTCATGCGGTAATCCTTGCAGAAGGTTTAACTTCCAGAAATGACAACAGGTCAGATACTGACAAGAGTGAACTGCTGGAATTACAGGCTGACGCAAGAAAGGCAGCAGATGTGGTTGGATACAAGAGTATCGAGTTCTGTGGACTTCCCGATAATCGTATGGATAGCGTGGATCTTCTTGATATCATTAAGGTGGTTAGCCGATTTATAGAAAAATATGACCCTGATACGATTTTTACGCATCATCATGGCGACCTAAATATTGATCATAGAAGAACATGCGAAGCAGTACTTACTGCATGTCGTCCGATAAAAGGGAATAGAGTCAAGAGAATCTATGGATTTGAGACACCGAGTTCTACAGAATGGAACTATTCTTATGAAGATCCTTTCCTGCCCACAGTTTTCTTTGATGTGACTGATACCTTGGAAGCGAAGGTGAAGGGAATGGCATGTTATCGGACTGAATCAACTACTTACCCACATCCCAGGAGTGCTGAAGCATTAAGAACTCTGGGCAGATATAGAGGTAGCAATGTTGGATTTGGAAAGGCCGAAGCTTTTATGCTGATGCGAGAGTTAATCTAAGAAATATAGAACATATTATTGAGCGAATCATCATATGGGTTGTATATCTTACTAAAGGATAATTGAAGCTTATGGATATTATTATTCGCGCTGATGCCAACCACAATATTGGCATGGGCCACATTATGAGATGTTTGTCGATTGCGGATGCATTTTATAGTCTCAGCCATTACGTCTCTTTCTTACTTGCAGATGGCGGAGTATCAGAATATATCAGGCAGCGTGGTTATGCTGCCACAGTCTTGAATACAGATTATACAGCTATGGATGAGGAATTAGAACTATGGCCGTCGATCACGCCAGACTTACTGATCGTCGATTCCTATTATGTAACAAACAGCTATCTTAGTTCTTTAAGAGAAAAGTTGAACAATACTGGCGGAAAGCTGGTGTATATTGATGATGTCCTGTCATTTCCGTATACTGTAGATTGCTTGATAGACTATAATGCATATGCAAATGCCGCTAATTATCACAAGTTGTTTGAAGGCCTGAAAGAACCACGGCTTATCCTCGGCCCAACTTATGCGCCGCTTCGTTCCATGTTCAGAGGAATTCCACGACACACTCAACCGGAGATAGTGACTAACGTATTGATATCCACAGGCGGGTCTGATGAATTTCATCTTGCACTTAATATCCTCCGACATCTTCTCGTTAACCAGGTAGTAGATAACAGAGGAGTATACAACACGGTTACATATCATTTCCTCATTGGTGCAATGAACACAGATAAAGAAGTGATTTGTGAGTTGGCAAAGTGTGATGACCGCATCGTTCTCCATGAGAATGTGTCTGACATGAAGAGTTTAATCTGCTCTTCTGATCTTGTAATCTCTGCCGCAGGGAGTACGATGTACGAAATCTGTGCTTGTGGTGTTCCTCTTCTCACATACTCTTTAGCTGACAACCAAATTCCCGGTGCAGAGGCTTTTGAGAAGATTGGTCTTGGAGTCAATATCGGCGATTTGCGTGACCCAGGTACAATTGATCCAGATAAAGTCATGAGTGGAAAGTTAAGGTCAAATGCCCCTGAACTGATACTTACAGAAACTGAGAAATTAGTCGGCAACTTCGAAAAGCGCATGTTAATGGGAAGAAGAATGCAGGAATTGATCGATGGATTCGGTGCGGATCGGTTGATTGAAGAGGTTTTAAAGACATTACGAATCTGATTAGGCGGAAGTTCCCGTTGAATCTGTTGTCTAAAGTTGCTATACTATTCCAAAAGAGACCTTAGATGGTATGGATAAGAAGAAACTTCCGATAGGGATTGAATTTTTCGATAATTTTAAAAAAGACCAATTTTACTATGTGGATAAAACTGGCTTTATTCGAGAATTGTTGGAGACACGGGGAAGCGTCAATCTGTTTACAAGACCCCGGCGGTTTGGAAAGAGTTGGAATATGGATATGTTGAAGACGTTTTTTGAAATCGGAACGGATCCGTTCTTATTTGAAGGATTGGAGATTTCGGAAGATCCAGCGCTCTGTGAACAGTATATGGGAAAATCAGGTCAAATGCGGAGTCGGGTATAGGGTATACAGATATTAGGCTGGAAGTCCCAGCAACGAAGGTGGGATGTGTTATCGAGGTTAAGTATGCAGAGAATGGAAAGTATGACCAGGCTTGTGCTGAAGCAATGAAGCAGATTGAGGATGGAGGATATGTTGAGACTTTGAAATTGGATGGAATGCAGGTAATTCGTAAATATGGGATTGCTTGTTATAAGAAAAGCTGTAGGATAGAATATGGTGTTGAAATTATAAAAATCGCAGAGTAGAACACTCTGCGATTTTTTTTAAATCAGCACGTCTATTATAACTATCTAAATCATATAAATCAATACCTAATTTGTCTTTGTAAAAATTTGGGTCAATTCTATTACAACTCTAATGAATAAAATCAATAAATTAAAAATCTATCTTAGAATTATATAATAATTCTAGTATCTTTGTTATAATTTTCTGTTAATTTTTCTGCAAAATAAACTAAAAATTTTCGCAGAGTGTTCTACTCTACGAAAGAAGGGATTGCGATCTGGTATTTATTAACCTGTCAGGAACAGGAAGAACGAAGAATGATGGCTCTATGTAAAAGCAAACTCTCCCCGAAGGTGGTTCAAAACGTTTTCATTTTCACGTATGACCGTCTGCGGCGATATAAAGGCGCATGGCATCTGGAACAGAAGCTTTTATTTCCAGCACATGTGTTTCTGGAAAGCGAAAATGAAGATATCTTGTTACAGGAACTGGCGAAATGCAATGTAACGGCTAAGGCGGGCCCGCCAATCCAGATAAATAAGGAAGAAGAACAATTCCTAAGAATCTTATGCGGTAAGGAACATCATCTACGGATATCCAAAGGAGTCATCTGTAAAGGCGCTGCTCATATCACAGAAGGACCGCTGAAAGGAATGGAGAGCCGGATCTGCAAAATTGACCGGCATAAGCGGCTGGCGCGGATTTCTACAACTACACTGCAGGATGATTGTTTGATTCCGGCAGGTCTGGAGATCACTGAGAAGATTCTATGAAACGAAGAAGGAATGCAGGATTCCAAGTCAGGCAGTGAAACAGAAGGAAATGGATTTAACAGGATATCAGGAATGCCTCTTGAAGCATTGGCACTTGAGCGTATGAATGATAGACATATAGGTAATGGCTGTGGCTGTGTGATTCTGTTTGCGCAGGTATGGATGGCGAAGCTATGCCATGATTCTTTGACAGAAACAGGCTGCAAGTGTCATGAATCTGAAGAAGGTGAAAGTATGTGGTATGTAATGCAGGTAGTCTCGGGACAGGAAAATAGAACCGTATTTCTTGTAGAAAAAATGATTTCCGAAGGAATACTGGAAAGCTGCTTTGTACCTGTGCGCAGACTTAGAAAAAAATTTCATGGAACATGGCGGGAAGTAACAGAAAAGCTTTTCCCAGGCTATGTGTTCATGATATCAGAACAGCCTCGATTATTGCACGAAGAATTAAAACAGATTCCGGCATTAACCAAGATACTTGGAAGATGTGAGGAATATTTTACACCATTGTCAGAGAAGGATGTACAGATGCTGGAAAAACTTCAAAATAGAACAGATGACGGCAGGAATCTGGAAGTGGAGATTTCCAGGATTGCCGTAGAAGAAGGAAATCAGATCCGGATTCTGTCGGGTCCTTTGATGAAACTGGAAGGGCAGATTAAGAAGTTGAATCTGCATAAGAGGATTGCTGTGGTGGAAGTGGAGTTTATGGGGAACAAATCATTGGTACACCTAGGAGTAGAGATGATAGAGAAGATAAGCGTTGGTGAATGAGGATGATTGTTTTATATATTGTATTCGCTGCGTTTGCGGCGCTGGGATTTGCGGCAATCGTGAAGAAACCTGGGAGTGTGTATACGAATCAGCCGGATCAGAAAAACCCTATGGAGGGAAAGAAAGTCAGATTTACAGAGAATGAGGCGGAGCCAGAGAACGCCGACGGCGTGAGGGGACATTTAGAGGCGGTTGGAGAGTCCGATGGTCGCAGAAGCTTCTATGACAGAGTAGTGAAACGCATACTTGACGTCACCCTGTCTTTTGGCGGCTTGGTAGTATTAAGTCCGGTATTCCTGATCATCTCCCTGTGGATTATCATCGACGACCCTGGCCCCGTTCTCTTTACCCAGAAGCGTATCGGAAGGAACAAACAGTACTTTCGTTTACATAAATTCAGATCCATGAAGATGTGTACGCCCCATGATAAACCGACCCATATGTTAGAAAATTCAGAACAATACATAACCAGGGTGGGAAAGTTTATTCGTACCCACAGTCTTGATGAACTTCCCCAGATTTGGGATATATTCATAGGAAACATGAGTATTATTGGTCCTCGCCCGGCGCTCTGGAATCAGGAACTATTGACGAGCTGCAGAGACCAGTACGACGCTAACGATATCAAACCGGGACTAACAGGATGGGCGCAGATTAATGGACGGGATGAGCTGGAGATACCTGTTAAGGCAAAGCTTGACGGAGAGTACCGCAGCAGAGAATCCTTCCTGTTTGACTGCCGCTGCCTGATCGGCACGGTAGTTTCGGTTGCAAGAGGCGATGGCATAGTGGAAGGCGGCGCAGGTAGGATGAAGAAACATGAGGTAACTAGAAAATGAAGACAGTTCTTATTACAGGAGCCCATTCCTATATAGGCACCAGTTTTGAAAAGTATGTGCACGAGCATTATGCATCTGAGCTTTCCATAGATACTGTAGACATGGTGGATGGAAGCTGGAGGAATAAAGACTTCTCCTCTTACGATATCGTCTATCATGTTGCCGGGATAGCTCATGCCGATGTGGGGAATGTGTCGGATCAGGTGAAAGCAAAGTATTATGCGATCAACACCCACCTGGCCATAGAGACCTGCCAAAAAGCAAAAGCCGAAGGAGTGAAGCAATTCGTCTTCATGTCCTCTGCAATCATATATGGCGACAGCGCAGGATATAAAAAGACGAAGAGAATTACTAAGGATACAGAGCCGGCCCCAGCCAACTTCTATGGAGACAGCAAATGGCAGGCAGATAAAGGCGTAAGAGAATTGGCGGGTGATAACTATACCGTAACGGTACTCAGGCCGCCGATGATTTACGGAAAAGGGTCTAAGGGAAACTACCAGACGCTTGCAAAAATGGCAAAAAAGCTTCCTGTATTTCCCAATGTTTCCAATGAGCGGTCTATGCTTTATATAGAAAATTTGTGCGAACTGCTGGCTCAAGTCATGATTCGAGGACAGGGAGGCATCTTCTGGCCGCAGAATGGGCAATACACGAAAACATCGGAGATGGTAAGGATCATAGGCCAGGTCAGCGGTCACAGAATCGCAGTATCGAAGGCATGGAATTGGATGGTAGGACTGGCCGCCCACATTCCGGGTAAAATATCAGGCTTGGCAAATAAAGCCTTTGGAAGCCTCTCTTACGACCAGTCCATGTCTACATACGACTTCAAATATCAGGTTATTGATCTTAGAACATCCATCGAGAGGACGGAAGGATAATGGAAAAAAAGGCGTTGCAGCTTGCTTCGGTTGCATCCATGATAGACCAATTTAATATTCCCAATATCCAGATTCTCCAGTCTTTCGGATACCGGGTAGACGTTGCCGCCGATTTTACCAATCCTGGAAACATATCAAAAGAACGGGCGGCAGAACTCATTCAACGCCTTGAAGATATGGATGTTCGTGTGATTGATATAGCCATACCAAGGTCAATAAACCCCGGTGCGGTGAAATCTGCATATAGAAAGACAAAGAAACTGATAACCACAGAACATTACAATCTCATTCATTGCCATAGTCCTGTGGGGGGAGCAATCTGCAGATTAGCCGCAAAAGGCGAGCGGAAGAAGGGGACAAAAGTTATTTATACTGCTCATGGTTTCCACTTCTATAACGGCGCGCCGCTTAAAAACTGGATGATCTTCTATCCGGTTGAGAAGTGGCTGAGTAAGTTCACTGATGTGCTGATTACAATCAATCAAGAGGATTATAAAAGAGCAGGCAGGAAGTTCCAGGCAAAACAAACCGTATATGTGCCCGGAATCGGAGTAGATACGGAAAAATTTGCACCCTGTCAGAGTAAAAGAGGGAAGATAAGGGAAGAACTTGGACTTAAAAATTCCCAGATTATGATTCTCTCAGTGGGAGAACTGAACGAGAATAAAAATCATGAATCGGTCATTCGTGCAATCGCCGGTCTGAATCTCACATATGTGATTGTTGGCAAAGGAGAGTTGAAAGAGAAGCTGGAGTCAACAGCGAAAGAATGCGGCGTTGACCTTCGTCTCATGGGATTTTGTACCAATGTATCCGATTTCTACGATGCAGCTGACGTGTACATCCTTCCGTCTATCCGAGAAGGCCTTAATGTCAGCCTCATGGAAGCTATGGCAAGTGGACTGCCAGTAGCTTGTGGGAAGATTAGAGGGAACACAGATCTGATTGATCATCCATTGTTCGATCCCCTAAATATAAAAGAGATCAAAGAAGCCATCACAACGGCTATAGAGAATAAAGATGATCTGGGACAGAAAAATCTGAAAAAGATTCGTTCTTTTGATCTAAAAACCGTTGAAAATATAACCTCCCAAATTTTCATGGGGGGGGGGGGTATCTGCAGTTGATTAACCTGCTGCATTGGCAGGAGAAAAGAACAGAGCTTGGAATACCCTTGGAAGCAAAGCTGCTAATCTCAGTTGGGGAGCTGTCTGTTAGAAAGAATCACAAAGTAGTGGTGGAAGCGTTGAATGAAATTGACAATCCCGAAACCTACTATATTATCGTCGGCAGAGGTAATCTGAAAGAGGAATTGGAGTCTGCAGATCAGACTGGACGCCTGAAATTATTGGGGTTCAGAACAGACATCGTTGATCTGCTCCATTGTTCTGATTTATTCGTGTTTCCTAGTCTGCAGGAGGGACTTCCGGTTGCTCTTATGGAGGCGATGGCTTCCGGACTGCCGTGCATAGCAAGTAGAATCAGAGGCAATACAGATCTGATGGAAGGGCAATATCATGGAAACCTGTTTTCTGCTTCAGATTTAGACGAGACAGTCAGAATAGTCAGAACAGCGATTATGAATAAAAATATTAATCTAAAAGTTAGACATGAAATCAATATGCACGACTATGATACAAAAGCAATCAATAAGAAAATGAGTGATATTTACAGTTTATTTCAGGATAATTAATAAGTTTATGAAACGAAAATTGATAACATTATTGAAAAATAACAGGGTTCTGTATAAATTCTATTACTATCTTATGTCATCCCTTCTTTGGGCGTTGGGTCTGATTGTTTCCAATAAGCATAAAGAGATTCTTTTTGTATGCTACGGCGGGAGAAAATATGGTGATAACGTCCGGCCAATATATGAGAGGATGTTAAAAGATGAACGGTTCCTGGATTGGAAATTCATATGGGCGTTTAGAGATGAGAAACAGTTTCGGCTGCCGGATAAAAAAAGGACGGTCAAATGTAGGATTGATTCATTCACATTTTACTATTACACGTTACGTTCTCGATGCTGGATTACGAATGTATCTGTTCAGAGAGGCTTGAATTTTAAGCATAAAAGCACAATCTATATTAATACATGGCATGGCGTGCCGCTAAAGAGGATTGGTAATGATATTCGTGAAAATGAGTCTTTTAAGGCAGTAAAGCCAGAAAGATTCGATTATTTTTTCGTGGAAGGAAACTATGATAAACAAATAATGCCGTCGGCATTTCTTGTCCCAGAAGACCATGTTTATGTAACGGGGTATCCAAGAAATGACTGCATGTTCAGTGGAAATATTGAAACAAGAAATAAAATATTTGAAAAATACGGATTGCCAAAAGATAAGAAATTGATTTTATATGCCCCTACCTATCGTGATTACAATAAAGATAAGGAAGGAAGCTTTATGTTTGACTTGAGGCTTAATCCAGATACTTTTATGGAGGAAGGATTATCAGACGACTTCATCCTTATGGTGAGAGCGCATGGAGCGATTGAAGACGGTGAAAACGTTAGCAGAGGATTTGTGGATGTTACAGATTATCCCGACATAGAAGATTTGCTGGTTGCATGTGATGTTTTAATAAGCGATTTTTCCGGAGCAATTTTTGATTACTCATTATTGGGTAAACCGATCGTTTGCTTTTTGTACGATATAAATACATACAAGAAGAAGCGAGGGTTTTATGTTGATATAGAAACGTTTCTTCCTTTCATAAAATGTTATTCCGAAAGACAACTGTATAAGGAAATTAAGAATATGAGTTATGAAAAAGAATGTAAAGTATCGAGAGATTTTGTTAAAAAATGCGGACTCATAAGGGATGGGGCAACTGGTCATGCGGTGGATAAGATTGCCTCATTGCTAATCTGACAGGGAGGAATCATCAAGTGGTAATTGCATTTATATGGAGTAACGGGGTTGTGGTGGAAGACTGCCGGAACAGTCATTTTTCCAGATCGTACACAGAAGAATACTGTAATCGTTTTTTTTCGGTAGCGGATAGGGCCTTATTTTTTACCAGAATTGAAAAGAGCGACCGCACTGAGGGATTAACGAATATGGATGAAATGCCAATTGAGTTCTACGAATGCATAAATCCAATGTCTGTTTATGGATTTTTAAGAAGAAAAGTAAATGATGAACGATTAGAAAATGTGATATCAAAAAGCGACGCTGTTGTGATCAATCTGCCAAGTTTGTTTGTCGGAAAAAGAGCCGAGACGATTTGTCGGAAAAAAGGAGTCCCTTATTTAGTCCAACTTGGAGGCTGCCCTTGGGACGTATTAAAGAACCGGGGAATCATTGGTAAACTATTGGCATTCCCGGCGCTGATTGCCAATAAAAGGGACATAAAAAAAGCGCCTGCCGTTATCTATGTAACTAAAAATTTCCTTCAGAATAGATATCCTACGCATGGGAAAAGCATAGGCTGCTCAAACGTGACTTTGCAGGAGGTATCTGATCAGGTTCTGGTTCAAAGAATAAAAAAAATAGACAGTCATAAAGGGAAGTTAATAATCGGAACAGCGGCGGCAATCGACATCAGATATAAAGGTCAGCAATATGTCATAAAAGCATTGGAAAAACTAAAAAAATTAGGGGATGACAGATATGAATATCAGATTGTCGGAGGCGGGGATCCGAGATATCTAAACGGTGTTATCCGTAAGCTTCATCTGGGCGCTAATGTAAAGATATTAGGAAGCTTAAAGCATGAGGATGTTTTTAAGTGGATGGACGAAATAGATCTCTATATTCAGCCCAGCAGAACAGAAGGTCTTCCAAGAGCTATGATAGAGGCCATGTCAAGGGGAGTGCCATGCTTAGGCGCCAATTCTGGAGGAATACCGGAATTGATTGAAAATAAATGTATATTTAGTAATGGAATCAATGAAGTAAAGGAAATTGCGGAATTGTTACATCAGATTGATAAGGATTCAATGCGGGAAATGGCAAATCTTAATTTTAAATCTGCGAAGCAATATAATGCGAAAACCTTAAGAATGCGAAGGAATTCCTTTTATCGGGAAATCCTGCGTGATGAAAAACGAGAGGGAGAAGAAGAAAAATGAACCTCTATGAAAAACTGTTAAAAAAAGAAGAGAAGCTGTCTCTGGTTGGTCTGGGCTATGTGGGAATGCCCATTGCAGTTGCCTTTGCAAAAAAGATTGATGTGATTGGCTTTGATTTGAATGCAAAGAAAATTGAACTGTATAAGAATGGAATTGATCCGACTCACGAGGTCGGGGACGAGGCTGTTGGCAGAACTACAGTAGAATTCACGGCAGATGAGACGAAGCTCTCTGAAGCAAAGTTCCATATTGTCGCGGTTCCCACTCCAGTAAACAGTGACCACACTCCGAACCTGGCTCCTGTTGAAGGAGCAAGCGCCATTCTTGGACGTAATCTTACAAGAGGGTCTGTTGTTGTCTTTGAGTCTACTGTCTATCCGGGCGTAACGGAAGAAGTCTGTGTTCCGATTCTGGAAAGAGAATCCGGCTTAAAAAGTGGCGCAGACTTCAAAATCGGATATTCTCCGGAGCGGATTAATCCAGGAGATGAAGTCCATCGTCTGGAAACCATCAAGAAGATTGTTTCTGGTATGGACGAAGAGACGTTAGACTGTGTAGCCAAGGTGTACGAACTAGTGGTTGAGGCAGGCGTTCATCGTGCGGAAAGCATTAAGGTTGCAGAGGCGGCAAAGGTCATTGAAAACAGCCAGCGTGATATCAATATCGCTTTTATGAATGAGTTATCCATCATTTTCAATAAGATGGGGATTGACACAAAGTCTGTATTGGAGGCTGCCGGAACAAAGTGGAATTTCCTTAAGTTCTATCCAGGTCTTGTGGGCGGTCACTGTATCGGCGTAGACCCTTATTACCTTACTTACAAAGCGGAAATGCTGGGGTATCACAGCCAGATTATTCTGTCAGGGCGTCGGATTAATGACGACATGGGAAGATATGTTGCAGAGAACTGTGTGAAAAATCTGATTGCTGCCAATAAGGCGGTGAAAGGAGCAAAAGTTGCCATTTTGGGATTTACCTTTAAAGAGAATTGCCCGGATACGAGAAACACCAAGATTATTGATATTGTTCATGAACTTCAGGAATATGGTATAACTCCTGTAATTGCGGATCCTGAAGCTGATGCGGATGAAGCGAAGGAGCTCTACGGAGTGGAGTTTGTAGAGACGGGCGCCATTAAGGATATGGATACGGTCATCCTTGCGGTTGCGCACGCTGAGTTCAGTAACTTCACAATAGCTGATATGGACAAGTTCTTTGGAAACGGTAAGAAAGTTCTCCTTGATATCAAGGGACTTCTGAAACGCAAGGAATATGAAGAGGCCGGATACCGCTATTGGAGTCTGTAACGATTAGAATCTGGAGGAAATAAAATGGGATATCAAAATGTTAATTTTCCTGAAAACAGTAAATTTTTGGTTACCGGAGGAGCAGGATTTATAGGTTCGAATCTTTGTGAAGCTATTTTGAAATTGGGCTATCAGGTGCGTTGTCTGGATGATTTGTCAACGGGAAAGCAGGCCAACGTTGATCTGTTCCTGGACAATAAAGACTACGAATTTATAAAAGGCGACATAAAAGATCTTGATACGTGTATGAAGGCCTGTGAAGGCGTGGATTATGTACTGAACCAGGCTGCATGGGGGTCGGTGCCGCGGTCTATTGAAATGCCCTTATTCTACTGTGCCACCAACATCACGGGTACGCTGAATATGATGGAGGCGGCCAGACAGAACCGTGTTAAGAAGTTCGTCTATGCGTCCAGCAGCAGCGTCTATGGTGACGAGCCGAATCTGCCGAAGAAAGAAGGGCGGGAGGGTAATCTGCTCTCACCTTATGCTGTCAGCAAGCGGGCGGATGAAGAATGGGCGAAGCAGTATAAAAGACATTATGGACTTGATACATATGGACTGCGCTATTTCAATGTTTTTGGGCGCCGTCAGGATCCCAACGGCGCATATGCTGCGGTTATCCCGAAGTTTATCCGCCAGCTTCTTCACGGAGAGGTTCCTACTATCAACGGCGACGGCCGTCAGAGCCGTGACTTTACCTACATTGAGAATGTGATTGAAGCAAATCTAAAAGCATGTATGGCTGGTCAAGAAGCTGCCGGCGAGGCATTTAACATTGCTTATGGAGGAAGGGAGTATCTGCTTGATATCTACTATGGACTGACAAAAGCGCTTGGCGTAGACGTCGAGCCGAACTTCGGGCCTGACCGCGCCGGAGACATCAGGCATAGTAATGCCGATATCAGCAAGGCGCAGGAACGGCTGGGCTATGATCCTGACTGGAGCTTTGAGCGCGGTATAAAGGCTGCTATTGAGTGGTATAGAGAGAATCTGTAAAGAGGAATCCATTAGGATGATACATAGGGTGGGAAAATGATAGAAATAATATATATCACTCTGATCGTGGTGAATATATGCGGCTACATATGCCGTTCCAGAACAAATAAGAGTGTCGAATATATTTCGGAAATTTTTATTGCGTTATTTATTGCAAGTACACGCTACATACCAGGCGGTTATATTGTTGAGGATCAGACACGATATCAAAATACTTATTACAATATTGAGGCTTTAGGAAGTTATGCGCAGGGATATAAAGCGATTAATTATATCGGAAACTTATTAAATCTTTCTTTTGACGCCTTTTATGTTATCGTTACTATTATATGTACGATAGCAATCTTTCGGGCTGTACGAAAAATGGAATGTAATGGCTATATCATATCAATTATTTTCTTAATGTATTATATACTAATAGCAGTGGATTTGCTTAAAAATTTTATTGCTTTTTCCATTTTTCTAACCGTTTTTCCCTATTTATTATCAACGAAAAAGAAAGATCGGATCAAATATGCAGTTGGCGTTATTCTTGCATCATTATTTCACATTTCATTTTTGCTGTACTTAGTGCTGCTGATAAGAAATGTGGACTTAAGTCGGTTAAAGACAAGCAAAAACTGGAAAAAGATAGCGGGAAGTATTGTAGGGCTTGTAATACTAATCTTTATTACAAATGGACAAAAAGTAGTCAGCTTTGTTTCAAATACATTATTATCAGTTTTTTTTAGAGATGAAGATACGTTAAATCGATATTCTGTATATACAAGCAGAACCACTCATCTTAGCGCAATTATCCCTATATTTTTGTTTTTACTGACGCTTGTAGGATTAACGTTTTGGAAAAACCGTTCGAAATCTGAAAATGGAGTATTAGTTTCCATAAAAAATAGAGCGGCTGTATTAAATGTATTTCTCGTATCCTCCGTATTATTACCGCTTGTATTTACCTCCGCCGAATTTTTCAGAATCATAAGGGACATTACAATTGTTGGAATTTTGTATTTATCCGAGACTAGCGAAAGAACTTATGTCAGAAATCGTTTGGTTAACTTGATGTTTGTACTGATGATCTTAGCCGGATGGTTTATATTTGACATTGTGATTAAAGGAAAATGGGAAAACTTCGTGTTATATTATTTTAACATGCAAGAACTTAGATGGTGAAATTACATGAGAATTGCAAAAACAAAAAACGCAATAAGCGGCAGTTTATGGGGGATTGCATATAGAATCGTGTGTACTGTTTTTCCATTTATCATACGCACGATTATAATCAAAGAATTTGGTGAAAAATATCTAGGCTTGAATAGTCTGTTTACGTCAATATTACATGTACTGAATCTCTCTGAATTAGGAATAACCAATTCGATTGTTTACAGTATGTATAAACCGATTGCAGAAGACGACTATGAAAAGCTGTCTGCGCTTATAGCTTTTTATAGAAAATTATATTTTGCAATCGGAACGTTTATACTGGCTGCCGGTCTGTGTTGTATTCCCTTTATTCCAAGACTGATTTCTGGTGATTATCCGTCAGGAGTTAATATATACATATTGTATCTTGTTTTCTTATTAAATACAGTAGTAAGTTACTTCTTTTTTGGCTATAAAGAAGCAATTTTAACTGCGTATCAACGAATTGATATTATTAACCTGATAAGATTAGTTACTTTCCTGGCGCAATTCATATTCCAGATCGGTATTCTGCTTATAGTTAAGAACTATTATTTATATTCAAGCATCATGATTGTCTTTACTGTGATGAGAGGATATCTAAATTCTATTTTAGTCAGGAAAAGATATCCGCAGATTGTATGTAAGGGGAAGATTGATAAGAATGAATTGAAAGTTATCAAGGTAAATATGGCCGGGGTAACGCTGGGAAAATTGTGTACGGTATCAAGAGGGACTTTTGATGAAATAATTATGTCCTCCTTCCTTGGATTGAGCGCTCTTGCAATTTTTGATAACTATTATTATATCATTTCTGCGATTGTTGCAATCATGAATGTAGTAGAAAACTCTTTAATTTCAGGGGTTGGAAATAGTATTGTAATTGATACGGTTGAAAAAAACTACAATGATTTCAAAAAAATAAATTTTATATATATGTGGCTGGTAGGAATATGCAGCTGCTGTTTATTTTGTTTATACCAACCGTTTATGAAGATCTGGGTTGGAGAGGAATTGATGATTGATAATACGACAATGATTTTATTCGTATTATATTTTTACAGCGGATGCCTATGTTCAATCTCTAATGTATATTCTACTGCAAAAGGGTTATGGTGGAATCTTCGGGTTAAATCTGTATTTGAGATCATTGTAAATCTCGGGTTAAACATTTTGCTGGTAGTACTGTATGGGATGCGAGGAATCATAATAGCCACTGTGATATCGTATGTTTTCGTTTCATTCTGTTGGGGGAGCTACGTTTTATTTAAGGAGTACTTTGGAATTAAGCTCTTTTGGCCATTGCTTTACTCTATGGTATTCCGTTTTCTTTTGACATTTTCAGCATGTACGATATGCTGTCTGCTTTTGCGGTTTCTGCCTGTTACAAATATGTTTCTCTCACTTGCGGCAAGACTTTTTTTAGCTCTTGCTATTTCAAATATAGTGTTTGTAATTGTGTTTAGAAAAACGGAATATTTTCAGTATATGAAATCTTTGCTTGCTATGTTGATGAAACCATTTTATAAAGCTTAAGGAGATATGAATATGAAGAGTGTAACGAAGTATGTGGTTTTTAGACAAAAGGCGGAGTATGGGTGGATCAGTCATAAGGATTTATATCGTCGGCAGGATGTGATGCTTGATAAATCTTTGAAAAATCCTGTCCTGTCTTTCCTAAATAATATACATACGTCTGCTAAGGCTAATAAGTATTTTGAACTTCCGTTCCAGAGTGTTTGGTACAACTGCTATCTGGATGAAAATAAACTAAATCCATCGGACAAGATTATTTTTATGTTCGAGGATGGTTCGAGAAATGCGTTTAATCCTGGATACATTCATTACTTGAGAAGTAAATATAAAAACGGATATTTTGTATTCGCAGCATTTAATTCTTCTTTCAGGTATCCCAAACGAAGATTGGATATTATTGAATCTACATATGATCTTGTCACATCCTTTGACAGGAAGGACTGTAAAGAAAGAGGATGGTTTTTGTATACTGGAGTGTATAGTACATTAGATCATATGAGACCTGCAGGTCATTATGATTCGGATGTATATTTTGCCGGTGCAGACAAGGGGCGTCTGCCAATTATTTACGAGATCTACGAAAGACTTACCCGTGCGGGACTAAGGTGCGATTTTACCGTAACAGGAGTGAAAGAAGCGGATATTGATAAATGCACGGGAATTAAATTTAACGAATGGACGAAATATGAGGATGTTGTAAGAAAAGTATGCAGCACAAGATGTTTATTAGATATTATTCAGCCGGGGCAGGACGGTGAAACGTATAGGCAGGGCGAGGCAGTGGCCTATGGAATAAAGTTGATTACAAACTATCAAAATATCGTATTGGAAAGATACTATAATCCTAAGCAGATGAGGATCATTAAAAACGCTGAGGATATAGATATTGATTTCATAACGAATTCCTATACTTCAGCGGACTTCCCATATAACGGGTGTTTAGATCCTTATCTCAGGTTGGAAGCATTGAATCAATATTTCCAAGAGATTAAAACAAGATAGGTATAGTAAGAGGTTGACGATATGCAGTTTAATTCTTTGTGGTTTATTCCTTTCTTTGCGGTTGTTTATTTTGCCAACTGGCATGTGAAGGAAAGGCTAAGACAGATCATACTATTAAGCGCGAGTCTTATATTCTACTGCATTAATGGTAAAGAGTATATGATTCTCTTTCTTTTTCTTATCTTATCGACTTTTCTTTTTGGAATGGCTATAGAAAGAAATACTAGAAAAAAGAAGTTATTATATTTTTTGGCAATATCAGTACTAATCGGTATGCTTTTGTTTTTCAAATATTATAGAAGTTTCTTTCCTGATAATAGTGTGCTGACTAGATGGATCATGCCGATTGGATTCTCATTTTACACATTTCAGATCATTGCCTATCTGACGGATTTGTACAGGGGGGGGGGGTAGAGCAGAGAGGGATATCGTTTCCTATTCATTGTTTATCAGCTATTTCCCTTATGTTTGTTCAGGGCCGATAAGCCGCGCAAATCAGATATTACCGCAAATAAAAACGCTGCCAAAGTATAGTTCTGAATGCTTTGACCGGGGGATAAAGGAGATTTTATGCGGTTATTTTAAAAAGCTGGTAGTAGCGGATACCATTGCTGTTTATGTAAATAATGTTTTTTCAAATATAAATGAATTCACTGGCTTTGCGCTCCTTTTAGCAGCGTTTTTGTTTTCAATACAGATTTACTGTGATTTTTCGGGATATACAGACATGGCAATCGGTTACTCACGACTTTTAGGTATAGAATTATCTGTTAATTTTAAGACACCCTATTTCTCCTCATCTATAACTGAGTTTTGGAGAAGATGGCATATTTCCTTATCATCGTGGTTTAGAGATTATGTGTATATTCCGTTGGGAGGAAATCGGAAAGGCAGATTCAGGCAGTATTGCAATCTGCTGATTACATTTATGGTAAGTGGTATCTGGCATGGTGATAGTTTAACTTTTATTGTCTGGGGCGGAATACACGGGGCGCTCCAAATAATAGAAAAACAGTTTATGGGCAGTGTTGCAGTAAAGAAAGAAAACAAAATACAGAAACTAATTAATACCATAATTGTTTTTATTCTTGTGACATGCGCATGGGTTTTCTTTAAAGCAAATACAATAAGCGATGCTTTTTATGTATTCCAGAATATGTTTGATGGAATTAGTAATTTGAGCTCATATATAACAATAGGGTTTCATGAGATCGGTATCACTAGAAAAGTGCTGCTTGTAATAATTATGAATCTTTTTATTTTATTCATTGTTGACCTTTCTGAATTTAAAGGTACAAAAGAGAATGCCCAAAATAGTATACTGTCCTATTCTTTCTATTCATTATTATTAGTCGTAATAATTTTGTTTAGCCCTAAAGGTGTGGCTAGTCAGTTTGTTTATTTTCAATTTTGAGGTGTGTGTATGAGAGTATCCAGATTTTTTATTATTACTCTTTCGATGGCGCTGTCATTTGTGATAAGTATAAATATTTTTTATGTGTCGATTCAGAATGACAATATTGGGACGATGGGACAAGAGAAAAACGAAAATGCAATCATTAAGGATGTTCCTGACAATATAACGGTTTTTAATACGGGATCAAGTCATGGTTATTATGGGTTTGATTATTCTGTGGTTGATCATGATAGTACCTGCTTTAACTTTGCTCTTCCTATGCAGACGCTTTCCTATGATTATCGTGTGTTGAATTTCTATAAAGATCAAATCAGTCAGAATGGTTACGCGTTTATCATTGTCTCTCATTTTTCACTTTTTCAACCCAGGGAAACTGATCAAGTAAATTTTGAGTCAAAAAACAGAAGGTATTATAGATTTCTGGATTCTTCCAACATAAAAGAATATCAAAATAAAGTTAATCTTTATGTGAATTATATGCCGGCGCTTATCGCATATGAATCATTGTTTGGGGAGCTCATATCAAGCGTTTCTGGAAAGTACTATGATAATGACTGGGATCATATTTTAAGCGAGGATAATAAGATTTCGAATGCAGAAAACAGATACCAGATTTACATTCAAAGCAACTATAACGAGGAAGAACATAATTGGATCATTAATGAAGAAGAGTATGAAAGTCTTATAAAAACCATTTATTTATGTAAAGAGAAAAATATAACGCCCATATTAATTACGATGCCGGTTTATTCCGAATACTACGATCTGATTATGGAAAGGTCGCCGCTCTTTTTTGATGAATTTCACGGGACAATTAATGAAATATGTGAATCTGAAGACGTACTTTATTATGATTATGAAAACGATTCAAGAATATCTGATCAGCCGTCGCTTTTTATGGACTGCGACCATCTGAATCATGAAGGAGCAAAGCTTTTTACTAAAATAATTTTTAGTGAGGTAATAGAACAAATGGAGGAAAAGAAAAATGATTAACGTAATGCAGCCCACTCTCGGGCAGGAAGAACTGGATGCTATAAAAAATGTTTTTGAATCTAACTGGATTGGAAAGGGCGGACTTGTAGCTGATTTTGAAAAGATGTATGCCGAGCACCTTGGCTCCACTCCAAATCGAGTTCTTTCCACAAACTGCTGCAGCGAGGGTTTGTTTTCATCTATGTTTTTATGTGATGTAAAGCCTGGAGATGAAGTAATTGTTCCGACCATCAGTTTTGTCGGTGCAGGGAATGCCGTGTGTGCGAATGGTTCCAGACTTGTCCTTTGCGATGTTGATCCGAGGACATTGAATGCAAGGGCCGAAGACATTGAGAAGGTAATTACGCCTAAGACAAAAGCAATTCTCCTTCTTCACTTTGGGGGTGTCCCTTGCGACATGGATACCATCATGCCTTTAGCGAAAAATTATGGTTTGAAGGTTATTGAAGACTGCGCCGCCGGCGTCTGCTCTCAATATAAAGGACATGCTCTCGGAACCGACGGAGATATGGCGATGTGGTCTTTTGATGCTATGAAGATTCTTGTCAGCGGCGATGGTGCAATTCTACATTTTAAGGATCCAGAACTTCGAGAGAGAGCGGATAAGTGGCTTTATTTTGGTTTGGAGGCAAAGAGCGGCTATGAAAACAGCGTTTCACAAAAGTGGTGGGAGTTTGATATTTCAGCGTATGGGCACAGAGCAATTATGAATAATGTGACTGCCGCTATGGCGATTGAGCAGTTCAAGAAGCTGCCTGTGTTCATGGAGAAGCGGGAGGCGGTTCATAATGCTTATAATGAAGGATTAAAGGACCTTGAGTGGATGGAACTTCCGACGCCTCTGGAGGAGGGAACTAAATCTTCATTCTACTTCTATCATATCCAGCTCAAGAACGGTAAGCGTGACGAACTTGCGCGTTACCTTCGGGAAAGAGACGTTTATACAACATACCGCTATTTTCCTCTTCATCGAGTACCTTATTATGGCATTAGCGGTAACTTCTCCGGCGCAGATTATGCGGCAGACCATACGCTTTGCCTGCCGATGCATCAGAGCCTTACAAGCAATGAAGTTCAGATGATAATAGACATGATCAGGGAGTTTGGAAACAAGTACTGCTAACTGTGGCAAAGATTGGTTTACCTATGAAAGGAGAAATAATATGCGGATTTATTTAAGACCGGTCACACTGGATGATGGAGCGAGAATTGTCAAGTGGAGAAATTCCCCAGACGTATCCAGCCATTGCTTTGACAAAACTCCGATTACAGTTGAGTCTAATGCGGCGTTTTTTAAAGCTAATATCGAAACAGGAAAATATAAACAGTTTATAGTTGAGAGGATTGATGAAGATTTTGGCGTATCCTCTTATCCTATTGCGACCGTATATCTGAAAGATTTTGATCTGGTTAATCGTAGATGTGAGCTCTGTATTTTTACCAGCGATGACCAGGAATGGAACACGGAAAGTCAGAGTATAGCGATAAACCTCCTCTTAAAAAAAGTGTTCAAAGAATATGGAATGCATAAGGTATATGCCTTTGTATTTGCGGATAATACGGACGAAGTCGCATTAATGAAAAGGGTTGGACTTAAGGAAGAGGCTGTTCTTAAGAAGGAGGCTGTCAACAGCAGGGGGGACTATGTTGATGTTCTTCGAATGACGATTGTGGACGAAGAATACGAATTTTGAAGGAGAAAATCAATGAAAGCATTAATCCTGAATTCTGGTATGGGTTCCCGTATGGGAGTTCTGACATCGGAACATCCGAAATGTATGACGGAGATTTCCGCAAAGGAGACGATTCTATCAAGACAACTAAAGTTACTGGCAGACGCAGGTATTATAGATGTGGTGATCACCACCGGATTGTTTGACGGTGTTCTTGTTCATTACTGCCAGAGTCTAGAGCTGCCGTTGCGTTTCACATTTGTAAACAACCCCGACTATAGAGACACTAACTACATATACAGCATTTATTGCGCCCGGGAATATCTTGACGACGACATGATCTTGATGCACGGTGACCTGGTTTTTGAACCAGAGGTGCTTAACAAGGTAATTGCATCAGAATCTTCTTGTATGACGGTATCTTCAACGCTTCCACTTCCTGAGAAGGATTTTAAGGCCCAGGTGGTCAAGGGTAAGGTTGTGACGGTAGGCGTAGACATCTTCAATCAGGCAGTGGAGGCGCAGGCTCTCTATAAGCTGCTTAAGAATGACTGGAAGGTTTGGCTTAATAAGATTGTTGAATTCTGCGAAGCCGGAAATACCAAAGTTTATGCGGAGAATGCTTTGAATGCTCTGAATGGAGCTGCAAATATCAATGCTCTCGATGTAGAGAACCTTCTCTGCTCAGAGATTGACAACCCTCAGGATTTGGCGGTAGTAAGCAGCAAACTAAAGGAAATCGAGTCACGCACGGTGTACATGTGCTTCTCTACAGACATCATTCACGGCGGCCATATTGCAATCATCAAGAAGGCTCAGAAACTCGGCAGGCTGATGATCGGCGTTCTCTCTGATGAAGCGGTCATGTCTTATAAACGTCTGCCGTTGGTGCCGGCATCTGAGCGCAAGATTATGTTTGAAAACCTGACTGGCGTGTATAAGGTCGTAGATCAGAAGACGCTGTCATACAAGGAGAATCTCGAAAAGTACAAGCCTGCGATCGTCGTGCACGGCGATGACTGGTGTACGGGATTCCAGAAGCCAATCCATGATGAAGTAGTCTCTATTTTGGCTTCCTATGGTGGGAAGCTGGTAGAATTTCCATATAGTTCCGACGACAAGTATCAGGATATTGAAGCAAGAACCCGTTCTGACCTTGCTATGCCGGACATTCGCCGCGGCCGTCTTAAGAGGGTGCTGGATGTCAAGGGGTTTGTCACTGCAATGGAAGCGCACGATGGACTGACAGGGCTTATCGTGGAGAATACAGTCGTACACCAGGATGGCAAAGCACACCAGTTTGACGCAATGTGGGTATCTTCTCTGTGCGATAGTACGGCGAAGGGAAAGCCGGATATTGAACTGGTTGACATGACCTCTCGTTTTCGTACCATCGAGGATATTACGGAAGTCACTACAAAGCCGATCATTTTTGATGGAGACACCGGCGGAAAGACCGAACATTTTGTCTATACTGTGCGTAGTCTTGAGCGGCTTGGAGTATCAATGGTTATCATCGAAGATAAGACCGGACTGAAGAAGAACAGTTTATTCGGCACTGAGGTTGTGCAGACCCAGGAGACGATTGAAAATTTTTCGGAGAAGATCCGGGCCGGCAAAAAAGCGCAGCGTACAAAGGAGTTTATGATCTGTGCGCGTATTGAGAGTCTTATCCTGGAACGGGGGATGAAAGAGGCGCTGACCCGCGCGTTCGCTTTTGCTTCCGCCGGCGCAGATGCAGTCATGATTCACAGCCGGAAGCAAGATCCGTCTGAAATTAAGGAGTTTATCGAAAAGTTCCGTGAGAAGGATGAGACAACACCGATCGTTCTCGTACCTACGTCCTTCAATTCTGTGACAGAGGAAGAGTGGAAAGAATGCGGGGCTAATATTATTATCTACGCAAATCAGCTTATGAGAGCAGAGGTTCCGGCTATGCAGAAAGCTGCGGAGACGATTCTGGAACACCATAGAGCAAAAGAGTGCGACGCGATGTTGATGCCGTTCAAAGATATTATCCGTCTCATTCCGGCAGAGGGCTAAATTTATGATAATAAATGCTGACGATAATTATCGGGGACTTGAAGAGTGGCTTGAAGGAAAGAAGAAAGTTCTTCTTGTATGTAGTGGTTCGATCAGGCTCCTTGGGAACTTTAGCAAGAAGTTGGAAGAACTTAAAACGCCTCTGATTCGATTCTCTAATTTCCAGCCTAACCCATTGTATGAGAGTGTTGTGGAAGGTGTGAAGCTGTTCCGGGAAGAAGCGTGCGATGCCATTATTGCCGTTGGCGGCGGCTCTGCTATGGATGTTGCCAAGTGTATAAAGCTATATTCCAGTCTTCCGGGGGATGGTGAAAATGGAACGTGGTTGAAAGCGGAGAGTGGTTCTGACAATATTCCGTTTCTGGCTATGCCTACCACCGCAGGAACCGGTTCAGAGGCCACCCGCTATGCGGTCATCTATTATGAGGGAACCAAGCAGAGCGTAACCAGTGACAACATCATTCCAGGAACGGTTCTGATGGATTCGGATGTGCTGAGAACACTGCCTCTTTATCAGAAAAAAGTCACAATGATGGATGCTCTTTGCCATGCTGTCGAGTCCTTCTGGTCTGTGAACAGTACAGAAGAAAGTAAAGAGTATAGCAGGGCTGCGATCAAGGGAGTCCTGGAGCATATGGAGGGCTATTTGGCTAACACCGAAGCAGGCAATACGGGAATGCTGACGGCTTCCCATACGGCCGGTAAGGCAATCAATATTACGCAGACTACGGCCGGCCATGCAATGAGCTATCAAATTACCAGCTTATTTAAGGTTCCCCATGGTCATGCGGCAATCCTTTGTAATCGGGCGCTTTTTCCATGGATGGTAAAAAACACTGACAAATGTATGGATCCAAGAGGAGAAGCATATCTGAAGAAAACTTTAGACGAGATTGGACTGGCAATGGGATGTAAGGATGGGATGGCCGGCGCCTGTAAATTGACAGAGGTGTTTCATTCTTTAGAACTGGAAGTTCCGATCGCTACAGAAGAGCAGTACCAGGAACTGAAAACGAGCGTCAATCCAGTGCGTCTGAAGAACCACCCCATTGCGCTGGATACGGAAACCATTGACGCGCTCTATCATAATATTTTGAGGTGACAACGTTATGAAAGTAGAAAGACTTGTAGAGATGATAGGTTCGGATTTTTATACAGGAGTACCGGATTCACAGCTTAAGGCTCTTTGCGACTATCTGATGGACAGGTATGGTATTGATCCGAAACATCATATCATTGCGGCCAACGAAGGCAACTGTACGGCTTTGGCTGCCGGGTATCATCTTGCGACCGGCAAAGTACCTGTCGTTTATCTGCAGAACAGCGGTGAAGGAAACATTATCAATCCGGCAGCCTCTCTTCTAAATGACAAGGTATATGCAATTCCTGTCGTATTCATCGTGGGGTGGCGCGGCGAACCAGGTATCCATGATGAACCCCAGCATATTTATCAGGGCGAAGTGACTGTCAGACTGTTGGAGGATATGGGGATCGCCTCATTTGTCATTGGAAAGGAAACCACGGAAGAAGAACTGGAAGCAAAGATGAATGAATTTCGAGCCGACCTGGCGGCAGGCAAAGATGTTGCGTTTGTTATCCGCAAAGGAGCCTTGACCGATGCTCCGAAGGTAGAGTACAAGAACGATAACCATATGGTACGCGAGGAGATTATCCGACACATTGTAAAAGTGAGCGGTGAAGATCCCATTGTGAGTACCACTGGTAAGGCATCTCGTGAGCTGTTTGAGATTCGTGCGGCAAATGGGCAGAGCCACAAATATGATTTTCTTACCGTTGGATCTATGGGCCACAGTTCGTCTATTGCCCTTGGTGTGGCCGTCAACAGACCAAAGAGGCGTATCTGGTGTGTTGACGGTGACGGCGCTGTTCTTATGCACATGGGCTCCATGGCTGTATTAGGCGCTAATAAACCTAAAAATCTGATTCATGTGGTTATAAACAACAAAGCGCACGAGACGGTGGGAGGTATGCCTACTGTGGCGGGGAGCGTTGATCTGGCGGCTGTTGCAAAGGCGTGTGGTTATCCGAATGCGGTGTGTGTAGATAACTTTGCGGATTTGGACAAAGAACTTATGGCTGCGAAGGAACGCAATGAACTATCTCTTATAGAAGTAATGTGTTCCCTCGGAGCGAGAGAAGATCTCGGCCGTCCGACGACCACAGCTCTTGAAAACAAGCGTAATTTTATGAAGTTCTTATACGAATGATTTGAGTGCGGCATAATGTGCAGAGTGAATCGGCGAGGTATTGCAATGAAGATCGTGTTAAAATGTGGGAAATTAATAGCTGCTCTTTTTGTTTCGGTATTTATTCTGAATGTGATCACCTTGGCATATAGAAATACCAGTTTACATCTTAGTAATGATACGGGTGCGACGGATTACAAGGCGCTGCCTAATTTTATAACAGGAAATCTTCAGGAAGGTTTTGCATTTGTAAAAATGGATGAAGATGGGTTTAATAATCAATCCGTCATGGATAATATTGATATTCTTTTGATGGGAAGTTCTCATATGGAGGCATTGCAAGTGTCTCAATCTGAGAATGTATGTTCTTTGCTAAATGAAATCAGTGATGACAAGGTTTATAATATAGGCGTTTCAGGACATACATTGTATCGATGTGTTAACAATTATGAGAATGCTGTGAATCATTATCATCCTCATAAATATGTAATCATAGAAACTGACCGGATAAATCTCGATACCGATGAAATGCGGTCTGTCATTAATCAGGAAACGGTAACTCCTGATACGAATTCCGGGATTGAATATTATCTCATTAAATATGTTCCGGTAACAAAACTGATTCATATACAGATGACTGAGTGGAGAAAAGATAAAAGTTCAATTCAGGTACAGGAGACACAATCTGTATCTTCTTCAGAATATATCCAATTATTGGATTCTTTTTTAGGGGTTTTGTCAAAGCGGATAGATTGTGATGCGGAACCGATCATTGTATATCATCCGGAATCAGTAATTGGAGAAGACGGGGAACTGGAATATTCAGATCGGAACAATCTGGAGATATTCCAAAAAGCTTGTGAGAGAAAAGGTATTCTGTTTGTGGATATGTCTGATGATTTTAACAAGCTATATCATGAAAAGCATGTTCTTGCTCATGGATTTATAAATACGGCGGTTGGAACCGGACATCTAAATAAATATGGTCATCAGGTCATTGCCCAACGAATTGCAAAAGTGATTAGGGAGGATTGGAAATGAGCTTAAACAGTTTCTCCTTTTTTCTTTATTTTCCCCCTTTGGTGGCGGTTATGGCTGTGTTCGGCTTGTTCAGAAAGAAGTGGAAGACGGCTGGAAAACTACAGCTTTTCATTCTGCTTGCTTTTAGTTATTTCTTCATATACACATCGGACTGGCGTTTCTGTATCTGTATTTTTGTTATAACAGCGTTAGCCTACTCCACTGGAATCTTACTGGAAAAGACGCATAATGTCAATATTCTAAGGGGGGGGGTATAGTACTCATTGCATTTCTTGTGTATTTCAAATATACGAACTTTTTTGTGAATAGCTTTAGAACGATAATCAGTCTAAAACCCGTTACATTGAAGATAATCTTGCCGCTTGGTATCTCATTTTATGTTTTTAGTACGCTTGCCTACTTGATTGACGTATATCGAGGGGATTATAAAGCAGAAAAGAATATTTTAAGTTTTGCCCTTTATGTCGCATTCTTCCCGAAACTTACGGCTGGGCCGATCGTAAGAGGGAAGGATTTCTTCTGGCAGGTAAAGGAGTATAGAGGGATTCAGTGGGAGGCGTTTCTTACTGGAATACAGATTTTTGTATTTGGGCTGTTCAAGAAAATCGTGCTTGCGGATCGTCTTGGCGTATTTGTGGACGATGTATTTCATGCGCCGACAGCGTATAATACGGGGACTGTCATTTTGGCGGCAGTAAGCTATTCGCTTCAGATATATTTTGATTTCTCAGGTTACTCTGATATGGCAATCGGTGTCTCTAAGATTCTCGGTTTCGATTTCAAGCCGAATTTTAATCTGCCGTATGTAGCAAAGAATATGTCAGAATTTTGGAAGAGATGGCATATCAGCCTTTCTTCCTGGTTTCAGGATTACCTCTATATACCCCTCGGCGGAGGCAGGAAGGGAACAGCCAGAACCTATAGGAACCTGATGATTGTCATGTTAGTCTCTGGTTTATGGCATGGAGCCGGATGGACATTTATTATATGGGGTGCGCTTCATGGAATTGCAAGCTGTTTGAATAAGGTGGTTGGAAAGAAAATGGAGGCGCTTGGTCCATCCTTGAATCGTATTGTCACGTTCATTGGGGTCACGTTGCTTTGGGTGGTATTCAGAGCGGACAGTTTCTGGGCTGCGGTTAAAGTCTGGACAGGTATGTTTACGATCCATACGGGAATCAATCAGCCGTACGCCTGGAGCTTCTTTGCGATTGCCTGTTTGATTACAGGCACTATTGTATCGTTTATTCACAGCAAGAAGACTGGCAGCGTTGATAAGAAGGGGAAGTTGTATGTGAACGCATTTTATCCAGTGTTGGATTTGTCGAAATTCTGGTCGCTGGTAGTCTTCTTTACATTCTGTGGATTGACGGTTATTATGGGCTATTTTGGAAATACTGCATTTATTTATGGAGCGTTTTGAATCATGTTTAAAAAGAGGCGCCGTCGGTAGAGAAAAACTCTGCCGGCGGCGCCTCTTTTTTGAATCTCTATTCTACCGATACCCGTTCGGGTTCTGTGACTGCCATCTCCATGTATCTTCACACATCTCGTCCAGTCCGCGCTCTGCCTTCCAGCCAAGCACCTTCGCCGCCTTCGCCGGATTTGCATAACACATGGCGATATCGCCCTCTCTTCTGGGCTTGATCTCATAAGGAATCTCTTTTCCACAGGCTTTCCCGAACGCTTTCGCCATATCCAGTACAGAATAACCTGTGCCGGTGCCTAAGTTGATGATATCCAGACCCGGATTGGTCATAATATAATCAATGGCCTTCACATGTCCGATTGCCAGATCCACAACATGGATATAATCACGTACGCCCGTGCCGTCCGGGGTATCATAGTCATCCCCGAATACCCCGAGTTTCTCAAGCTTCCCTACGGCAACCTGAGAGATATAAGGCATCAGATTGTTCGGAATACCCTTTGGATCCTCGCCGATACGTCCGCTCTTATGCGCGCCTACCGGATTAAAGTAGCGCAGAAGGATTACATTCCATTCCGGGTCGGATTTCTGAAGGTCTGTCATGATCTGCTCCATCATAGACTTTGTCCATCCGTATGGGTTGGTGCACTGGCCCTTCGGACAGTCCTCGGTAATCGGTATGATCTCAGGATTTCCGTAAACGGTAGCGGAAGAACTGAATACAATCCGCTTCACGCCTGCTTTACGCATGACGTCCATCAGCGTCAATGTGCCTGCGATGTTATTGTGGTAATATTCCAGCGGTTTCTGGACAGACTCGCCTACTGCCTTCAGCGCGGCACAGTGAATCACAGCATCGATGGACTCTTTCTCGAATAATGCACAGAGGCTGTCAGCATCGCACACGTCTCCTTCATAGAAGGTGATCTTTTTCCCTGTAAGCTCCTCCACCCTTTTTAAGGATTCCTCAGAAGAGTTAGAAAGATTATCATATACAGTTACCTGATACCCCTTGTTCAGTAACTCTAAAGCTGTGTGGCTGCCGATGTAGCCGGCGCCTCCGGTAATTAAAATATTCGCCATAATTAAATTCCTCCTTTTAAGTATTATCATATTGCATAAATGACCGAAAAGCAATAAGCATATGGGATAAAAATATAAAAATATTGCGGATGGCAGGTTAAAAGAAAAAAACATTGATTTTCAAAGGCGGTGTAGTTAAACTGATTATAGAAGAAATGAAAACCACATTGGGTGTGAAGAGATAACAAGTTAAGGCAGGAGGTATTTTAATATTATGAAAATAACTGAAATCGTATTCAGCCCTACGGGGGGCACGAAGAAAGCTGCGGACATCATTGCGGGCAGGTCGGGTATGGAAAATTCATGGATTGATCTGACAGACAATGCGCTTGATTTCACCGGATTTTCTTTTACAGAGGAGGATGTCTGTATTGTTGCAGTTCCTTCCTATGGGGGAAGGGTACCTGAGATTGCGGCCGACAGGCTTAGAAAAATGAGAGGAAACAAAGCGAAGGCCGTAGCAGTCACTGTGTATGGCAACCGGGCGTACGACGATACAATGCTGGAACTAAACGATATCCTGTCAGAAGCAGGATTTTGCCCGGTGGCGGCCATTGCGGCCGTAGCAGAGCATTCGATTATGCGTCGGTTCGGTGCGGGACGTCCGGATGAGGAGGATGTAAGGGAGCTGGAGGATTTTGCTGATAAGGTCAGAAGAGGGATTCAGAACGGCAGCCTTACAAAGATCCCTGACGTACCAGGAAACAGGCCTTACCGCTCGTTTCATGGTGTGCCGATGAAGCCAAGATCAGGCAGGTCCTGTATAAGGTGCGGAGTCTGCGCAGAGAGGTGTCCGGCTTTAGCAATTCCGGCTGATATGCCCATGAGTACGGATTATGACAGATGTATAACGTGTATGCGCTGTATTGCGATCTGTCCACAGAAAAACCGAAGCGTCAGCAAGGTACTGGTTGCGGCAGGGGCGCAGAAGCTTAAAAAGGCCTGTAAAGAGAGAAAAAAGAATGAGTTGTTTTTGGGATAAGCGCACACATGGAGGAACACAAAGATATGCGGATTATTATATCCCCTGCAAAGAAAATGAACATAGACACAGATATCTTCCGCCCGTCTGCGCTGCCGGTATTCCTGGAAAAATCCCAAATTTTACTGGACTGGCTTCGCACGCTGTCCTATGAAGAAGCCCGGGTTTTATGGAAGTGCAACGATAACATAGCCCGTCTGAATTATCAGCGTATCAGGGACATGGACCTGTGCAGGAATCTGACGCCGGCGCTGATATCCTACGAGGGAATCCAGTATCAGTATATGGCTCCGGAAGTATTTACCGGGAAAGAATGGGATTATGTGCAGAACCATCTTTGTATTCTTTCCGGATTCTACGGAGTATTAAGGCCGCTGGACGGAATCGTGCCGTATCGGTTAGAGATGCAGGCAAAGGCCTGTGTGAACGAGGCGAAAAATCTGTATGAATTCTGGGGTAACCGGCTGTATGGGGAAGTCCGGGGCAAAGACAGAATCATACTGAACCTTGCATCAAAAGAATACTCTCAATGTATTGAGAAATATCTGGAGCCGGAAGATGTGTACATCAGCTGTATATTCGGAGAACTTAAGGATGGGAAGGTGATACAGAAGGGCACCCAGGCAAAGATGGCCCGGGGAGAGATGGTGCGGTTTATGGCGGAGAAGGGGATTGAGGATGTAAGGGAGATTCAGAAGTTTGACCGTCTGGGATATGGCTATGAGGCAGAACGGTCGTCAGACTGTGAGTATGTTTTTTTGAAACGAGAAGAAAGAGAAGGTGGGAAATGATGGAATACGAAGGACAAATCTGTCGGGCTCCTATGGAACGCTCGTCGTTCATGCTGCCAATCATGGTAGGCTGTTCCTACAACCGCTGCAGGTTCTGTAACCTGTTTCGGCACTTGCAATACAGAGAACTGCCTGTTACCCAGATTGAAGCCGAACTGGCCAGGGTCAGGAACGTAGGAGGAAGCCCCAGGCGGATTTTTCTGGGAGATGGGAATGCGTTTGCCCAGAAGAGCCAACGGCTTCTTGCAATATTGGAACTGATCCGGCATTATTTCCCGGATTGTGAAGAAATCAATATGGATGCCACGGTGACCAGTATCTTAAACAGGTCGGACGAGGAATTAGACACATTCTGGCGTCTCGGAGTCCGGCATCTGTATCTGGGAATCGAAAGCGGCCTTGACGATGTACTTGCTTTCATGGAAAAGGATCACAACCAGGAACAGGCATACGAAGCAGTCGGGCGTCTGAAGCAGGCGGGCATGATCTTTGATGCCCATATCATGACAGGCGTGGCGGGGAGAGACAGAGGGACCGAGAACGCAGAAGCGCTTGCGGAATTTCTGAACCGGACCAAACCGGCCCATGTGGTGAATTTTTCCATGTTCCTGCATAAAGAGGTTCCCCTGTACCAGAATATTCTGGACGGTAGTTTTATTCCGGCCTCAGAAAGAGAGAACCTTGAGGAAGAACGCCGTCTGATCGAGGGGCTGAAAGCAGAGATTCTCTATGACGGATTCCATGATTTTATCAGTTTCCGGGTGCGGGGCAGGCTTCCTGGGGATAAGGAGAAGATGACGGCCAGGCTTGAGGAGGCGATTCGGAATATAGGGGAGACAGAAACTTATTCTTATGTCCGGGGAGAATGCCCGGATCTGGAAAAATGTGACGGCAAAAAGATCTGGATTAGTTAGTGTGATGACACATTTACATTTCGACAAATGACTTGCCTGAAAGTAAATGTGTCGTCACACTAGACATCCTATGTCCGGTAAGCATGGGTGTTTCGGGACGAACGGTTTCCAGATGGGAGACAGGATCGAATATGCCGGATCTGGATATTCTGATACAGATTGCAGACTATTACGAAGTGGAGATCCGGGAAATCTTAGATGGAGAAAGGAAGGGCGGGAATATGAATAAAGAACTGGAAGATACTGTATTAAAAGTAGCGGATTACAGTAATCACGAGAAGCAGAAAGTAACCAGGAGGATGTGCCTTTTGTTTGTATGCGGGGTGATTGCGTTTACCGTCTATCTTGTGATGGAATACCTGGGCGTTGCGGATAACACAGGAATTCAGGAGGATGTAGCAAGCTGCGCCTTAGGGTTCGCATATGGGGTGATGCTTACCGGCATCATCTACACAAGCGGATATCTTGCAAAGATCAAAGCATTTAAGAGGCGGCTGCTTAAAAGAGGATAGCTGGTAGATGTACTAGAGAGAGGGCGTCAGGATATCTTAAAGGGGGCTGTAGGGAAATAGTGTTTTCAGACACTATTTCCCTACAGCCCCCTTTCTTGTCTTATAGGAAAGACCTTGTCACGCTAATGCGTGAAAGTATCTTTCCT
>CAJTVY010000011.1:0-55056 GCA_910579925.1 uncultured Dorea sp.
GGTTGAAGTGTCGAAGACACTTTTTTATCTTATAGGAAAGACCTTGTCACGCTAACGCATGAAAGTATCTTTCCTATAAGATAAAAATAATATGCGCACTCGCACAAGAGGTAAAATATTGCTTCGCAATTGTGCTCGGCGCACAAAGTGTCCAGGCCCCTCATGAGTGAGGGGTTAGGGGAGCTGAAGTGGGTCTGCCCACTTTGTTCGTTTATAGAAACATAAAAAGGAGAACAGGATGAAAATAAAAGAAAAATGTATTCCCTGCATTGTCAGTCAGGCAATCAAGGTAGCCGATATGGCTGGATTAAAAGAGAAAGATGAACTGCTGAGAAGTGTATTTTCCTATCTGAGCAAGGTTGATTTTAAAGGGTCTTCTACGCCGGAGCTGATCGGCGAGATTTTTTCACTGTTAAAAGAAGAGACCGGCAATGATGATCCATATAAAGAAACCAGAACACGCTATAATCAAATGCTTTTGCAACAGCTTCCCAGAATAGAACGCGAGGTTGACAGATCAGACAATCCTTTCCTTGAGAGTATCAAATATGCGATTATCGGAAATATCATTGATTTTAATCCTATACATGAACTGCTTCTGACGGATATATGGTCCTGTTTTGCTCAGTTGAGAACAGAAGAGCTGGAAGTGGATGATTCCCTGCTTTTAATCCAGGAGATCCACCGAGCCGGAACATTGCTCTATCTGGGAGATAATTGCGGAGAAATCTGCCTGGATAAGATTCTGATAAAAAAGATCATGGCGATCAATCCCCAGTGTCGTTTATTTTTCGCCGTACGGGGAGCGGCGGTTGTGAATGACTCGGTGGAGGAGGATGCTTATGGGGTAGGAATGGATGCTTATACGACTATTATCAGCAACGGCGATTCTTCCTTAGGGACGGTTCTTCACAGGACTTCAGAGGAGTTCCGGGAGATTTACCGGAAAGCGGATGTCATCATTGCAAAGGGACAGGCTAATTATGAATGTCTAAGCGAAGAGAAGAAGAACATATTTTTTCTTCTTATGACGAAATGCCAAGTCATTGCAAAGGATATCGGCGTACCGGAAATGAAGATGATCTGTATGAAGAAAAAGTAATTTTTTTCCGATTTTAGAGATAGTGGTTTAAAATAGGAATACTATAGACTGCAAAATCCTGCATTTTTTTAAAGTGATATTACATTAAAAAATAGTAGTATTTTTTGAGAATAATATGAGAACTAATTTATATATGCGATATACTAATATTAAGATACTAAAAATCAAAAAAGGAGACTACTTAATGTCTATATCAGAAAAATGCAGCGATATTTTAGATCTGATTCAAAATATGGGCGGTTATATTGATGAAAATGGTATGCTGCAACTGAAAAAAGGCTTCTGCGTGGGAGAACAGATTCCACCTCACGGAAAATTTTTTCAGAATCTTGCATTGAATGTAGAAAAAATATACGGAGAAACGGGGATTGGAGAACAAGGAGATGTGAAAGGGCGCATGATTCATCAGTTTCGAATGTATATTGACCGGCATAATATTAGATTTATCCGAAATAAATTCAGAAAAGACCGGATGACGGATGAAGAAGCGCTGGCCGCATATGTACAGGCGCCCCTCGAATGCGGCGGATTAGGCGGGGTGAAGCTGCTTCGGGAACCGGCAAGATACCACAATAAATATCCGGCTGGTTCAAGCTACCGCAAATACCAGAAGGGACGCGAGAATAAGAAGCGGCTGACGCCGGATTTTCATGCGGAATTTATCATTGACCGGAACGGGGATTTTGTCAGTCAGTGGAATATTCTTGAGGAGGATGCAGAGGGAAGGGTTATCAGTGATCCCGGTTATTACCGGCAGAAATATCTGGAACAAGGAGAAACCGCCTGGGAAGAGGCGCAGCGTCAGATCATGGATACAGAATCTTTTAATTATGCCTCAAAGAATGACAAGGTACATCAGAGGCTTGACGTTCTGCCGCCGGGATTATTTGACACAGATTTGAGAAGGCGGATCGCAGAAGAGTGGAAGAGCCCTTGCAGGCATGCAAAGGCTCTGAAAGATATAAAAAACCGTTATTGTTATCATTCGGATAAGGGGGATGCATACTCTG
Organism: uncultured Dorea sp.; assembly: GCA_910579925.1. GTDB lineage: Bacteria > Bacillota > Clostridia > Lachnospirales > Lachnospiraceae > Sporofaciens. The sequence goes on from CAJTVY010000011.1 coordinate 2,113, forward strand.
TAAGCAATTCCTGATAAAGACGGCAGACAGGAAGCCCTACCACATTGTTGTAATCCCCGCTGATACATTTTACATGAACGGCGAATGCTCCCTGTATCCCGTAGGCGCCCGCTTTATCCAGTGGGTCGCCTGTCTCTACATAGGCATGCAGATCTTTGCGACTGACAGGGCAGAAGGTAACATCCGTTGATTCGTAGAACGTCCTTGTATGCACCTGGCCTTTTTTCGAAATGACCAGAGATACGCCTGTATAGACCTGGTGGGTACGGTCTGCAAGCATAGACAGCATATCGTATGCTTCCGCTTTGTCGGCAGGCTTTCCAAGAATCTCGTCGTGGTAGACAACGATGGTATCCGCACCGATTACGACACAGTCTTTCTTCCCGTGTCGGCGAAACACATCGTCCGCTTTCTGCGCCGCCAGTTCCATCACGATTTCAGAAGGATCTGTTTTCGTTATCTTCTCCTCTATGGAAGAGGGGATAACTTCAAATTCAAATCCCGCCTGCGCCAGTAATTCGCATCTTCTTGGCGAAGCGGATGCAAGTATATATTTCATGAATATTCTCCTTTTCTGTCACTATTTTCAACCGCCCTTTTATGCGTCTTCCTCCAGCATTCGAAGCCCGGCCGTGCCTGTAACCGGAAGGGAGAAGATAATCCCGCCTGCAGGGCTTTGGGTTCCCGCCTGTTCCATGATTGCCTTCATAATCGGATTCTTCTGCCGGCTGCGTACTACGATGAAGATCATCTCTTTTTCCTCTGCCAGGGAAATTCCCAGGAACCGTTTCGCATGCTCCGCTCCTGTGCCCTTGGCGTGTATCACCGTACCGCCAGGAGCGTTAGCGCTTCTGGCCGCGTCCATGATTGTCTCAATATATCCTGCGTTTGCAATCGTAATCAAAAGTTCATAATCTGTATTCTGCAACGTGCTTTCCTCCTCTATTGACAGTTCCTGGCCCACGGTAATATACTGAAGCCGCTTTTTGCCGCCCACGCTGCTTAAGGGGATCAGAAACGCGATTCCCCGGCCAGGGGCGTCGATCTTAACCTGGGCGTACAGATCCTTTTTCAACAGTTTCCAGGTATCCCAGGTGACGAAAGCGAAGTAGATCGTCTTTCCGGTTGCCTCCATACCCAGGTAATCCAGGATTGCGCTGTTTGCGGTACCTTCGCCTAAAACAGTAAGCGTTACATGGATGTTGTGCAGTTTAAAAAATTGTATGAATTTTTCCCGCATTCCTCTGTTGGTAATAATACCAAGCATATAGACTGCATGCATAGCATGTCCTCCTTATCACCTATAACTCTATAATATCATCATCTGCCAGGATATCAAGATAGGAAATTGCTTCTGGTTCTGCAGCTTCATCAATTCCGGCGCGGAATTTGTAAACGGCGCCCTGGATCTGGATTGCGATCAGCGGAGTCATGGCAACCATGGCAACGATTCCGAAAGCGTCTCTGACGATGTTTCCCTCCACCGCCTGGCATGCGCCTATGGCAAAGGGAAGGAGAAACGTGGCTGTCATGGGGCCGGAGGCGACCCCGCCGGAGTCGAAGGCAATGGCTGTAAAGATCTTAGGTACGAAAAATGACAGGCAGATTGCAATCACATATCCCGGAAGAATGAACCAGAAGATCGGAATTCCTGTCAGTACCCGGGTCATGGCAAGGCCGACGGAGACGGCGACGCCAAGAGAGAGGCTTAGTCCCATAGAAGCGCCGGAGATGGCGCCAGAGGTGATTTCCTCAACCTGTTCCATCAATACATAGACAGCGGGTTCTGCCTTGACGATAAAATAGCCGATGATCATGCCGATCGGGATCAGAATCCAACGGTAGGGAAGAGTGGAAATCATCTGTCCCAGATGATTTCCGGCCGGCATAAATCCGACGTTTACGCCGGTCAGAAACAGCACCAGCCCGATATAGGTATAGGCTACGCCGATCATAATCTTCAAGATGGTTTTTTTCTTTAATTTCAGTGAAACAACCTGGAATACTGCAAAAAAAACGGCAATCGGAAGCAGAGACACCATAATTTCTTTCATATACTCTGGGAAACCTCTGGCAAAATGCTGCCATAGTTCTACAGAATCTTTAAGTTCCGGCAGTTCTTCCGGCAGATAGACGGCATCGCCTGGATGATATAAAAGGCCAAGAAGAAGCACTGCCAGGATGGGACCGATGGAACAGAGCGCAACCAGTCCAAAGCTGTCGTCCTCTGCATGCCGGTCGCTTCGGACAGCGGCAAAACCGACGCCCATAGACATGATAAAAGGAACTGTCATTGGCCCTGTGGTGACGCCTCCGGAATCAAAAGCGACTGCCAGGAAATCTTCTGGTACTAAGAAAGCAAGTGCGAAAACAACGATATAGCAGACGATCAGCAGAGAAGGAAGGGATCTGGAAAAAAGCATACGGAGCATGGCGACCACAAGAAATAATCCAACCCCAAAGGCGACTGCCAGGATCAGGATCACGTTCGGGACAGAAGAGACCTGTTCCGCCAGTACCTGAAGGTCCGGTTCGGAGATCGTGATAACGAATCCCAGGAAAAAGCACAGAAAAAATACGATCCAGAGCCTTCCGGAACTGGCCATCTTTGTACCCACTTTTTCTCCCATAAGGGTCATGGCAAGTTCGGCCCCCAGGGTGAAGAACATCATGCCAATAATAAGAAGCACTGCTCCGAACAGGAACAGAAGCAGGATACTTGGAGGAAGCGGCGCAATGGTGAAACTCAGAAGCAGTACCAGTCCGATGATCGGGAGCACCGCCTTTAATGATTCCTGTAATTTTTCGGCGAATTTTGTCTGGTAGAATTCCATGAAATGCATTATCCTTTCTAAAAGAAGCATGTTTTCAGATATATTCACTTTAACATGGTTTCAGAAATAACCGCAATGGAATCTTTTCTTTTTAACAGGTTCTTAACGTTATTTATTTACAGTTACCAAATGTTTCGTTATAATGTTAGGGAATCCTAATGATGATAATGGAGGAAAATAAGAATGTATATCAGCGAGATCAGGACATCGGCGCCAACGGATGAGCGGATGCCGCTGGAAAGAAAGATGTATGACACATTGGATAAATTAAAAATCCCATATGAGCAGGTGGATAATGACCCGGCGGCTTCCATGGAGGAATGTGCGGCCGTTGATGTGGCCATCGGCGCCCAGATCCGTAAGAACGTATTTCTGTGTAACCAGAAGAAGACTACGTTTTTTCTGCTGGTGATGCCGGCGGATAAGGCTTTTGACACGGCTGCGTTCAGCAGGAAGTTAGGAGTGTCCCATATGTCCTTCGCTCCGCCGGAGAAGATGATGGAGCATCTGGGGACCACGCCTGGGTCGGCCAGTGTTGCAGGACTTCTGATGGATGAAGACGATTATGTACAGGTAATCGTGGATAAAGAAGTGGCAGAGGCCGAGTGGTTCGGGTGTAATCCGGGAATCAATACCAGTCATCTGAAGTTTAAGACGAAGGACCTGCTCAATAAGTTTCTTCCGGCGATCCACCACAGGGCGAGAATTGTGGATCTTTAGCGCCGGATCATCCAGGACAGAATATGGAGGGGGATATTAAGTGGGAACAATAACTAAGAAACAGCTTACGGAGATTCTGACAGGGCAAAAGAATCATGAGGGGCTTTCCCTGCGGGAAGCTGTGTTTGCCGATATGGATCTTTCCGGATACGATCTTTCGGGGATTGACTTTACACTCAGTTCTTTTCGGAACGTATGCTTAGACGGTGTGAATTTTGCCAGGGCGGTGATCGAGAATGTGCTTCTGGACGGATGTTCCATGAAGGGGGCCGATTTTCGCAACGCAGATATGAAGACGGCTTCCATGCGTTATTGCGACATGACAAATTGTGATATCCGGGGAGCCAGTCTGTATGGCGCAGTTCTGGAACATGCCGTTCTTCAGGGGATTGTTTCTGATGAGAATACCCGGTGGTTCCGTATACACTGTCCCGAGAAGGGAGCTATCCTTGGCTATAAGAAATGTGTGAATGACCGGCTGGTGCAGCTTCTGATTCCGGCGGACGCCAGACGGACTTCTGCAACCCTTCCTTCCTGCCGGTGCAGCAAGGCGAAGGTACTGACCATCAAAAGCTTTGATTCCTCAGAAGAATTTGAAGAGGCATGGTCACTGGTGGATGAGAATTTCGTCTATCGCAGGGGAGAATGGGTTGAAGTGAAGGATTTTAATGAAGACAGGTGGATGGATTCAACCACCGGAATTCATTTCTGGATGTCCAGGGAGGAAGCCATTGCTTACTAAGACCGGGACAGGGAAAGAAAAGGAGAGCAGATGAAGACAGCAGAAGATTTAAGACAATTATTAGAGAGGATTGACCACAGGGGATATCCGGCATACAAGGATACAAAAGGTGTCTATCAGTTTCAGCGGTATATATTATCCATTGACCATGTACAGGGGGATCCCTTCGCAGCTCCTTCGAAGTTAAGCGTGCGGGTTCCCGGCCGGGCAGCGGGGTTTCCCAAAGAACTGTATGATAAAAAGCATAAAAGGATCGCCCTGCAGGATGAACTGATCCGGAACTTTTACGGACAGATACAGCAGTATTCCTTTCAGGCGAAGGGATCAGGAAAAAGCGGGATCATCAGTGTCACCAGGTGTTCCCAGGAGATACTGGAAAGAACTGCGTGTGAGATCAATCCTTCAGGCGGTGATGTGACGGTGCGGTTTGAGGTCGGATTTCCGGCAAACGGACGGACCATCAACGCCAGGGAACTGATGAAGATCCTGTATGATTTCCTGCCGTCCTGCGTGGAGCGGGCTTTGTATTATGGAAGACTGGACAAGGGAAAAGTACAGAAAGTGATGGAACTGTCCGAAGATCAGGAGGCCATTCGCAGCCAGTTAGAACCCATGGGGCTGGTTGCTTTTGTGGCAGACGGTTCCATCCTTCCCAGGGAGTCCGGCGTATCCCCGCGTCCTATGAAAGGTGCGGTTCCATTTAAAACGCCGGAATCCATGAAGGTAACAATGGATCTCCCTTATAAGGGAAAGATCAGCGGAATGGGAATCAGAAAAGGCGTGACCTTAATCGTGGGCGGCGGTTATCACGGCAAATCCACTCTTCTGAAAGCCCTTGAAACAGGTGTGTATCCCCACATTGCCGGAGACGGAAGAGAGTATGTGGCGACGGATGCCACGGCAATGAAGATAAGGGCTGAGGACGGAAGGAGTATTAAACACACGGATATTTCCATGTTCATCAATGATCTGCCTAACGGAAAGAATACGGTGACTTTTGATACAGAGGATGCCAGCGGCAGCACTTCCCAGGCGGCGAATGTGGTGGAGAGTATGGAAGCGGGAGCAAAGGTGTTTCTCATTGACGAGGATACCAGCGCAACGAATTTCATGGTCAGGGATGAGTTGATGCAGCGGGTCATCCACCGGGATATGGAGCCGATCACCCCTTTTATCGAACGGGTCAGGGCTCTTTATGAGGAGTTCGGCATCTCTACGGTGATCGTGGCAGGAAGTTCCGGCGCATATTTCCAGGTGGCGGATTCTATCGTGCAGATGGACCGGTATGTGCCAAAAGAGATCACTCAGTCTGCAAAGACGGCGGCCAGTGAATATCCCAAGCTTCAGCTTCCCAAAGAGGGGCCGAAGAGGCCTTCTGCCGACCGCAAAGTCAGCCGGTTTCCAGGGCTGAAAAGCAAGGGAAGGATCAAGATCAAGACGATGGGGCGCGACGGAGTCACACTGAATCATGAAACGATTGATCTAAGATATGTGGAGCAGCTGATGGACAGCGAGCAGCTTGCAACACTTGGAAACGTGGTGAAGCATCTGGAGGAAAACGTATTCGATGGGCGCAGGACCCTTGGACAGGCCATCGAAGAGTTATACCGGAAACTGGATTCACAGGGGCCCGGCGCAGTGTGCGACGGCAGCTATCTTCCGGGGAATCTGGCCATGCCAAGGAAACAGGAAGTCTATGCATGTCTGAACCGTTATCGGCGGCTTGGAACCGGAAGGAAATAGAAGGGGTTGAATGATATGAGAGTGATCGCAGGCAGCGCAAGAAGATTACAACTAAAGACACTGGAGGGCATGGAGACGCGCCCGACGACGGATCGTATCAAAGAAACATTATTTAATATGCTGGCGCCATATCTGTACGACTGTATCTTTCTGGATCTGTTTGCAGGAAGCGGCGGCATAGGGATTGAAGCCTTAAGCAGAGGCGCGATGGAGGCGGTGTTTGTAGAGAAGAATCCCAGGGCAATGCAGTGTGTGAAAGAGAACCTTTTACACACGCGTCTGGAACGGAAAGGAATGACGATGTCCATGGATGTGATGACAGCGCTCTATAAGCTGGAGGGAGAGAAGCAGTTCGACTATATCTATATGGATCCGCCGTATGGACAGGAACTGGAACGCCGGGTGCTGACATATCTCTCAGGTTCGGAACTGCTTGCTCCCGAAGGCGTAATCATTGTAGAAGCGGCAAAGGATACGGAGTTTGACTATGTGGAAGAACTGGGGTTCCATGTTATAAAGAACAAAGTATACAAGACAAACAGACATGTATTTCTTGAGCCGTTGGGGAGGAAAGGAATATGTTAAGGGCGATTTATCCGGGAAGTTTTGATCCGGTGACCTTTGGGCATCTGGATATCATCAGAAGATCGTCAAGACTTGTGGACGAATTAATAGTGGGAGTCTTGAATAATAAAGCAAAAAGTCCGTTGTTTTCCGTGGAAGAACGTGTTAGAATGTTAGAGGAAGTAACGAATGACATACCGAATATCAGGATTATCCCTTTTTGGGGACTGCTGGTAGATTTTGCTCACAGGGTGGAGGCCGGCATGGTAATCCGCGGACTGAGGGCAATTACGGATTTTGAATACGAACTGCAGATGGCGCAGACCAATCACAAGATGGAACCAGAACTGGAGACGGCGTTTCTCACCACCAGCCTTGAATATTCCTATTTAAGTTCTACGACAGTGAAGGAAGTAGCGGCTTTTGGGGGAGATCTTTCTCAGTTTGTGCCAGAAGCAGTTGCACAGAGGATTACAGAAAAGATGAAAAAGGAGAGTGTAGATTAATGAGCAGCCGTATTGAACAGATCATTGATGAGATTGAGGAGTATATCGACAGCTGTAAGTTTCAGCCGTTGTCCACGTCGAAGATTATCGTGAATAAAGACCAGATGGACGAGCTTTTGCGGGAGCTTCGGATGAAGACGCCGGAAGAGATCAAGCGTTATCAGAAGATTATTGCCAACAAAGATGCGATTCTGGCAGATGCCCAGGCGAAAGCGGACGGCATGATTGAAGAGGCGCAGATTCACACCAGCGAACTGGTCAGCGAGCATGAGATCATGCAGCAGGCTTATGCCCAGGCCAATGAGATTGTCACTGCTGCTACAGAACAGGCCCAGGAGATCCTTGATAATGCAACCCGAGACGCTAATGATATAAGGATCGGCGCCATGCAGTATACGGACGATCTGCTGGCGAATGCGGAGAGTATTATCGGGCATACTCTGGACAGCTATACCTCGAAATACGATGGGCTTGTGAACTCTCTGCAGGAATGTTTTGATATGGTACACAACAATCGTGCGGAACTGGAGATTCCGGATCAGTCTGCAGCATCTCTTGAGGAGGAATACGGCGGTGCGGAGCCGGAACCAGAATTTTCAGTAGACGAGACGGATCTTATATGATGTCAGTATTTTAACAGAATAGCAGGAAAATCCATACAAGGAGACTGGTTGCCAATGCGGTAATCAGTTTTTCTGCTATGTAGGGGAGAAAGGGCAGGGAGGTGCCTTGGATCATGGCTCTGGTCTGGGCGGCGGCGCACCATCCTCCAAAGGAGGTCAGGGCCAGCGCTTTCATAATCTGCCCGTTTAGGGAAGTCCCGGAGCTGCAGATTATGGTAATCCCGGTGGTAATCTCCAGGGATGGAAGGAGAAGAGTGGTGACGGCGGCCGATCTGACAGGGAGCAGTCCGGCAAATGAGATGAGGATAGAGAACAGAATGATATATCCCCCAATCCGGGTAATCGTCTCGAACCCATTCATGATACAGTCATCCAGGGAAACGCTGTCAGTTTCACGGCTGAAGCCGAAACTATGTCCTGGCTCTGGAATATGATAGAGGCGGCGGAACAGGAAACTCAGCAGGACAGGAGCTGCTGTCAGAATCGACAGCAGTGGAAGCGTCAGAGCAGGAATTTTCAGATTCTGCAACAGGATATAGCTGATAATGAACATGGGGCTTGTATTGTTGCAGAAAGACAGCAGATAACGGGCTTCACATTGGGAAATTGCATTTTTTTTCAGAAGATCGGCCGTTACCTTGCCGCCCATGGGACAGCCGCACAGGAAACCAGTCAGAATTACGAAGGCGCCATAAGGAGACACCCGGAAGAAACGGCAGAGGACGGGCGCAAGGAGACGGGAGATGATATTGACGGCTCCGGTATGGATAAGAAGGTTTGTAATGATCAGAAAGGGCAGTAATGTGGGAAGAACGGTGTCAAACCACAAAAGCACGCCGGAACTTGCCCCCTTTAACGCTGCCTCTGGGAAGAGAAGCATAGAGGCAAAAAAGAGAATGGGGAAAAGGATGGTCAGGAATCGTTTCATAGAAAGTCCTCTCTGGTTTCTTTTAAAATAATTCTATGGATCTGGTTGATTTTTTATGAAAGATGTAACATAATGATAGATAGAAATAACTTTTAGAGAAGAGAGGGAATATGAGATGGCAGTGTTAGAAAATTTAGAGCCACAAAAGGTGTTTCAGTTTTTTGAGGAGATGAGCGGGATTCCCAGAGGCACCTTTGACATGAAGCGTATCAGTGATTACTGTGTTGCATTTGCAAAGGAACGGAATCTCGAGGTCATTCGGGATGAGATGAACAATGTAATCATCAAAAAGCCGGGAACCGCCGGGTTTGAGGAGAGCGAACCGGTCATTCTCCAAGGGCATCTCGACATGGTGTGTGAGAAGACGGCGGACTCTGACCATGATTTCAAGACGGACGGGTTAGATCTTTACGTTGAGGATGGATATCTGAGGGCAAGGAACACGACTCTTGGCGGCGACAACGGAATTGCGGTGGCAATCGCAATGGCAGTCTTAGACAGCAGCGATATCCCCCATCCCCCGATTGAGGCGTTATTTACTGTAGACGAGGAGAACGGTATGGGCGGTGCGCACGCCATTGACCTGACACAGCTTCAGGGAAAGAAGCTGATTAATCTTGATTCTGAGGAGGAAGGCATCTTAACTACCGGATGTGCGGGAGGACTTCAGTTTGAATCTGTTTTCCCGGTACAGAAGGAGAAAAAGAGCGGAAGCCTTGTGACATTTCGGATCCACGGATTACTGGGCGGACACTCCGGCGGGGAGATTCATAAGCAGCGGGGGAATTCCAATAAGATGATGGGGCGTTTCCTCTATCGCCTTTCCAGGGAAATCAGTCTGAATCTGGTCAGCATCAACGGCGGTACGAAGGACAACGTGATCACCCTTGACACAACGGCGAAGTTCCTTGTTGCAAATGATGCTGAGTCTGCCGTGCTTGGGAAGGCAGAAGAGATGAAGAAGATCTGGGATAATGAGTTCATGGGAGAGGAGCCAGGATTATTAGTAGATACCCTGATCTCCCAGGTAACGGACTGCGAGGTGTTTGATTCAGTCTCCACTGACAATGTGATCGCTTTCCTTGAGATCTGTCCTAATGGTCTGCAGGAGTACAGTCGTAAGCTGGAAGGGGTGGTAGAGACTTCGCTGAACATTGGCGTTCTGGAGACGAGAGAAGATAGTGTAATGACGCATTTCCACATCCGCAGTTCTGTGGAGACCAGAAAGCAGCAGTTAAAAGAGCAGGTAGAAGTCTGTACAAAACTTTCGGGCGGCGAAGGCAGAGTGATCGGTCAGTATCCGGCATGGCAGTATAATCCGGATTCCGAACTGCGCCAGATCATGGTGGGTACATATCAAGAACTGTATGGGAAAGAGCCGGTGGTATCAACCGTTCATGCAGGTCTGGAATGCGGCCTGTTTCTAGGAAAACGTCCGGACCTTGACTGCGTGTCCGCAGGACCGGAACTTCTGAACGTCCATTCAGTCAATGAGGCGCTTGATATTGCTTCCACACAGAGAACCTGGGAGTATCTCAAGGCAGTTTTAAAGAAGTGTAAATAATTCTATTGTATCGGATCCGCAGGGGCAGTATTGCTTCTGTGGATTCGTAATCTTTTTCAAGTGATCCGTCGTTAGAATTCATATCTTTTATAATTTCCAGATTTCTTATTGTAAAAATATTCCAGATTTGGTAAAATATAAACGTAAATATTTTGCACGACTAAAATTGCATAAGTAATTTTTTTACGTTTGCAAACCATCGGTTTTTATCTATCGGACAGGACAGTGGGGTGGTATACCATGCTGAGAAAATTGATCATTCATAATTTCAAGTGTTTTAAAAACAAAACAGTACTGGATTTCAGAAAGACTAACTATAAGTTCCTGGAACAGAATACTTATGGAAAAATTCTGAAAGGAGCGTTATTTGTAGGAGATCATGCTTCTGGTAAGACGACGGTTCTTCAGTCTGTAAAACTGTTGTCGGAGTTGTTGTTCTGGGAGAGAGGGTGCGATCTGACACCTTACCAGTGTATTTTCTCGAAAGAAAATGTCAGCAGCCTGACCTATGAATTTGAAATAGACGGACATGAACTGACCTATTTCCTTACGTTTTCCGGAAATACCTTTCTGGAAGAGAAACTTCGGATTGATGGGAGAACACTGGTTGAGAGGCTTGGGAAGAAAGGCAAATGGCTTGCACAGAAGGAGACGGTTCTGTGTGATGTGGAAGATTCGGTACTGTTTCTAAAGGAACTTTCTTTAAGAACGGAATTTTCTTCCAGTAATATTGTAGGGAAATGGTTTGCATATCTGAAAAAATATGTATATATCGATGCCTACGCCAGAAGGATTGAGGTTTTTGACGGCGATGGACTAAGCGCCAGAAGATATGCAGAAGCGCATGGAACCAAAAAGATCAACGATTTTCTGCAGGAGCATCAGTTCCCCTTCTTTATCCGTTATTGCGAGAAAGGGGAAGAAAGGAAAGAAATCTTTTTTGAACGGAAAGGAATGGAGGAAATGCTTCCGGCCTGTATGGAATCGACGGGGAACCGGATTCTGATTAATCTTCTGCCGGCAGTTTTAAGCGTGACCGAGAGGGGAGGAGCGCTGATCATTGATTCTTTTGGCGGTGATCTGCATAACAGACTGGAAGAGCTTCTGATTCGATATGTTATGGAACGGGGGACCAATGTGCAGTTTTTTCTGTCGTCCCATTCAACGAATCTTCTTTCCAATTCTCTGCTGCGTCCAGATCAGATTTTTTCTATGGAGTTAGCAGGAGGGGAGGGGACCAGGCTGCATCGATTTTCTGATCAACAGCCCAGAGTTGCGCAGAATCTTGAAAAAATGTATCTGAACGGCGCTTTTGGCGAACTGCCAGAGTATAAGAAAATATGAGGACTTATCCACAGTGACTTCGAAAAACAGACGATAATTCGCACTGTTTTCCACATTTGTAAGGAAAATTTTCAACGTAAACTAACCAAAAAGGAGAAAAGCATGCTTTTGTATGTTTTTCTCCTTTTTCATTCTCACGCAATTCTAAAGCGCCTCAAATTGGTTTATTTTTCGGTAAAAAATAAAATTTCCTATTTCATAAGAATCTTGGACAGGAGAATTGTCAGCGCTTTATCCACATAGGACTCGAAAAACAGGCGATAATTCGCATTATTTTCCACATTTGACGGGAAGGTTTTCACCCAGACAGCAGGAATTTCATCAAAAAGCATAGTTGCCGTCTGGTTTTCATATAGTGAGAAAAAAGGCTTTTTTATGGAGATTCAGAAAATCAAGAAACTATTCCTCTACATATTTCTTCTATCATTCTTTACCGTTCTGGGAACCAATTACCTAAAAGAAAGAGGGTTGTATTATACGATCCAGCAAAAAACTGTGGAAGATCCAGAATTCAGAAGGGACTTTTTCTCAGACTCTATGCGGGAGAACCGGCAGCTATTATCCGAAGAGTGTAAAACTTTCCTTGAAAATGTGGAAAAGGATGTGAATTATCATCCAATTCCAGAGTCTGTTGTGGATAAGTCCTTAAAAATCTCCTATGTGGACGGCTGGATGGCAGAGCGGACATTCAAAGGAAAACGGGGACATGAGGGCACGGATATAATGGCAGACGTTGATAAACGGGGGGTTTATCCGGTTCTTTCCATGACGGACGGCGTGGTTACGAACCTTGGATGGCTGGAAAAGGGCGGCTACCGCATAGGAATTACCTCAAATAGTGGTAATTATTATTACTACGCTCATTTAGATTCTTATTCCGACATCCGGGAAGGACAGAAAATCAAGGCTGGAGAGTTCCTGGGATACATGGGGGATTCAGGATATGGCCCTGAGGGAACCAAGGGGCAGTTTGCCGTTCATCTTCATGTCGGTATCTATACTATGAAGGATGGACGGGAGATCAGCGTTAATCCCTACTATGTTCTTCGATTTCTGGAAGATAAAAAATTGAAGTATGAATTCAGCCAATAATGTGATATACTCTTTTTTACATATGATTATGCTAAGGAGGGATCCCCATGAATCTGCCGGCTTTATTTGAGGAAAAGATGCGAGGGCTGCTGGGCGAAGAGATGGACGCATATCTGGCGTGTTATGAAGAACCCAGATATTATGGACTGCGTGTGAATACAAGTAAGATTTCCGTGGAGGAATTCTGCAGGATCTGTCCTTTTGAGATTTCGCCGATTCCCTGGATTGATAATGGATTCTATTATGACGGGGAGAAATTGTCGCCGGCAAAGCACCCTTATTATTTCGCTGGGCTTTACTATCTGCAGGAACCAAGCGCTATGACGCCGGCCAGCCGTCTGCCTGTAACCCCTGGAGATAAGGTTCTGGATCTCTGTGCGGCTCCAGGCGGCAAGGCCACGGAACTTGGAGCAAGGCTTAAGGGCGAGGGGCTTCTGGTTGCCAATGACATCAGCAGTTCGAGAGCAAAAGGGCTTCTTAAGAATATAGAAGTCTTTGGGATTGGCAATGTGGCGGTATTGTGCGAGGAGCCGGGAAAGATCGAAAGCTGTTTTCTGGAATTTTTTGATAAGATTCTGATCGATGCTCCGTGTTCTGGTGAGGGAATGTTCCGAAAAGACAGGAAGATGGTGAAAGCATGGGAGGAGCATGGCCCAGAATATTTTTCTAATATTCAGAAGAGTATCATTCTTAAGGCCGCGCGGATGCTGAAGCCGGGAGGGATGCTTTTGTATTCCACCTGCACTTTTGACAGCCGGGAGAATGAGCAGATGATTAAGATTCTACGAGACGAGTATCCCGAATTTCGAATTCTGGATATTAAGCCTTATGAAGGATTCTGCCCGGGGATTCCAGAAATGGCTTCCAGCCCGGATGAGGAACTGAAAAAGACGGTGCGTATCTTCCCCCACAAAATGAAGGGAGAAGGACACTACCTTGCGTTGCTCCAGAAAGGAGAGGAGATTCCGTTAAAAAGTATGGATGTTCCGATTAAGTCCAGATCCGGCCCGGCTTATAAACCTTCGGAGGCAGTAAAGCAGTTTTTTAAGGATGTTTCATGGAAACTGGATTCTGCAAGATTTCATCTTCGTGGCGAATGGCTATATTATTTGCCGGAGGGTTTGCCGGATGTCCGGGGAATCCGTTTTCTGCGGACAGGGCTGTTGCTGGGAGAGCTGAAAAAGAACCGGTTTGAGCCAAGCCAGGCTCTTGCCATGTGCCTGAAAAAAGAAGACTACGCCCATTGTATCGACCTTCCGGCAGAGGATCCAAGGATTCTGCGTTACTTAAAGGGGGAGACTCTTGACGTGGAGGATCTGGCGGACTCTGAGGACAAGTCCTGGCAGCTTGTCTGTGTAGACGGATTTCCGCTGGGATGGGGGAAATCGGCCAGGGGGCTGCTTAAGAATAAATATCTGCCGGGATGGCGGCTGTGCTGATCAGATAATTTTAAGAGAAACGAGGAATATTTAAGATGCGAAAGAGAACCGGAAACTTTATCATAACTGGAATTTGGGTAGTTCTGTTTATTGTCTTCACTGTCCTGGTACAGGTTTTAGACGTCCATTCCATTGGACCTCAGAGTTCAAATGTTGGTTTTGCGACCGTAAATTCACTGGTCCACGAATTTCTCGGAGTCCATGATCTCTGGTATACCATTACTGAATGGCTGGGATTTATCCCCTTGTCCACAGCGGCGGTTTTTGCGGTGATCGGTCTGCTGCAGCTGATTCAGAGAAGAAGTCTGTTCAAGGTTGACGCCAGTATTATTGTGCTTGGGATCTATTATGCCATTGTCATAGGGGTATATGTTCTGTTTGAGTTCTATATTGTTAATTACAGGCCGATTCTGATTGATGGATATCTGGAAGCATCGTATCCTTCTTCACATACTATGCTTGCATGCTGCTTTATGGCTGCCGCCATGCTGGAGTGCAGGATGCTGGTAAAAGACAGGATGATCAACATCATTGTACAGGTGATTTCTCTGATTATCATGGCAGTCATCGTTATCGGCCGGCTGATTTCGGGAGCGCACTGGTTTACCGACATTATCGGAGGACTGCTGATCAGCGGCGCATTAATCATGGGATTGTATTCTGTGTTATCCATTCTTCCTAAGGCCTCCGATTCTAAGGGTTCTAAGGGTAAAAAGCATTCGGGAAGAAGACGCAGATATTAATCATTCCTGCGGCGGCGATACATACCTGTGTTTTCGGTACATTTAAGGAAGGAGAACGGACATGATACAGATCAGTCAGTTAAAACTGGACGTTCATCACACAGAGGCGGATCTGAGGGCGAAGATCTGCAGGCTTCTGCGTATAAGAGAGGACTCTCTGCTTTCATACAGGAGAAAAAAGCAGTCCCTGGATGCGCGGAAAAAACCGCAGCTTTTCTATGTCTATACCGTAGATGTCAAAGTAAAAAACGAAAAGGAAATCAAAAAGCGCATTCAGAGACAGAAACTTTCGAATATCTGCTTTCAGCCAGAGAAACGGCGGTATTCTCTGGCTGCCGTCGGAACAAAGAAGATGCTTTACCGTCCGGTAATCGTCGGCACAGGCCCGGCAGGACTGTTCTGCGGCTATGAACTTGCCCGCCTTGGCTATCGTCCGATCCTTCTGGAACGGGGAGCGTCTGTGGAAGAGCGTCTCAAAGACGTGGAAGAATTCTGGACAACGGGAGTCTTAAACCCTCAGTCAAACGTTCAGTTCGGGGAGGGCGGGGCAGGGACGTTCTCAGACGGCAAACTAAACACGCTGGTCAATGATCAGGAAGGGCGGAACGAACGGGTTCTGGAGATCTTTGTAGAGAACGGAGCGCCGGAAGAGATTCTGTATCTGAACAGACCCCATATCGGGACAGACATTCTTGCAGACGTGGTGAGACATATGCGGGAGTATATCATTTCCCATGGCGGGGAAGTAAGATTCCATTCCCAGGTAACGGATCTTGTCATTTCCTGTGAAGAAGGTACGAAAAGGCTGTCCGGGCTTGTGATGAATCAGCAGATCCTTGATACAGAAGCGGCGGTTCTTGCTATCGGGCATAGTGCAAGAGATACGTTTACTATGCTTAAGAACCGTAAAATACCAATGGAAGCGAAGTCATTCGCTGTCGGCGTCCGCATAGAGCATCCCCAGGAAATGATTGATATGGCCCAGTATGGGGCTTTTGCAGATCAGAAGCTTCCGGCAGCTTCCTATAAACTGACGGCAAAGCTGCCCGACGGAAGGGGCGTCTACACTTTCTGCATGTGTCCCGGCGGCTATGTAGTCAACGCATCCTCGGAAGAAGGCCGTCTGGCAGTTAACGGCATGAGTTATCACGCAAGGGACGGCATCAATGCTAACAGCGCAGTCGTTGTGACAGTCACACCCAGGGATTACCAAAAGACAGGAAAGACAGATGAAGCTTCGGAAAATTCAGACCCGCTTCTCGGTATGGAGTTTCAACGCAGGCTTGAAGAAGCCGCATATAAGGCCGGCAACGGAAAAATCCCGGTTCAGCTCTTTAAAGATTTCTGTAAGAACCGTCCTTCCAGAGCTCCGGAAGCGATACGTCCCCAGATGAAGGGCGGCTGCGCATGGGGAAATGTAAGGGCGGTTTTTCCGGAAGAACTGGCGAAAGCTCTGGAGGAGGGCATCTGTTCTTTTGGAAAACGACTCAGAGGCTATTCCCGCCCGGACGCAGTCGTTTCCGGTGTGGAAAGCCGAACCTCATCCCCTGTGCGGATTCTGAGGGATTCAACCTTTCAAAGTTCGGTATCAGGACTGTACCCCTGCGGCGAAGGAGCCGGTTATGCAGGCGGAATTACGTCTGCGGCGATGGATGGTCTCAGAGTTGCACAGGCGATCGCAGAAGAATATCGTCCCTTTTAAGGATCAGCCGAATGACATCCGGCGCTTCCGGCTTCTGTAAAACAGGCAGACTGCGCTGACTACATCCGTTACAAAGAAAAGATGCAGAATGATATGACGAAGGGCAGACCGGCTGGAAATCCGTCCTTCTTTCCTTAATCTTACAACAGCGCTGATTCCATACATGGATGTGGTCAGCATAAGACAGATATCTGCCGTTGCCAGAATAGAAAGAAGGACTGGCGACACAAGTAAGAATGCCGGAACCGCCATGGCAGGCAGCATAAGACATCCCAGGGCAAAAACTCCGGCATAAAAAGGGATATGTATCAGTTTGACAAGCATGTTCCAGAATATCAGATCACGTCTGGTCTCTCCATAAGGATACGTCCATGCGTTCCAGATGTTGAAGATGTAGACGATAGCCGTAAAAAAAACATAAAAGGGAAGGGTGAACCTGTATCCAGGCAAAAACAGGCACAGAACCAGCAAATACGGCCAGATTATCAGGATTACAGGAACAGTTTTTCTGAGTTTATTCATAACAATGTCATCTCCGGTTTTTATTTTATTATACTACTTCAGACAGCAGATTTTCCACCATTTTCGACATTGCGGCATATGGTTTAAGAAATTTTTAATGTGATAACCCTATACACGGTTTCCGAAATATGGTAAAATATACAGAGTTTTTTAGATAGAGAAAACGAGGAGGAGTACATATGAAGGGAGCAGGAGGCAAGAATTCCTGGGCTTTGTTCCTGTTTATCCTGACAGGAATCGTACTTGGAGGTTTTATCGGCATGCTGGCAGAGGGAGTGCCGGCGCTTAACTGGCTTGCGTATGGCCAGTCATTCGGGCTGCAGGAACCGGTGGTCTTAAATTTCGGGATCCTGGTGCTGACTTTCGGCCTGTCGATTAAGATCACCATCGCAAGCATTGTGGGAGTGATTCTTGCAGTCATTATTTATCGTTTCTTATAGAGTCTGTTGTTATGAGTGTCGTACGAATCCAAAGATGAGATGAAGCAGTCAAATACCATAAAAGAAATACCGGAAATGGAACGTCCATATGAGAAATGTGAGCGTAAAGGGGCTCATGCCTTAAGTGATGAAGAGTTGCTGGCAGTGCTTCTGCGTACGGGAACCCATGGCGAGAACGCACTGGAACTTGCAAAGCGGATTCTCTACCATGCCGGAGAGCCTGGAATTTTAGGACTTCACCGGTTCAGCGTGGAACGTCTTAGGCGGCTTCGGGGAATCGGGAAGGTTAAGGCTGTTCAGATTTCATGCATCTGTGAACTTGCGAAGCGGCTTTCCAAGGCATCATACCAGGAAGCCTTGTGTTTTGCAGATCCAGGAACGATTGCCCGATACTATATGGAAGACATGCGTCATGAGAAGCAGGAGCTGATGAAGCTTCTGATGCTGAATACGAAAGCGAAGCTGGTCGGTGAGACGAATGTATCGAAGGGGACGGTAAACGCCTCGCTGATTACGCCGAGAGAACTTTTTATAGAAGCGTTACAGAAGAATGCGGTGTCCATAGTTATTTTACATAACCACCCAAGCGGGGATCCCACCCCAAGCAGGGAAGATATGCTGACAACCAAAAGAATTCTCGATGCGGGGACATTGATTGGAATTGAGTTGTTAGATCACATTATTATTGGGAATAATTGTTATGTAAGTTTTAGGGAAGAGGGCATGCTCTAGAAAGGATTTATGTCAGATGGCGAGGAATGTATACGGCCTTGATCTTGGTTCCTATGAGATTAAGGTTTATGATAAGAAGAAAGATACCATATGGAAAGAAAAAGATGTGATTGCTCTGAAGAACGAGAAGGAGATTTTTGCGGTAGGAGACGAAGCCTTTTCCATGTACGAGAAGGCGCCTTCAAACATCGAAGTGGTATTTCCTATGAAAGAAGGAGTTATTTCCCGATTTCACGACATGCAGTTCCTTCTGCAGAATCTTCTGAAGAAGGACCGGCAGTTCGCCCGGGGCTCAGAGTATGTGGTAGCTGTTCCGACGGATGTGACGGAGGTAGAGAAAAAAGCGTTCTTTGACCTGGTAATCCACTCAACCGCAAAGGCGAAAGAGGTAAACATCGTGGAGCGGTCCATTGCGGATGCAATCGGGCTGAATCTGGATGTACAGAATACCAAGGGCGTCTTCATCGTGAATTTCGGCGGCGAGACCACGGAGCTGTCCGTGATCGCAGGGGGCGGAATGGTCATGAACCGTCTTCTGAAGGTAGGCGGCGCTACTTTTGACCAGTCGGTCATCAATCTGGTACGTCACAGTCACGATTTCCTGATCGGGAGACATACGGCGGAGGTGCTTCGTAAGAGTTTCGGTATCTTTACCAATGAGGTGGAAGCTATGCTTACCGTTGCGGGCCGGGATCTGATTACAGGCGTTCCTATGCGCAAGGGAATCTCCATCAACCTTGTCCGGCTGGCCATGAAGGATCCTCTGTTCCAGTGTGTGAGCGCCATTCAGTCGCTGCTTGACCGGACGCCGCCGGAGGTGCGCAAGGCCATTAATGAGAACGGTATCTTTTTAACCGGCGGTGTGGCGCACACGGCGGGGCTTGAGATGTATGTGGAGGAGATGGTGGGTATTACCACCAGGACTTCCGTTGAGCCGGATATCTGTGCGGTGTCGGGGCTGAAGAAGATTATTGAATCAAAGGATCTGCGCAAATTTGCGTTTTCCATGCTTGATGAAAATTATAGGTGGATGAGATAATTATGAAGAACAAGAAACAATCGTCTTTTTCAAGTAAATACTGGCTGATTATCATATCGGTTCTCTGTGTGATACTACTGGGAATCGAGCGGTTCACGGACGGCGGCGGTCCGCTGCGTTTTATTGCCAGTTACACGGTGGTTCCCATGCAGGAGGGGATCAGTTATGTGGGCAGGTTCATGAGCGATCTGTCGGATAATTTTGACACGCTTGAGGATATGAAGAAGGAGAACAAAAAGCTGCAGTCCAAAGTAGACGAGCTGACTATAGATAATACAAGACTCAGACAAGAGCAGTACGAGCTGGAACGTTTAAGAGAACTGTATAAACTGGATGAGAATTATTCGGATTATGATAAGATCGGCGCACATGTGGTGGCGAATAACGGGAGCAACTGGTTTACAGACTTTACCATCGACAAGGGAACAAAGGACGGAGTACAGGTGAACTCTAATGTGCTGGCAGGAAGCGGCCTTGTGGGGATCGTCATTGAGGCTGGTCCTACTTATGCACGGGTACGGTCCATTATTGATGATGCCAGCAATGTAAGTTCCATGATGCTCTCGACTTCAGATACCTGTATGGTCAGAGGCGACCTGAAGCTGATGGATGACGGAAGGCTCCGGTTTGAGAAGCTTCCGAACAATGACAACAAGATCGAGGCAGGAGAGCAGGTGGTGACGTCCCATGTCAGCAACCGTTTTCTCCAGGGACTCTTTATCGGATATGTCAGTGAGATCGAGGTGGATTCCAATAATCTTACCCGGTCCGGCTACATTACGCCTGCAGTTGACTTTAGTAAACTGCAGGAGGTACTGGTGATTACCACGACCAAACAGAATCTGCTGGAAGCGGATGAGACGCAGGAATCCCAGGAATCTCAGGAATCCCAGGAGACGCAGGAACCCCAGGATGAAGAAGGAGAGTGATCCATGAAAAGAAAGTTCATAACATCTGCCGTGATACTGGTCTGCTTTCTGCTTGAAAGCACCATATTTCAGAATCTGGCATTTGCAACAGTGAAGCCGAATCTTCTGATTGTCGTTACCTCTTCCTTTGGTTTTATGCGCGGGAAGAAAGCGGGGTTATTCGTAGGTTTTTCTTCAGGGCTTCTGGCAGACCTGTTCTGGGGCAGCGCCCTTGGCTTTAATATGTTGTTGTATGCGGTCATCGGATATGCGAACGGTTCTTTTAAACGGATGTTCTATGATGACGATATAAAGCTGCCGATCGTGCTGATCAGTGTAAGCGATTTCCTGTATGGGCTGTTCACATATGCATGTATTTATATGCTGCGGGGGGATTTCGCTTTTCTGACTTACCTGATGAAAATTATTATGCCGGAACTGGTATATACCATTCTGGTAACCCTGGCCCTTTATCAGATCATATTACACATTAATAAGAAACTGGAAGAAGAAGAACAAAGGAGTGCGAGCAAATTTGTATAGTTTTTGGGAACGGTTCAAAACCGGCATTACAGAGATTTTTCAATCCCGGATAGTCGTCATTATCCTGATTTTCTGCATCACGTCCGCAATCCTTGTCCAGAGGGTATTCTATCTGCAGATTGTAAAGGGACAGGAATATCTGGATGATTATAAGCTTCAGATTCAGAAAACCAAAGAAGTACAGGGAACCCGCGGGAATATCTATGACCGTAACGGGTATCTTCTGGCTTACAACGAACTGGCATATGCGGTCACCATAGAGGATAACGGTGAATATGACGATCGGGAGCATAAGAATAAGGAACTGAACAGAGTCGTATCCAGTGTGATTCAGATGGTGGAATCCAACGGAGATACCGTAATCAATAATTTCGGGGTCATCCTGGACAACAATAACAATTATATGTATGTGGCGGAGAATGAGACGCAGCGTCTGAGGTTTATTGCGGATGTATTCGGGAAACGTACGATTGACGATCTCACGACAAAACAGAAGAATATTTCGGCAGATGCGCTCATTGACTATCTGTGCACGGATGAAGTGAACGGATATGGAATCAGACAGTCTTCGATGGAGAAGACGGAAGTCCTTAAACTGGTGAATATCCGTTATGCAATCTCACTGAACAGTTTCCAGAAATTCATTGCCACTACCATTGCAGAAGATGTAAGCGATGAGACGGTTGCTATTGTCATGGAAAACCTGGATGATCTGCAGGGAGTCAGTATCGAAGAGGAATCCATGCGGCGGTATGCGGACAGTTATTGTTTTGCTAATATTATCGGTTATACCGGGCAGATTTCTCAAGAGGAGTATGACGCTCTCGGGAAAGAGGAGAAAAAGGATTATTCTAAGACGGACACGATCGGAAAAGCCGGTCTTGAAAAGACCATGGATTCCGAACTTCAGGGAAAGAAAGGCGAGATCAGGCTATATGTCAATAGTGTGGGTAAGGTAATCGAGACGATTAATGAGAAAGCGCCCAAGGCTGGAAGCGATGTGTATCTGTCTATTGATGCGAACCTGCAGAAGGCGGCATATCATGTGATCGAACAGGAACTGGCAGGCATCCTGCTTTCAAAAATCCAGAATGCCCTGGATTATGACCGCACTCAGGTGAAGGATGGAAGCGACGTGATTATTCCTATTGGTGATGTTTATAATACGTTCATTAACAATGAGATTCTGGATATGAACCATTTTGCAGATGAAAGCGCCGGTGTCACGGAGAAAGAGGTTTTTGCCGCATTTTCGGCCAGGAAGGAGACGGTGATACAGGAACTGTCGTCTATTCTTTCTGATCCCGGCGCCAGGGCTTACCGGGATTTCCCGAAAGAACAGCAGGCTTATCTGACCTATATTGTCTCAGATCTTTTGTCTGGCAACGGGATTATCCGGTCTGATGCCATTGATACGGATGATGCCACTTATAAAGCCTGGAAAGATGAAGAGAGCATTAATATTTACACATACCTGACCTATGTGATCTCTCAGAACTGGGTGGATACCTCTCTTTTAAAAGAATATGCGTCTGCTGATGGGGAATATACCGATTCCAATGAACTTTATCAGGGAATGATGAATTATATACTGGCTGATATCAACGACAATAATAGCTTTAACAAACTGATTTACCGTTACATGGTAAAATCAGGGGCTGTGACAGGCCGGCAGATCTGCCTCATGCTTTATGAGCAGGGGGTTCTTGCCTATGATGAGAGGCAGTATAACGGATTAAGTTCCGGTGGAATATCTGCGTATGATTTTGTCCGGGGTAAGATTGAGACGTTAGAGATCACGCCGGGGCAGCTTGCGCTGGAACCATGTACCGGATCTATCGTTGTCACAGATACAGACAGCGGGAAGGTACTTGCCTGCGTATCCTATCCGGGATACGATAACAACCGTCTTGCCAATGCAATGGATTCCAGCTATTATAAGAAGCTGGTGACAGATCAGGCCAGGCCGTTCTATAATAATGCAACCCAGGAAAAGACAGCTCCCGGGTCTACCTATAAACCATTGGTTTCTATTGCCGGGCTGATGGAAGGAGTCGTTGACGTGAACACTTATCTGCCCTGCAGCGGCGTCTACAAAAAAGTAGAACCGAACCCTACCTGCTGGATTAACCCAGGCGCTCACGGGGGACTAAATGTGGCGGGAGCGCTTCAGCATTCCTGTAACTGTTATTACTATGAGGTGGGATACCGGATGAGTCTGCAGGACAATGGAATCTCTCAGATTGGTTCAGATAACAGTGAAGGATCGGCAACGGAAGTGTATTATTCCAGTAACCTTGGTCTGGAGACACTAAAGAAGTATGCGACTCAATTTGGCCTCAACGAGACTTCGGGACTGGAGATACCGGAAGCCGATCCCCAGATTTCCGATGATTCGTCCGTACCGTCCTCAATCGGACAAGGTACGAATAACTATACTGTCAGTCAGTTGGCGAGATATACGACTGCCATAGCAAACAAAGGCACGGTATATAACTTAAGTCTGCTTGACAAAGTTACTTCCGTGGACGGCGACGTCATAAAAGAGTATGAACCAGAGGTAGCCAGTACCATCACCGACGTGCCGGACTCATACTGGTCTGCCGTTCATACAGGGATGCGCAACATGGTTACTTCCCACGGTGATTTATTTCCAAAGTTGAATGCAAGCGATATAAAACTGTCTGGAAAGTCAGGTACGGCACAGCAGAGTAAGACACATCCTGATCACGGGCTGTTCATAGGATTTGCACCGAGCGACAGCCCTGAGGTGGCATTCGCAGTCCGTATAGCGAACGGTTACAGTTCCAATTACGCCTGTGATATTGCGAATTATGTGATGGAATACTATTATGAGATAACTCCGGAGAATGAACTGATTACCGGAAAAGCAGCCAAGGTTACTTCGGGAGCGATAGGAGGAGATTAGAGGAGATTAAAGGAAAGGATGAGTTTATGTGAAAGATCCGGTGCTCATTAAGAGCAACAGATACGGGATTACGATTTATTTCGACCCGGATATGCCCTATGAGGAGTTGCTTCAGGAGGTTCAGAGAAAATTCCAGTCTTCCGCACATTTTTTTGGTCATGCGGATATGGCGGTGGAATTCGAGGGCCGAACTTTCACAAAAGAGGAGGAGCATCTGATGACGGAGGTCATTCAGGATGCCGCCGGGATACAGATATTATGTATCATTGAGAAGGACACAGATACAGAAGAGATTCACAGAAGAATGCTGGATGAAAGTCTGGAAACGATCCATGAAAAAGACGGCCGGTTCTATAGAGGTACGTTAAGAGGAAAACAGATCCTGGAATCTGAGACGAGTATCGTGATTGTCGGAGATATTGAAGAAGGCGCCATTGTGGCGTCAAAACAGAACGTTGTGGTCACCGGAACCATTTATGGGACGGTGATCGCAGGAGCCGCCGGCAATTATGATGCAATGATTGCAGCGCTCCATATGGAGCCGAAGAAGCTCCGTATTGGAGATATTGAAGTCAAACCAGTTATAGGAGGAAGTTATTCATGGGCGAAGTTATTGTAATTACATCGGGAAAAGGCGGCGTTGGAAAGACGACGACAACAGCGAATCTGGGTGCAGGATTATCAAAGCATGATAAGAAGGTGGTTGTCATTGACACGGATCTCGGCCTTCGCAATCTGGATGTGGTGATGGGTCTTGAGAATCTGATTGTATACAATCTGGTAGATGTAATCGAGGGGACATGCCGTCTGAAGCAGGCCTTGATCCGGGATAAAAGATATGAGAATCTCTACCTGCTGCCTTCCGCACAGACAAAGGACAAGACGGCGATTACACCCTGTCAGATGAAGAAACTGACGACAGAACTGAAAGAAGAGTTCGATTACATACTTCTGGACTGCCCGGCAGGGATTGAACAGGGATTCATGAATGCGATTGCAGGAGCGGACCGGGCAATTATCGTAACAACGCCAGAGGTATCGGCAATCCGGGATGCAGACCGTATCATCGGTCTTCTGGAAAGCCACCAGCTAAAAAAGAAGGAACTGATCATTAACCGGATCCGTGTGGATATGGTGAAAAAAGGAGATATGATGACAGTGGATGACGTGACGGAGATTCTGTCGATTCCACTGATTGGAGCCCTGCCTGACGATGAGCAGGTGGTAATCGGTACAAACCAGGGGGAACCTGTCATCGGTATGGATTCAAAAGCAGGCACAGCGTATATGAATATCTGTAAGCGGATTATGGGCATGGATGTTCCGTTTTTGGAACTTACAAGTAATACTGGTTTCTTTTCAAAGATATCCGGCTTCTTCAGGAAAGAATAGGAGGAAGGGATATGTTGAGGAAATCGTCGGTTTCCATAGCCAGGGACAGAGTGAAGGCGTTAGTCATATCGGACAGGGTTCACTGTACGCCGGATGCCTATGACAACATCTGCCGGGAACTTTTTACCGCCCTATCCAAGTATATGGAGTTTACAGAAGAGGAGTTTCAGGTAAATATTAACCGGACGCAGGTCATTATTACATTTGCAGGAGAAGAAGCGTGAGATTACCTAGATTTACAAAATCATACCATATAAAAGATTATAAATTCAGTCTTGTGATCCTTGTACTGGCGTTGTCTGTGATCGGGATACTGGCTGTAGGAAGCGCTAAGGCAGTCTACCAGCCAAGGCAGATCTTCGGCGTCGCTTTCGGGATCTGCGTGATGTTCGTCGTATCCCTTATTGATTATGTGTGGGTCTGCGATTTTTACTGGCTGATCTATCTGTTTTCCGTAGCGATACTTGGAGCGGTCATTCCATTTGGAGAGAAGGTAAACGGAGCAAGAAGGTGGATTGACTTAGGGATTACAACATTCCAGCCCTCTGAACTTGCCAAGATACTATTGATCCTGTTTTTTGCCAAATTCATTACGGAACACCTTGAGGAAATCAATGATAAACTGACACTTCTCAAATATGCGATTCTCTGTGGAATCCCGTTAGTGCTGATTATCGTGGAGCCGAATCTTTCCACAACCATCTGCACGGCTCTGGTTCTCTGTCTTCTGATCTTCGTCGGGGGACTGAGCTACCGTTTCATCGTAACGGTTTTGGTCATTCTGATTCCGACGGCGCTGATCTTTTTAAGTATTGTGGTGCAGCCGGATCAGAAGCTTCTGAGGGATTATCAGCAGCAGCGTATTCTGGCCTTTATCGAGCCTGAGAAATATGCCAACGACACAGCTTACCAGCAGAGGAACGCGGTAATGGCCATTGGTTCCGGGCAGCTTACGGGCAAGGGACTGAACAATAATACGACCACTTCCGTAAAAAACGGAAATTTCATTGCGGAGCCTCAGACAGACTTTATCTTTGCGATTATTGGAGAAGAACTTGGTTTTGTAGGAAGTTGTATCGTTATTGCTTTATTGTTATTGATTGTGATACAATGTATTTTAATAGGGACGCGATCGCAGAACCTGACGGGTAAGATCGTATGCTGCGGTATCGGCGGTCTGATCGGCATTCAGAGTTTTATCAACATCGGGGTTGCCACCCAGATCCTGCCGAATACGGGTGTTCCGCTTCCATTCGTAAGTTATGGGCTTACATCGCTGGTGAGTCTGTACATGGGAGTCGGGTTTGTCTTAAACGTTGGGTTACAGCCGAAAAAATATCAATAAGGAGTGAATAATAAGATGAATATTGGACTGATCGCTCATGATTCAAAGAAGACTTTGATGCAGAATTTTTGTATTGCTTACAGGGGAATTTTAAGCAAGCACAACCTGTATGCAACCGGAACTACCGGGCGTCTGATTGAAGAAGTCACAAATCTGAATGTACACAAATATCTTGCCGGTCCGCTGGGAGGAAAGCAGCAACTTGGGGCGCAGATTGCGCAGAATGATATTGATGCGTTAATTTTCCTTAGGGAACCATCGAATCCAAAGCCTCACGAACCGGATGTGAATGATGTGATTCAGCTATGTGACATGTATAATATTCCCATGGCAACCAACCTTGCCACTGCGGAACTGACGATTTTGGCGATTGACAGAGGAGATCTTGATTGGCGTGAGATGTACAGGTAAGATTTGTCGTCTGCTCATGGCTGCTGCTATGTGTATGGTAATGGCGTCGGGATGTTCTGAACCCGAGAAAATAGCAGCGGCGTATGAGGAGGAGAACTATAATAAAGATATTTACAGGGGAACATTATTTGCGGAGGATCTGTGTACGGCAACAGAGGATGTTTCTGCAGAAGGGGAGCCGGATCCATCCACCTTTCATTCAGGGGCGCTTTTTGACGTGAACGGCCGGAATGTGAATTATGCCCGCCGGATCCATGAACAACTGTATCCGGCCAGCACTACGAAGATTATGACGGCACTGGTTGCTGTTAAAAACGGAAATCTGTCAGAGACCGTAACGGTAGCGCCAGAGGCTGATGTGTCGAATTTTGCATGGGATGAGAAGACCTGCGGCCTGAAGACCGGGGATCAGCTTACTCTGGGGGATCTTCTGCACGGGCTTTTACTGGAATCCGGCAACGACGCTGCAGTGGCGATTGCTATGCATATAGCCGGGAGCGCTGAGACATTTTCCCAGATGATGAACGAGGAGGCCCAGAGGCTGATGGCGACCAATACTCATTTTGTGAATTCCAACGGTCTCCATGATACAGATCACTACACGACTGCATACGATCTGTATCTGATCTTTAACGAATGTATAAAACATCAGGAATTTGTTGATATTATTAGTACAAAGCAGTATACGGTAAAGATTACCGGAACGGATGGAAATCTCCGACAGGCAGACTGGGCGCAGACGAACTTCTATGCAACAGGGAGCGCCGAACTTCCGACTGGCGCAACGGTAATCGGCGGCAAGACCGGTACGACAGATGAAGCGGGCAATTGTCTGATTCTGCTCAATAAAGCCCCTGATGACAGTCCCTATATCTCAGTAGTGATGGGCGCCGAAAGTAAAGCGCTTCTTTACCAGGATATGACGGCCCTGATCAATGGGATATCTGCAAATGAATAAGATATTCGCAAGGGGCATCCAATGGATACCCCTCTCTTTTTAAATGGCTTGTCACATTTCTTATTCGGCAGAAGAACGTATCCTTCCATACATACTGATAAGATACAGGCCGCATAAACCTACCAGCGTATAGATGATGCGGGAGAGCCATGATAAGTTACCAAAGAGAAAGGCAACCAGATCGAAGCGGAAGATTCCGACTAAGAGCCAGTTAATTGCGCCTATAATTACGATTGTCAAAGTGGTATTGTCAGACCATTTCATACTTAGTTCCTCCTTTTTATCTTGCTGAACTTAGTATGGCTTTGGAAAAAATGAATTATACATTGGAAAGAGAGGTTTTCGGCAAATGGACCAGAAATTGCCGTATTATCCTTATTCGAAATATCTGAAGGAAAAGTATGGGGAGAAAGTATATAAACTGCCTGTGAATCTCCCGGCAGGATGCCCGAACCGGCTAAACGGTAATGGATGCGCCTTTTGCGCACAGGCCGGCACAGGATTTGAGGCTATGGACTGCCAGGTTCCTGTAAAGGAACAGCTTTTGAAGACCCGTCAGAAGATTGAGGCGAAATATCATGCTCACAAGTTTATTGCATATTTCCAGAATTATACGAATACATTTCTGCCGCTTCATGATTTCCGTACTTATACAGAGGAAGCGGCGGCGGTATCGGATATTGTAGAACTTGCTGTTTCTACCCGTCCGGACTGCGTTTCGAAAGAATATCTGGATGTTCTGGATGAAATCCGGCAGCGGTCGGGGACTTTCATTACTCTGGAACTGGGGCTTCAGACCAGCAACTATCATACGCTTACAAGGCTGAACCGGGGGCATACGCTTGCAGAATTTGTGGATGCCGTACTTGCAGTCCGTTCTTATGGTTTCGAGATCTGTGTACACGTAATTCTGAATCTTCCGGGCGACGGCCTTGAAGACACCATTGAGACAGCGAAACTCTTATCAGCTCTGAGGATCCGGACGGTAAAGGCCCATTCTTTGTACCTTGCGAAAGGAACTGTTCTTGGAGAGGCCTTTGAGAGAGGGGAGTTTTCCATATGTACCAGAGAGGAATATCTGGAAAGACTTGCGGCATTTTTAGATTATCTGGATCCAGAGATTGCCGTAGAAAGACTTTTCAGCCGTGTTCCTAAAGAGGAAGCCCTTTTCTGCAACTGGGGGACAAGCTGGTGGAAATTACGGGATGAACTTCTTAAGTATATGGAAGAGAACGGGAATTTCCAGGGGAGGAAGTTCCATTATCTTAACGGGGCTGCTCTTAAGGATGTCAGAATATCAGATAAACAGGAGGGGTGACAGATTGGCAGGGAATAAATTAACGCATATACAGGCTTATCGTGATAAAAAGCATATGAATATCGGTCTTGCTATCTTCGGGATCATCTTTATCTATCTGGTGGTCACGGTCCTTCTATATCTGACTGGAACCCATGTATCAGCCTATGAGGTTCGTGAAGGGGCGATTCTGCGGGATAATGCCTATACCGGCTTTGTTCTTCGCAATGAGATGGTTGTACAGGCACAGGAGGATGGATATGTCAACTATTTTGCTATGGAAGGCGGAAAGGTAGGGGTGCAGACCAGAGTATACGCCTCTTCCGACCATGAACTTGACTTTGCAAATACGATTTCGGATGAGGCAGAAAAACTATCATCCGAAGAGCAGGCAGCCATGCTTGTGAGAATCCAGTCATTTTCCGAGAATTTCCAGGATGAGAAGTTCAGCGACGTCTATAGCCTTAAGGATACCGTAACAACCGTACTGGAAAGCAGATCTAATCAGAACCGCCAGGCACAGCTTGAGGCGATGGCAGGACAGGAGAACAGCGGTATCCAGGTTCACCAGGCGGTTTCAGACGGAATTATCGTATATTCCACAGACGGCTATGAGACGACAGCCCTCACGGATATTACGGAGGATATGTTTTCAAAGGATAACTACGAGAAGAAAAGCTTTAAGAATAATTCAAAGGTAAAGTCCGGCGACCCTGTGTACAAGCTGATCAAAGATAATAACTGGACGGTCGTCATCCTCCTGTCAGAGGAGGCTGCCAAAGAGATGCAGGAGACGGAGATCATTCGCACACGTTTCTCAAAAGACCAGGAAACGGCCCGGGCCGGATTTTCTATTTATGATACCGGAACACTTCATCTGGGCGTCCTTACCTTTGACAATTCTATGATTCGTTATGCCAGCGAGAGGTATCTGGACCTGGAACTGATTCTGGAGGATGAATCGGGGCTTAAGATCCCCAAGTCTGCAGTTACGGATAAGAAGTTTTATATGATTTCCGAGGAATATCTGACCCAGGGCGGAAGTAGTAAGGAGACGGGAGTCCTGATAAAAACAAAGGATGGCGCCCCGAAGTTTCAAAGCGTCAATATCTATGACCGCAACGAGGATACGGGTATGGCATATCTGGGGACGGATGCATTTGACGAAAATACGGTTCTGGTAAAGCCGGGCTCAGAAGATACCTGTGTACTGAACAAGACAGAGAGTATCAAGGGAGTATATAATATCAATAAGGGTTACGCAGTGTTTAAACAGGTTAATATTCTGTGCGAGAGTGATGAATATTATATTGTGGAATCGGGGAGTGATTACGGACTCTCGAATTATGATCATATTGCGTTGAACGGAAGTGACGTCAACGAGAATGACGTGGTATTCTAGGAAGGGAAGGATGAGTATGCTGGAAGAAAACCTGAAGTTTGTGGAAAATGAGATTCAGGAAGCGTGCCGGCGCGCCGGACGCAGAAGAGATGAGGTTACGCTGATTGCAGTCAGTAAGACGAAGCCGGTCAGTGTTCTGAAAGAGGCCTACGACCTGGGTGTTCGTGTATTCGGGGAGAATAAGGTGCAGGAACTGATGGATAAGTATGAGGAACTGCCCAAAGATATCCACTGGCATATGATCGGGCATCTGCAGCGAAATAAGGTGAAATACATTATCGACAAGGTAGATCTGATCCATTCTGTCGACTCAGTCAGGCTTGCAGAGACAATAGAGAAGGAGGCCGCAAGGAAAAATCTCACCGTAAATATTCTGATTGAGGTGAACGTGGCCGGGGAGGAGAGTAAATTCGGCGTATCGCCAGAAGAACTTCCCGAATTTGTGGAACAGATCGCCGGATTGACACATATCAGAGTCCAAGGATTGATGACAATCGCTCCATTTGTCGAGGATTCGGAGGCAAATAGACGGATTTTTGAGGACTTAAGGAAATTATCTGTTGACATTGCAGAGAAAAACGTTGATAATATTACTATGCGAATTCTGTCTATGGGTATGACAAATGATTATTCCGTTGCCATAGAGGAGGGCGCAACCATGGTCCGGGTGGGAACCGGAATCTTTGGCGCACGTAATTATGCTATTAACGGAAGATAGGAGCATTTTATTATATGGGAGTATTAGATAAATTTTTGGATCTTATGAGACTTAGTGATGACGACGACTATGAGGACGACGAGTTCTTTGACGACGATTATGAGGACGACTACGAGGAGAAGCCAAAGAAGGGGGGCTTCTTCAGACGGGGACGGGACGATTCTTATGACGCGGAAGAGGACGATTACGATTATGAGCCGCCGGCTCGTTCATCCAGACCGGCTCGTTCAGGCAGTAACAATAATAAAGTGACTCCAATGCGTCAGCCGGCTGCACGGAGGAATAATAATGTCAGTATGGAGGTCTGTGTAATCAAGCCTAATTCTGTCGAGGATGCCAGGGAGATTACTGAGACTCTGTTAAGCGGTCGAACGGTGATTCTTAATCTGGAGGGACTGGATCTTGAGATCGCCCAGCGTATCATTGATTTTACGTCGGGCGCTGCTTTTGCAATCAGCGGCAATCTGCAGAAGATATCGAACTACATATTCCTGGTAACGCCTACGAACGTCGATATATCAGGGGATCTCCAGGATCTTCTGAACACTTCTTTTGACGCTTCTTCTATGCGGTCCAGGTTCTAGGGATACGGGTGAATGATGAACAGAGAAGAGACATTACTGCAAAAGAGACTGATTGAGTTGTCACAGACTGCATATTTTCGAGATATTGTAATGTTTAGTGATTTCCTTAATCTCAATGAATTGAATATTCTGCATACCACTCCTAAACACTTATTCCATTCTCGCTATGTGGTTTATGGAGGGTATGGTTTATCAGAGCGTCAGATGGTTGCTTTTCTACCTGATGCTCTTTATGCGTTTTCAGATGATCCAGACATACATTACCCCATCCGGATTCTGGCAATTTCGCCTCAGAACAGGCGGTTCTGTGAGGAACTGACTCACAGGGATTATCTGGGGGCCGTCATGAATCTTGGTATTGAACGGTGTAAACTGGGGGATATTATGGTGGGCGGCAGCAAAGCGCTTCTATTTGTCAGAGAAGAACTGGCGGATTACATCATTGAGAATCTGACCAGGATCCGGCATACTTCAGTGACTGTCAGCGTAAGTAATGATTTACCCAGGGATTATGAGCCAAAGTATGAGGAGATCAAAGGTACGGTTGCGTCCGTACGGTTAGATACCGTGCTTTCCCTTGCGTTTCCTTTATCAAGGAGCCGGATTACGGCTTATATTGAAGGAGCGAAGGTATTCGTCAACGGGAAGCTTGTGACCAGTAACGGATACCGGCTAAAGGAAGGGGATATTATTTCAGTACGGAAGATGGGACGGATCGTTTACGACAAAGTCCTGTCAGAGACTAAAAAAGGACGGTATCTTACCGTAGTAAGAAAATATATTTAATTTACGAAGGGTAAGGGTGTACCCGCACCCGGAATAGGAGTCAATATGGCCGAGAGTGATACAAATGTGAAGAAAGAGGATCGGAAGATTTACTATCTTGCGGCAATTACTGCGGTTTCTGTATTAGTCTTTCTGGATCAGTTTACAAAGCATCTGGTTCTGGAAAAGCTGAAAGGCAATCCGCCGTTCATTATCTGGGACGGGGTGTTCCAGCTTGAATATCTGGAGAATAAGGGAGCGGCATTCGGAATGTTTCAGGATCAGAGAATCTTCTTCTTTGTGAGTGTGTTTCTGATCAGCGTTGCATTTCTATGGTTTTTTCTAAAAGTACCTCTGGAGAGAAGATTTGCTCCTCTTTGTGTCTGTGCGGTTTTTATTATGGCTGGGGCCTGGGGCAACTGCGTGGATCGGATTGTTCTTAAGTATGTGGTGGATTTTTTGTATTTTAAACTGATTGATTTCCCAATCTTTAATGTTGCGGATATCTATGTGACGGTATTTACGTTTTTACTGGCAATACTGGTCTGTTTCTATTATAAGGAGGAAGATTTTGAAAGAATTGTTCATCGTAGAGAGCCAGGAGGGGGAACGGATTGACCGTTATCTGGCCGGCGCAATGCCAGAACGTTCCAGATCTTATGTCCAGAAACTGATAAAAACAAAGAACGTGCTGGTAAACCAGGAACCGGTGAAAGCCAGTTACAGGCTTCTGACAGGCGACCGGCTTGAGATTACCATGCCGGATGCCAGGGAACCGGAAATTGAGGCGGAGGACATTCCCCTTGATATCCTGTATGAAGATTCGGACATTATTATCGTCAATAAGCCCAAGCAGATGGTGGTTCATCCGGCTCCGGGGCATTACAGCGGCACCCTGGTCAATGCGCTGATCTATCACTGCAGGCAGGAGTTGTCCGGTATTAACGGTACGATGCGTCCTGGGATCGTCCATCGGATTGATATGGATACCACGGGTTCCCTGGTGGTATGTAAGAACGATAAAGCGCATCAGAGCCTTGCAGAGCAGTTGAAGGAGCATTCCATCAAAAGAATTTATGTGGCGGTTGTCCATGGGAATATCAAAGAGGAGACTGGTACAATAGATGCGCCTATCGGAAGACATTCTACAGATCGAAAGAAAATGTGCGTTCATGCAAAGAACGGAAAACAGGCCGTAACGCACTATACGGTTCTGGAACGTTTTGGAGATTATTCGTATATTCAGTGTGAACTGGAAACGGGAAGGACGCACCAGATTCGCGTACACATGGCCAGTATCGGACACCCACTGCTTGGGGATCTGGTTTACGGGCCTGGGAGATGTCCGGTTCACGGGCTGGTGGGGCAGACGCTGCACGCCAGGACCATAGGTCTGATTCATCCGGAAACCGGGGAATATCTGGAGGTGGAGGCGCCATTGCCGGAATACTTCAGTAGTCTGTTAGAGCGCTTCAGAGGCGGGAAAGGAATGGAAAAATAACAGAAAATAATATACAATTCCCGTAAATTGTTATATAATAGAAACATCTATTAGAGACATTAATTCAGAGGAGTGTGATTTATATGGCAAAAACGAATACAATTATTACAATCGGCCGACAGTATGGGAGTGCAGGAAGAGAGATTGGCTATAAGGTTGCAGAAGATCTTGGTATTAAGCTGTATGATAAGGAGATGCTCGACCGTGCCGCCAAGGAGAGCGGAATCTGCCAGGAACTGTTTGAGACACATGATGAGAAGCCGACCAACAGCTTCCTGTATTCGCTGGTGATGGACACTTATTCTCTGGGATACACATCGGGAAGTTATACGGATATGCCTATTAATCATAAGGTGTTTCTGGCACAGTTTGATGCAATCAAGAAGATTGCCGAGGAAGGGCCGTGTATCCTGGTAGGCCGTTGTGCTGACTATGCGCTAGAAGAACGGGAAAATGTCGTGAGGTTGTTTATTCATGCAGATCTGGACGTCAGAATCCGGCGGATCGCCCGAATCTATGATCTGACGGATGCCAAGGCCAAAGATCTGATTATGAAAACGGATAAAAAGCGGGCAAGTTATTATAATTATTACAGTAATAAGAAGTGGGGGGCGGCAGAGAGCTATGATTTCTGTCTGAATAGTTCGAAGTTAGGAATTAAGGGGACGGCAGAGGCGATTAAGACGTTGGTGGAACTGAAGGAACGAGATGGAGAGAAAAAATTGTAGGCAGATATTCTCATCAGTTGGGGACATAGTAAAATCTGATTTTACTATGTCCCCAACTGATTTTATCTAGTATGTAGAATCCGTTCTGGCCACCCATTAATATTTCCGTTGAGTATTGCGGTAAACATCCGCTGTTTTGCCCCTGGATGCTCGTGATTCAACTGTGATACCAGTTCTTTGGCATACTGCCGTTTGGTATATCCGTCAATGGGGCATCTGCTGGTAACAACCGGCAGAGCATACTTATTCCTGAATCCGATCACATCCGCCTCCTCAACAAACATCATGGGACGGATGACGGTGAGTTCCATGCGGTCCAGATAGCTCCGGGGGGAAAAGGAATAGAACCGTCCTTCAAAAAGCAGGGAGAGCAGCATTGTCTCGATAATGTCATCCTTGTGATGAGCATATGCAACTTTATTGCAGCCCATCTCTTTTACCGACTGGTTCAAAGCTCCTTTTCTCATCTTTGCACACAGGGAACAAGGGTTGCTTTCCTTACGTTCCTCAAAAAGAATATGCGCAATATCCGTTCTGACAATCTGGTACGGCACGCCAAGCTCTCTGCACAGTTCTGTTACCGGTGTAAAATCGCACTCTGAATATCCCAGATCCACGGTGACTGCGGATAATTGAAATGGTTCCGGGTAGAATCTTTTCAATCCATGCATGGCATAGAGCAGCGTCAGGCTGTCCTTTCCACCGGAAACCCCTACCGCAATATGATCCCCCTTCTGAATCATTGCATATTCATCAACGGCTTTTCGTGTATAACTCAGAAGTTGCTGTAATTTCATATGATTGCTTGTCCTTTCTATATATGGGATTGCCAGAAGGGCTGACCCTTATATGGGCGAAAATAGTCAGACCTCCCGCAGTTTTACTGCAGAAGCGGCGCGCCTGCGTCGGTTCTCATCAATTGCAGCATAATGCTTCTTTGTGGTATTAACGTCTTTGTGCCCCAGAACGTCCGCTACAAGATAGATATCGCCGGTTTCCTTATATAACGAAGTACCATAAGTACTGCGCAGTTTATGCGGAGTAATTTTCTTATTCGGCGTTACCTGACGGGCATATTTCTTCACCATATTCTCGATTGCCTGGACGCCCATACGGCGCTTTTGCGTGGATAAAAACAATGCGTTTTCATGGCCGGAGAGGGGAGTGATCCTCTTACGGCTGCCTTCGATATATGCCAGAAGGGCATCTGCAACCTCATCGCCGAAATAAACGATCATCTGGTTACCGCCCTTACGGGTTACCGTGATTCCGTTATTTTTAAAATCCACATCACTCAAGTCAAGACCCACACATTCCGAAACACGGATTCCGGTTCCTAACAGTAAAGTCAGAATCGCCAGATCCCGTTCCTTCGTCTTATTATAATAGGCAAGCGCCTGTCCCGTCAACTGACTGCCGCCGTTCTCTACAAAGTCCAGAAGCAGCGCCACCTCGTCTGTATCCAGCCTGATAATGGCCTTATCGTGAAGTTTCGGCATATCAACCAGCAATGTGGGATTTTTCGTAATAATCTGATGCTTATAGTAGTAACTATAGAAACTGCGAAGGGCAGACATCTTTCTTGCAAGTCCCTTTTCGCTGTTAGTGATCAGTTCATTTTCCTTCTCATAGACCTTCAGATATTCCATATATTCCTCAATATCCACAGGTTCCAGCTTCTCCAGATCGTTCACCTTAAACTGCTCAATTGTATAGTCCTTGTATACAGGATTACATTCCATAAGAAAATGAAAGAAAATGCGAATGTCATACGCATAATTAACCCTTGTCTTAGCCGATGACTTTGGTTCAATTGCCCGGAAATAATCTTTTGCAAACGGCGGCAGGGATTTCAACACTTCACGAAGGCGAATTGTCTGGTCAATGCGTGTCTGGTCATGATAGTTCTTTGTGTCTGCCATAAAAATCAAATACCTCCTTATTAAATACACTTTAATACACTATATTATGAAGCAACTCCCAAAGCTTCAAAAATGTGATAATATAGTTAAGTATAACACAAATGTTGCATTTTGTCCACATCTTTTGGAAAAATCGGTATTTGTCGTATAGATTGATCTCCGAACATATTTTCTAAACATCAGTTTGCTATTTAGCGAATCTTGTGGTAAAATAGAATTATGAATTTTCAGACATGAATGAAAAAAGGAGGTTTCGTATGGGACAAGGTAAGATCAGTGCGAAGCAGAAAGAAATATTGGAATATATCAAGTCACAGATTCTGGAAAGAGGTTTTCCGCCGGCAGTCCGGGATATCTGCGAGGCAGTTCATCTAAAGTCTACGTCTTCGGTTCACTCACATCTGGAGACATTGGAGAAGAATGGTTATATTCGTCGAGACCCTACCAAGCCAAGGGCCATAGAGATTCTGGATGATTCTTTTAACTTTATGCGAAGGGAAATGGTGAATGTTCCGATTATAGGACGCGTCGCTGCCGGAGAACCCATACTGGCTGAACAGAATATTGAGAACTACTTTCCGATTCCTATGGAGTATATGCCCAACAGCCCTACCTTTATGCTGAAGGTACGAGGCGAAAGCATGATTAATGCCGGGATTCTGGACGGCGATATGGTTCTTGTAGAGCAGATCTCCACTGCGAGGAACGGTGAGATGGTCGTGGCGTTGATTGAGGATGGCGCTACTGTCAAGACATTTTATAAGGAAGACGGACATATCCGTCTTCAGCCGGAGAATGATACAATGGATCCGATCATTGTCGTGGATGTACAGATTCTTGGCAAAGTAATTGGAATTTTTCGTTTTTTAAATTAAAGATATTATGAAATACATAAGAAACAATGGAGGAAGCTGTCATGAAAGTCAGATTTTACAAGAATATTGAAGACAGGCTGCTGGAGTTTGCCGTAATTGTCGCCACATCCGGCGGGAAATGGGTATTCTGCAGGCATAAGGACCGTAATACTTTAGAGTGCCCGGGCGGACATCGTAAAAGTCGTGAGAAGATCCTGGATACTGCAAAGCGTGAATTAGCGGAAGAAACCGGAGCCATTGATTTTCACATAGAGCCTGTCTGCGCCTATTCTGTAACGGGAAAAAACCGGATAAGTCCATCTGGGAAGGAGACTTTTGGAATGCTGTACTTTGCAGATATCAAGAGTTTCCGTAAGAAACTTCACAGAGAGATGGCTGAAGTATGTCTGATGGACAATCTGCCGGTACGCTCTGACCAGTGGACCTATCCTGAGATCCAGCCAAAGCTGATCCAGGAAGTACTGTATCGGGAACATTGCAGTTAATCCTTATCAATTTTATACAAAATATGGCTGCTGGAAATATCACTGATTTCCAACAGCCATATTTTTTCATAGCTTTGTCAATATAGAAAATCCTACAATTCATCCAGACTCTCAATCCGTCTTCCATCGCTCCAGATCCGTTCCAGATGATAGAATTCGCGGTTCTCCTTATCAAATACATGGACAACTACGTCGCCATAATCCAGCAGCACCCAGTTTCCGGACTGTAACCCTTCTCTCTGGATCTGTGAATGTCCGGCTTCATGCATCTTCTCTTCTACATTGTCTACCAGCGCTTTTACCTGGCTGTCGCTGGTACCGTTCGTAATAATGAAATAATCTGCCAGCGGGGAGATGCCCGAGATATCAATCATACAGATATCCTCACCCTTTTTATCCTCCAGCGCATGGTAAGCAATCTGTGCCATCTTCTTAACCTGATCCATATTACACCTCCTCTCCTTCTCGTTTGTTCTTATAATAGAGAAACGTCTTCTCTGTCATCGGGTCAATCGGTTCGTTTTTACTGTTCAGATACTCCAGGGAATCCTTGAGAATACGATACAGACAGTCGTCAATATCGGTAAACGCCAGTCTGCGCACTTCTGCCATATTGGGCAGTTCTTTTCTTCCAGGTTCTATATAATCAGCTATATAGATAATCTTATCCAGCAGAGACATATGCGGGCAGCCGGTTGTATGACTGGCAATGGCATTCATAATCTCCTTCTCTTTCACATGATACTTCTTGGCGGCAAGAAACGCGCCAAGTTTTGCATGAAGAAGGCTTGGATTGCTTCTCTCTACCTCTGACACGCCTAAATGATATTTTTTACACAATTTAATCTTAGTATCTCCTGGCAGACATTTTGCGCAGTCATGAAGCAGACCTGCCATCAGAGCTTTCTCAATGTCCTCGTCATAACGCATGGCAAGAGCCGCCGCCGTATACATGACTCCCAGAGTGTGTTCATACCGTTCCTTGTCAAGTTCCGTCATCAATTTTCTGCGAATCTTGGTAATCTTATGGTTCATATGCTCTTCTCTCCTACATATAAATGATTCTCCAGAATATAAGCATTCACAGCCGCCGGAACCTGACCTTTAATACTCCTTCCCTCTCTGACGTCCCTGCGCAGTTCATGGGAAGACACGTTGATCAACGGCGTCACCAGAAGGCGGATCCGCGCATGGTAATTCTCCTTCAGCTCATGGATCTTAGCCTCCATCGCCTGTCTGGTATTAATCTCATCCCGATATGCCGCCAATATGGTGCAGGTGGGAAAAATCCGCTCCGGGTGTACCCACTGGTCAATCATAAACAAAGAATCTGCCCCTATGATAAAATAAAAATCATCTTCTGGATAGATTCCCTTCATATATTCCATCGTACTATAAGAATAGGAGACTTCCTGACGTTTCGCCTCATAAGTCTCCAGCCGGAACTCCCGGTAGGGGGATATGGCAAGTCTTACCATCTCCACCCGGTCTTTTACGTCTGTCTTTATTAAGGAAATGTCTTTGTGAGGCGGATTACCATTGGGCATGTACCAGACCTTATCCAGTTCAAATGCTTCCAGGGCAGACCGCCCCAGCATCAAATGTCCATTGTGTATCGGATCAAATGTTCCGCCCATAATTCCGATCTTCATAGTCTGTCCAACTCCATTATTTATTTTGGAAGTTCAATCTTCTTATTCTTAGCTTTTCCCTCTCTATACAGGACAATCTTCTTGCCAATCACCTGTACCACGTCTGACTGCGTACGTTCCGCAATCATTACTGCCAGTTCTTTCGGATCATCTGCACAATTCTTAAGCACGCTGACCTTAATCAGTTCCCGCGCATCCAACGCCTCCTTAAGCGCTTTTGTAAGTTCCGGCGTCATGCTGTTCTTTCCGATCTGGAAAATTGGCTCCATTGTCATCGCAAGACCCTTCAGATAGGCTCTCTGTTTTGTTGTCATCTTATTCCTTCCCTTTCCTTCTCCCTCTTATTGTAATCCATTTGACCGCAAATTGCAAAGAAAATGTGCAGGTAACAGTTACTTATAATAGTCAAACTGAAGGCCGTACATACGCACCGTGTCTCCATCCTTTATGCCGGCTGCTTCCAGTTCCGTCAGGATTCCCGCATCCTTTAAGAACTTCTGGAAAAAGGCGAATCCCTTCTCTGAATCCAGATTCGTATATCCAAGCATTTTTTCAATCTTCGGGCCTTCAACGACGTACATCCCCTCTTCCACACTGACCGTGTAAGGAAGGTTTTCATAGATCAGTTCATCCTCGGGGAAATATTCCTGCTCAAAAACAACTGGGGAGCGATCCATCTCCTGGAGCATTTTGGAGACCCCATACAAAAGTTCCTTAAGACCTGCTCCCGTCACACCAGAGATTGGATAGACTTTCATACCTTTCGGTTCAAACTCTGCCTTAAGACGGGTA
The DNA here is from genome assembly GCA_910579925.1 of uncultured Dorea sp. Lineage (GTDB taxonomy): Bacteria > Bacillota > Clostridia > Lachnospirales > Lachnospiraceae > Sporofaciens. The sequence continues at coordinate 42,597 of CAJTVY010000011.1, forward strand.
ATCGGGTCCTCCCCATCAGGATAGATTACGTCCGTCTTATTAGCGGCAATGATCTGGGGACGCTTTGCAATCTCTGGATTGTATGCCTCTAATTCACCGTTGATCTTATAGATGTCGTCAATGGGATCGCGGCCTTCTGTCCCCGCCGCATCCACCACATGGATGATCAGCCTGGTTCGTTCTATATGGCGCAGGAACTCATGCCCCAGTCCCGCTCCTTCGGAGGCGCCCTCGATCAGTCCGGGAATATCGGCAACGACAAACCCCTGCCCTTCCTCAAGATCCACGACTCCCAGATTGGGATTTAAAGTCGTGAAATGATAGTTGGCAATCTTCGGCTGTGCATTTGTGACACGGGAAAGGAAAGTGGATTTTCCTACATTAGGGAATCCCACCAGCCCTACGTCCGCAATCACCTTCAGTTCCAGAGTGACCCACAGTTCGCGGGAAGGTTGTCCTGGCTGGGCATATTTGGGAACCTGCATGGTAGATGTTGCGTAATGCTGGTTTCCAAGACCGCCTTTACCGCCTTTTAATATGATCTGACGGCAGTTGTCCCCGGACATGTCCGCAATCACTTTGCCGGACTGAGCTTCCTTTACCACCGTCCCTTCCGGCACGTTCAGAACAATATCCTCTGCATCCGCCCCGTGACAGCGTCTTTTACCGCCAGGCGATCCGTCCTTAGCGGCAAACTTCCTTCTGTGCCGGTAGTCCTGCAGAGTATTCAGCCCCTTATCTACCTCGAATATCACGTCGCCGCCGCGTCCGCCGTCCCCTCCGTCAGGCCCTCCGTTGGGGACATACAGTTCTCTTCGGAAACTCACATGTCCGTCGCCGCCTTTTCCCGATCGTATTAAGATCTTCGCCCTGTCTGCAAACATAAATGTTCCCCTTTCCACATGTTATGCAAAAAAGAGCGCTGCCACCTAACTGATACCAGTTATCCCGCAACACTCTCCTAGAATCACAATTGCTTAAGCTACCGGATAGATAGAAACCTGTTTCTTATCTCTTCCTTTTCTTTCAAATCTTACAACGCCGTCAACAAGTGCGAATAATGTATCATCACCGCCGCGTCCTACATTAACGCCCGGATGAATCTTTGTTCCACGCTGTCTGTAAAGGATGTTCCCTGCTTTCACAAACTGTCCGTCAGCTCTCTTAGCGCCAAGTCTCTTAGACTCTGAATCTCTTCCGTTCTTTGTAGATCCGACACCTTTCTTGTGAGCGAAATACTGAAGGTTTAATTGCATCATGGTTGTCACACCTCCTCAAATATTAAATCAATATATTCTGCATAGTTCTCATCATCCGCCATATGTTCCAGCCCGAGAATCATTGCATTCAGCAACAGACAGGCACCTTCAGAAGGATACCCGTTCACCAGGTAATAAGCGATCAGACCGGCCTCATCACTATGAATCACAGAACATGGATCCTGTGCATATATTTCTATTGCATTTATCGTGTTGAGTACCAGTACGGAAACCGCTGCGCAGACGATATCAGAACCTTTCTCACTGTACCCCGCATGTCCCTCCGTACGGAAACCGACACATTCTTTATTCTCATTCTGGTATATGGCTACATGAATCATGGATGTTCTCCAATATTAAGCATGAATCTTCTCGATCTTTACCGCAGTATACTGCTGTCTGTGACCGTTCTTTTTGTGGTATCCTGTTTTTCTCTTATACTTGTAAACAATGACTTTTCTGGCTTTTCCATTCTCTACTACGGAAGCCTCTACGGTTGCTCCTTCTACAGTCGGATTCCCGATCTTAAGACCGTTGTCACTAACTGCAAGCACCTGGTCAAATGTATAAGTCTCTCCGGCTTCTACACCAAGCTTCTCTACTTTAATGATATCGCCTTCGGCTACTTTGTACTGCTTACCACCTGTTGCTATAATCGCGTACATATGGCACCTCCTATTATCATTACTCGCCAACTTCGGTGTCCCTTGGGAACTTACAACCTCATTGTGCGGCATACTGGTATATTCTAGCATATATTTCTCCAGAATTCAAGCCAAAAACAAATAAATTTTGTAACAGTCTGGAATCCGGGTTACTATTCACAGTCAGATAAAAATGGCAGTCAGATTCGTCAAGCGCAGCTTGTAAGAAGCTGATTGACAGTTTTTATCTGACTGTGAATAGTAACGAATCCGGCCTTTCCTTAAATTCCCAGCAGCCTGCATGCATTTTCAGAAAAGATCAGATCTTTCTCCTTAGGGCTAAGGGGCATGTCTGAGAGAGTCTTTTTAAATTTTTTCTGACTTTTCCAGGGAAAATCTGTGGCAAAGAGAATCTTGTCTGCTCCATGATTCCTGACAATGCGAAGAAACTGCTCCTGGCTGATATGATCGAGCACCACCCCGGTATCAAAGAAAACGTCAAGTCCCACCAGTTCACGTTCGATATCGTTCCAGAGCAGGTTTCCTCCCAGATGAGCAAGAACCAGCTTCTCAGGCTGCACTTCCCTGATTACCTCCCGGGCCATTTTGGGGGTGCAGTGGACGTCCTCTGGACACTTGGGATCCACGCCCGCATGAACGCTGACGATCAGTTCCAGTTCTGATGCAAATGCAATCAGCCGCTTATACCGGATATCGTTGAAATACATGTCCTGATAATCTGGATGAAGCTTAATCCCCTTCATACCAAGGTTCTTTATCTCCCGCAGAATCTCCTTGTAATTCTCACAGGCCGGGTGAATTCCGCCAAAGGATATAATTGGCTTTTCCTGATACTTAGCGGCAAACCGATTAATGGACTCGACCTGGGAAATCTTTGTAACGGCGGGAAGCGCAATGCACAGATCAATCCCCGCTTCTCTGGCAGAGTCCAGAAGTCCGGTATAAGTGCCGTCTCCGTAAGGCGTTACCTTGCAAATGCCGGCAAGTAAGTCGATGGTTCCCTTTGCAATCTTATCGGGGAACATATGTGTATGAAAATCAATGATCATGGCTTTTTTCTTCGCATCCTTTCATCCTGTTGTAACAATATTCAATAATGTCTCGCCTTGTGATGATACCGATAAAATGCTCCTGGTCATCAATGACCGGTACAAAATTCTGTTCCATCGCACGTCCGATCAGATCCTCCATCTTGGATTTTGCCGTAACACACTGATGATCCAGCCTCCGGTCAACCTTCATAACGCTGATCTCCTCCGTATCTTTGAGTTTCGTAAGATTCCAGCGCTTCATAGACCAGAGAAGATCACCTTCTGTTATGGAACCGATATATTTCCCGTCTCTGCTGAGAATCGGCACAGAGGAATATTTGTGATATTCCATGATCTCCAAGGCCTGACGGACTGTGTGGTAGTCATAGATATAAGCCACCTCGCTTTTGGGCCTCAGAAAAAACAAAATATTCATGAGAAACTCCTTCCTATATCATGGTGTTGACAAATATATCATAGATTGCGTTAATCGCATCTTTAAAATCATGGTTACGGACGCCGATAATGATGTTTAATTCGCTGGATCCCTGGTCAATCATCTTCACGTTCACATTTGCATGGGCAAGAGCAGAAAAAATCCTTCCAGAGGTTCCCCTGGTGGCCTTCATTCCTCTCCCCACGACGGCGATCAGCGCAAGATCCGATTCCAGTTCCAGGAAATCCGGCTCCACCCTCCGATGGATTCCGGCGATCACCTTCTGCTCTTTTTCTTCAAATTCATCCTGGTGGACAAAGATGGTCATGGTGTCGATGCCTGACGGCATATGCTCGATGGAAATCTTATTTTCTTCGAAAACCTCAAGGACCTTTTTACAGAAGCCGACTTCCGAGTTCATCATGGCTTTCTCTACCGTGATGGAAGCGAAATCCTTCTTTCCGGCAATTCCCGTAATAACAAACCGCGGTTTTCTACAAGTACCTTCTACGATCAGCGTCCCCTTATCCTCCGGGGAATTGGTGTTGCGGATATTGATAGGAATTCCTTCCTTGCGCACCGGAAAGATGGCGTCTTCATGAAGAACGGTGGCTCCCATATAGGAAAGTTCCCGAAGTTCCCGGTAGGTGATCACATCAATGGCTTTTGGATTTTTGACCACGTGTGGATCAGCGATCAGAAAGCCGGACACATCCGTCCAGTTCTCATAGACGTCCGCCTGTACGGCCTTAGCGACAATAGAACCTGTAATATCCGACCCGCCTCTGGAAAATGTCTTCACCTTCCCATTCGGCATCGCGCCATAAAATCCCGGAATGACTGCTCTCGGGGTATCTTCAAGCCGTTTTGACAGGATCTCGTTAGTCTTCTCTCCGTCAAAATTCCCTTCCTCGTCAAAACAGATCACCTCCGCCGCATCAATAAACTCATATCCCAGGTACTCCGCCATTAAGATTCCGTTCAGGTATTCCCCTCTGGATGCAGCATAATTGCGTCCTGCTTTCCGGCCAAATTCCATACGGATCGTCTTAAATTCTTCACTCAGGTCGATGGAAAGGCCAAGTCCTGCAATGATCTCGTCATAACGCGCCCGGATTGCAGACATCTGTTCCTCGAACTCTTCCTCATACTCATCATCCATGGTGGCGAGATTATAGCACCGGTACAGCATATCCGTTACTTTGGTATCACCTGGCTTACGTTTCCCGGGTGCAGAGGGAACCACATATCTTCGGGACTCGTCCTTATTGATAATTCTTGCAGCCTTTTTGAACTGCTCTGCGCTTGCCAGTGAACTTCCGCCAAATTTTACGACCTTTTTCATCTTCTTCTCGTATTCCTCCAAACTGCTTTTTTATGTATGATTCTAATCTTAAGAACTATCGGGGGATCCCCTTAAGTTCCTTCATTATCTTACATCATTTTCCCATCATCTGCAATGGAATATCTTGATGAAAAACGATACCATTTATTCCAAGCTTTACGGCAGTCTCCACATTTTCAGGACGATCATCGTAGAATGTGGCATCGCCTGGGTTAATAGAATAACGCTCAAGAAGAATCCGGTAAATCTTTTCATCGGGTTTGATACATCTGACCTGGTAGGAAAAAATGCCGCCGTCAAACGTGTCAAGAAACCGCAGTTTATCTCTGGATCTCTCATAAAGTTCTCTGGAATAGTTGGAAAGATAATATAGCCTGTATCCCAGATTGCGGAAATAAGAAAGCCATTCTTCTGTATAAGAAAGAGGTACAATGGTTCCTTCAAATCCAGCGAACACTTCACAGATCTGCGGCTTTAGATCCGGCGCATTTTCGATGAAGAGGTTCAGCCATTCTTCGGCGGAAATGCGGCCGATATCGCCCTCCTCCCAGTCCTTGTTTCGGAACACGGCGTCTGCCACCCGCTCGTAAATTTCTTCCGAATAATTGAATGTACGCAGATAACTTTTCCAGTCATAGCCTACCAGCACGTTTCCAACATCAAATATTACTGTTTTCATAAGGTTTCCTTTCTATCAATCCTGTATGATTCGCCCACGTTTCCAATATGTGTCCTTATACGTGAATTACGTCGGCAAAACTGGCATTCGACGCTTTCTTAAGATCCTCCGGGCTTAATTTCAACTGTATTCCGAGCCGGCCGCCGCTGACATGAATATATTCCAGGGAACCGGCCGTCTGGTTGATAACGGTGGGATACTGCTTTTTCATTCCGATTGCCGTGCAGCCGCCCCGTACATAGCCGGTTACTCTGGTCAGCTCTTTTAAGTGCAGCATCTCCAGGGATTTCTCCCCCCACTACTTTTGCCGCTTTCTTGAAATCAATCTCCTCCTCAATAGGAATCACGAAGACATAGTACTGGCCCGATTTACCGATTGTCACCAGCGTCTTATACACCAGCCTGCGGTCATACCCTAACTGGTCGGCAACCTGTATTCCGTCCGTAAAATCCTCGCATTCATACTCTTCATATTCGTATGGAATCTTCTGACGGTCAAGAATACGCATGGCATTCGTCTTGATTTCTTTTTTACTCACTTTTTTGCATTCACTCCTTCGTTTCTTTCAATTCGTTAAGGGGCGCAAACTTGTTTTTCCCTCCTGGCTGTCTGGCGTACACGTCAATACGGTGGTAATGAAAAGGAACACTTTTGAAATCTTCTCCCAAAAATCCCATGAAAGCTTCCATTACCAGGTCTGGTTTAAGATTCTGTTCACTTCCGGCCGCCAGAAACAGATAGATCCCTTCCGGTTTAAGGTTCATCTGATAGATCATAGGACGGATATCCGTCTTGGCCTCGCTGCGCTTAGTCTTTTTTAGGACTACGATACTTTCCTGTCCCAGAAATGCTTCTGCCTTCGCCTTCCAGGAGTCTGGAAGTTCCTTTGTGACATCCGCAGATTTCGCTGATTCCAGAAGTGTGACCAGGTAGCTTGCAGCGGCAACGATGGTCATTCCGCTGCTCTTTTTGTCATCCGGGATTCTGACAAAATCGGTAACTTCGATGCCTTCTACCATCACTTCATTCAGCCGTCTCACTGCCTCTTTACAGTCAGTCTCCTCCTTCAGTTCAATATCCAGATATTCTCCGTCGCTGGTAACCCCCACTCCCAGCGGTTGTGCGAAAGACATAATCATATGAGGGCTATAGCCGCCGGTAAACGCAATCGGAATCCCGGCCCGCCGCATAGCTTTCTGAAAAAAACGCATGACGTCCAGATGTCCGATAAAACGCATGACTCCATATTTGCGGAATTTAATTCTTGCTTTCAATACAGACACCTCCTTTGTATTTCATGGCGCCGCAGCCAGAACATTCCATCCGGCAGTTTGGCGTTACTTCACCTTTCTGCGCACGCTGCCATTCCTGGTACAGGAATGCCTTGGTTACGCCGATATCAATGAAATCCCAGGGAAAGATCTCGTCAAAAGACCGTTCCCTCTGGGTATAGAAACCAATATCCACGCCTGTATTCTGGAAGGCGTTCATCCATTTCTCATTGTCAAATGATTCTGTCCAGGAGTCGTAGAGACATCCCAGACGGTAAGCTTCAAGAATTACTTCAGACAGCTTCCGGTCGCCTCTGGCGAAGACTCCTTCTAACACCGTAACCTCTGCATCATGCCAGTGGTATTTCAGACTTTTGCGGTTTAACTGCTCCTGGAATTCATGTTTCACAATGGCCGCCCTTGCGATATACTCCTCGTTAGTATACATCTTCGCCCACTGAAAAGGCGTAAACGGCTTAGGGATGAAGAAGGAGGTGCTGGTGGTAATCTGACATTTCCCATTTCTCTGTTCCTTGGGAATCTCGTAGTATCTTCTGGCAATCTCATCCGCAAGGCGGGGAATTGCCTTCATATCTTCTTCCGTCTCGGTAGGAAGCCCCAGCATAAAATAAAGCTTCACCTTGTTCCACCCGCCTTCGAAAGCCTGGCCGGCTCCGTTCAGGATCATCTCTTTGGTCAGCCCTTTGTTGATTACGTCCCGCAGTCTCTGGGAACCTGCCTCTGGCGCAAATGTCAGGCTGCTCTTACGGATGTCCTGTACCTTTCCCATGACATCCAGAGAAAAGGCATCGATCCTAAGGGACGGCAGGCTGATATTGATTCCTTCGCCTTTAAATTCCTGGATCAGGAACGTCACCAGTTCCTTTAACTGGCTGTAATCACTGGAACTTAAAGAACTCAGAGAGATCTCTTCATGTCCGGTGCTCTTAAGCATCTGGAATGCGTATTGCTTTAAAGTCTCTACGTCCCGTTCCCGTGTGGGACGGTAGAGCATTCCGGCCTGGCAGAAACGGCAGCCGCGGATACACCCTCTCTGTATCTCCAGCACAATACGATCCTGGGTCACTTTGATAAAAGGGACCACAGGAGCCTGGGGGTAATACGTGTTGGTCAGATCTTTTTCCATCTGCTTTCGGATTACAGGTCTGGCGTGCGGATTGACAGGAGTAAAATCTGCTATGGTTCCGTCTTCTTTGTAGGTTACCCGATAGAACCCTGGCACATAGATTCCTTCAATCTCTGCAGCTTTCTCAAGAAATGTTTTGCGGGAACCGCCGTTTTGTTTATTTTCCTTATAGGCGTCAAGCAGTTGTTCATAGACCGTCTCTCCCTCGCCGATATAGAACAGGTCGAAGAACTGGGCTAATGGTTCGGGATTTGCGGCACAGGGGCCGCCGCCTATGACGATGGGGTCAGACTCGTCCCGGTCGCAGGCGTACAGCGGAATGTCGCTTAAGTCCAGAATCTGCAGAATGTTGGTGTAGCACATCTCATATTGAATGGTGATTCCCAGGAAATCAAATTCCTTGATGGGATCCTGGGATTCCAGGGCAAACAGCAAAATATGCTCTTCCCGCATGATCTGGTCCAGGTCCATCCAGGGTGAGTAGACGCGTTCGCACCATACGTCGTCCCATCGGTTGAACATGTCGTAGAGAATCTGGATGCCTAAGTGAGACATACCGATCTCATAGACGTCTGGAAAACACATGGCAAAGCGGATATTCACCTGTTCCTTATCTTTTATGACACTGTTGACTTCATTCCCGATATAGCGGGCAGGTTTCTCGATTTTCAGTAATATTTCATCATTTAAGGCTAGTTTTCTCATAGGTTTCCTTTCGGTTTACATATATTTCACAATTTTAATTCGTTTTGTTTTCCCTGTATTATTCAACACTACGCAATAGTTCATATAAGCTTTACCTGTTGTTTAGCGCCTTTCGCGCCGGTCTCCCAACTCCATATAGTACCGCTTTTTATCCTCGTACATTCTCTGCTCTGCCGATTTAATAACAGCCCCAACATTATCATGCTCTTTTGTGGAAGCCGTGCCAATAGAAACATGGTATCCTGCTTCCGAGGCCTTACCCTTGGCTGCCATCGCTTTCTCGGATGTACAATCTGAATCAATTTCTGTAAATACCAGAAATTCATCTCCCCCGATGCGATAAACATGTTCCTGCCCGAATAACTCTACGAAAGCCGTCGCCACGGTCTGCAGCATTCGGTCTCCAGCCGCATGCCCCTGGCTGTTGTTCAGTTCATGAAGCCCGTTGGCATCCGCATACACACAGGACAGACTGGCGGGAAGGTTTTCTTCATACTGAGAAATCGTCTGTTCGTAAGCGTTTCTATTTTTTAGATTCGTAAGAAGGTCCGTAGTCGCCATCTTTTCTTTGGCATGGACTTCTTTCCGTGTATGAACCACATTCCATACAAGATAAACCAGCAGGATTACCGCCTCATAGATGCCAAGGCCAAGCAGAACCTTCCCAATATATTCTGTTTCCTCAAATACGGTACTTTCCGGAACCGTTACCAGAACAAACCAGTCATAGAAGTCAAGGGGTTCATAAGCAGTGTATAAATACTCGTTCCTTCTCTCAGAAAAGTATGCCGTTCTTCCTCCCACACCTTCTGCAAAATCCTTGGTAATCTGTTCTTGACTATAACCTTTTTTAATCGGGAAATCCTTCAATTCGTGAATATTTTCCACCCGGTCATGCACTGTATCCATAACGTACGCCATATTATGGGGATCAATAATAAAAATATTGGCATTCCCGTCAAAGATATCCACCTTAAAAAAATCGGATAGATCCTGTGGTTCTATCACACCAAATAATGTTCCCTCCTCTTTTCCGCCTTTCTCAAGCGGAACGCTAAAAAGCACGAAAATGCCGTCTTCTGCCATCCCCTCTAGTTTGAAATCTTCGTTAAAAGAATCTTCCTCAGTTTGAACCTCCGATACGCTTCCGTCCTGATTCAGAGTCCTGCCGTCCGCCAGACGAATCCCCAGGTTGGATACCACATTCTTCTCTGCACTCAACTGGAGAATATTCGCCACACGGTCAGAAGTAAGATCCTCTTCTGTCTCTATGATATCGGCAAGCATTTCCAAATGATCCTGAACAGCCGAAAATTGCAAATCAATCTCCCTCTTCGCCTCTTGCGCCTTCTGATCCAGAGTACGCAGGCAGAAATCTATGGAATAGGACCGCAAAAGCCATAATACAGCACAAAAGCCGATTCCAATGAATACGTTCAGGAGAATGACAGCCACAATATTTTCCCTGCCATGGCGGTTTATTTTTTTTAATACAATACCTATCTTTTTCTTTAGTTCCATTTGAATTACCTCTACAATGATCTTTACTGTTTATTTGGAAAATTCCCCTTTTACTGCCCACCTAAGTTTCGCACATCCAGCCCGGCCGTTACGCCTGCATTCCTCTGCCGACGGTCTGATTACATCCTTTGCGATCTCACAGTAAACCCCTTCCTTATAAGACCGCTTAAACGCCTTCTTTACCAGTCTGTCCTCACCGGAGTGAAAAGTAAGGACTGCCACTCTGCCTCCCGGTGAAAGTACGTCCGGCAGTCCCGAAAGCAGGGATTCCAGCGCTTCATACTCACCGTTCACATCAATACGGATGGCCTGGAACACACGCTGGCAGGTCTTTTTCACCGTGATCTTTTTCTGCCCGTTCTCTGGAAGAAAAGCAAGCGCCGCTTCCACCGCCTCTCTTAACTGAACCGTTGTCTCGATCCTCCCGCCGCGCTTAAGCCTTCTGACGATCTCTGCTGCAATCTGCTTTGCATAAGGCTCGTCCGCATTTTCTGTGAACATCCCGGAGAGTTCCGCTTCGTCCATCTGCGTAAGCCTCCTGGCAGCCGTGACGCCTTTTGCGGGGTTCAGTCGCAGATCCAGAGGACCGTCTGTCTTATAGGAAAATCCCCGTTCAGGATTATCAATCTGCATGGAAGAGACGCCCAGATCCGCCAGGACAAAATCAAAGGGACCATACATCCTGCCGATGCGGGTAATCTCTGAAAAATTCTCTTGAATTACCGTCAGAATATCCGCTTTATATCCAAGCCTGTTCAGACGCTCCTCCGTTTTTCTGATTTCAATGGGATCCACGTCCAGACCATAGAGATGCCCCTGGCCGCCTAACGCTTCCAACATTCGCCTTGCATGTCCGCCATACCCAAGGGTTACGTCAAGCCCCCTCTCGCCAGGATGAATCCGAAGGACTTCCATTATCTCCTCCACACAGATGGAGATATGCATCCCTGCAGGAGTGCTGCCTTTGCGGATGACCTTCTCTATGGTATCAGCATATTTTTCCGGCGCATGTTCCTTGTATTTTTCCTCGAATCTTCTTGGATGCGTTCCCTTGTACCGCTGTCTTCGCTTGTGGAGCAGCCGGCTTTCCCCGTTGGAGCAGATCTTCTCAGTCTTTCCTTCAGATACCAGATAGGCCTCTCCAAAGACTGTGACTGCGCCGTCTTTCTGTAACAGGTAACTTCCGTCTGGTAACGCGTAGAATTGACGTCCCATACTATCTGGATAGGTAATGTCCTCCATGAGCCGCTTTCCGTCAAGCCGCCTGTCCTTCATGGTCTGATAGTGGGGCAGCACATTGCAGCGGGTCAGCCCAAGCCCCTCTGGGAATCTCTGGTATTCCCTGCTGCTGCTCTCTCCCGGAACCTCCGGCTGTGCATAGACGGTTTCCGCACAGTTCATGGCTCCTGCGCTGATTCCAAGCGCCAGGCCGTCGAATTTCCGGATTGCCTGGATAAGGCCGATTCTGTGGAAGAAACGGTTCTGGGTCGGCACATGCCCGCCGCCCAGAATGAGTACGTCGTAGGCGCAGAGTTGCTGCACCATCTCCTCTGTATTACGGCTGTCGCACAGGTCGAAAGCAGAGACGGACAGCCCCGTTTCCTTTAGAGACTTTTCTAAAAAGAAACGCATTTCGTTGTTCTGCATATAGGCATCGGGACTGGCGCAGAGAAGCAGACATTTTGAACGTGCTTTCCAGTCTTTTTTTAGATTTTCCACCAGACTGTTTCCTGGGTTCAGACCATGAAAGGAAGAAGGGTGACCTGCCTGGTCAAAGGCGGTAGGGTTGCTTGTTAAATATAAAATCATTGAGTGTCTCCTTCCCTGTCTGATATCTTCTTTTCTTTCATCTTTTTCTCCAGCCAGTGTTCGAAGCTGTCTTCTGAATTAGACTTTGCAAATATTGTTTTCATATTTTTATATGCCATCTGTGTATTTGGATGGTTCATTCCTAATGTAAAAACAAAAATTTTATATGCTTTGAGAATATATGGTAAGGCTGCTTCATATTCTTCTTTTTGTCCATACACAAGCGCCAGGTTATGATAGCTTACTGCCGTAGACGGATGTTCCTTTCCCAATGTTTTTTCTTTTATAAGCAGGCTCTTTTTATACAGGTTTTCCGCTTCCTGGTACTTCCCCTGGCTCTCATACACCCCTGCCAGGTTATGATAACTTGCCGCAGTATCTGGATGTTCCTCTCCCAGTATTTTTTCACATATAAGCAGGCTCTTTTTATACAGGTTTTCCGCTTCCTGGTACTTCCCCTGGCTCTCATACACCCCTGCCAGGTTATGATAACTTGCCGCAGTATCTGGATGTTCCTCTCCCAGTATTTTTTCACATATAAGCAGGCTCTTTTTATACAGGTTTTCCGCTTCCTGGTACTTCCCCTGGCTC
>CAJTVY010000011.1:55156-88734 GCA_910579925.1 uncultured Dorea sp.
TATAAGCAGGCTCTTTTTATACAGGTTTTCCGCTTCCTGGTACTTCCCCTGGCTCTCATACACCCCTGCCAGGTTATGATAACTTGCCGCAGTATCTGGATGTTCCTCTCCCTGTATCTTTTCGGATATAAGCAGACTTTTTCTATATAGGTTTTCCGCTTCCTGGTACTTCCCCTGGCTCTTATACACCCCTGCCAGATTATGATAACTTGCCGCAGTATCTGGATGTTCCTCTCCCAGTATTTTTTTTCTTATAAGCAAACTCTTTTTATAGAGATTTTCCGCTTCCTGGTACTTCCCCTGGCTCTCATACACCCCTGCCAGGTTATGATAACTTGCCGCAGTATCTGGATGTTCCTCTCCCAGTATTTTTTCACATATAAGCAGGCTCTTTTTATACAGGTTTTCCGCTTCCTGGTACTTCCCTTTCCTCTCATACACCCCTGCCAAGTCACAATTAATCTCTGCTATTTCTAAATGTTCTGTTCCCAGCAGCTTCTCCTTAATCTCCCGTGCCTTTAACAGCAGTTTTTCACTTTTATCATAGTGGGCCTGACCGTATTCGTCTCTGGCCTCTTCAATGAGTCGATAGGCCTCTGCCATCTTTTTCTTTAACTCCTCTGGTTTCCAACCACCCTCTTCTTCCGCCACAGGTTCTTCTGCAGGCAATTCCTCCTCTTTTTCAGCCTTCGCTTTATAGTCGTGAAAAGTAACCCGGAGTTTTAGAAAAGAGTAGAAATCGTATGCCTCGACTGCCAGTCTGTCATCCATGTATGGCGGAACAAGAAAAATAAAATTCCTGCCCAGTCCTTCCAGCATATCTCTGCTGAAATTCAGACGTTTTATACTATTCTCATTCTGCAATGCCAGATGAAAATTCACAATCAGGAAAGTCTTTATTTGGGGCAGGGTCGTCACCCATTCCTGCAGAAGGGGGAAAGAGTACTCCCCTGGATGCCTTTTGTAATCATAAATTCCAACCAAACCGTTCCTATAGATATTCAGAATCTCCTTTTGTATCCCTTCTTCCGCCACTGCCAGAAACAACCCCTGTTCCGATTTACTCAGAATCCATCCCAGGGTCCGATATCCTTCCTGGTTACTCTCCGTCATTGTGAATCATCCCCTGTTCTTCAAAAAATTTCACTACCAAAGGATGGACATTGTGCCACCGTTTTCCGTTATACTCAAGCACCACTAAAGCCTGCAGCATTTTCAGCAGCATGGCTTTATCCTCAATCAGTTCCTTGTTACCATTATAAATATTTAACAAGAAGGGATACTCGTTTTTCTCGATTCTTCTTGTCAGGGAGGTCTTCAACTCCTCCAAGGCACGTTCTGCATCCTCCAGAGAAATCGTTACACTGTCTCTGCGCATGGCCCTTTTTGCCGCTGAATTAATGAAGCTGAATAAATCCCTGAGAGAACCGCCCGAATATTGGATCATCCGGTCTAAAACATCCTCTTCAAACAGTTCCAGATCAGCCCGCTTCTCTACAATATTCCGTATGATCTGTGTGCCCTCCTCGAAAGGCTCATTCTCAATCGTCTCAATCTTAATCATTGGAAGGGTTTTCGTCACAAAATAACTCTCCATTGCCGCAAATCTTGCATCATAAGAAAGGCTGATCGGAAAAGTATAGATAACAGGAAACCTCATTCCCGAAAGAATTGCCGCATAATTGTAAAATACTTTCCAGGCATCCTCTGGATTCAATTTGTCCAGATCCTCAAAAATAATAATCGGGTTCTTTCCACCTGTATTCCCGGCGATTTTTTCTGACACACATCCCAGAAGGCGGATCCATTCACTGGAACGGACGCTTACCTTTCTGCGATATTCTTTTCTTGTTTCTTCATTTAACTTCAAATCTGCTTTGATAGCTGCAAAAATATTCAGAATACCTTTTAGAATCCCGCCATTCTGAACGCCCGTTCCCGCTTCACAAGAAATTGCCCCAGACTCTGTCCATGTCCTGGTTTCCGTACCTTCATTCCAGAAATTGCGAATATCGTTAAGAAGATTTTCATCAAGTTCACATTCTGATTCTTCTGCGATTTCCAGCAGAGCCTCTCCCAGTAAGATGAAAAGATCGGAATATACGATATCAAATAAAAACAGATCCTTACCACAGACAATCGTCTTCACATAATATCCTTCAGAGATAAGTTTCTGAGACATATGATTCAGTTCCGTACTCTTCCCGCATCCTCTGTGGCCAAGCAGCAGGAAGGCGGCTCTTTCCTCGGAATTCCGGCAACTGTCAAAAATATCTTCAATTGGTGAATCATATTTATCGCTTGTACGGTATTCCATGGTTCCCTTACAGTAAAACTCCTCCATCTGATCCATATTCAAAGGCGCAGGCGAAAAGGCATTAATGATTTCTGAGATCTGATTTGCATATTTCATGAAAGACTCCTCCTGTTTTCCTGGTGTGCCGGCACATCTAAATGTAAATGTGTCAGCACACCAGATCTGTTTCTATTATATCTTACATTTGACAATTGGGCAAAACATTTATCCGAAATTGTATTGACGAAATGCAATGATATACAATTTCTCCTAATTTCATGGCTGTGAAAATGTGAAAGAGCCGTCGGAAAATACTGTTTTTCTGACATATATGCTTCCTTCTTTACCGAAGAGATCTGCATATATCGTCCGCAAACATCATTTCCGACAGCTCCTTATTAATTTCTTCCTTTTTTACCGTTTTACAAAATACTCCTCATACCACACCAGGAATGCATAGATTGTCCATACCTTCCTCCAGTTATCCGAGTTACCGCCTACATATTCGTCAAAAATAGCGTTAATCTCATCCACATGGAAGAACTTCTCTGCCGCCTCACTGTGAAACTTCTCCCGTACATCCTGGTTATACCTGTCATCTGCCATCCAGATACGAATCGGCACGATAAACCCTAGTTTCTTGCGGAATGCGATCTCCTCTGGAAGAACCTTCGCAGCAGCGGTACGGAAAGCCACCTTGTTCTGCTCTTTGTCAACCTTGTACTTAGAAGGCATCCGCGACGCAATGTCAAAGATCCTCCGGTCTGTGAGAGGCATCCGGATCTCAAGCCCCGCAGCCAGACTCATCTTGTCCACATTCAGATAGATATCTCCCTCCAGCCAGATCTGGATGTCCACATCCGACATCTTGGTAAGAGGATCCATCCCTTCGTTTTCCTCATAGATATCTTTTACCAGATGGATAGGAAGGATGTCTTCGGAATAATTCTTCAAAATCCGTTTCTTCTCATCCTCCTTCATAATATTCGTATTTCCCACATAGAACGTCTTCAGATTATCCCCGTATCGTTCTGCGTTACGGTACATGTTATATCCGCCGAAGAATTCGTCCGAGCCTTCTCCCGAATAACAGATCCTGGTATGTTCTGCCGCCGCCCTGCATGCAAGCGCAAACACGATAGAGGAAGCGTCCCCTAAGGGCTGCTCCATATTGTACATGACATAAGAAACCGTGTCAAAATATTCTTCCGGGGTAATCCGACATCTTAAGTTCTCTCGCCCCAGAATCCTTGCCGTCTCTGCCGCCAGCCGTGATTCATCGAAACGCTCCTCGTCATACCCGCAGGAATCGGTCGTCTTTATGTCTGACATAGCCAGAACGTAGGAGGAATCTACCCCTCCGGAAAGGAAGGATTCGGCATGTTCTTCTTCCGTCTTTACCTCCGGCAGGATCTCCTTAAGCGTGGAATGGATCTCGTCTGCGAAGTCTTCCAGAGATTTGCTCTCGTCTGGATGAAACTCTGGCCTCCAGTAACGCTCGATACTGAGTTTTCCATCCTTCCAGATCAGATAACGGCCGGGAAGGAGTTTTTTCACCCCTTTGAAAAAGGTATCCTCACCCGCCCCATAGGTCAGAGTCAGATAAATCTGCAGCATTTCCTCATTCAGTTCCTTCTTAAATCCCGGCTGTTCCATAATCTTTCGGATGGTAGTGCCGTATAGAAGTTCTCCGTCGTCTGTCTGGTAATAGTAGAAAGGCTTTGTTCCGAACTGGTCGCGCAGACAGAAAAGCTGCTCTTTGTCTCCGTCCCACAGAGCGAAAGCAAACATTCCATGCATATGGTCCGCCATGTCATATCCCCATTTTTCATAGGCTTTTGTAAGGATGAGCGTTTCCCGCTCCTCCCTTGGCAGTCCTAAGTGAACCTCAAGTTCCCGGCAGAGCGCTTCCCAGTTTCTGATATGTCCCCTGTATTCCTGAACCTTTATCATCATTGTACATCTCCTGTCTTATTTTTTTCATCCGGATCCAATATACCGCCGCAGAATCGGGATGTGATTTGTCGAAATATGTCCGTCTATAGTATATCTGCATTTATCAATAAAATCAACTGGTTAAATCCCTATAGTCTTTTGAGAATTGTCTGAATTTTATATGCAGAATGCCACGAAAAAGATTTTCTGACAATTACCAGAAATGAATGGCGCACTTTCTCTGACTGTAGTATGATAGAAGAAGATATTTTATCAGTTCTAAAGGAGGAATGACAGACATGCCAGATGTACAGATCATGGATCATCCCTTGATCCAGCATAAAATCAACTATATCCGCAGCGAGGATGTCGGTTCGAAAGAATTCCGGGAGATTGTAAGTGAGATTGCATCCCTCATGTGTTATGAGGCTTCCCGGGATCTGAAACTACAGGATGTGAATATTAAGACGCCGATCTGCGAGATGACGGGGAAGAAACTCAGCGGTAAGAAGATGGCGGTAGTGCCAATCCTAAGGGCCGGGCTTGGAATGGTAGACGGAATCCTTAAGATGATACCTGCCGCAAAAGTGGGGCATATCGGGCTGTACAGGGACCCGGAAACATTTCAGCCAGTGGAATACTACTGTAAACTGCCGGCAGACTGCGACGAACGGGAAGTATTTGTCGTAGATCCGATGCTTGCCACCGGCGGTTCTTCCGCTGCCGCAATTAAGCTTCTGAAAGATAAAGGGGTAAAACATATCCGGTTTTTGTGTATCATCGCAGCGCCGGAGGGCGTGGAACGAATGAAACAGGAGCACCCGGATGTGTCTCTATATATCGGAGCGCTGGACAAATGCCTGAATGAACACAAGTATATCGTGCCTGGGCTTGGGGACGCAGGCGACCGCATTTTCGGGACAAAGTAGTATCACAATACAATAACTATGGAAGGAACTGTAGCGGGCTACAGTTCCTTCCATACTTCTGCCACATCCAGATCGGTGGTAATCTCATCCACAATACGACTGCTGTTGACATGCATGACTTCACTTTGATTCTTATCAATAGAAACAAAGGCTGCAAACAGCAGAAGACATAGAAACAGCCGGATTCCAAAAGTACTCGGGGGAAGTCCTATCTGATCATCACTGTAGATCTGATGATACGCCGCTCCATATCTGGGATGTACCGCAGGGATGGAACGCTTCTCGCCATATAATTCCCTGGTCTGTTCTAAGAGTCTCTGTCTGCGTTTTTCTGAATCGTTCACGTTCATCACCTCATGAAAATATATGCATGTATTACATAAAGTATGTCTCCGTAGATTTTATACCATTTTCTTACCGGTCAGAAAGCTCCATCACAATATCGTCCCATGTCACGCCTTTTAGTACCATCAGTACCATGGCATGATACAGAAAATCCGACAATTCATACTTAATCTCTTCCGCATTAGGGTTTTTGGCCGCAATCACCACCTCTGTCGCCTCTTCGCCGATCTTCTTCAGGATCTTGTCAATCCCCTTCTCAAAGAGATAATTGGTATAAGAACCCTCCTTTGGATGTTCTTTACGGTCAGCAATCACCTGGTACACCGATTCAAACACCCGAAGGGGATTGGTCTCGTCATAATCATTTCCCGCCAGATGCTGGAAGAAACAGGTGGCATTGCCGGTATGACAGGCAGCCCCCACCTGGTCCACCCTGGCAAGCAGGGTATCCTTGTCGCAGTCAATGGTCAGTGACTTTACATACTGGAAATGCCCGCTGGTCTCACCCTTCACCCATAGCTTCTCCCGGCTCCTGCTGTAATAGGTCATCTTTCCCGTCTTGATCGTCTGGTAGAAGGCTTCTTTATTCATATAAGCCAGCATCAGAACTTCCTGGGTCTTAAAATGCTGGACGATCACCGGAATCAGACCCTGCTCATTCGTTTTAAATTCTGAGAATTCCATCATGCTCTCAAAGGACGTCATCTGGATTCCCTTCTCTTCGCACTGTTCCTTAAACCCGGTGAAATCCATGTCCCGCTGACTGACGAATCTGCCGGACACTCCTCTGACTCCCTCGGATTTTAAGATTCTGAACAGTTCAGAACTTTCCATGGTGTCCGTCACGATCACACACGGGATGTCCGTAATATTTGCAACAGAATTCAGATCAAGCCTGTGCATGAAAATAATCTCGCTGCAATATTTCTGTATGACATGCTGGTGTTTGAACAGTGCGTCAAAATCATTTAAAGATACGGCCAGCTTCTCTTTCCCGAAACGTTTCGCCCCATCTTCAATCAGCTTGATACTGTCCTGCTTGGAAAAATTCAATATAGCGCGCTTGGACCCTGCATAGAGAATCTTCTTGATATCCTCCTGGCGTTTAACGTTCCCCCCCGCCACCATGGGAATTCGAATGACCCGGTTCATTCGCTTCATCAAGTCAATCGCCTCGTCATGTTCATCCGCATAGTCAGACAGGTCGAACACGATCAGTTCATCTGCGCCGTTCTCACTGTAGCGTTTCGCAAGTTCCACGGCATCCTCTGCGATAACGGTACGGTCGTCGAACCACTTCACCGCTTTTCCCGCTGCAATGAAGATACAGGGGATCAATCTTTTATAGCTCATCACTTCATCTCCTTTATAAACTTCCCTTCGTGGTCCAGGCTTCCTTCATTCTTGGCTCTTCCTGGGTGGCCGTATCAAGGGCTTTGCCGAAACTTTTGAACAACGCCTCCGCCTTGTGATGGTTGTTTTCTCCGTCCAGGATGCGAAGATGAAGGTTCATCATCCCGCCGTAAGATACGGCGTAGAAAAATTCCCTGATCATCTCCGTGTCCAGATCGCCAAGCCGGTCTGCGGTGAATTCTGCGTTATATTTCAGAAAAGGTCTTCCAGACAGATCAATAGCGCACAACGCAAGTGTTTCATCCATGGGAAGAATAAAATGCCCATACCGTCTAAGCCCTGCCTTGTCACCTACCGCCTTAAGAATTGCCCCTCCAAGCACGATGCCCGTATCTTCCACCGTGTGGTGACAGTCTACATGCAGATCTCCTTTTACTTTTACCGTGAGATCAAAAAGCCCGTGCCTTGCAAAGCCGTCGAGCATATGGTCAAAGAAGCCGATCCCTGTATCAATGTCATTGTGTCCGCTTCCGTCCAGATCCAGAGTGACAAGGATATCCGTTTCTTTCGTAGTCCTTTTCAGAGTTACTCTTCTCTCCATATCATAAACCTCCCTTAAGAAAACCGTACTCTGACAGAGTTTGCATGGGCGGTAAGCTGTTCTGCCTCGGCAAACTGCTCAATCTCCTTATGTACGGCTTCCAGTGCGTTTCTGGAATAAGCGATGATACTGGACTTCTTGATAAAACCATCCACAGACAGAGGGGAGAAGAACCGCGCCGTCCCGTTGGTGGGAAGAACGTGGTTCGGCCCTGCGAAGTAATCCCCCAGAGGTTCGCTGGAATATTCACCGATAAAAATCGCCCCTGCGTTTCTGATCTTCATCATCACATCGTAAGGATCCTTTGTCTGGATTTCCAGATGCTCGGAAGCAATGTCATTAGCCACTTCAATCGCTTCCTCCATGGAATCAGCCACGAGGATATAACCATACTGATCCAGAGACTTGCGGATGATCTCGCTTCTGGACAATTCCTTCAAAAAGCCGTCAATCTGATCGGCCACCTGTTTTGCCAGTTCCTCGCTGGTTGTCACCAGGATTGCGGAAGCCAGTTCGTCATGCTCTGCCTGTGACAGAAGATCTGCCGCCACGAATCTCGGATTCGCCGTCTCGTCTGCAATAACCAGAATCTCGCTGGGTCCGGCCACTGCATCAATGCTGACGTGCCCATACACCGCCTTTTTTGCCAGGGCCACATAAATATTTCCCGGCCCCACGATTTTATCTACCTTCGGAATACTCTCGGTTCCATATGCCAGAGCGCCTACGGCCTGGGCGCCGCCTGCTTTGTAGATCACATCAGCCCCGGCCTCTTTTGCCGCAACCAGCGTATTCGCCGTCACCTTGCCGTCTCTTCCCGGAGGCGTCACCATGATAATCTCTTCCACTCCGGCAACCTTGGCAGGAATGATGTTCATCAGAACAGAAGACGGATACACCGCCTTTCCGCCAGGCACGTACACACCGACCCTCTGAAGAGGCGTCACCTTCTGTCCTAACATCGTCCCGTCCGGCTTGCTGTCAAACCAGCTGTACTGCTTCTGTTTGGCGTGGTATTCCTCAATATTACCAAGAGCTTTGCGGATAACCTTAAGAAGTCCTGGATCCACAAGGCGGTACGCTTCCTGTATCTCCTCTTCCGTAACCCGGATACACCCGGCGTCAGTCTTTGCGCCGTCAAATTTTTCCGTATATGCAAAAAGGGCAGAATCCCCCTCCTCTTTCACTCTGTTGAGAATCTCCATGACAACTTTCTCATATTCGCCATACTGATTCGGGCTGCGCTTTAAGAGATTTTCTAAAAGGTTCTGCCGCAGATTACCGTCTAAATATTGTATCTTCATTTACTTCCATCCTTCCTCCATCTTTCAACTTAGTGTATTAATCAAGAAGCTGCGCCAGAAGCTGTGCCAGAAGATTTTTGATCCTTCCGCTTTCCATGCGCATGCTCACAGGATTCACGATCATCCGGGCGGACAGAGGGCAGACTTCCTCTAATACCTCAAGTCCGTTCTCCTTCAGGGTCGTCCCCGTCTCCACGATATCCACGATCACCTCTGACAGCCCTACAATCGGAGCCAGTTCGATGGAACCGTTAAGTTTGATAATTTCCACTGTCTGATGCTTGGTATTGTAAAAATAATCTTTGGTAATATTCGGATACTTGGTCGCTACCCGGATCAGTTCGTGATGTTTCAGAAGAGGAGCTGCTTCCGGATGGCCGCAGACGCACATTCTGCATCTGCCATATCCCAGATCCAGCACCTCATGAACCTTCCGTCCCTCTTCAAGAATGGTATCTTTTCCCACCACGCCGATATCTGCGGCCCCGTATTCGACATAAGTGGGCACGTCCGGCCCCTTAGCCAGGAAGAACTTAAGCTTCATCGGCTCATTGACAAAAATCAGCTTGCGTGAATCCTTATCTTTCATCTCCTCGCAGGTAATCCCGACCTTTTCAAATAATTTTAATGTCTGTTCTGCCAGACGTCCTTTTCCCAAAGCAAATGTCAGGTATCTCATAATCTTACGAACTCCTATCTGAACTGTTTTCGGTACTGTTTTCAGTACGGTTCTCTGAACTGCCCTCTGACTTGTTCTCTGAACTACTGCCAAAAATCTTCTGTTCCCCGGTAATCAGATTGACCATGGTAATCTCTCCGGATCGGTCCAGATAGATCAGATTTCCGGCATAGTATTCGTCGCCATATGTCACATATTCTTCCAGCCCCTTGGCCCTGTCTTTTCGGATCAGCTCTGTATTCTTCGCTTTCCGCCGGAAATCCCTGGCAAGAGAGATCGCCTCCCTTTTGCGCTCCGGGTCGTACAGAATAATGGTATTCTTCCTTGTATAGACGATTCGGACTTTCTGACGGATCAGTGCGTTCATCAGTTCATCAATCACAATGGCAAATCCGATGGCTGGAGATTTCTTTCCGAATTTCTCCGTCAGATGGTCGTATCTGCCGCCTTTTACAATGGCATCCCCGGTTCCAAATGTATAGGCTCTAAAGATAATCCCAGAGTAGTATCCATAAGTACCACTCATACTGAAGTCAAATGTAACGAATTTTTCTACACCATACAGTTTTAAAATATCGTAAATTTTTTCCAGTCGTTTTATGGCCTTCACGCCTTTCGAGTTGGGAGCAATATTCTTCGCCTGCGCCAGGGTTGTCATCCCGCCCACCAGATCGTTCAGCGTGGCAAAAGCCTCCTTGGAACTTCGCTTCACCTGGATGCTTTCTAAGAATTCCTCAACCCCGAAGAAATTCCGGTTGTTGATCAGTTCCCGCACCCGCTCTTCTGCATCCTCATCCAGACTGGCATCCTCGATCAGACTCTGAAAGAAGTCTACATTGCCTACGCTTAACTGGAATTCTTTCAGGCCAATGGTCAGCAGACACTCGATCACCAGCGCCAGCATCTCCGCATCTGCCTCCACGGAACCGTCGCCCATGAGTTCCGCACCCATATGGGTGGTTTCCCTAAGCCGCCCCTGGTAACTGGAATGGTTAATGAATGTGTTTCCTGTATAGCACAACCGCACAGGCACCATTTCATCCTTTAACAGTGTTGCCGATACCCTGGCGATCGACGGCGTAATATCCGGCCGCAATACAAGAGTGTTTCCGTCCTTGTCAAAAAATTTGTACAAGTCTTTGGAAGGGATGGTTCCGATTTCCTTTCGGAACACATCAAAATATTCGAATGTGGGCGGCTGGATATCGTGATATCCATATAACTGGAAAACCTTTTTCAGATGGCCTTCCAGCGTCAGTTTTTTTCCGCATTCTACATTATATATATCCCTGACTCCTTCCGGAGTATGTAATACCCTCTTCATAGTACCTCCTGTCTGCATTTGCTGCTTTAGTATACTACTATATTAAACCGTATAGAATTATAAGCATTTTCCTACTTTTTGTCAAGTTCATCCCGAATTTCCAGATCCAGATTCATAGCGTCCAGATACGGAACGTAACAGCCCCGCAGGAATTCCATAAAAAATCTTGAATCAAGCTCCTCAAAACGGAAACTCTTTCTTCCGCCCTCTTTCGAACGGTTCCAGAAAATACGCAGTTCTGAATACCTCATATAATAGAGGACATTTTTAGCAGAATAATAAATCAGTATAAAAGCGATCCCGCCCTGGCGTTCAAATTCCTCCATGAACTTCACCTGATGTTCGTGAATATTCTGTAACGGGAACGTCCCTGCCACACACTCCTTGGCATCAAAACAGATGGGAATTCCCTGCACTGCGCCGATATAGTCGATCGTACTGCGTTTGTCAAAATAGGCAAGGGTTATATGCCGGTGTTCCTTGTCCATTTTCACGGGAGTGATGGGCGTAGGGATCTTCTGGATCAGCGCAAGTCCCTTTTCCAGATACCATTCGTTGGTGCGGTTCACCATCTCTTCTAATGTGGAACCTCTAAGGCCCCTTGAATTCCATGTTGCCATGTCGTCTCCCTGATCAGCCGCCAGAACTTCTCAGGCACTTTCGCCGTCAGAGTCTTCCCTGAAATTCCCTGGCATACTCCTTCTACCTTTGGAAATACAACCTGGTATGCGTGAAGGAGCTGAGAAGTGATCTGGAACTGATGATAATAAAATTCATTAAAACTGCGGTCGCCGTATTTGTAATCTCCAATCAGAGGATTCCCCATCGCTGAAAGGTGGGCCCGGATCTGATGGGTCTTTCCTGTGATCAGATGCACCTTCAGAAGGGTTACCGTCTCATTAAATGCCAGAGGAACGTACTCTGTCTCAATCGGGGATCCGTCGCCTTTTTCCGTAATCTTTACGATGTTCTGATACCTGTCCTTTTCTAAATATCCCTTAAGCCGCCTCTGTCTGGTGATCTTTCCCTTTACGATACATAAGTAGTACTTCTGAAGAGTACGCTCTTTCAGAAGCTGCCCCATGACCTGGGAGCCAGGCAGACTCTTTCCAGCGATAATGATTCCGCTGGTGTTACGGTCCAGGCGATTACAGACGGCGGGCCTGAAAAGCTGAAGGTCCTCGGCTGTAAGTTCCTTTTTCGCAAGCATGTAAGAAATCACATGCTCTACGACGGAGACATCGCCTCGTTCCGCTTTCTGTGACAGCATACCGGAGGGTTTGTTCAGCAATAACAGGTCTGAATCCTCGTAGATAATCTCCATCGGAAGAGAAGATGTTCCTGTCTTGGACACCGTGTTCCTTTTCCCGGAAGAAAATTTCCGAATTGTCTCATCTGCCAGATAGAGACAGACGCTGTCGCCCTCCTTAAGTTTTTCATTTCCCGAAGCTTTCTTTCCGTTTAGCACTATATTCTTCTTGCGGAGCATCTTATACAGAAACCCCGCAGACGCTTCATTCAGATATTTTTTCAGCAGCTTATCGAGCCTTTGTCCGGCTTCATTCCGTCTGATTATGATTTCTTTCATGGATTTTCCACCGTTCTTGATAGTAGTTCTTTCTAAAACTACGTCTTTTGGACGTCAAATTCTATGTTTTGATCGGAAATTATTTACGAGTTATCTCACATAGCAATCGTGTATAGAATGCTTCTGATCGCC
Source organism: uncultured Dorea sp. (assembly GCA_910579925.1). Lineage (GTDB taxonomy): Bacteria > Bacillota > Clostridia > Lachnospirales > Lachnospiraceae > Sporofaciens. Next base: position 67,643 of record CAJTVY010000011.1, read on the forward strand.
TGTTCATTTCTGTCATCCTCAGGGCGTTCTACAGCGGCAATATTATTAAGCCCCTCCGCCCTGGCCAGAAACATTCCATAGTCATGAAAGATCTTAACTGTCATCTTATTGTAGTGCTGATCTTTCAGCACATCCTTGATCTGTCTTGCCAGGGCGGCTTCATCCGTTCGCGGGCTGCTGGAATATCCGCAGACCACATGACCGTAGATCACCAGTGCGTCTACCGGCATGGCTTTCTCGGTACTGGTGATCAACATGTCATAGAGCCGCATAATAAAAGGCGCTTTTTCCTCAATCTCTTCATACTTTTCCCGCTCGATCCCCTGATGCGGATAGACGGTAATAAATTCCACCAGCATTTTGGCTGCCGGAAGACATCCGACTACGGCTACCAGAGTAAACAGGTTCTGTTTCGTCTTCGTCTGGACATAGCCCAGAATGAAAACGGCTGCTACAATGATAAATTCGCCCAGAGCCCATGTCAGATATTTTGATTTTAACGCCTTTAGATAACCCGGCTGTCCTTTTTCTGTTTTCATCTTACTTCTCCCCAATCCGGTTTGCCCGCAAAAGAAAGCCGGCAGTCAGCGCATCTGGTACGATGCTTGTGAGAACCCTGGCACACTTCATGGCCTTTCCATAGACGGAAACCCTCCTCTTCTTCACAGAATCCCACAGGGCCTTACGAACCACACGCTCCGGGTCCGCTTTCACAGAATCTTTCAAAGGATTCGGCAGCTTTCCGGAACGCTTGAAGAATTCTGTATCCACAGGTCCGGGACAGACCACTGTCACAAAGATCTTTTGGGGCCTGAGTTCTGCGGCAAGCGCCTGGGACAGACTGTAGACGTAGGATTTGGAGGCCGCGTACACGGCGAATCCCGGCTGGGGCGCAAATGCCGCCGCTGATGCAATATTAATTATTCTACTTCCATTTGACAGATATGGCAAGCATATCTGTAACACTTTTGTCAAAGACTGGCAGTTTAAAGTGATCATGCCAAGCTGTTCCCCGGAATCAATTTCGGCAAAGACGCCTGCTTTACCGTATCCGGCGGCGTTTACCAGCATACGGATCTGGGCCTTTCGCCTGTCAAGTTCTTTCTCTAAACGTTCCAGAATATAGTCTCTTTGCAGATCCCCGTCAAAGATCCTGACCGGAATGGAAATCTCTTCTTTCAGTTCTTCCAGATATTCCGTTCTTCTTGCTGCTACCCAGATCTCGTCCAGATTCCGGTAAAGTCTTGGAATCTGTCTGGCAAATTCCTTCCCGATCCCAGAAGAAGCGCCGGTTACAACTGCTATTTTCATAGAAACACTCCCCTTTTATATCCAATTCTGCTTTTACAGTTCTGCCTTTATTTTTTCACTTTCTTCTTATGAATATTACGGATTGTCTTTTTCTTTTTCGGTTTCGGCGTACTTTTTATATGGATTTGAACACCGGTCTCCATGTCTTTTTCCTTTCGATGTCTGGGACGTATCAGACACCGGGAATCATACCCTGCCAGATCCGTTCTGCCGGCCACTTTCAACGCTTCCAGTACCAGATCATAGTTCTTCGGGTCGCGATACTGGATCAGAGCCCTCTGCAACGCTTTCTCATGAGGATTTTTAGGCACATATACCCGGCTCATGTCCCTTGGATCCACCCCGGTATAATACATGCAGGTAGAAATCGTTGAAGGCGTGGGGTAAAAATCCTGCACCTGTTCCGGCATATATCCTAATTTTCGGACATACTCTGCCAGTTCCACGGCCTCCTTCATGGATGAACCGGGATGGGAAGACATCAGGTAGGGTACGAGATACTGCTTCTTATGCAAAATCTGATTCATCTTTGTATACTTTTTATCAAAAGCCTGATATACCGTATTAGACGGTTTCCCCATCTTCTTAAGAACCGTCTCTGACACATGCTCTGGCGCAACCTTTAGCTGCCCGCTCACATGGTGCTCACACAACTCCTTTAAAAAAGTGTCGTCTTCGTCCGCCATCACATAGTCGAAACGGATCCCGGACCGGATAAACACCTTTTTTATTCCAGGCAGCGTGCGAAGCCTGCGAAGCAATTCCACATAATCTTTGTGATCCGCCCGAAGATTCTTACATGGCTTTGGAAACAGACACTGCCGCTCTTTACATACTCCCTGTGACAACTGCTTTTCACAGGATGGATAACGGAAATCCGCCGTAGGCCCGCCTACGTCATGGATATATCCTTTAAAATCCGGATCTTTTATCAGAATCCTGGCTTCTTCAACCAGAGAATCCTGGCTTCTTGTCTGCACAATGCGCCCCTGATGGAAGGTCAGCGCACAGAAACTGCATCCGCCGAAACACCCCCGGTTGCTGACAAGGCTGAATTTCACTTCTGCAATGGCAGGGATGCCCCCTTCTTTCTCATAAGAAGGGTGATAGGTACGCATGTAAGGATATGAGTATACATGGTCCATCTCCTCCTGGCTAAGAGGCATGGCAGGCATATTCTGCACGATATACAGATGTTCTCCATATGGCTCGATCAGCCTTTTTGCAGAGAACGGATCTGTATTGCAATACTGTGTATAGAAACTTCTGGCATACAGCAAAGGATCCTTCTTCATCTCCTCATATCCGTAAAGCCTTATCCCGTCGTAGACACTCTGGGGATCCTTCGTCTTATACACCGTCCCGGGAACGAAAGTGATGTCGCTGACTGCGATACCGCTCTTTAACGCCTCTGCGATCTCCACGACAGAGCGTTCCCCCATCCCATAAGAAATGAGGTCCGCCCCCGAATCCAGCAGCACGGAACGCTTAAGCCTGTCTGACCAGTAATCATAATGGGCAAGCCTGCGCAGACTCGCCTCGATCCCGCCAAGGATCACAGGGGTCTTCTTGTAAGTCTGCCGGATCAGATTACCGTATACCACCGTCGCATAATCCGGCCTTCGTCCCATTGCGCCCCCTGGAGAATAGGCATCGGTTCTGCGCCGTTTCTTCGACACAGAATAATGATTCACCATGGAATCCATATTGCCTGCAGACACCAGAAAACCAAGCCGCGGCTCTCCAAATTCCGTGATACTTGACGTATCTCTCCAATCCGGCTGTGCAATGATCCCTACCCGGTATCCATGGGCCTCAAGAACCCGGGTGATGATGGCATGTCCGAAAGACGGGTGATCTACATAAGCATCTCCAGACACGTAGACAAAATCTACATAGTCCCATCCCCGTTCTTCCATCTCCTGTCTGCAGACAGGCAGAAACCCGCTCTTCATGATAATACCTCATAGGTGTCATTTTTGATATCATCATAACTATATATGTAATAATCGGCAAGTTCTTTCTTCTGCTCTTCCTGTATCCGGGAAAACGCATCATCAATGGCGCAGACCTTCATGCCTGCGTTCTTCCCTGCAAGAATACCCATAGGAACATCCTCGAACACCAGACAGTGTTCTGGGGAAACGCCCAGTTCGTCCGCCACCAGAAGATAGACGTCTGGAGCCGGTTTTCCCTTTCCGGCCTCGCAGGCGGTTCTGACCACGTCAAAATACGCTTCTACCCCCAGAGCATGTAAAGTATCTTCCACCAGAGTCCTTCCATTGCTGGTAGCAATCCCGATCTTCTTTCCCTGGCGTTTCATTTCCAGGATAAACTCATAAGCACCGTCTTTCATAGGCGCCTCTTTCATGTAGCGTTCATGGGCCATTTCCGTCCACTCATCCATAATCTCCTCTGCCGTCTGATTAAGGGTCGGAAATGTGTCAAGAAAAAAATGTACCACTTCTGTATAACTCATTCCCTCGATATCCTCATGAAAATTCTGCGGCGCCACCAGATGATATTTTTCAAAAAAAACCTCGTCAACAGATGGCCAGATCCACATGGAATCAATCAGTGTCCCGTCCATATCAAAAATCACTGCCTCTATGTCGTGAAGCATCCTTGTCTCTAACATCGCCTAACTCCTTCCAGTTCCTCCTTGGTAAGTCTCCGGTATTCCCCTGGCTTCAGATTCTCATCCAGGGTCAGCGTCCCCATCCGCTCCCGCTTCAAATAAGTCACTTCCTTGTCAACAGCCTGAAACATGCGTTTTACCTGGTGATACTTGCCTTCCTGTATGGTCAGACGGATCTGAGACTCTTCGCCGCTTACAAGAATCTCAAGCTTCCCTGGCATGGTAATCTCCTCATATCCTTTCATACCGATGTCAAGTCCATCGGCAAACATCTGCACGTCCTCCTTTGTGACACGTCCCCGGATCCTGGCGTAATAGGTCTTATCCACATGGCGGCGGGGCGACAGAAGACGGTGAGCCAGATCACCGTCATTGGTAATCAGAAGCAGGCCTTCGGTATCTTTGTCAAGTCTTCCCACCGGAAATAAGTCTTTGCGGCATTTCTCATGGATTAAGTCTGTCACTGTGGCATCTCTGGAATCTTCGGTTGCCGACACCACGCCGGCCGGTTTGTTCAACATAAAGTATTCATATGCAGCATACAGGATCTCCCTGCCTTCTGAGAAAATCCGGTCCTCGCCTTCCCGTACCTTAAGGTCGGGGGATCTGGCAGCCTGATCGTTGATCAGAACCAGCCCTTTTCGTATCTTGCGTTTCACTTCCTGGCGGGTTCCCACTCCCATGTCCGCCAGGTATTTATCCAGTCGAATCATCTTACAGCCTCCGAAACAAATATCCTTCTTTTTATACACACCAGAGCCTTAAAGTTCATTATACCGCATTTACCTGTGAAATGGAATAGAGACTATGCTTTTGCCTCTGCAGCCGCTTTCCCTGCGATACACCCGGAGGCCCACGCCCACTGAAGATTATACCCGCCGCAGATTCCATCCACATCCAGCAGTTCCCCCGCCAGATAGATTCCCCTGGCACACCGGGATTCCATCGTTTCCGGGCAGACTTCTTCCGTTAGCGCTCCTCCGGCACAGACCTGGGCATTTTCAAATCCGTTGGTATCCGAAATCGTTAGGATGATCTTCTTGCACTTCCCGGCAGCCGCCCGAAGTCTGCGCTCGTCCAGAGTCCCCATCCTCATATGAAAGCTGATTCCAGAAAGATCCAGTATCCGTGGAATCAGCTTTCGGTTAAACACGCCTGCAAGACATTCACCGACGGTACAATCCTTTCTTTGCTCTGCCAGCTTTTCAAACAGTCTGAAGGCCTCTTCCTCTGTATATTCCGGCAGAAGATCTAACCATACCTCCGCCCGTTTCCGCTGGTATAATCCCAATGCAAGGAAGCGGCTGATCTGAAATACCGGAATGCCAGAGATCCCATACGCAGTAATCTGCACTTCCCCGGTATCCGCCGCAATTTCCCTTCCGTCAACAAGAGCCGTAACCCTGGCCTCCGTGCGTACGCCTGCCGCCCTGGCAAACGGATGGTTCTTCACTTTAAGCTGCACCAGCGCCGGCACGACGGGCGTGATATGATGACCCAGAGACTTTGCCAGATCGTACCCGCTTCCATCCGAACCGAATGTAAACGCCGCCCTCCCGCCGCAGGCAAGGATAACCTGATCTGCCTTGATTATCTGCTTCATCTGATTTCCCGAGATGGTCATACAGAATCCTTTTCTATCCTGTGCAACTGCCTTTACTTTTACCCCACAGTACACTTCCACACCCAGACGTCTTAGTTCCAGTTCCAGAAGTTCCAATACCGAGGAAGCCTGGTCAGAACGGGGATACACATAATCCCCCCGGTTCTTCACTACAAGCCCCAGAGACTGAAAGAATTCCAGCGTTTCTTCATATCCAAATCGTTCCAGCACGTTCTTCACAAAGGAAAGATCCTCTCCGCGGTAACAGGCTTCTACACAAGAGGCATCTATCTGGCGGTTAGTCAGATTGCAGCGCCCATTCCCCGTCGCAAGTATCTTCCTGCCAATCTTCTCCTTCTGTTCCAGAATCAATACCTTTGCACGCCGGTTATTTCTGGCAGCCGTAATCGCCGCCGCAATGCCGGCGGCTCCGCCTCCGATAATTCCAATTCTTTGTTCTGTCCGGCTCATAATGCAACGACGCCTTCCCGCACCAGATACTCAAGGGACATCAGTATTCCAAGCTTTGCATGAGGCCAGGTCAGACCGCCCTGGAAATACACCGCATAAGGGGGCTTAATCGGTCCGTCTGCACTCAGTTCAATGGACGATCCCTGTACGAAAGCCCCTGCCGCCATGATCACGTCACTGTCATACCCTGGCATTGCCCATGGAATCGGCGTCACGAAAGAATCCACCGGGGCCGCCGCCTGGATGCCCTTACAGAACGCAATGACCCCTTCCGGCTTCCCAAAGGTTACTGCCTGGATAATATCATGCCTGCTCTCGCAGCCGTCCGGCACCACCTGATACCCCAGCTTCTCATAAATATTTGCGGCAAAAACGGCTCCCTTCAGTGCGCTTGCCGTCACTGTCGGCGCAAGGAACAGCCCTTGATAGAAGGACTGCATAACGCCAAGGGAAGCTCCCACTTCCTTCCCGAGTCCAGGGGAAGTCAGACGGTACCCGCAGGCTTCAATGAGATCCCTGCGGCCTGCAATATACCCTCCGATGGGGGCAAGTCCGCCGCCCGGATTCTTAATCAGCGACCCGACCACCAGGTCTGCGCCTACGTCACTGGGTTCGATGGTCTCAACAAATTCTCCATAACAGTTATCCACCATACAGATCACATCCGGCCTGATCTCCTTTACAAAACGGATCAGTTCTCCGATCTGCTTAACCGAAAAACTAGGTCTTGTCTGATACCCTTTCGACCTCTGGATCGTCACCATCTTCGTCTTCTCATGGATTGCCTTTCGGATATTTTCATAATCAAAGGTCCCGTCTGCAAGCAGCTCCACCTGGGAATAAGAGATTCCGTACTCTGCAAGCGATCCTCTGGACGAACGGATTCCGATGACTTCCTCCAAGGTATCATAAGGCTTTCCCACCGGAGATAACAGTTCGTCGCCAGGCCTTAAATTTGCGCCAAGCGCCAGAGAAAGCGCATGGGTTCCACAAGTGATCTGGGGGCGCACCAGCGCGCTTTCCGTATGGAACACAGACGCATACACCTCCTCTAACGTATCACGTCCCACATCATTATAGCCATAGCCGCTGGCATAATGAAAACATCCCTCGCCGACCTGGCTCTTCTGCATGGCATGAATCACCTTAAGCTGATTATACTCCGCCGCCTCGTCAATGGCAGCGAACCGTTCCTTAAGCCCCGCTTCTATCTCCCTGCCAAAATCCAGAACCTGTCTGCGGATTCCGAACTCTTTATATAACGAAATGATACTCTGATCATCATTTATTTCATTCATCATTAGAAAAACTCTCCCTTATCTTCCTTACTTACAACCACGAATCCAGTATCTTCGTCCGTACAACCGCACACTTGGCATCAAATACCGGATTCAGCGGCTTAATCTGCATGATCACCTCGGCCGCTTCCTTATACTTTTTCATATCATAGAGCAGCGACGCCCGATTCAGTTCAAAAAGCGCCTCCTCTCCCTTATCCCGGATTAATGGCTTTAACTCCATTAATTCCCTGTAGGTCGCCTGGGCATTGTGCGAACGGGCGTAGACCATCAGCAGCGTATTCATTTTTTTTATAAATTTACTCCGAAATAATCTTCTCAACCCAGTTCTCCCCTTACATATCTGATCATATCCTGTAAGATTTTCTCCTCATCATACCCATATTCGTCTTTATTCATCCAGACTACCTTCCGTTCTCTCTTAAACCAGGTAATCTGTCTCTTTGCAAAATGTCTGGTATCCCGCTTCAGCCTGTAGACAGCCTCCTCAAGGCTATGTTCTCCTTCCAGATAAGCAAGGATTTCCTTATATCCAAGCCCCTGCATGGACACCATGTCTCTGGTACAGCCCATTTTCTGTAAAGCAGCCACCTCGTTTACAAGCCCTTCTTCCACCATCTGGTCCACGCGGCGGTCAATCCGCTCATACAATCGTTCCCGCCTGTCATTGAGTACAAAATAAACGAACCTGTAGGGCGACTCTTTCTGCCGCTCCTGTTCATTATGCTCTGAGATCCGCCGGCCTGTCTGGTGGCAGAACTCTAAAGCGCGAATCACCCGCTTCACATTATTTTCATGAATCTGCTCTGCCGCTTTCGGGTCAGTCTCCCTTAACCGGTCATGGAGCGTTCTTGCGCCTCTTACCCTGGCCTCTTCCTCAAGGGCCCGGCGGTAAGAAGGATCCCCGTCATTTTCTGTAAAATCTATATCATACAGAAGAGCCTGAATATAGAAACCCGTCCCGCCTACCACGATGGGAATATGCCGACGGGCGTAGATTCCCTCCAGCGCATTCTTTGCCATCTGCTGAAAACGAACCACATGAAATTCCTCCATGGGATGTAACTCATCCACCAGAAAGTGTGGAATCCCTTCCATTTCCTCAGGACGGATCTTGGCAGAACCGATATCCATATATTTATAAACCTGCATGGAATCGGCGGAAATAATCTCGCCGTCGATGGCTTTGGCAAGCCCGATTGATGCTTTTGTTTTCCCTACGGCCGTAGGCCCTGTCAGTATCACTAATGGTTTCTTGTCCAAACTTTCCATAAGATCACACAATCCTTTTAAATTTCTTTTCCAGTTCCCGCCGGCTCATGGCAATAATGGTGGGCCTTCCGTGGGGACAGTGGTAAGGATTCTCTAAGCGCAGGAGTTCCCCGATCAGCGTATCCACTTCTGCGGCTGACAGCTTCATGTTCCCCTTCACCGCCGCCTTGCAGGACATGGAAGCCACCTTCTCGTCCACCAGTTCCGGCGACAGATTCCGGTTCACCTCGTCTGACAGGCCGTCAAGCATCTGAAGAAGCAGTTCCTTCTTAGCGATACTGAACAGATTGTCCGGAACTGAGCGAACGGCAAAGGACTCCTGGCCGAATTCTTCAAATTCGAACCCGATACGGGTAAACTGTTCCATATACTGGTTCAGCAGATCCGCTTCCTGCATGGTCAGGTCAAGAATAATAGGCGGCGAGATCATCTGTGAAGTGAATTCCCTGGTCTTCATGCTTTTTAAAGTACGCTCATATAAGACCCTTTCATGGGCGGCATGCTGGTCAATGATGTAGAGATGATCATGATATTCCACCAGCCAGTACGTCTCAAAGACCTGTCCGATCAGATGGTATTCATCCTTTGCCTCCCTGGTCAGCAGTTTCTCATCAAACAGATTGAGCTGCTGCGGCTCTATTTCTTTCTTATTTCTCGCATACTCCGCCTTCTCCCGGATACGGTCAGCCTGAATCTCAGGCTGATAGATTCCGCTTCTGTCAGTCACCTCGGCAGAAGAACTCCGGCTATGATACGCTTTAACCCGTTCCCTCATCTTCTCCATGAAATAGTCCAGATTCTTCTCTCCTGCCTCCTTCTGCGCCTGAATCTCTGTCTGGCCGTTCCTGGCGTTTTCGTCATATCCCGGACTTCCCGAAGCGCTCCTTCCCGGCCTTTGTATATCCCCGGATCCTTTTACACCTGTCTCCTTCGGGGCGTCAAGTTCCACATGAGGAATGAGTTCTTCCGCATGCAGTCCCTGGCTCACTGCCGCAAACACCTGGTTATAGACTTCCTGCTGATTGTGAAACCGAAGTTCCATCTTTGCCGGATGCACGTTCACATCCACACATTCCCCGTCGATCTCCATGTTAAGCGCCACGAACGGATATTTATGCTGCATGGTAAAATCCTTATAAGCATCCTCAATGGCTTTGGATACAATCTGATTCTTCACATAGCGGCCATTGATAAAATAATTCTCAAAATTCCTGTTTCCCCTTGAAACAATGGGTTTTCCCAGGAAGCCGGTAATCTTCATTCCAGCGGCCTCCCACTTAGCCCGAAGCAGATTCGAAGCGATCTCCCTCCCATAGACATGGTAAATCACATCTTTCAGATTCCCGTTTCCCGAAGTATGCAGCTTTGACTGCCCGTTATTGAGAAACTGAAAAGAGATCTCCGGGTGGGATAATGCAAGCCTTATCATTAGATCTCCCACATGGCTTGCCTCCGTCATGGGTGTCTTTAAGAATTTCCTTCTGGCAGGAACATTGTAGAACAACTGCTGAATCAGAAACGTTGTTCCGTCCCGCGCGCCCGTATCCTCCAGATCCACCTCCCGGCCTCCGTGAATCCGGTATCTCGTCCCAAAGTCCTGCCCCTTGGTCTTCGTGATCAGTTCCACCTGGGCAACCGCCGCAATACTGGACAATGCCTCTCCCCTGAATCCCAGAGAAGAGATATGCACCAGATCCTCCACGGACCGGATCTTACTGGTGGAATGGCGCAGGAACGCATGAGGAACCTCTTCCCGCGCAATCCCGCAGCCATTGTCCGCAATACGGATCAGTGAAGTCCCTCCGTCTCTGATCTCTACCACAATGGCCGTTGCCCCGGCATCAATGGCATTCTCTACCAGTTCCTTGACCACAGACGCCGGACGCTCGATCACCTCGCCTGCCGCAATCTTATCTATTGTAACAGTATCTAAAACCTGTATTTTACTCATGACTGATCACCTGCCATCGGTTCTTCAGTTTATTCTGTAACTGATACAGCGTATTCAGCGCATCGATCGGCGTCAGATTTCCGAGATCCAGATTCTTGATTTCGTCTATCACATCATCATCCTTCACCGTGTCAAACAGCGACATCTGCGCCAGATCCACCTCGTCGTAATGCTTTGGCTTTGCAGCCGGCTGCTCGTGACCATGGGATGCGATATCTTTGATCTTGTCCGTGATATCCGCCTGTACCAGTTCCTCCACAATCTCCTTTGCCCGTTCAATCACCGTCTCCGGCACGCCTGCCAGCCTTGCCACCTGGATTCCGTAACTCTTATCTGCCCCGCCCTTCACGATCTTGCGCAGGAAAAGAATGTCGTCTCCCTTCTCCTTCACGGCGATGCAGTAATTGTTCACGTTATTGATCTTCCCCTCAAGCTCCGTCAGTTCATGATAGTGCGTGGCAAACAGGGTCTTTGCCCCCAGAAGCTTACTGTTGCTGATGTGCTCGATTACCGCCCAGGCAATGCTCAGTCCGTCAAAGGTACTGGTTCCCCGCCCGATTTCATCCAGAATCAAAAGGCTTCTGCCTGTGGCATTGCGCAGAATGTTCGCAACCTCCGTCATCTCTACCATAAAGGTACTCTGCCCGCTGGCCAGATCATCGGAGGCCCCCACTCTGGTAAAGATCCGGTCTACCAGACCGATATCTGCGCTGGAAGCCGGAACAAAAGATCCAATCTGCGCCATCAGGACAATCAGCGCAGTCTGGCGCATATAGGTAGATTTCCCGGCCATGTTAGGACCCGTAATAACAGAAATCCGGTTCTTCTTATCATTTAGAAAGGTATCATTCGCGATAAACATATCATTCGGAATCATCCTCTCCACCACTGGATGCCGTCCGTCCCGGATGTCGATCACTCCCTTCTCATTGATGCCCGGGCGCACATACTGATTTCTCTCTGCCACCAGGGCCAGTGAGGAAAATGCATCTAACTGTGCCACCGCCTTTGCACTGGACTGGATCCTTACGATCTCCGCCCCGATCTTATCCCGCACTTCGCAGTATAACTGATATTCCAACGCATACAGCTTATCCTCGGCCCCCAGAATGGTATCCTCAAGTTCTTTTAATTCCGGGATAATGTAACGTTCCGCATTGGCAAGGGTCTGCTTGCGCGTATAATAATCCGGCACCATGTTCTTAAAAGAATTGGTTACTTCCAGATAATAGCCGAATACTTTGTTGAAGCGTATTTTCAGATTCTTGATTCCCGTCTTCTTACGTTCATCGTCTTCCAGTCTGGCAAGCCACTCTTTGCCGTCCGACTTTGCAGACCGAAGCCTGTCCACCTCTTTATCATATCCCTCCCGGATGATGCCGCCTTCCCGCATGGCGATGGGCGGCTCATCTTTGATGGCCCTTTTCACCAGTTCGCAGAGATCCTCCAGGGTATCCATACTCTCATAAAGTTCCTTAAGGAGAGGTGATTTCATTTCCTGTAAAATATACTTGATATGGGGCAGCATGGCAAGAGAATGTTCAAAAGCAATCAGATCCCTAGGGTTTGCCGACTGATAGGTAATCCGGCACACCAGACGTTCCAGATCATAGACAGAAGAAAGATATTCCCGGATTTCTTCCCGGGAAATGGCTGTTTCTTTCAGTTCCTCCACCGCGTTAAGGCGGCGTTCAATCTCCTTTTTATCAATCAGAGGCTGCTCGATATGCCGGCGCAGCGCCCTGGCCCCCATGGCAGTCTTCGTCTTGTCCAGCACCCAGAGAAGAGATCCCCGCTTCTGCTTCTCCCTAAGGGTCTCGCAAAGTTCCAGGTTCCGGCGGGTGGAACTGTCAAGCAGCATATATTTCCCCGTGGCATAGACCGAAAGACGGGTAATGTGGGATAAGTCCCTCTTCTGCGTCTCGATCAGATACTTAAGAAGCGCTCCTGCGGCGATCACTCCACAGTCATAATCCCCAAGGCCCAGACCGTCCAGTGCATTCACATGGAAATGATCTGTGAGGGTCCTCTGGCAGATGGTATCGTCAAAATACCAGGCATCCAGAGAATACACGGTGATCCCAAGCTTCTCTTTTAGCAGACCAAGATCCATACCGCTCATATAGAAAGCCTCGTTGCAGACCAGTTCCGACGGCATGAATTTGTAGATCTCATCAAAAAGTTTTTCCGCCTCGTTAAGTTCCGTAACCATATATTCCCCGGTGGTTACGTCTGCGACGGAAAGTCCGTAACGGTCGGCAATATAGACTACGCACATGATGTAGTTGTTCTTCGTCTCGTCTAATGCCTGCACATCCAGGTTCGTGCCTGGAGTGACGATTCGTACCACGTCCCGCTTCACCAGCCCCTTCGCACTGGCAGCATCCTCCATCTGCTCACAGATTGCCACCTTGTATCCCTTGGAAACCAGACGGTTCAGATAACTGTCCACAGCATGAAAGGGAACGCCGCACATAGGTGCGCGTTCCTTCAGACCGCAGTTCTTGCCGGTCAGCGTAATCTCCAGTTCCTTTGATGCAGTCAGGGCATCGTCAAAGAACATCTCATAAAAATCTCCCAGTCTATAAAACAAGATGCAGTCTGGATACTCCTTCTTAGTCTCCATGTATTGCTGCATCATTGGTGTTAATTCCGCCACTTTGGTACCTCTCTTTTGTTTTCTTCTGCTTCTGCGACTCTTATTATAGCATTTTTCCCGGCAATTAAAAAGATTTGCTGAAAGAAAATTTCAATACTGTCATGAAAGTATAGATCTATTATATGAGAAAGCGCCGCAAAATTCAATGTGGAATTTGCGGCGCTGAAATAACTCCTATCGGATCTGGGACAGAATATTCGGATCCTTGATCTTCGTATCCTCGGCAAATAACAGTATCTTCGACATAATCTCCGCCGTCTTTGGATCATCGTCGATAAACGGCAGGAAGATCCGCCCTCTGTGCTGGGAATGTACCGGCACTACAAACAGCATGGAATTTCCGATCTGATGCACCACACCGCTTCCCAGATGAACCGAATACTGTCCCAGTTTTCCCTCAATCAAGGCATGACTTCCCTCAAGACGGACATTCTTAAGCCCGAACAGTTCCAGATTACACCCGGCAATTACCTTTCGCATTTCAATGGTAGAATGGCTGGTCTCCGGATCCACGCCGCCTGCATGGGCAACGCTCACAGCCAGATCCACATCCCGCATGACCTCGCTGTAGATCACATCGGGAATCTCCCGGATCTTCTTTGTCTCCCCGGTCTTCCGATCCGAGAATACCACCCACTCCAGAGTCGGAGCCTCCACGTCGCTGGGCGTAAACCAGTCTGCCATGGCATAGATGCAGGCTACGATATTCTCGTTATAGTAAACCTTCTGCAGTCCATCCTCATAGTCCGCAACCCAGCGTCTGCCCCTCAATGCGCCCACTGTCTTCTGCGGCTGAATCTGGTTGCCGGAAAACAGCCTGGATTCTCCCTTTTCCAGTTCTTCGTCAAGTTTCAGATACAGTTCGCGGAACACCTGCTTAAAGGGCTGCCGGATCTGTTTTTCGAACAACAGCTTCTGCCATTCATGCCATCGGCCGCTCACATACAGGTCATAGGGATGCGCAATCAGAATCTTCTCATCCGTCTTTACCGGCGTCACCGTCCCTACGTCGTCCACGATTCCCTCTTTCGTCAGAAATCCGACGGTAAAGCCGGTAGCAGGCAGAGTCCTCACTACCAGGTATTCCACGATCGGTCTTGCTACAGGATTCTTCTTAAGTTCCATGAATTCCCATACTTCAAATTCCGTACGATCCTCCATAGCCTGCTCCATCATCTGTTTCGTCCTGCTGTACTGCTCCTTTAATTTCTTATGCACTTCCTGGTATCTCTGTACCGTTTCATGCTTCTTATACTTTGCCGGTACAGACTTTAGAAGCTTTCCGTCCTTTCTGCACTTCAGCGTACTTTTTCCGCTCTCATCCACGGATATCATTAACTCGATTTCATCTGCGCTCTGCCAGTCAAAATACGCCGCAGACTGTTCTGTCAGCTTTCCCTCCATCCGCAGAATAAGGCGGGTCACATCCGTAAAGCCTGCGTTGACGCTTAAGTTCTGCAGGGCGATCTCCACGGCGCGTCCCTCGCTGGCCCGCCGCTGTGCGCCAAACTGTCTGCTTTCTTTCTTATACTTCTGGATAAACTGATACCGGTCCAGAAGTTCACTATCCTTTTTGGCCGTATGTCCGGCAATGGGCAGAAGCGGCAGGCTCATCAGCAGATCCTTGTTGCGTTTCGCCTCGATTTCTGACTTTAGAGCAGATTTTTCCACCTTCCCCAGAGCCGCGTCCGCATATTTGCGCGCCCTGGCATGAGCCGCCCCGGAAGAGGAATATTTCGCGGCGTCATAAAGCAGCTTGAAATTCTTCTCACCAACGCTTCCGTAAGCCTCCGAGAACCAGTGGATATCGAATGCCCCGTCTGAAAGTTCCTCCGGCGAAAGAGGCGTGTACTTTGCAACTACGGAAGTTACCTCTTCCTCCAGCCGTTCGCTGGTATGTGCCATAAAATAGTAGCAGGTACTGGCAAATCCCGGAATCTTAAGATATGCCTCAATCATCGGAATCCACTGCTGGGCATACATGGCAAGTTCCACCAGCCTCTTCCTGGTGATATCCGTCCCTTTGAGAGCCTCCTTTAAGTCTTCCGCCGTTTCCCCTGGATGCGGCATGCAGACCTTAAGCAGATGGCTTAACACTGACTTTCTGTCACTGTCAGAAGAATAATAACTGAATCCCCTCTGCAGAGGATCCTTCCCAAGCGCCGTCAGAATCCGGGTCATCTGATCAATGCCGTAGATCACCCGAATCTTATGAATATACTCGGAAAACGGCGTTGGCTGCTCTCCCCGTTTTAACTCCACATGCAGCACCATCGGTACCAGTTCTTCATATAATTCATGGGCAAATGCCATCTCCAAAATCTCGTCTCTCAGATTGTCAAAACGATATCTGCCATCCACAGGCTTAATCACACCCGGGCCAAAGAATGTATTTAATGCATAGACCCGTGCGTTTCTTGAAGAAACCGCTCCCTTCTGCTCCACCGTGCTCACCGGCTCCAGCACGCTCCCAAGATCCAGGAAGGTAAACACCGCTTTATAGAACAGATCCTTATCCCAGATTCCCTTCATGTAACACTTCACATAATCCCCAAGTCCCAGATAACATTCCTTCGAATTCCCGTAAGTATACTTCCGTTTCTGCTCTCTGTCCGCCTGCTCCAGATAATACTTCTGAAGACGGAAGCGCAGTGTAAACGCACTCGCCCAGTCTTCCTTTTTCCCAGGACCTCCTAACCATTGGATCATGTCTGCAAACACAGGGAGCTGCGCCGTGCGCTTTGTATAAGTAATCTTTTCATTCCAGCGTTCCTCTTCCACCGGGAAGATATCATTGGAAGTATCCAGCACTGTGACATATTTTGCAATTCCGTGTAAAGCAAAATGAGCTTTCAGAGAAGCCGGTACGAACTGTTCTTCCAGCAGGGCAAGTAACTGCCGTACATGCCCGGTATAGGAAATATCAGGCGCCAGGTTCTTAAAAAGCGGTTTCTTTCCATTTTTAAATACCTGACTGTATAATTTCTGCTGGTACTCCACGAATCTCCTCTGCATGCAGCACTGCCAGTAAAGTACTGTTTCCAGGAGAAGCCTGGGAGTTTTGATTTCCTGTTTATAGAATTCCTCCCACATTTCCCGGAACGGATAAGCATCCAGTGGTTCGGCATCCGGATCCTCGTGCGTATACCGGCTCTTTTTTAAAGCGTTTCCAAGCAGCTCTTCTTCATTCCATGCCGTCTGATATGAAAGAGCGGCATGTTCCTTAATCAGCCGGTCAAGCTTTCTGCACACCTGGATACAGGCTGCTTCTCCATGGACGAACAGTTCTGCCGCCTGATCTTTTTCAATCTTTATCTCCGGCAGAATCCACTCCCGGTTCACGTCGTATAACCCATACCCCGGTGTATGTAAGATATCCTGGGCTTCGCTCTCCTGTCCCAGAAGTTCTCCAAGGATCACCTGCTCCCTGCCGGTTGGATCTGTAAACTCACGGAGCGCAGCAATGAGTTCTTCCGGGCACTTCCCTTCCGTATTTTGCAGATACAGTGCAAGATCAAGAGCGCCCATGCGGCATTCTTCCGGCTTCATCTTCAGAAGACGGATGATACAGGCCGCCAGATCTTTTTGGTTCTGCTTTCGAAGAAGCGCCAGGGTTCCCTGCCGTCCCTTCTTATACTTCAGATTTTTTTCTATTTTCCTAAAATCCTCAGAGGATAGTTCCATATCATCCGCCAGATACCAGGCGGCCTCGTTGGTATACTCCTCTGCATTGTGCAGAAGGTCAAATAAGACATTCTTTCTCGCCTCAGACTCCGGCCGGTAAAGCAGAAGCCTTGCCACAGCCGACCTTGACATACTATAATAGGAATATCCCTCTCCCTGTCCTACCGTGGGGATGAATCCTGCCGCTTCGTCCAGCGCCTTTTCATCCTGCAGCGTCCATGCAATCAGACATAACCTTGCGGCGATGGCAGAAGGTCCCATGGATACCTGGTGCCAGGGAAAAATACATGGTGAAAGAACCAGCCCCTTTTTCGGAACCTTCTTTAGAATCTCCTTTAGTACCTCATAGCAGCGCAGCGCCTCGTCCCGGTTCTCAAAAAACTCTTGAAGCTCAAGATTCTTCGGCCTGGTCGCCTTGGCGTTATGTAAGGAATAAGAATTACTGTTTTCCTCCTTCACAAGACTGTAGATTTGGGAGTTCACATTTTCTATAAATCCCGGCAGGAAACACGCCACAAGCTCCAGGTCGTCCGCATGTGTTAAGATCACCTCTTTCGTAACCTGCATCTTAAGCCTGGCATCCTGAATAGAATGGACAAAATAGGAGGCCGTCATCTTCTGGTGCTTCGTCCCGCCGGCAATCAGTCCAAGAACGGACTGCACGGCCTGCTCCGTATCATAAAATCCCTTTGCCCAGAGCGCGCAGCTAATGGCAACCGAGTCCTCCAAAGCAAGCTGCTCCTGGCAGAACGCCGGATTACGGAGACACTGCCCCATCAATTGCAGCAGCTTCTCACTGATCCGGTCTACACTTTTTTCATTGAAAATACCAATCCAGGTGGCTACCGCACGTCTGACCGACGAAAACCGGATCAGATTATGCTCCTCAATGACGGCAAATAAGTGCAGGAAAGCCTCTGGCCGTCCGGCATCCATCTCCTCACAGACCGCCTGCCTGGCTCCTTCCTGGAGTCTTGCCGCCAGAAGGAATCTTCCAAGGACATCATAGAGTTCCTCGCTTTTACTCATGACAATCCCCCGAATCAGTTCATGGCTGATCATGACTGTATTTCCTTCTCCAAAGAGAATCTCCTTCACTGCCTTAATAACCTCTTCATTCCCCCGGTCAATCTGCGCCGCCAGCATTTCTCCGTAAGCGAAATACTCGTTCCTGGCATGATTGTAATACTCTGGCTCTATGTTTCCCGTCAGCAGATCTTTCAGTCTGGCTTTGTAAAAATCAAGCAGGGAGTAAGCGCGCAGAAGCCGCACGCTCTGTTCTGCAAAAGGTACATAACTGCGGGAACGAAGGCTTCTTCTGTACCATCCCGCCGTCATCTGGTAGTGATTCATCTCGTCCAGTGCAAAATAGAATTCTTCCCGGGATGACTCCGGCACGCAGACCTTTACCAGATCGGGAAACTCGCCTTTATAGAGTCCGCTTAACGTAGAATATTCCCCATTCATCAGGCGCTTTCGCATAAAACTGCAGGCCTCCGGTGGAATCGAATAGCCATAGATATGGGGCAGCATCTCCTTCTCCAGGTCGGAAAGCCGCTTCCCTCTTTCCGTTACGTCATTTACCCATGCTTCACTGATCTTTCTTCTCGTTTCATATGTAAATTCCGCCATATTTCGTCTCTCCTTCTTTTTGCATCACTCATTGCCCTATTACCATACCGTTCTTTCAGACTGCACGTTCTGCCCTGGGAACTAACCGGACAGCATTGTCAGACGTATCAGCGTAAACTCCAGTCCATCCCTCCATGGAATCCGGTCCTTAAGGCCGGTCAGTTCCTTGTCCCCGGCAAAAACACGGTAAATCCCGTCCTCGAAACACTGGATCGTATTCTCTGCTGCCGCTTTCCCGTCTGCATCTTCCCCGCCCCGAACGCCGAAAGATACTTTTCCTTTCACCGCCTGGTCTGCAATCTCTTCCTTGGTCAGAAAAGGAAGAATCTGCCCTTCATCCTTTCTTGCATTGTAATCCCTCACGCCAAGTTCTGTCAGCCCAAGCAGCAGTTCCTCCAGAGTTTCCGGCTTCTTGGGAAGAACAAAGGGCGTGGGGGACACCGTTTTACTCATCTGTCTGCCTGGCTTCTTCATCCTCACATGAATCGTAAATGACATCTTATTTCCTCCTGTTTCTATCTATTACCAGTATACTTAGGAAACTGCAAAATAGCAACTTTTTTGTATTAGTGTACTTGTTTACAAAACATGATAACGCGGCTTTTCTTCACCATACAGCCAGTAAGACAGATACCCTCCAAGCAGAATACCAAGGGCGCACAATCCCGAGAAAATAATCATAAACGGAAGACAGATCTGACCGAACAACTGGAACGGCTGGTTACTATAATCCCAGACCGCCAGATGCAGCCACTTATTGACAATAATGCCTGTGATAAATTCCATCGATGTAACAAAAATAATACATCGTAGAATCTGTATCCACAGCGGATCCTCCCAGTGGACCATCTGCCCCTGTATCGTAAAAAAGACCATGCAGATTCCGCCAAGCACGAACATCGACCAGTGTGAAAATCCGCGGAAAAATATTTCAAAAAAATAATAAAGGCACCCGCCTATGGTCCATAATAATAAATACTCACTTAGTTTCTTCATGAAAAAAATACCCTCACTTATGCTATTCATAGATAGTGTGGGCATTTTTTTATCAGAATATAGGTGGTATTTTCAAGAAAACAAAGTCAGACCTGCGAAATGGATGCGGTTTCATCCGCCCTTCTGCCGATATAGTAAAATCCTCTGCACTCTGACAGCCTGACGTCCACATACTTCCCGATCAGTTCTTCTCCTCCGGGAAAATGTACGAGCAGATTATTGCTAAGTCTGCCTGTCACCATCTCCTGGTCGTGGTCGCAGATACTCTCAACCAGCGCCTCCTGTACGGTTCCCTGGTGTACGGCGCAGGTTTCTGCCGCAATCGTCTGCACTTCTTTCAGAAGTCTGTCAAACCGTCTCTTGATCACATCCTGCGGCACCTGCTCCTCCATCGCGGCAGCAGGCGTCCCGGTTCGTTTTGAGTAGATAAATGTAAACGCGCTGTCATATCGTACCTTTCTGACCAGATCCAGCGTCTCCTCAAAATCCGCTTCCGTCTCCCCCGGAAATCCAACGATAATATCCGTTGTCAGAGAAATATCCGGCACAGCCTTACGGATCTTCGCCACTAACTCAAGATACTGTTCCTTCGTATATCTTCGGTTCATCTTCTTTAGGATCTGCGTACTGCCCGACTGCACGGGAAGATGGAGATGTTTACAGATCTTGTCTGAATTTCCCATTATTTCAATCAATTCATCTGAAAGATCTTTGGGATGGGAAGTCATAAAACGGATCCGGCGAATCCCTTCTGTTTTTTCAATCTCATGCAGAAGTTCTGCGAATGTCATCGGCTGATCCAGCGTCTTTCCATAGGAATTCACATTCTGTCCAAGAAGCATCACCTCGCTGACGCCGTCTGAAGAAAGACGGCGGATTTCCTGAAGGATTGCCTGGGGATCCCTGCTTCTCTCCCTTCCCCTCACATAAGGAACAATGCAATAACTGCAGAAATTATTGCACCCGAACATAATATTAATCCCGGATTTAAAGGGATATTTCCGCTCATTAGGAAGGTTCTCCACAATGCGGTCCGTATCTTTCCAGATATCAATGACCATTCGCTGCGATTCCAGACAGGTTGCTGTAAGCTCCGCAAACTTATAGATATTGTGCGTCCCAAAGATAATATCCACAAATCCATAACTCTTCTTCAGCTTCTCTACGACTTCCGGCTCCTGCATCATACAGCCGCAAAGCCCGATCATCATGTGCGGATTCTTTTTCTTCCTGGGCTTTAACTGTCCAAGCCTTCCGTACACGCGGGTGTTGGCATTTTCACGGACAGTACAGGTGTTAAAGATGACAAAGTCCGCTTCTTCTTCCGAGGCTTCCTCATAGCCGGTCACTCTTAAGATTCCCCTTAATTTCTCTGAATCCCGGGCATTCATCTGGCAGCCAAAATTGAGTACACAAGATTTTGGTAAGTGACCATTTTTTTGTTCAAAATCTTTCACCCACCTGCGACATTTAGCCATAAAGTAATACTGCCTAAACGGTTCTTCTGTCGGAGGCTCTGAATTTATATCTATTATATCTAAATCAATTTCATTATACATTTCTCTTGACTTTTTTCC
>CAJTVY010000012.1 GCA_910579925.1 uncultured Dorea sp.
TAATACCTATCGTTCCCTTCATGCCGTCACCTAATTCATAAGTTGCGGTAACAACACTACAGTCTTTCATAGTCTGAACCGGAGTCTCATCTCCAATATATACCTGGATTCCGGTATTATCCTCCTTCGCCAGCGTCTGCGTCACCAGTTCCGTCAATTGCTGCTTCTCTTCGAAAGCATTGATGATCTCCTGGGCGCTCTGGTTGTCGCTAAGTTCTGGATATTTAAAAATATTCGTCGCACCGCTTGTGTAGATCTGCATATCATCGTCGATCTGAATCGTGTCTGCTACCGCATCCAGAACATTGCTGATAACACTGCTGTGTATTCCCGCCTGTTCCTTCATCCTGGCAATCAGTCCCAGATTGATCTCTTCAATAGACATTCCGTTCAGCGTCGTATTCAGAAGCATATTCAGCTTCAGCAGATTCTCGTTACTGAGCGTCTCTTCCACGCGGATGATCTTATTCTTGATCACATTGCCGCCAAGCACGATTACTGCAATCACCTGTTCTGCATCCACCATGGATAACTGAATAAACTTAATCCTGTTCGCATGATTCATAGGAGTCGAAACCATCGTCGCATAATTCGTATTGCTTGCCAGGACCCTTGCCGCCTGCCTAAGAAGATGTTCCATCCTGTCCGCCTTGTCAAGCATCTGCTCCTGCATCTCGTTCAGTTCCTGCTCCTTCTCTTCCATCAGCATATCTACATAAAGCCTGTAACCCTTATCCGAAGGAATCCTTCCGGCTGACGTATGAGGCTGCATGATATATCCCAGCTCTTCCAGATCCGCCATCTCATTGCGGATTGTCGCGGAACTTAAGTTCAGATCCGTATACTTTGAAATGGTCCTTGACCCTACCGGCTCGCCTGTCTCAAGATAATTCTTGATTACTGCATGCAGAATCTTCATCTTGCGGTCACTAAGGCCGTGTTCTGCCACTGTCTGTCTGCCTCCTTTCGGATTCTTCTGTTAGCACTCTATAATTTTGAGTGCTAACATCTTCGTTTACTAATTTATCACTACCTTTTTCTTTTGTCAACACTCTTTATATTTTTTTTATAGTCCGGGACTGAAAATCTGAACTATTACGAAAAATGTCCTGTACCCCACCCCCGGGCACAAGACATTTTTCGAAACACCGCTATTAGCTTAACTCAATCTTCGCCGCTTCCTCTGGCTTGAATTCATTCTCCAGATCATAGATATTATGTCCGGTAGACTCTCCTAATACTCTTCCCTCCAGTGAATAACAGCGAATAAACCTCTTGACATCAATGCTTGACCAATGCTCCACATCCCAGCTCATATAGCCGTCTGCATCCGTCTTCTTCTCCTTCAGATAAAGGTCTACCTGACGTCCGTCTCTCATAATGTCAATCAGACCCTTGGTCCCGTTCACTTCTACCTCTGTTTTTTTGACTGAATCATACACTTTCATCTTTTTGTTCCCTCCTATGTCTCGATTATACTATTTAGCAAATAAAATGTAAAGCCCGCCGCTCTACAAATCCTTACGGATAAACGC
Organism: uncultured Dorea sp.; assembly: GCA_910579925.1. Taxonomy (GTDB): domain Bacteria; phylum Bacillota; class Clostridia; order Lachnospirales; family Lachnospiraceae; genus Sporofaciens. The sequence goes on from CAJTVY010000012.1 coordinate 1,536, forward strand.
CATCCATTCCCGGATCTCTTTCTCATGCCCGTTCATCCCCGGCTCATAAAATTTTGCATCTCTGATCTCGTCAGGAAGATACTGCTGGTCTACATAATGGTTCGGATAGTCGTGAGCATACCGGTAACCAGTCCCATGTCCCAGCTTCCGCGCTCCTTTGTAATGGGCATCCTTTAGATGGACCGGAACCGTCGTCTTATAATTCCTTACATTTTCCAGAGCGGCAAAAATAGCGTTACATGCCGAATTACTCTTGGGCGCCGACGCCACGTACAGCACAGCCTGTGAAAGGATGATCTGCGCCTCCGGCATTCCGATCCTCTCCACTGCCTGCGCCGCCGACACTGCGACCGTAAGGGCCATCGGATCTGCATTTCCCACATCCTCAGAGGCACAGATCATAATTCTTCTGGCAATGAACTTAATATCTTCCCCGGCATACAGCATCTTCGCCAGATAATAGACCGCAGCATCTGGATCTGACCCTCTCATACTCTTGATAAATGCGGAAATCGTATCATAGTGATTGTCCCCCGTCTTATCATAACGCACCACCCGTTTCTGGATGCATTCCGCCGCCACTTCCAGGGTAATATGGATTCTGCCGTCCTCACTCCGGTTTGTTGTCAGTATTCCAAGTTCCACGGCATTCAGTGCGCTTCTCGCATCGCCGCCTGAGATATCTGCCAGAAATTCCAGGGCATCATCATCTATGGACGCACTGTAGCTTCCCATCCCTTTTTCCGTGTCATAAACCGCCCGGCGAAGAATCGTCTTGATATCCTCCTTTCCAAGCGGATGCAGTTCAAAGATACTGGATCTGGAAATTAATGCGCCGTTTACCTCAAAATATGGATTCTCCGTTGTTGCGCCAATCAGGATAATCGTACCGTCCTCCACAAAAGGCAGCAGATAATCCTGCTGACCTTTGTTGAATCTGTGGATCTCGTCTACAAACAGGATCGTCTTCTTCTGGTACATACCAAGATTCTCCCGTGCCTGTTCCACCACAGCCTCCATGTCTTTCTTCCCCGCCACCGTAGCGTTAATCTGGGTAAACTCAGCGCTGGTGGTATTCGCGATCACCTTCGCAAGGGTCGTCTTTCCCGTCCCCGGCGGTCCGTAAAATATAATAGAACTCAGCTTGTCCGCCTTAATAGCCCGGTACAAAAGCTTATCCTTCCCGATGATATGCTGCTGGCCTGCCACCTCGTCAAGGGTCGCTGGCCGCAGCCTTGACGCAAGCGGCGCCTCTCTGTCCATATTCTTCTCTCTCGCATATTCAAATAAATCCATAATCTGATCCTCTTTCTTTGTTTTACTGGACGAAATGTACAGGACACTTCCTGCTTAGGAAATACCTGCAAGATCTCTGATCGCTTCCCCGGCAATCAGAAGTCCTGCCACAGGCGGGACAAAGGATATGCTTCCCGGAATTCTTTTGCCTGTTTCCTCCTCGGATACAGGCATGGCAGCAGGAACCGGCTTCTCCTTAGAATATAAGACTTTCAGATGATGAATTCCTCTGTTGCGCAGTTCCTTTCTCATGACTCTGCACAAGGGGCACACACTGGTCTTACTGATATCCGTGATTTCAAACAATTCTGCATGGAGTTTATTACCAGTCCCCATGCTGCTGATCAATGGAATTCCAAAGGACGCCGCTTTCTCTGCCAGGGCAATCTTGGCGGTTACCGTATCAATCGCATCAATGATATAGTCTGGTTTCTTTGCAAAGATATCCTTGATATTCTCCGGCAGCACGAAACATTCGTACGTAACCACCTTTGTCCGTGGACTGATATCTTCAATCCGTTCCTTCATAACCCTGGTCTTATAGCGTCCCACCGTACTGTGCATTGCAATGGACTGTCGGTTGATATTCGTGATAGAAACTTTGTCATTGTCTACCAGGATCAGTTCACCCACGCCGCTTCTTGCCAATGCCTCGATACAGTGGGAACCTACGCCGCCAACGCCAAGCACCATGACTGAGGCCGCCCGAAGCCGGTCTGATCCCTCGCTCCCTATTAATAATTCTGTCCTGGCAAATTCATGTTCCATGTTCCATCTCCCCTGTCTTATTTCCTTCAGCCTGCCTTTAATCCATGAGCAGTTCATCCACTGTTACGAACTCGAATCCCTTTTTCTTCAGAATATCCACAATCCGAAGTGCGGCATCCACGCTGGTATCATAACAGTCATGCAGAAGTATGATATCATTTTCTTCAGCCTGCGTCACTACCTTATTTACGATCTCTTCCACATTTTTCGTAGTCCAGTCCAACGGATCGATACTCCACATGACCGGCATCACGTCCAGATCTTCCTCCAGTTCATCCTGCCATAGCCCAAAAGGAGGACGCATATACTCAACATGCTCGCCAGTAACGGCGCTAATCACCCGGTCTGTCTCCATAATCTCCTTTTTTGCATCTTCATCCGACAGTCTGGTGATTTCCACATGACTGTAGGTGTGATTTCCGATGAGATGCCCCTCCTCAAAAAGCCGCTTTACCAGTTCCGGGTTCTCCTCGGCATTCTTACCAATCAGAAAAAACGTTCCCTTAATTCCCCTCTCCTTCAATCCGTCCAGCAGCCGGCCCGTACAATGGGCGCTCGGGCCGTCGTCAAAAGTAATGGCGATCTTTGGCGCCTCCCCTTCTTCAAAAGAGCCCTTTTCTTTCTCTGTCCTCCCTGCCGCCTCCTCTGTTTTCTCTTGCCGCATACCTCCCGGCTGACGCAGTGAAATTCCCAGAAAATTAAATAAGCAGAACATATAGAGCAGACCGCATAAAACCACGATTCCACAGTATTCCTTTTTCTTCATATCCACATTACCTCAGATTACCATATCCTTCCCTACTATATGTATGTAAGGGGGACGTAGTAAAATGCACTTTTACTACGTCCCAAATTGAAAAATGTGGTCTGTCCTACCGCTTCTTCACGCTGAACCCAAACCTTCCCAGTTCTTTCCCAAGTCCAAAATACTCTCCGTGGGAATACGCCAGAAGCCCTGTGGAATTTAATTCAAACTTCCCGTTCTCCTTCATATATCTTTCGTCCACCTGAACTGCTAAAACCTCGGCCAGGAACATATGATGCGATCCCAGTTCCTTAACCTCCGTCACCCGGCATTCGATATTGACCGGACTCTCCAGAATTACCGGGGCATGTGAAAGCTTTGCCGCCGGCCCGCAGGTCAGCTTCATCTCCTTCCATTTATCCAAATCCCTTCCCGACTTCACGCCGCACCAGTCCGTTGCAGACTTAAGTTCCTCAGTAGTCAGATTGACCACGAATTCCCCCGTCTCCCGGATCATATGGTAAGAGTAACGCTCTGGCCGTACAGAAATATAGAGCATGGCTGGATCGGAACAGATCGTTCCCGTCCACGCTATTGTCAGGATATTCGCATTCCCTTCCAGATCTGCCGCACTGACCATCACGGCCGGAAGGGGGTATAACATATTGCCCGGCTTCCAGACCTGCCTGTTTCCTGATATCTCCACTTTTCTTCTCCTCCTTCAATTCAGCATGATTTACTGCTGCAGCGTCCCCACCAGCGTAGGGATCAACTGCTTCTTTCTGGACACTACGCCCTTGAGTACCACTTTATCCGCATCCTCATTCAAGTCAAAGGCGTCAATAATATATTCCTTCGCATTATTTCCCACACAAAGAAGTTCCGTAGACTCGTCAAGGATATCCGTCAGCATGAAATAAACCATCTGCAGATGATTTGCATTAAGTACCTCCGGCAGATGCGGCAGCAGAACCTCTTTGATCTCCTTTAGTTCCTCCTTATTCATGGAATTAATCTGCCCCACGCCAAACACGACGTCGTTTACCGTAAACTGCTTGAAATCCTGGAAACAGATCTCTTCTGCCGTCTTTCCCGCCAGACTGCTTCCTGCTTTAAACATCTCTCCCGCCATCTTCTCCAGATCAATATCCGCAAGCTTCGCAAGCTTCTTCGCCGCCTTCTCGTCCACCTGGGTACAGGTGGGGGAACGGAACAACAGTGTATCAGAAATAATCGCAGAACAGAGAAGCCCGGCAATGGTAGGCGTAATCTTCACCCCGTACTCTTCGTACATCTGGTAAACAATCGTCGCCGTACATCCCACCGGCTGGTTTCGGAAGAAGACCGGCCCCATCGTCTCAATGCTGCCAAGCCTGTGATGGTCGATAATCTCCACAATCTCCGCCTCTTCGATCCCGTCCACAGCCTGGGATTTCTCATTATGATCTACCAGAATCACCCGCTTTTTACTCACATCAAGAAAACGCCGCCTGGAAATAAACCCTTTGAAACGCCCGTGCCTGTCAAGAATCGGGAAATCCCGGAACTTCTTCTTTGTCATGGATTCCTTGATATCATCCACATAGTCTGTCATACGAAAAGTCATAAGAGGAGCCTTTGTCATAAAATGCTTTACCGGAATACTCTGGTTAATCAGCCGCGCCGCCGTATAGGTATCGTGAGGCGTGCTGATTATTACGATACTCTGCTCCTCAGCCCTCTTAATGAGCCTTTTCGACACTTCCGCTCCCTGACAAACCACCAGGCAGCTCACGTCAATATCGACCGCACAGGCCTGAGATTCATACCGGTTACTAAGAATAACCAGATCGTCTTTCTCGATAAATTCCTCCATCAGTTCCGGGCTTGAAGCTGCGATTGTCACCTTGCCTTTCATGAAATATCCGTGTTCATTGCCGCAGATCAGCGTCCCCTCCAGTGTATCCACGATATTCTTATACTGAGTTTTCGCCTCCGACAAAATATTGTTGTCATATACGTCCATATAAGAAGTCGCAATATCCCCTGTTGAGATCACGCCCACCAGTTCCTCATCCTTCAGAATCGGAAGGGTCTTCACATTCTGCTCCTTCATCTTCTCCCAGGTAGCCTTGATCGACACATTCGGGTCCACGCCTTCAATCTTATGTATGTCGATATCCTTCACCTGAAGTTTCACATTTGCCAACAGTTCCGGCGCCCGCACCTTGAACCGTTTCAGTACATAAAGCGTTTCTTCATTAATCTGCCCCGCCCTCTTGGCTACATACTCGTCGCCGGTGATCTCTTTCTTCAGATTCGCATACGCAATTGCAGAACAGATCGAGTCTGTATCCGGATTCTTATGCCCCACGACATAAACTTTCCCAGTCTTCTTTCCCATAGTTATCACTTCCCCAAAAATCAGATTTCTTTCGCTGCTAATAATAAGAGTGCCATTTTTTTCGTCTTTCGTCAACCAAAATTTTCATGAATTTGCAATAAGATGTTACTATTCACAGTCAGATAAAAAATGGCAGTCAGATTCGTCAAGTGCAGCTTGTAAGAAGCTGATTGACAGTTTTTATCTGACTGGAATCAGTCACTTTTACACACATAAGCAAAAAATCAAGATGCACCGCATCGGCAGACAGCTTTGCTGGCTGTTTTTGCGCATGTGTGTGAAGTGGCTGTGAATATAACAATAAGATAAAAAATCCCGCAGATTCGTCATCTGCGGGTATTCTCTGACATTTTACACGATTCCCTGGGCGGTCATGGCGTCTACGACCTTTTCAAATCCTGCGATATTTGCTCCAACCACATAGTTCCCCTCTGCGCCGTAGCGTTTTGCGGCATCAGCCATATTATGGCAGATATTCACCATAATATCTTTAAGCTTTGCATCCACTTCTTCAAATGACCAGCTTAATCGTTCGCTGTTCTGTGACATCTCAAGTGCAGACGTCGCCACACCGCCGGCATTCGCAGCCTTTCCTGGTGCAAATAGCACGCCATGCTCCTGCAGATATTCCGTCGCTTCCAGAGTGGTAGGCATATTCGCACCTTCAGCAACTGCGATACATCCATTCTCTACCAGCAGCTTCGCATCTTCCAGGTGAAGTTCATTCTGAGTCGCACATGGCAGAGCCACGTCCACCTTAACGGACCATACGCCTCTTCCCTCATGATATTCAGAATTCGGACGATATTTCTTATACTCCTTAAGCCTTGCACGGTTGACTTCCTTAATCTCCTTCAATGCCGCCACGTCAATTCCTTCCGGATCATATACCCATCCGTTGGAATCACTGGCCGTCACAACCTTCGCCCCCAGTTCCTGAGCCTTCTTTATGGCGTAGATCGCCACATTGCCGGAACCGGATACTGCAACGGTCCTGCCTGCAAGCTCTTTCCCGTTCAGTTTCAGCAGTTCCTCCGTCAGGTAGAGAAGCCCAAAGCCTGTGGCCTCTGTTCTTGCAAGCGAGCCGCCGTAGCTTAACCCTTTTCCAGTAAGTACGCCTTCGTATAATCCTCGGATTCTCTTATACTGTCCGAACAAATATCCAATCTCTCTTGCTCCTGTTCCGATATCTCCCGCCGGTACGTCCGTATCCGCCCCGATATATTTGCAAAGTTCTGTCATAAAGCTCTGGCAGAATGCCATCACTTCCCTGTCTGACTTGCCCTTCGGATCAAAATCAGAACCGCCCTTTCCTCCTCCGATTGGAAGGCCTGTCAGGGAGTTCTTGAAGACCTGCTCAAATCCAAGGAACTTGATAATACCAAGGTTCACTGACGGATGAAGACGTAATCCTCCTTTATAAGGCCCGATTGCACTGTTAAACTGTACGCGGTAACCCGTGTTCACCTGAACCTGTCCCTTGTCGTCTACCCATGGTACGCGAAACTTAATCTGTCTCTCCGGCTCTACCAGTCTCTCAAGCAAGGCATCCTTCCTGAACTTCTCTTCATTCGCCTCGACTACCACTCTCAATGACTCCAATACTTCCTTTACCGCCTGGTGGAATTCCGGCTCGGCAGGGTTTTTCGCCACTACCTTTTCCAGGACTTCATCAACATATGACATACCTTTCTACCTCCTAAATCTGATTTCCTTTTATATTTTAAAGGTTTTTGCCCTGGAACACAAGACTTTTTTAACATTTTTTTGCTTTTTTTGCAATTTTATATTTGTTTTCCTTCATTTATAAACGAATATTGTGGAAATTATACGAGTAACGAAGGATTTTCTTGCAACAGAGTGCACTCCAAATTTCATTTGATTGTAAAATCTGGAACTTGGAACGAAGCTTCCTAATATCATTAAAAATGCCTGGCAGACTATCGGCAAAATCCTACCGACGGTATGCCAGGCACATGCCATCACTACGCTAGTTTCTGAATACAGTCCATCGCAAGCGCATAATCCTTCTTTACCAGTTCCAAAAGCGGCGCCACATCCTCTCCATACTCCTGACCGTCTCTTAAACGGTCAGCCAGTTCGGAAGCCGAATGGTAGAGCTTAGTAACCGACAGATTCTGGCAGACTCCCTTCAGTGTATGAGCCGCGCGGAATGCCTCTTTCATATCGCCGGATTCAATGGAACTGATCAGCAGATCATAACTCTTGTCATTCAGAAGTTTCAGTACAAATTTTTTGATTCTCTCGTCCGTTCTGAGCCTCCCTGCCACATCTTCATAATCTGCCCCCATCGCTTCGTAACATTCTCTTACAGTCATCGTGATTTTCCTCCTAACCTTCTTTGTAGAACTTTATTTATGGTAAAAACAATAATTATTCCTGCCGCTTCTCTTAACCTCGTACAACGCCTCGTCCGCCATATGGAATAAATTATCATAACTTCCGTCGCAATCTTTTGCGCATGCAATCCCCATGCTGATGCTGATCGGGAATTTCTCATACTTCGTTGACAGCAGTTCAAAAATACGTTTCACCTGGGGTTCCATATTGTCTTTGTAGGGCATGAAGATCAGAAATTCGTCGCCCCCCATCCTGGCGACAATATCTACCGCTCTCGTGTTCTTCTTTAATTTTTCGGATACATACTTAAGCACCTCGTCGCCAAACAGATGGCCATATGTATCATTCGCCAGTTTGAAATGATCAAGGTCAAACACAAGCAAGAGAAACTTCCTCTCTTCATCTTCCGACATACGGGCGATAATCTGAGATTTGGCCGCTTTATGATTCAAAAGTCCTGTGAGAGAATCATGGGCCGCCATCACTTCCAGATGGTTCATCTTCTCCATATCCTCATGGATATCCACGATCTTACCGATTGCCCCCGTGTACTCCGGCGGCTCCCAGCTTCCCCACATGGAACGTGCAATCACCTTGCTCCATCTCTCCTGGCCGTTAATATTCAGCAGATATTTTTCTTCTACCACAGGCGCCTTTGGAGTCGTCTTTTCAAGCAGATTGAGAAGATGCTCGAAGTCGTTCTGGGTAAACACCTCTGTCCCAAAACTATCCTTTCGTGGATTCATGATTGTCTCCGGCATATTCAGATAATTCGCTCCCCATTCTGAGAGAATCAGTATCTCGGGGGAAACCGTATATTCAAACTGAATCTCCTGAGACAGTTCCGCAAAGAACTGATATTTAACCCTCTCACGTTCCAACAGCTTCAGTGTCCGGTCCGAAACGTCCAGTTCGCCTTTTTCTACCATCTTCTCTACCGCATCAATGACTTCTTCCTGCATCTTCTTACCCTCGGAACGCATACGCAGTTCTTCTTTCAAGGTAGGCGCGATATCCTTTAGACAGTCCATAAGCAGCGGATTAAATACGCCGCACTCCCCGTTAAGAATCATGTCAACGGCTTTCTCATGGGAATACGCATCCTTGTAGACACGTTTACTCGTTAATGCATCATACACGTCCGCCAGAGCCACTACCTGCGCCGCAATGGGAATTTCGTCTCCTTCAAGTCCATCTGGGTATCCTCTTCCGTCATACCGCTCATGATGCCATCTGCAGATCTGAAAACCAAGACGGATCAGCGGTTCGTTCTCCCGAAAAGGGATATTACTCAGTATTTTCGCACCTTCCGAGGCATGTTCTTTCATAATTTCATACTCTTCATCCGTCAGACGCCCCGGCTTATTCAGGATTTCCGAGGGGATGGAGATCTTACCGATATCATGGAGCGACGATGCGTTACAGACCAGCGAAACATCTTCCGGCGAAATCCGGTACAGCTTCTTTCTGATCAGCCATTTTAAGATCAGTTCTGTCAGCATCCGTATGTGCAGAACGTGCAGTCCGCTCTCGCCGTTACGGAATTCCACAATATTGGACAGAATCTCAATCATAAGTTTGTTGTCGTTCTCTTTCTCCAGTATCTGATTCGTCACCATATGGGACAATTCTTTCTGTTTGGTAAAGAGAATGATTGTATTGATTACCCGCCGCCGTACGGTTCTCTCATCAAAGGGCCTGCTGATATAATCCTGTACGCCCAGGTCGTAAGCGCGGTCCACGTATGCCGGGACATTCTCGGCAGAAATCATAATAACCGGAATATCCTTGATCCATCCATTCTTATTCATAATTACCAGCATCTCAAATCCGTCCATGACTGGCATCATAATGTCCAGAAGCACCAGTGCAATCTCCTGCTCCCGGTCATGCAGGATTGCCGACGCCTCCATTCCGTTTTCCGCCTCTAAAATTTCATATTCATCAGAAAGCATATCTGACAACAGTGAGCGGTTAATCTCCGAATCATCAACAATTAAAATCTTTTTCTTTTCAAAAATTTTCCTTTTTTTACTCATCAAAATCTCTTCCTTAACTCTAATTGATCTCACACTATTTCAAATAGGTTTTCAAAAGCTTCATGAGTTTCTGAATATCAATCGGCTTTGCTACATGTTCATTCATGCCACACTCCAGGCACTGTTGTATATCCTCCGAAAACGCATCCGCCGTCATGGCAATAATCGGCAGTTTCGCATCGGGACGATCTAATGCACGTAAAGCTTTTGCCGCATCATAACCGTTCATGACCGGCATTCGAATATCCATAAGTACTGCATCGTAATAGCCAGGTTCAGACTGTTGAAATTTATCCAGACAGATCTGCCCATCCTCTGCCCAGTCTACTTCAAATCCGGCTTCTGTAAGGATATCCTGGGCAATCTCCCAGTTCAGTTCATTATCCTCTGCCAGCAGGATACGCATTCCTTCAAAATCCACCAGCTCCGTCTCAGGCCTTTCCTCCTGCGTATTTCCGCACATATACCGGCTAAGCCCCAGATACAGATTCGACTTGAACAACGGCTTGGAGATGAAGCCATGAGCTCCGGCGGCGCGCGCCTCGTCTTCGATGTCGCTCCAGTCATAAGCAGAAATAATAAAGATCGGCAGTTCGTCTCCGACAGCTTTGCGGATCATTCTGGTTGTCTCTAATCCATTCATCCCTGGCATCTTCCAGTCGAGCAGCACAACGTCATAAGCCATATTCTTCTTAACGCAATCCTCGATCATCCGTACTGCACCTTCTCCGTCCAGCGCCCATTGTGCATTCACACCCATCTCTTTTAAAGCTGATGCCGCGCTGCGGCACAAATCTTCATTGTTGTCTACTACCAGCAGACGCCAGGGCGGAAGCACCATATCCATCTCCTCAACCAGCGCTTTCTCAAAGTCAGCCACAATGTGAAACTCACTTCCCTCTCCCTGCTGACTCCTGACCTCAATGTCTCCTCCCATCATTTCTACAATAACCTTGGTAATCGACATACCAAGACCGGTTCCTTCAATCTTCTGCACCTTTGAATCTTCTCTGGAAAATGTATCAAATATCTTCTTCTGGAACTCCGGCGACATTCCGATTCCCGTATCCTTCACCTTAAAATGACAGCGCACATAGCCGTTCCCCAGAGGTGAATCCTCCTGGTACAAAAAGACATTAATTCTGCCGCCGCCAGGCGTGAACTTGATTGCGTTGGACAGAATGTTAATGAGTACCTGGTTCAGACGAACTCCGTCGCAGTATACGCTTTCTGCCTGGATATCCCGTATAAAAATATCAAAATGCTGTTTTCTCTCCCGAATCTGCGGCTGTACGATATTCACGATGCTTTCCATGGTCTCTCTTAAGGACAGAATATCTATATTAAGAGACAGTTTCCCGCTTTCAATCTTAGACATATCCAGTACGTCGTTAATCAGCCCCAGCAGATGACGGCTGGAAAGACCGATCTTCTTAAGACAGTCCCGAACCCTGTCAGGATCCTTTACATTCGCCAGGGCAATCGCCGTCATTCCTACAATCCCATTCATGGGCGTTCTGATATCATGGCTCATGCTGGATAAAAAATCACTCTTGGCCTGACTGGCATGGAACGCTTTCTTTTCTGCCTCTTCTAATTCCCGAAGCTGCTGCTGAGAGAGCTTAAAATAGCGGAAAAAGATGAATGCCAGTGAAAGGAGGATCACGCCGCAGGCGGCCAGTATGATGATCTGCTGGTCGCGATTAAGCTCCATAATCACACCGTCCAGAACTCCGTACGGCATGACAGATACCAGATACCAGTCCGTACCCTCCAACGGAGCCGCATACATATGCTGGTGGACGCTCGAATTATCCAGTATCAGTACAGAATAATCTTCCGCCTCTTCCATCGCAGATCTGAACTGCCTCACGTATTCCTCGGGGCTTTCCTCATTCTTATCTGAAACCGTCTCCTGTATACGCACAAAATAATTATCCCGGAATGCGCCTCCTGTTCTTACCACAAAATCTCCATCCCTGCGAATAATGTGAGAATACACCATGGTACCGTCTCCCTCAAGAACAAGCGCCGTCTCCAGATACTCCATCGGAATGCCTGCCACGACAACGTCGCTGGTTCCGCCGTCTCCCATTGGATATGCCGCATCTACCACAAACAGAAGCAGCTTCCTGCCGCTCTCACTGTAACCGCTGGTAATAACCTTTTCTTCTATATTCAATGTATCCTGAAATTCTTCCTCGCTCAGAAAATCTATTTCTTCCCCATAGACAGTCTCATGCGCCCCGTCCTTCCGATACATCCCGAAATATTCGAACTCCCTGATCTCTGCACTCAGATACAGGTCTTCTAACATCTCCTCTCCATAGACAGACTTCTCGGGCGGCGTACGCTTAATCACCGCCTGTACCCTCGATTTCTGAAGATCAATCACGGCATTGAACTTCTGCTGCAGCTGAACACTCATCTCTGACATATATAGCATGCCTACTGCGTTAATGGCATTATAACTTTTTCGGCTCATTACCGATCCAAGTATGACAAAGATAACGATACAAAGTATCACCAGACCGAAAACGCTGCTGATCAGAAATTTTTTTGTCTTATTAAACATCCTTGTTTCCCTCTTCTTAGTTCTCTTATTACTCATTACTACGGACATTCCTGCACTTTTAGGTTCTGCCGTGTCATTTCTCAAAAAAGAAAGGCATAATCTGCCGACACTATATCAGATTTATTATAAACAATCCGTTCCATGAAATCAATTCATTTCTGAAATTTCTCCAATTCTGCTGGTTTTCTTGTAATATAAATACTACAAACCGTCATCATTATCCTAAATTGCAATTGCAATCTGCAGGTTAACATGATAAAATATAATATCTATTATCCTATTTCTATCTAAAATTTAAGGAGGGTTTTATAGTTATGACCTTGAAAAAATGCAATTCCTGTGTAATCTACAAACCCGGTTCTGAATCTGACATCCTGATAAAAGCCAGAGTTGTATGCGACGATGATACGATTCATATCTATTTTGGAGATGAGAATATTAAGGAACATGGATTAGAGAATTATACCGACAGGATCCGGATTGATTTTTTTGACAATCAGGCAGGTCAGATCAAGACATTCTGCAAACTTGTGATTCAGAAGAACACGGATTCCTATATATCTGAGGCATGGGCTGCCGACTGCAAAGTTCTTGAGACGATCGAAGTCCTCCAGCGCCAGCAGGATCTCCGGGTAGACTTGAACCAAGAGACGCTCTTTTCCTCCAAAGGTCACGGCTACTTTTCTGGAACCATACATAACATTAGTGTCGGCGGTTTATATCTGACAACCGATACACGGCTGGAAAAAGACGAACAACTGGAATTTCAGTATTGTTTCATGATGAAGCTTCTGAAAGTACGGGCGGCCGTACTGCGTGAGACAGTCATCCGGGATAATTATTATGGCTATGGCTGCCTGTTTGTCAACCTGTCCAATGGTGCAGAGAAAGACATTCGTCAGTTTGTATACCGTCAGCAACGCAAAAATTCTAATTCTTACGAATAGAACCGTAACAGTTCAGCCTGCGGCTTCTCTGTTACATAAAACCTTCGTTTAATGAGGCTGTCTGGAAGTATTTTTCCAGACAGCCCTTTTTTCTGTCCTATTCTATCTGAAGTAAGCAACCCCGGACTCAAAGATCTGAAGATCCTGTTCTCCATATATATTTACTGCCACAGATCTTCCGCGCCTCTCTGAATGAGCCATCTTGCCAAACACCCGCCCGTTTGGACTGGTAATTCCCTCAATCGCACAGTAAGATCCATTGACGTTCCACTCCTCATCCATAGAGATATTTCCTTCGGGATCACAATACTGTGTCGCCACCTGTCCGTTAGCGAACAACTTATCAATCCACTCCTGCTTTGCCACAAAACGGCCCTCTCCATGGGATGCCGGATTCGTATATACTCCGCCCAATTCCGCCTTCTGAAGCCAGGGAGACTTATTCGACACTACCCTGGTATATACCATCTTCGAAATATGCCGCCCGATCGTATTATAGGTCAGGGTGGGGGAATCTTCATTCTGTCCCGTAATCTCTCCGTCTGGAAGCAGACCAAGCTTCACAAGTGTCTGGAAACCGTTGCAGACCCCAAGCACAAGCCCGTCCCGTTCATTCAGAAGACGTTCTACCGCTTCCTTCATCTTCGCATTCTGAAATGCCGTTGCAAAAAACTTTGCCGAACCGTCCGGTTCGTCCCCCGCACTGAATCCTCCTGGAAACATAATGATCTGAGACTGGTCGATCGCCTTCTCAAAGCATCTCACGGAATCCCGGATATCTTCTGCACTCATATTACGGAATACCTGGACGATTGTCTTAGCCCCTGCGCGTTCAAAGGCTCCCGCACTGTCATACTCACAGTTTGTCCCTGGGAAGACCGGGATAAATACGGTAGGCGTTGCAATCTTATGGGCACAGATATGAACATCTTTCGTCTCATACAATCCCTTCTCAATCTTTACGTCCTGCCCTTTTGCGTCAGAATTCGTTGGAAATACCTTCTCAAGCGTTTCCTTCCACGCCTCTTCTGCTTCGGATTCCGCAATTGTCACATCCCGGTAAGAGAATGCCCCGTCATCTGTCACCTCTCCGATTACGGTATAGGTAATGCACAGTTCTCCCACTTTCTCTGCCGGAACCTCTGCAATAATATCGCCGAACGCCGGTGTAAACAGATCTCTCTCGTCTACATTGTGCTCAATCTTCACACCCATCCGGTTCCCGAATGCCATCTTGCTTACCGCAGCCGCAATTCCATGCCTGTCAAGAGCATATGCCGAGAGAATCCTGCCGCTGCGGATATCCTGCGTAAATCTCCGGTACTGTTCCATAATCTGATCATATACCGGAAGATCATATTCGTCCGTCATCATTCGCAGCCAGACCAGCTTACTGCCCGCCCGCTTCAGTTCCGGCGTTATGATATCCTTCTCCTGCGCCACATCCACGGCAAACGAAACCAGCGTCGGCGGAACATCAATATCCTCAAAAGTTCCCGACATACTGTCTTTTCCGCCGATAGACGGAAGGCCAAATCCTATCTGGGCATGATATGCACCCAGAAGCGCTGCAAAAGGCTGGCTCCATCTGTGCGGATCCTTTGTCATACGGCGAAAATACTCCTGGAAGGTAAACCGGATCTTACGATAGTCTCCTCCGGCCGCCACAATCCTGGCTACAGATTCCGTCACGGCATAGATGGCTCCATGGAACGGACTCCAGGTAGAAAGGTAGGGATCAAACCCATAACTCATCATCGTCACCGTGTCACAGTCACCTGTCAGAACCGGCAGTTTCGCCACCATTGCCTGAGTCTCTGTCATCTGGTACTTACCGCCATGAGGCATGAATACGGAAGCCGCTCCGATGGATCCGTCGAACATCTCCACAAGCCCCTTCTGAGAGCAGACATTCAGATCCTTTAACATCGACAGCCAGCATTCCTTCACATCCGCCACATCTTCTCTCACCAGGATGCCATCCTTCCTTCCCGGGATATCTACCGCAACCTTTGTCTCCTGATGGGCCCCGTTCGTATCCAGGAATGCGCGGGAAAGATTCACGATCTCTCTTCCTCTCCAGGATAAGATAAGCCTTGGTTCCTCTGTCACCACTGCCACGCAGGTAGACTCCAGATTCTCTTCTTTAGCGTATCCCATGAATTCATCCACGTTCCTCGGATCCACCACCACTGCCATACGTTCCTGGGATTCCGAAATAGCAATCTCCGTTCCGTCAAGCCCGGCATACTTCTTCGGCACTTTATCAAGATCAACCCTGAGTCCGTCCGCTAATTCGCCGATTGCCACAGATACTCCTCCCGCGCCGAAATCGTTACATTTCTTAATCAGCCTGCTGACTTCCTCCCGCCGGAACAGCCGCTGAATCTTTCGTTCAGTCGGCGGATTTCCTTTCTGCACCTCTGCGCCGCACGTACTGGTCGAATCCTCTGTATGGACTTTGGAAGAACCGGTGGCGCCGCCGCAGCCATCCCTGCCGGTACGACCGCCAAGCAGAATAATGATATCGCCGGGATCGGAGGTCTCGCGGATGACTGCGCGCCTGGGAGCCGCCCCCAGCACCGCACCGATCTCCATACGCTTGGCCACATAGTTCGGATGGTAAATCTCCTTGACAGCTCCGGTTGCAAGACCGATCTGGTTCCCATAAGAACTATAGCCATGCGCCGCCTTACGCACCAGTTTCTTCTGAGGGAGTTTCCCCTTCATAGTGTCGTTGACAGATACGGTCGGGTCAGATGCTCCGGTCACACGCATAGCCTGGTAGACATAGGTACGCCCGGACAACGGATCTCTGATTGCCCCGCCAAGACAGGTAGCCGCACCTCCGAAAGGCTCTATTTCCGTCGGATGATTGTGAGTCTCATTCTTGAAGTTCACAAGCCACTCTTCCTCGACGCCGTCTACACTGACCGGCACGACGATGCTGCAGGCATTGATCTCATCGGACTCTTCCTGGTCGGCAAGCTTCCCTTCCTGCTTTAATTTCCGCATAGCCATCAGCGCAAGATCCATCAGGCATACAAACTTGTCCGTCCTTCCCTTAAAAATCTCACTATGATCTTTAAGATACTGCCGATACGTCTCTTCCATGGGTTTCCGGTAGTCGCCTTCTCCAAAGGACACCTCCGTAAGTTCTGTCGAAAACGTGGTATGACGGCAATGGTCAGACCAGTAGGTATCAAGAACCCGGATCTCCGTCATGGTCGGATCTCTGTCTTCTTCCCCCTTAAAATAGGTTCGGATATGCAGGAAATCCTTGAAGGTCATGGCAAGGCCCAGAGAGTCATACAACTCCTTTAGCTTACTCTCCTCCATATCTCTGAAACCGTCAAATATCTTCACATCCTCCGGGTCGTCAAAATCCTCCACAAGAGTCTCTGGTTTCTGAAGTCCGGTCTCCCTGGAATCAACCGGATTGATGCAATGGGCCTTGATCCGTTCAAATTCCTCCTCTGAAATGACTCCGTCCCTGCCCTGAATCACATACGTCGTCGCCGTCCTGATTACAGGCTGCTCATCCTCCTTAATAAACTGCACGCATTGAACGGCAGAATCCGCACGCTGGTCAAACTGTCCCGGCAGGTATTCTACAGAGAATACCCGGCAGGTATCCGCCACAGGAAACTCTTCCTCATACAACAGATCGACCGGCGGTTCCGCAAAGACACCCCTGCAGGCCTTCTTGAAAGTCTCATCTGAAAGATTCTCCACGTCATAACGAATCAGTACACGCACATTCTCCACGTTCTGGATTCCGAGATAACTGCTGATCTCATTCTTAAGATCCTGCGCCTGTACTCCAAATCCTTCTTTTTTCTCTACATACACTCGTCTTACTTTGCCCATACCTTCTCCTCCATACCTGGTTTTTGCTGCTGGTTGTAATCTGCCACCGCTTAGATCTCCGATGGCCTCACACATCCTTTGTGTCACCTCATTGTACCATATTTCTGCGTAATATAAAATTATTTTCTCACAATGATGAGCGCCCCGCTTAAGGCGGCCGTCATCCCGATAAACGTAGTCCCGATTCTTACCACCATATCCGAAAAGAAGCCTTCCGGCAGCATACGGATCATATAATCTTCACCAGGGTTAAACATCCACAAGTCGTTATCAAAAAAAATCTCATGGAAAATCGTAAAACACCGCGTAAAGTCCACGGTAAACGCAATCCCAAGCAGAACGCCCAGAACCGTCAGTAAAATCAACACCCGGAAGAAAGCCTTTGGAACCAGACGCCTCCAGTCCATTTTCAGAACAATCAGTCCCATCATGATCAGAAATACAAGCAACAGACAGATGTTCCGAAGTTTAAGCCCGCCCAGAAACAGATCTTTTACTTCTCCCATATGAAACCGGTCCTGTTCATTAAAAAAATCCTGAGTTCTGCCGTCTACCTTTATCACAATAGAAAGTTCTTCCTCTTTTCCGATCAGATAATCCATCATATAATCCGTCACCTTCATGACGTCTTTCAATTCCATATTAAGCGCATCTGTGACATGATATTTCGTATACTCCTTCTCATAAAACCGGTAATCAGGATCCCCATAGATCGCCAGTTGAAAAGCAGTCAGCAGCATTGCAAAGATCAGAAGCAGCATCCCCAGGGCTGACACAAAGAACGCCGCCGTTTCCTTCCCTTTTCCTTCCTTTATCATCATTCTGTTATACTCTCCTGTTCCATCTCACTTAAGCCGGTAACTCCTGTCTTCTTCGTCATAATTCATCCGTCTGCGGCAGACTGCCTTGTATCTGTAATGACGCCCAGAACGCTTCTAACTGCTCCGTCACACGATCCACAGAGCAGATCCCATAATCTCTCCATTCCCTTGGGAATGTTTCTCGATACCGCCCGCCGCCAAACCGCTCGTCCAGCAGAAGGATGACACCCTGGTCTTCGTCAGTACGGATCACTCGTCCGGCCGACTGAAGCACCTTGTTCATGCCCGGATAAAGGTATGCATAATCGAATCCCCGATATCCGCAGTCATCAAAGTATGATTTTAGTAATTCCCGTTCCCGGCACACCTGGGGAAGCCCCGTGCCTACGATGACGGCCCCGATCAACTGATCCTTCGCAAGGTCAATGCCCTCAGAAAAGATTCCTCCCATTACACAAAACCCCACAAAACTCTTTTCCCTGGCTTCCCCGAAATTCTCAAGGAAAATCTCTCTTGCCTCCTCCGTCATATGGCGAGACTGCATCACATACTCCAAACCTTCTGCATCCTCATCCTCTTCTTCCAGAATTCCCAGAAATGCTTCATACACTTCCTCCATAAACTGATAAGAAGGAAAAAAAGCCATATAATTACCCTTCTTCGAACCTGCGACCCGAATCAGATATCTGGCATACCGCCTGTACGTCTCCTGGCTGCGTCTGGTATACTTTGTGCTCACATCCATTCCAAGCAGCAGCCTCCTTTTCTTCGGATCAAAAGGAGATTCTGCATAAATAGCATAATCCTCTTTCGATGTACTGAGAAGCTTTTTATAATAATGAATCGGAAGCAGGGTAGCGGAAAAGAACACGGCGCTGTTTCCTTTATCCAGAAATTCCTTCAGGCAGTTCGCCGGGTTCACACAGAAAAGGCAGAGCCTGAACTTCCCTGCATCCTCAAGTTCTGAATAGATCATATAATTTTCATCCAGTCGATCATGAATATTGATAAACATCCTGACCGAAAAATACAGATCAAGAACTTCTTTGCGTATGTCCTCTTCTGTGCACTCCTCTAAGAAGCGTTCCGTCTCCGTCATCAGCGACATCAGTTTCAGATAGACATGAGAAACACTGTTCAGAACCTGGTATCCCTCGCATTCCCTTTTCAAAGCAAGCATCTGACGGTTACATTCCTCAAGCCTGCCCGCAAGTTTCGAATCCCTTAACCGGACAAGCTTCTTAATCCTCAGAAAATCTTCTTTGTAAATCTCAGCGCTGTACATCTTCCGTCCACGTTCCACCAGATTATGCGCCTCATCAATCAGAAACAGATATTCCCCCTTATTCCCTTCGCCAAAGAACCTCCTTAGATGAGCATTGGGGTCAAACACATAATTATAGTCACAGATCACCGCATCCGCCCACTCTGACACGTCAAGACTCATCTCATGGGGGCACACCCGCCACTTCCTTGCCTGTTCCTCTAAAGTCTCCCGATTCAGTTCGTCGGAAGATGTGATCAGTTCAAAGACGGCGTCATTCACCCTGTCGTAGTGCCCTTTCGCATAGGGACATGCAGCCGGATTACAGTTCGTCTCCTCGCAGAAGCAGATCTTCTCCTTTGCGGTCAGCACGATCACCTTCATGCGAAGACATTGTTCCCTAAGTGTCTCGAACGCCTGCCACGCCACGGTCCGGGTGATCGTCTTCGCAGTCAGATAGAAGATCTTCTCACCCAGCCCTTCTCCCACGGCTTTCACGGCTGGAAATACGGTGGAAATCGTCTTCCCGACTCCAGTAGGCGCCTGGATAAACAGCTTCTTCTTCCGCAGGATTGTCCGGTACACTGAAGATACCAGTTCCTTCTGTCCCTCCCGGTAGGTAAATGGAAACTCGACCTTCTTAATGGAGATATCCCGTTTTTTCTTCCACTCAATCTGATACCTCGCCCACTTTTCGTATCGACCAAGCACGTCCATAAACCACGCCTGCAACGTCTCAGACTCATAGACGCTCTGAAAGCGTCTGATCTCCTCCGTCTCCAGATTACAGTAAGTCATCTGGACGCCAATCTCCTTAAGATCATGGTCAAAAGCATAGATATATGCATAACACTTTGCCTGTGCCAGATGGACTTCTACCGGTTCTTTCAGATATTCCAGATCCTTAAAGATCCCCTTGATCTCATCAATCACGACTCCTTCTGCCTGCCTGATCACGCCGTCTGCACGGCCCTCTACCGACAAAACAAATCCCCTGCAGGTAACCTCATACTTTACCGGCACCTCCGCCTGGTAATCTGCGCCCATCTTTCTCTGAATCTTTCTGTGAATCTTTCCCCCAAGCTGCATAGCATCCCGATCCGCCCCTGCCGACCGATTGTCGATATCTCCGCTCCTTAAAACAAATTCCACCAGATTCCGTACAGAAATACGAATCACCGGCTGCTCCATGTCCATATACCAGATTCCATCCTCTCCGAGCATCCCCTGTAAACAGAGAAATGCCTTCTCTTCCATTCCGCCAATACAAGCGCTTTAGGTATTATATCATGGACGGCAGGTTTTGCGTGTACTTTTTTACGGATGACAGGAATTTGTGAATTCCACCATGTCCCCCCGAAAGCGGTAAGAAAGATTCTGACGCTGGCGTTCAGGGTTCATTCGGGATTCGATCGCAATCGTCTGGCAGAATCCCGTCCACAGCCTTGCATATTCCTCTTCCTTGTCAGACACGTCCCTGAATATCTCTTCATCCGGCTTCTCACCGCGCACGATCACCCACTTCTTCCCGGCCTCATGGACGGCGAACATCTGATGGGGCGCGTCATGAATCATCCAGTTCTCCACAGGAAGCCGACTGGCAAAATGAGGCGCCAGGCAGGTCAGAATCTGATTCTTTGGTCTGATCTTCGCATATAGTACGCCGTTTTTAAGTTCCCGAAACCGCAGAAATCCCTTGTAACTGTGTGCCTCTCCGAACACATTCCGGCCAAGTTCAAAGACCTTCTCCACCTTCGGATGTCCGAGATGGTCCATAATCTTCGTACTGTCCGCAAGGTGTCTGGCTGCAAGCATTGTCCCCAGAATCGCATCTCCTTTTCCCTTATCTTCTGACATCGCCGCATGATAGATCGCCCCATATGCTTTCTCTCCTAAATGCTTACGAATCAGCGCCTCTACGGCGATTGCCTTATGCTCCGTCTCCTCCACTTCAACGTAATCACAGAATAGTTGAAAATCCAGCATACCGCGAAGCGCAATCTCACAGTCTTCCTCCCCCTTTGACGCTTTCCAGGCATCATAGATTCCCGAAAAAATCCCCGTTACCGTATCGTTACATACATAAACCGTTCTCATATCCGTCCTCCTGAAAAAACCTTGAAAATACCCTGGGGCAGGTTCTGAAAAATCAGTCTTCATCCTTCCTGCCCGTACCGTCAGACTGATATCTGGCTGCAACTACCAAACTTCACGTCATCAAACAGAGAGATCTGCCGATAACCCATTCCCGCTACTTCCTTCGGCAGCTTCTCCCCGGCGCCAAGCAGATTTCTTGTAATGTAGTCCTCGTCCATCTTCGTCGGATACATCATCCTGCCATTACAGGTAATAAAGTAGAGCGCCCTCTTCAATACTACCCCGATCTTCTTAAGATCTGCAAAATCCAGAACTCCAAGACGCCTCGCCTTTACAATCCTCACTGCCGACTTATAGCCGATTCCCGGCACACGCAGAAGCATCTGATAATCCGCCCGATTGACCTCTACCGGAAACTCCTCCAGATGCTTCAGCGCCCAGCTGCACTTTGGGTCAAACACAACATTAAAGTTAGGATTCTCCTCTGACAATAGCTCGTCTGCCTGAAAATGATAATACCTTAGCAGCCAGTCCGCCTGATACAGCCGGTGTTCCCGCAGAAGGGGCGGCCCTTCTCCCGTCTTAGCAGGCAGCGCCGAATCCTCATTGACATGCACGAAAGCCGAGTAAAACACCCTCTTCAGTTCAAACTTCTGGTACAAAGATTCCGCCACCCGCATAATCTGATAGTCCGTCTCCGGCGTTGCTCCTATGATCATCTGCGTACTCTGTCCCGCCGGAACAAAACGGGGAGCATTGCGGTATAAGGTAAGCTCCTGCTTGTTCTCCGCCATCCGGTTCTGTACCAGTCGCATTGGCTCCAGAATCGTCTTCCTGGTCTTGTGGGGCGCCAGGGCCTTCAGGCTCTTTGCCGTAGGAAGTTCCAGATTCACGCTCATACGGTCCGCCAGGAAACCGGTCTGCCGAATCAGTTCCTGGCTTGCCCCAGGTATCGCCTTCACATGGATATACCCCTGGAAATGATGCTCCTTCCTCAGACGGTACAGGGTCGCATAGAGCAGTTCCATCGTATAGTCCGGGCTGTTCAGAATTCCGGAACTAAGGAACAGTCCTTCGATATAATTCCGCCGATAGAACTCCATCGTAAGCGTACAGACCTCTTCCGGCGTAAAGGAAGCGCGGGCCACGTCATTACTCCTTCGGTTGACGCAATACTTACAGTCAAAGATACACTCATTCGTAAAAAGAATCTTAAGCAGGGAAATACACCGTCCGTCCGCCGAGAAACTATGGCAGATCCCCGACAGTTCGCAGCTCCCAATCCCTCTTCCGTCGCTATTACGCTCTGTTCCGCTGGAGGTACATGCCACGTCATACTTGGCGGCATCCGTCAGAATATTCAGTTTTTCATATATCGTCATGCCCTTCCGGATATAGTCTGTCTGCTTTGCCAAAGCCTGTACCGCCGGATACCTCTGGGAAACCGCTGCCTGTTCTCTCATCTCTTCTTCCTTCACATAACCATATACTCTTGGATTCTCGCATTCACTTACCAACATAATCCGTCCGTCTTTACTTTTCATTCAGATTCAAAAGAACGTTTGTTCTTTAACCATTATACAAACAAACGTTCTTCTTGTCAATATACAATTTAGCAAAAATTTCTTTTAATGAAACAGTTAGCGACTGTTCAATGCCTTTTTTCATACACTCCCTTCACGACCTCCGTGATATCTCCAAGTACGTCAATCAGAGTATCCATATCCCCCTCTCTGTTTCTCTGAAACGTATGATAGGCTCCCTGAATACAATAACTCAGTACAATATTCCAGACCGCATCATCCCTGTAGCCAGGATATTTCTGGAACACCATTTCTTTTATACTCGTCTCAATCCGGTCCGCCAGGTTATTCCTCTGACTTCCGGAAAACAAAATCATTGTAAGGGAATTCTGCGACAGATAAGCCAGAAACAATTCCTTCGTAAATTCCGCCGGGTGTTCCATAATATATTCCGGATGGGAGATACTGTTCGTAATTGACCGCACCACTTCGTCCTCAAGGCTGTCAGACAGATCATAAATATCCCTGTAATGGGAATAGAACGTAGACTTATTGATACGCGCCAGCTCACACAGCTCACGAACCGTAACCTTCTCTAATGGTTTCTTAGAACGCAGGGCAATGAACGCATTCTTAATCCCCCGCTCAGTCTTCTCAATCCGCAGATCCATACCATATCCTCCTTAGGCAATTGTCCGACATTTTTCGTAAAACGTTGGTTATCCGCCTATCTGTCTGGATTGTCGGTAGATACCTTTTCTCATTGCCGGTATAATAATTATAAAACAAATAAACAACTACTGTCCATTATTTTTTATAATTCGGAGGAAACACTATGGATTTTTATGGATTTTACACAGGAAAAATATTCGACGCCTACCAGTTTCTGGGAGCACATTCAGAGGCAGAAGGCGTCACCTTCCGTACATTTGCGCCAGGAGCGTCAAGGATCTCTCTGATCGGGGAATTCACCGGCTGGAAGGAATGGGAGATGCACAAAGTCTATGATGGAAATTTCTGGGAATGCCATGCTAAAGACGCAGAACCAGGTATGATGTACAAGTACCGTATTTACAGGCATGACCAGTCCTTCATCGACCACTGTGACCCCTATGGTTTCGGCATGGAACTACGCCCGGGTACGGCATCCATCATCCGGGATCTCACTGCCTGTTCTTTCCAGGATGACAGATGGATGCAGAAGCGTTCCGACTGCAAAGACGGGCCCCTTAACATCTACGAGATTCATTTCGGTTCCTTCCGAAAGCCGTCGCAGGCGGCGGACGACTGGTATACCTACACAGAACTGGCCGAAATTCTGATTCCTTATCTGAAAGAATACAGGTACAACTATGTGGAGATCATGCCTCTTAGCGAGCATCCCTGCGATGAGTCCTGGGGTTATCAGAACACCGGTTTTTTCAGCCCGACCTCCCGTTACGGCACTGCGGCAGATCTGATGGAATTCGTGAATCAGTGCCATCAAAACGATATTGGCGTAATCCTGGACTTCGTTCCCGTTCATTTTGCCGTAGACGGCTACGCCCTGGCAAACTACGATGGAACCGCACTTTATGAATACCCCCACCATGATGTAGGCGTCAGCGAATGGGGCAGCTGTAATTTCATGCATTCCCGCGGTGAAGTAAGGAGTTTCCTGCAGTCTGCAGCCAACTACTGGCTTACAGAATATCACATCGACGGAATCCGTATGGATGCCATCAGCCGGATCATTTACTGGCAGGGCGAACCGGGAAGAGGCGTCAATAACACTGCCGTAGACTTCATCCGTGAAATGAACCGGGGACTGAAAGAACGGCACCCCACCGCCATACTCTCTGCCGAGGATTCCACCTCCTATCCGGGCGTCACAAGACCGGTCTGCGAAGGAGGACTTGGCTTCGATTATAAATGGAATATGGGATGGATGAACGATACGCTTGATTATTTCCGTACCGGTCCCGATTACCGTACAGAAAATTACCATAAGCTGACATTTTCCATGATGTACTATTACAACGACGCTTTTCTTCTTCCCCTCTCTCACGACGAGGTGGTTCACGGCAAGGCGACCGTCATGCAGAAGATGCACGGTGAATACGACCAGAAATTTCCCCAGGCAAGGGCTTTCTATATGTACATGTACGCTCATCCAGGCAAAAAACTGAATTTTATGGGCAATGAGTTCGGCCAGCTAAGAGAATGGGATGAGAAAAGAGAACAGGACTGGGATATCCTGACTTATCCGATCCATGATGCCTTTCACAGATTCATGAAAGATCTGAATCGGATCTATCTGGAGCATCCGGCGTTTTATCAGAAAGATTACGAAACAGAAGGATTCCACTGGATCGACTGCCATCAGGAAGTGCGATGCATCTACGCCTTTGAGCGTATTGCGGGAAAAGAACGGATTCTTGCTGTCTTCAACTTTTCTGATCGGGAACAGGACGATTATAAGATTGAACTTGACAGAGGGAAGAAACTGACCCTTCTGCTGGCAAGCGACGCCCAGGAATATGGGGGAACGAAAAAATATGATAAGAAAGAGATAACATTAAAAGACGGACAGGCCGCATTACGGCTTAATCCCTATTCGGCAATTTACTATATGATTGTCTGATTGTCAATTGGGGACGCAGTAAAATAACATTTTACTGCGTCCCCAATGAAAAAATGCTGCGTACCCATTGAAATATGTCCGATATCTGTGGATCCAGTAAGTAAGACACTAATGGAAATAATGCGCTCCGATCTTCATCCCATATCCGCCCTGGTCAAAATACAGACACCCGCCGATTGGATTCGCCCCTGCCAGCGCATCATTAGCCGCCTGCATGGCCGTAGCCGTATATCCTCTGGAACTTCTGACCCTGTCAAGCCATCCCGTAGACGCAGGTCCGAACTGTCCCGACTGATAGATCACCGCCTCAATACTGTTCGGATAAGCGCTGCTTCGCACCCGGTTCATAATTACCGCACCCACTGCAACCTGTCCTTCATATGGCTGATTACCAGCTTCGCAGAAAATAATAGATGCCATCAGTTCCTGGTACTGGGACTGAAGCGCAGCCGCCTCCTGCTGCTCTTTCTCCCTGGCTTCCCGTTCCGCCTTCTCTCTGGCCTCCCGTTCTCTCTGCTCCACCTCTTCTATTTTCCGTCTCTGTTCTTCCTCTATCTTTTCCTTCGTTGAAACCATAAGCGTTTCCGGTGTGATCTCAAGCATATTACTATCAAGCTTCATAATCTGCTGCACGTCTCTTGTTCCCATGGCCATATGCGCTTCCGGCTGCGCCGAAGCCGCCTCGCTGGTGAACCCCACCGTCATTAGCGAACAAGCCGAAACCATAGCAACCACCGAATTAAATTTTTTGTTTTTTATCATAAATACTACCCTCCTATTGTTACAATACATGAATATTGTTTTAATAAAGTATATTCAATAATTTCAACTTTATTACAATTATTACAATTTTGTTACATGTATTGTGCAACGAAGGGTATGGTATCACAATTTTACGCATCCGTCAACAAAATATCAGATATGGGCACAACTCCCAGAATTGCAGATTTTTTCAAAGATATCCGTAAAATCCCTAATCACGCTGGAAAATATCACGGGTAAACACCCTGTCTTTCACATCGTCCAGACAAAGATCATACCTGTTGGCAATGATCGCCTGGCTCATCTCCTTGAATTTCTCCAGATCATTCACCACCTTACTGCCAAAGAAGGTACTTCCGTCTTCCAGAGACGGCTCATAGATCACGACCGTCGCTCCCTTTGCTTTGATCCGCTTCATCACGCCCTGGATGGAACTCTGACGGAAATTATCTGAATTGGACTTCATGGTCAGCCGGTATACGCCGACGACCACCTCCCCCTCCATTCCGGCGCTGTATTCTCCGTTTGCCCCATAACCTCCGGCAATCTCAAGCACACAGTCCGCAATGAAATCCTTCCTCGTCCGGTTGCTTTCCACGATTGCAGACATCATATTCTGGGGTACGTCGGCATAATTCGCAAGCAGCTGTTTCGTATCCTTCGGCAGACAATAACCGCCGTATCCGAAAGACGGATTATTATAGTGCGTTCCGATACGCGGGTCAAGACACACACCCTCAATGATCTGCTTCGTGTTCAGTCCTTTCATCTGGGCATAGGTATCCAGTTCGTTAAAATATGACACTCGAAGGGCAAGATAGGTATTTGCAAATAATTTTACTGCCTCCGCTTCTGTAAATCCCATGATCCGTGTATCAATATCCTCCTTCACCGCTCCTTCCTTAAGAAGGGATGCAAAAGTATTGGCCGCCTTCACCAGACGTGCGTTCATCACGTCCGTCCCTACGATAATTCTGCTTGGATAGAGGTTGTCATAAAGCGCCTTGGACTCCCTTAGAAACTCCGGGCTGAAAATAATATTATCGCAATGATATTTCTCACGGACAGAAGCAGTAAATCCTACCGGGATCGTGGACTTGATCACCTGGATTGCATCCGGGTTATACTGAATCGCCTGCTGGATCACCGATTCCACGGCTCCGGTATCGAAAAAATTCTTCTTGCTGTCATAGTTGGTCGGCGCCGCTATGACAACAAAGTCTGCGTCCTTATACGCAGATTCCGCATTAAGCGTCGCCGTCAGATGAAGCTCCTTTTCTGACAGGTATTTCTCAATATACTCATCCTGGATCGGCGACTCCCTGCGGTTAATCATCTCCACTTTCTCTGGAATAATATCCACGGCTGTAACTTCATGGTTTTGTGCTAACAGAGTCGCGATGGAAAGTCCCACATACCCTGTTCCTGCTACTGCTATTTTCATCTGCATGTTCACCTTTCTGTTATTTTAAAAATGATACTCTGATTATGCCTTACAGTAAATGTATAAATAATCCACTGCGAAGCTTCGGTTCAAACCAGGTGGATTTAGGCGGCATAAGCCTTCCCGAATCCGCCACTGCAAGCAGTTCCTCCATGGATGTAGGGTACATGGCAAACGCCACCCTGATCTCCCCGGATTCATCCGCCAGGCGCACCAGTTCCTCAAGCCCCCGGATCCCTCCCACGAACCGGAGCCTGGGATCTGCCTTGGGATTCTGGATTTTAAAGACCGGTTCAAGGATCTTATTCTGCAGAATCGACACGTCCAGATCATCCACCGGATCCCCTGTGTACAGTTCCTTATGCGCTGTCAGACAATACCACTTTCCATCGCGATACATTCCCATCTCACCTTTACGGCCTGGTCGGAACATGGTATCTCTTTCTTCTATATAAAAATATTTTCTGATTTCATCCATCAGCTTTCCGGTTCCAATACTGTCAGAATCTGTCACCACGCGATTATAGTCAAAGATCTTCAGATCCTCCGCCGGAAAAAGCACCGACAGAAAATAGTTAAATTCTTCTGTCCCGTCATAATCCGGTCTCTCCCTGCGCCGTTTCAGTCCTACCTTCACGGCGGAGGCGGCCCGGTGATGCCCGTCTGCTATATAGACGCACCCGATCCTGGCAAAGATTTCTCCAATTTTCCCGGCTGCCTCCAGTCTGGCCTCAATTTTAAAGACCTGGTGGCGGACGCCGTCTTCTGATGTGAAATCATAAAGGGGAACCTCTTTGTGTACCTCCTCTACAATCCGGTCCAGTTCCTCCTGCCGCCGATACGCCAGGAAGATCGGACCAGTCTGGGCATTTAAGGCGTCCACATGACAGATCCGGTCCTGCTCCTTGTCCTCCTTTGTATTCTCATGCCTGCGGATCCTTCCCTCCAGGTAATCATCCACAGAGGCACACCCTACGATTCCCGTCTGCGTTCTCCCGTCACGGGTCAGAGCATAAAGGAAATAACAGTCTTCCTCTTCTGTTACGAACAGACCGTCCTCTATCATCTCCTTAAGGGTATCCCTGGCGCACTCGTACACCTGGGACGAATACATATCTGTATCATCGGGAAACTGTGTCTCTCCCCGATCTATCTTCAGAAACGAAAGCGGATTTGCCTCCACCACCGCTTTTGCCTCCTTCCGGTCATATACGTCATAGGGAAGCGCCGCAATGGCAGACACCTTATCCTTTGCCGGTCGCACACATTTAAAAGGCCGGATTACTGGCATATGATCACTCCTTATCTTCATAATTTTCCTTCTGGAACCGCATATCAGAATCCTTCTACCTGCGAAGTTCCATACAAACAATACCTCTTCTGTCAGCGCCTGTCCTACATCAACGGCGCCGCCACCTTCATGAGCTGTCCTGTCAGCTTCACCGTCCATTTCTCTTTACGCACCATATCCATCGTCACCCGTCTGCATTTGGCCACAGTCTCCTGATAATCCGCCTCAATCTCCTCAATACATTCTACACCGTAAAGAAACGTGGCGCATTCAAAATGATGGTACAGGCTCCGATAATCCAGATTGATGGTTCCAACCACCGCCTCCCTGGAATCGCTGACAAAGACCTTCGCATGGACAAATCCCGGCGAATACTCATACACCTTTACCCCCGAGTCGATCAGAGACCCATAATGAGTCTTAGCCAGCGCATAGGGCACCGCTTTGTCTGGGATCCCCGGCAGCACCAGAGACACATCCACTCCGCGCTCCGCTGCGAATTTCAGCGCCGTCTCCATCTCCCCGTCCAGAATCAGATAGGGCGACATAATATGTACATAGTCCTGGGCGCGGTTCAGAATGTCCATATACACCCGCTCTCCCAGCTTATCGTCGTCCAGCGGACAGTCCCCGTAGGGAATCACATAGCCCTTAGCCGTTTCGGCAGAAAATGACGGGAAGGACAGGAAATGCGCATAATCTTCCTTCTCTTCCAGGATCCCCCACATCTGAAGGAACATAAGCGTAAAACTCTTCACGGCCTCGCCTTTGAGCATAACGGCAGTATCCTTCCAATGACCGAACTTCACCTTCTCGTTAATGTACTCATCCGCAAGGTTGACCCCGCCGTTAAAAGCCGTATGGCCGTCAATCACCAGAATCTTTCTGTGATCCCGTTAATTATAGTGGGTAGACACAAACGGCGTCACAGGCGCAAACGTCTTACATTTGATTCCCAGCGCCCGCAGTCGTTTCGGATAGTCCCTCGGCAGCAGAGCGAACTCACAGGCCCCGTCATACATAATGCGGACGTCCACACCCGCAGCAGCTTTTCTTGCAAGGATTTCAAGAATCTTTCCCCACATCAGCCCTTCCTCTACGATAAAATATTCCATAAAGATAAAATGTTCTGCAGCCTCAAGCTGCCTTAACATTTCCTCAAACTTCTTTTCTCCTAATGGGAAATACACAACTTTTGTATGCTCGTACACCGGATGGCACCCGCTTCTCTTGATATAGCGGGCAAGAGATTCCACTCCCCGGTTCTCCTGCGCCAGATGTTCCATCACCCTCTCTGACTGAGGAATGGTCTCCTTCGTATCCGATATAAGCCGATTCATGCGCTTCTTCAGAGCGCGGTGGCCGATATCGCTCTGTGTATAGGCGAACAAAAGCACGCCGAACACCGGCATCAGCATGATAGCAATCAGCCAGGTAATCTTGGCTGTGGGATTGATTCTGCTGTTAAGAAGGTAAATCACCATTCCCACCGTAAACAGCGCCGTTCCTCCCAAAATATGGGGCAGAAACTCCTCAAACCACTGAAAGATACTAAACAGCATCAGGAACTGTATCACTAATAAAATCAACATCAGCCCAAAGCGGCTGAATACGGCATGGACGATGCCCTTCTGTCCCTTTTTCAAAAGACTGAGCCCTTTATCCTTATAATCAGTCTGCATATTTTCTCTCCTTCTTTCCAGAACAAATTCCCATCGGCTCTTGATCTGCTTTATCCGCCAATATCCCCGGAAAAATTATCATAATCAATCTCGCACCTCTCAAACGCATTGATTACCTGTGTTTCCTGATATACGTCATACCTCTTATGACGCCGGCCATAGGACATGTGCACATGCCCGTGAAGAAAATACTTTGGCTTGTATTTCTCAAGAAGGGTACGGAACACCTGGAACCCCTGGTGGGGCAGATCCATCCCATCGTTAAGCTGGTACGCCGGGGCGTGAGTTACTAAAATGTCAAATCCTCCATGCCGGAGAAGCTGCAGCCAGAGCTTCCTCACCCGGTTCTTCATCTGCCACTCCGTATACTGATATTCCCCTGGACGGTAGCGCATGGAGCCGCCAAGCCCCAGAATCCGCACTCCCTGGTGAACATAGATCTTATCGTCAATACAGATACACCCGTCCGGCGGGATCTGCCGGTATTTCTCATCATGGTTCCCGTGTACATACAGAATCGGCGCGGATGTAAAAGTCGCCAGAAAGGAAAGATATCTGGGATCCAGGTCTCCGCAGGAAATAATCAGATCAATTCCCGCAAGCTTACTTTTCTCAAAATAATCCCACAGATAGGCAGACTCTTCATCCGCAATCGCAAGTATTTTCATAAAACCATTCTAACCCTTCTTATTCTCAATTCCCTGCTGTGAAACAACAGGTTTTGATTTTTCCTTTAATTCGTCCTCCCTGGGGATGCTTCCGATGACATTGTCCGCCAGCCAGTCCATGGTAACGATCTCCTCCGGCGACAGGCTCTTTGACGGATCGTCCTGCACAATTCCTTCCTGGGAATACAGGACCCCGGAAAACGGATTGAACTGTCCCGAACTTATGGTCTCCCGCAGCACCTCTACCAGGCGTTTCGTCCCAATAGGCAGATTCTGTGAACAGACCACGTCAATCACTCCCGCCGACATTCCCCACCAGTAATTAATGGCTTTCTTAGAAGACGAATCGTCGTCATATTTCCACGTGCCGTCCATAATCGTGCGGATCATCTGCTCGTAGAATTTTCCCCAGTGCCACAGAGGCATGGCAAGATTCCTTGCAATCTCGCCTTCCAGATGATAGATCCCAAAAAATCTTGACCCTTCCTCCGGAATCACCATATCCTTTCCGGAAATACAATCTGCCTGTATCTTCAGCACGTTTTCCATGACGTCCGTATCCTTCTTGGCCGTCCATTCCAGATAAACCTGCGTCCTGGGATTAATCATCTTTGCTCCCAGGGCAAATGCGTTAATATTTGCAATCGAACCATAGATGGGATAATCTGCAATATATGCGACCCGGTCGTGATCCGCCATGGCTCCTGCGATCGCCCCCATCAGAAACTTGGCCTCATGCATACGGGCATAATAAGTCCGT
This sequence comes from uncultured Dorea sp., assembly GCA_910579925.1. Lineage (GTDB taxonomy): Bacteria > Bacillota > Clostridia > Lachnospirales > Lachnospiraceae > Sporofaciens. The sequence continues at coordinate 33,455 of CAJTVY010000012.1, forward strand.
ATGTATCTATGGGAAGTATTGACGGAACAGTTGAGAATCCGCACATCCGGGTGAGCGATCGCAGCTTTCACGCTTGCCTGCACAAATGCCGGAGTCGTGGTAAATATAATGTCACATCCGTCTGCGATGGCCTTGTCAATATACTCCTCCACATTATCCAGAGTAACATTTTCATAATATACGGTAGTAACTTCTTCCGGGAAAGACTGTTCCAGATGAAGACGCCCAAGTTCATGGGTATATGTCCAGGCCGAAGAGCCAGGGGTCTTTTCATAGATAAACGCAACCTTAAGCCGTGAAAGACCGAACGGCAGAAGCAGGCTTAACAGCGACTTCTTCTCTGTATTCGGATCCATCTTAAGATCCACGTCCTCCTCCTCCTGCAGAAGCGAGAATTCCTCCCATGACTTTGCAACCAGCTCCTTTAACTCCTTGGTAGTCATGTCGTCGATTTCTTTATAGCCATATAACTGGATAAATGCAAGGAACGCATCACCTACCGTAACCTCTAATTTTCCCTTGTCCTCCGCAGTAAACTCTGCCATGAACCTCCGATAGATGGAACTAAACTCAAGCCTTTCATCGTCAGTCCATTCCTCCTTCGGTCCTTTTCCTACGATCTCAACCAGTTTCTTAAAACTTCCTTCCTCAGAAAACCAGATATAATTGATCTTCGTCAGATCATAGAAATCCAGAAATTCAAAATAAATCCTGTTCTCCTTGTCATTGGTTCTTTTCGGCACAATCCGTGTCACCGTGCCGGGAACCGACACTACCCCATAGTATTTCATGACGCTGACACGTTTATTCCCTTCCAGCACATAGAATCGGTTCATATATTCATAAGCCTTAATCGGCTCACGAATCCCTTCTTTTTCATGGCTGCTGCTAAGTTTCGCCCATTTCATCGCAAATTCGGACGTCTCCTTTAAGATTGGCATAAAATTCGCCGCAAATGCATTGCTCCGTCCCCCGGTCTTGGTTCCCACAATCTGGTCAATGGGAATCTGGACCAGACCTAAGGGCACTTCTGAAAAGGTTCCCTTGGACGGAATGATATCATCCAGTACCTCCAGCGTAGGCACCTGTCCGTGAAGCAGGCGGTACTGGTAGTTCTTTTTTCCAAGCTTATATGCTTTCGCATAATCCGTTGAAGCCATAATTTCCTCCTTAAATAAGCCAAGACTTGCTTAGATTCCAAACTATTATATACCAAGTCCTGGAATATCAGCAAGTCTTACATTATTTTCTTTATAAAATCTTCTCAAACCCAATGCGCAGATGTCCGTCTTCGCATCCTCCCACTAACCAGATCTTTCCGCAGACCTGAAATCCTGCCTTTCCCAACGCCTTCTGCATAGGGATGTTTCCCGGATGGGTGTCAATCCTGACTGCCGTAACCCCCGCTCTTTTCGCCAGTTCAAAGCCGTATGCAAACATCTCTCTGGCAATGCCTTTTCCTCTACATCCGTCGGCCACGCAGACACGATGTATAGATGCATATTCGCCGGATGTCAGCCACCTGCCGTCTATCACATGATAGGACGGATCCGGCGTCGTCTGAAACGCAAAGATTCCCCGGATCTCCCCCTCTTCTACGGCAAGATAGGTACAGCCTTCCTCAATATCCTTCTGCCAGACTGCCCGGCCTGGATAGCCGGACTGCCACTGGTCAAGACCAAGTAAACGAAGCTGGCGTTTTGCCTGTTCTGTAATCTCACACATACGGTCTAAATGCTCTGGCAAAGCCACAATAAACTCCATCTTACTCAATCCCCGTCACCTGGTAATCCTGGTCTTCCACAGTCTTCTTCAATACCTCGTCCGCAATGTCAGCGTTCAGCGTCACTACCGCTGTTCCTGTCTCATGGCTGACTGCCGCCTCATTCACCTGTGAAAGCGCTTCCAGGCACTTCTTTACTCTGGCCTCGCAGTGTCCGCACATCATACCCTCGATTTTCATTGTCTTCGTCATCTTTGTCTCCTCCTTATTTGTCTGATTCTGTTGTTTCTCCCGGCTGTCTTTGCCAGAACTTACCTCCTGTTCCCGCCCCTTTCGTACAGTTCCCTGGTTGATCTGCGCCTGCTTTTTGAGACGCTGATCCCTTGAATTGTCATGCATCCGAAACCAGTTCAGCCTCAGCGCATTCGTCACCACGCAGAAACTGGAAAGGCTCATTGCCGCTGCTCCGAACATGGGATTCAGCTTCCATCCGAATAATGGATACCATAACCCCGCTGCCAGCGGAATCCCGATCACATTGTAAAAAAATGCCCAGAACAGGTTCTCATGAATATTGCGAAGCGTTGCCCTGCTCAGACGGATGGCTGCCGGCACGTCGCTTAATCGGCTCTTCATAAGAACCACGTCAGCCGCATCAATGGCAATATCCGTCCCGGCGCCAATGGCAATGCCCATGTCGGCTCTGGTAAGGGCGGGTGCATCGTTGATACCGTCCCCTACCATCGCCGTCCTTCCCTTTTCTTTCAGTTCCCGGATTACCTGTTCCTTTCCGTCCGGAAGCACGCCTGCGATCACCTCGTCGACCCCCGCCTGATCTCCGATGGCCCTGGCCGTCCTCTCATTGTCTCCGGTAAGCATAACCACATGGATTCCCATGTTTTTAAGTTCCTCCACCGCTTTCGGACTGTCCTCCTTGATGACGTCCGCCACTGCGATAATACCCGTCAGACAACCGTTTTTCCCGAAGAATAACGGCGTCTTGCCTTCCTCGGAAAGCGTGACGGCTCTTTGCTTCATCTCATCCGAAACAGACGCACTCTCGCTGATAAAGGCCAGATTCCCGCCTGTCAGCACATCGTCCCCAAGCTTCCCGCGAAGACCGTTTCCTGGCACTGCCTCAAACTCTGTCACTTCAGGGCTTCCCGGATTACCGGCGGACGGCCGGTCAATCTCCCTGTCCTGTGCCAGCATAAGAATTGCCCTGGCTAACGGATGTTCGCTCTTTCGCTCCAGGGCATAGGCCATGCGAAGCAGTTCCTCTTCGGACACATCCAGATTCGGAATCAGATCCGTAACCCTTGGCTCTCCGCTGGTGATCGTCCCTGTCTTATCCAGGGCGACAATCTGCATCTTCCCCGTCTCTTCTAAGGAAACCGCTGTCTTAAACATGATTCCGTTCTTAGCGCCCATGCCGTTGCCTACCATAATAGCAACCGGAGTCGCAAGCCCCAGGGCGCAGGGACAGCTGATCACCAGCACAGAGATTCCCCTTGCCAGGGCAAATCCAATACTCTCCCCTGCGGCCAGCCATACCAGGATTGTCACAACGGCAACGGCGATAACCGCCGGAACAAAGATCCCGGATACCCGGTCCGCAATCTTGGCAATCGGCGCTTTCGTGGCAGCCGCATCACTGACCATCTGGATAATCTGAGAAAGAGTGGTGTCTTCCCCGACTCTGGTCGCCTCACATCGTAAAAAACCGGACTGGTTTAACGTAGCCGCAGACACCTGACTTCCCGCCTCCTTATCCACCGGGATACTCTCACCGGTCAGGGCGGACTCGTTAACCGCACTGCTCCCTTCCAGAACCACGCCGTCTACCGGGATATTCTCACCCGGTCTTACCACAAACACGTCTCCTTTTAACACCTGACGGATAGGAATCTCCTGTTCTGTGCCGTCTCTGACAACAACCGCCGTCTTTGGAGCCAGCTTCATCAGACTCTTCAGCGCATCCGTCGTCCGTCCCTTGGAACGCGCCTCAAGCATCTTCCCGACTGTAATCAGCGTCAATATCATCGCCGCAGACTCAAAATAAAACTCATGCATCAAGGACATTACCCGATTCAGATCCATATGCATCTGGGCGTCCGTCATAGCGAACAGCGCATATGCGCTATATACAAAGGCAGCTCCCGCGCCAAGGGCGACAAGTGTATCCATGTTGGGCGCGCGGTGCCACAGACTCCGAAACCCGCTGACAAAAAACCTCTGGTTCACAATCATGACTGCCGTTGTCAGCAATAGCTGGATCAGCCCCATAGCCACATGATTTCCCACAAGAAATCCCGGCACGGGCCAGTTCCACATCATATGTCCCATGGAAACATACATCAGAGGAAGCAGAAAACAAAGGGAAGCCGTCAGCCTTTGCTTCAGGATGGGCGTTTCCTTATCCTTGAGTATCCCTTCATCCACTGCGCCCTCCGATGATCTAAGAGCGCCCTCTGCCGATTTTGGAGAAGCCCCGTATCCTGCCTCTTCCACCGCCTTAATGATCTCTGCGGCAGATACGTCTCCCTCCACGCCCATCGAATTCGTCAAAAGGCTCACCGAACAGGAAGTCACGCCGTCCAGTCTGGAGACGGCCTTTTCCACGCGCGCACTGCACGCCGCACAACTCATGCCCGTCACCGCATATTGCTCCATAAGTCATCCCTCCTTTTTTAGTTCCTATTATTCTACATTTCACTAAAAATACCATACCAGGGTATTATCTCATTAATTTCTGTAGCGTCGCAACCAGTTCATCCACCGTTTCCTTGCGGCCTTTACGGATGTCATCCGTTACGCAGGTACGGATATGGTTCGCAAGAAGAACCTTATTAAAACTGTTTAAGGCAGCGTTCACTGCAGAAACCTGTATTAGGATATCCGGGCAATAGGCGTCATTCTCCACCATCTTCTTGATTCCTCTGACCTGCCCCTCAATCCTGCTTAAGCGGTTTGAAAGGTCCTTGTATTCCTTCTCGGAACGTTCTTTCGTCTTATGGCAGCATTCTCGTTTGTCTTCCATATACCAACACCTCATTCCTATACATATTATATACCCCACAGGGGTATAATGCAACTGTTTTTTCGCTAATCTGCCCGCTTTATTTCTATCTCACAGACCCGCAGTACATTTCCCTTTACTTGAAAGCGCACTTCCATCCCTGCATATTCCATCCCATAAACTCTCTGGTGATCATTCTGATAGGACGGCCTTGGATCCTGAGACAATACCTGTACCAGAATCTCCCGATGTTCTTTCGGAACCAGTTCCATCCAGATATCCGGGATCTCCACACAAAGCTCATATTCCTTCATTCGCTCTGCGAATCCGCCTAAGGCCTCCTCGTGGCAGTCCACATAGGGAAGATAGGGCTTGATGTCATAGATAGGCGTACCGTCCAGAAGATCCGCTCCCCGGACATGCAGGACGATACCCGTCCCCTCTCTCTTCTCCAGCCCTTCAAGCGCCACACAGGACAGTCCCAGGGAATTGGGGCGAAAGGGAGACCGGCTGGCAAAGACGCCTACCCGCTGATTCCCGCCAAGCCTTGGGGGCCTCACGGTAGGGCTGAAGTTCTCCCGTATGGCTTCCGAGAATCCCCAGATCAGCCACAGATGTGAAAACTCTTCCAGTCCTCTGCATGCATCCGGACTGCGGTAATCCGGCTCAAACAGGATCTCCGCATTCGTATCCGCAAGTCCGCTCTGCCGGGGAATCCCGAACTTCGTCGGAAAATCCGTATGAATATGTGCGATCACTTTCAACGTAATCATTCCTGCAACCTCTCCCGGATCATACGAATCTCCTCCTTATGTCCCTGGTCATCAAAAGGCGTCTCAAGATAAAAAGGAAGATTTCGAAGCGCCGGATGTCGAAGTATATTAAGAAGCGGCAATAACCCGATCTCCCCTTCCCCTACCGCCGCATGCCTGTCCTTATGGGATCCAAAGGGCATCATACTGTCGTTGAGATGTACTGCTTTCAGCAGTTTAAGCCCCAGCACCCGGTCAAACTCAGCAAGCACTCCGTCCAGATCATTGACAATATCATACCCCGCCGCAAATACATGACAGGTATCCAGACAGATTCCAATTCGTTCTGGATGTAATACCCCGTCCCTGATTTCCTTAAGATGTTCAAACCTTGCGCCGATCTCTGTGCCCTTCCCCGTCATGGTTTCCAAAAGAACGGTAATCTTCTCCTGCCCCGTGACCGCCTGGTTAAGGCCCCGGACGATATTCTGAATTCCTTTTTCGACGCCAGTTCCCGTATGGCTTCCCGGGTGGAATACCAGGTATTCGATCCCAAGGCGATCCATCCTTGCCACGTCCTCACGGATGGCTGTACATGCGAATTCATACACCTTCTCCTTTTCACTGGCCAGATTCATGGTATATGGGGCATGGGCAAGAAGCGCGCCAAACTGATTCTCCTTACGGATCTTCTGAAACTTCTCCAGCTCTTCCTCTGTATATACTTTATAATTGGATCCACGGGGGTTCCGGCTGAAAATCTGCATGGTATTCGCTTCCATCCGCACCACATTTTCCGCAGTTTTCGCCAGTCCTTTTGCAATCGACATATGTGTCCCGATCGTCAGCATAACTATCCTCCTCTATTTTTACAGATATGATAGAGTATATCAGCTTTTTCATTTACTTACCATATATTTCTCTCTTGAATGTTGGTTTCTGGTAACAGTTCAGCCTGCAACTGTGCGCTTGCTGCACAGTTAGCAGCCAATGAATTGGAGCAGCTAGGAATCCGCCTTTTTGCCGCAGGCAACTTTAAAATGGGCGGATTCCGTCACTGCTTCCACATAGTCGCCTCTTTTGAGAATAAGCGATCCATGAAAAAAACTGCCAGGAATTGCTTTTTTCCTGGCAGCCTTACCTCATGATAGTATTCTATTATATCGTGGTTCCGCGCAATCTGAAACGTCCCACAAGACTCTTCATCACCTGAGCCTGGCTGGACAATTCCTCGCTGGCAGCGGCAGATTCCTCTGCCGTGGCAGAGTTGGTCTGTACCACGCTTGAAATCTGATCAATTCCCAATGTTACCTGCGCAACGGAATCAGCCTGCTGATCTGCGGCAGAAGCAATCTTATCCACAGAAGCTACCACTCCCTTTGTACTTTCAACAACTGCAAATAAGGATTCCGCAGTGGCATTGGCAATCTCGGTTCCTTTCTCTACTGCCTGCACCGTATCTTCAATAAGGGCGGCCGTACTCTTAGAAGCTTCTGCAGACTTGCTCGCCAGGTTACGCACTTCGTCGGCAACCACAGCGAATCCCTTACCGGCCTCACCGGCACGGGCAGCCTCTACAGCGGCGTTAAGAGCCAGTATATTCGTCTGGAACGCAATGTCTTCAATCGTCTTAATAATCTTGCTGATCTGACCGGATTTGTCGCTGATCTCGGTCATTGCAGAAATCATCTCCTGCATCTGAGAATTACTGGTGGTTACCTGCTCACCCGTTACATCCGTCTGACGGCGTACCTCATTGGCATTTGCCGCAGTCTCCTTTACCTGTGTGGAAATCTCGTTAATCGTGGCGGCGAGTTCCTGGATAGAACTTGCCTGTTCAGTCGCACCCTGGGAAAGCGCCTGCGCACCGGAAGAAACCTGATCGCTGCCTGAGGAAACCTGATCTGCCGCCTGATTGATCTGCCCCAGAGTATCATTAAGCGCAACAGATATCTCTTCAAGCGCCTGCTTTACCTTGGCAAATTCTCCCTCATAATTAAGATTCAGTTCAAATATCAGATTGCCATCCGCAATCTGCTTCAATACGCTGGAAATCTCACCAATATAACTTACATAATTACGCAGACGCCCTACCGTCTTATTGAAATTAGCCGCAAGCATGCCCAGTTCATCCCTGGAATTGTATGTAATACTCTGACTAAGGTCGCCCTCTGCAATCTTCCTTGCCACACTGTCAAGCTCCCTAACCGGCCTGTTAATCGTCCTGATAATATAGATTGCAAACACAATGGAAAGCACGCTGATCGCAGCCAGCGAAATAATCACAATTTTCCCTGCTTCATCATACAGTTTGTCTCCTGTCTGATTCGCCTCGTCTGCTCCTTCTTTATTATACTGCACAATCTCCTGCAGCAGACTCGTTACGTTATCATATGCTGAAATCGTTCCCAGAATGATCTCCATAGCCGCATCGGTATTATTCTCCCGGCTAAGAAGAATCATCTTATCGTGATTCTGCTGATACTCATTCCACGCATTCTGGGCATCCTGAGCAAGTTTCCGGTCATTTTCGTCCGTGACCAGCGTGGATAAATAATTGCTGAACGTCTCTTCAATCTGGGCGCTGTAGTCTTCCATCTTCGTCTCCGCACTCTGCATGGTCTGTTCGTCCTGCGCCACAATATGCTTATACTCCTCTCTGCGGAAATTCGAAGTCAGATTAGTCAGTTCTTCCGATGCAATGACCGACGGCAGCCACATCTCCGATACCTCCGTTGTTCCCCGGTTAATCTTGTCCATAAATGAAAGGGATACCAGGCCCAGCACAATCATTCCCACTAACATAAAAACAGCCAGCATAAATAATTTCGACTTGATCTTAATGTTCTTCATCACATACTCTCCTTCAGTTCTTTCACATTTTCATCCTTTGAAATCATGAAAACTTGTATTCAGTACATATAATTATACAAACTATGGTATGAAATGTCTACCAGAATGTAAAATTATTTTTCTCTGATTCTATACATTTTTCACAACTGCAAGCCCCAGCTCCTCAAGCTGTTTCTTCTCCACTGTTGTGGGCGCTTCTGTCATCAGATCCGAGGCATCTTTCACCTTCGGAAATGCGATTACGTCCCGGATACTCTCCTCTTTCGCCATCAGCATCACCAGGCGGTCCAGCCCATACGCAAGCCCCGCATGAGGCGGCACGCCGTACCTGAACGCAGTCAGAAGGAACCCAAACTGTTCCTGTGCCTGCTCCTGGGTGAATCCAAGCACCTCGAACATCTTACTCTGAATCTCAGGATCAAAGATTCTGACGCTCCCTCCGCCGATCTCGTTTCCATTCAGCACAATATCGTAAGCCTTCGCACGCACATGGCCCGGATCACTGTCAATCAGCTTAAGATCTTCCTCCATAGGCATGGTAAAAGGATGATGCTTCGCCATATACCGGTTCTGCTCCTCGCTCCACTCCAGCAGCGGAAATTCCGTCACCCACAAAAACTTATACTCGTTCTTATCAGTCAGTTCCATCTGGCGGGCAAGTTCCAGACGCAGCGCGCCTAAGACATCCCATACGACGGTGTTCTTATCCGCCGCAAAGAGCAGCAGATCACCCTTTTCTCCTCCCATGGCGTCAATCAGATCAGACATCTCCTCTTCCTTCATAAACTTGGAAAAGGAAGACTTTACCGTTCCGTCTTCCTGGACGGCGACATAAGCAAGGCCTTTCGCACCATAATCCTTTGCAAACGACACCAGCTTATCAATCTTCTTACGCGGCATGCCTCCCTGGCCCTTCGCATTAATACCCCTGACAGAGCCGCCGTTTTCTATCGCATTCTGAAATACCGCAAATTCACAGCCTTTCACAACTTCGGTTACATCGCAAAGTTCCATCCCGAAACGGATATCCGGCTTATCAGAACCAAAGCGGTCCATAGCCTCCTGCCAGGTCATTCTTGGAATCGGAAGTTCCACCTCGATCCCCAGAACCTCTTTGAACAGCTTCTGAAGAAGCCTCTCGTTGATTTCAATCACATCGTCCACATCCACAAAAGACAGTTCCATGTCAATCTGGGTAAACTCTGGCTGACGGTCAGCCCTTAAATCCTCGTCCCGGAAACATTTCGCAATCTGGAAATAACGGTCATATCCAGAGCACATTAAAAGCTGCTTAAAAAGCTGCGGCGACTGAGGCAGCGCATAGAAACGCCCCTGGTGGATACGGCTTGGCACCAGATAATCCCTTGCTCCCTCCGGCGTACTGCCAATCAGTACCGGCGTCTCAATCTCACAGAACCCTTCCTCTGCGAGAAACTGACGGGTCAGCGTGGCCACTTGACTTCGCATCATCAGATTCCGCTGCAGGTCGGGTCTTCTAAGATCCAGATACCTGTATTTCAGACGCAGTTCCTCCTTGGTTCTGGAATTCTCCTCAATCGGAAAAGGAGGCGTCTCCGATTCTGCCAGAATCCGAAGCTGCTTCGGGATTACCTCAATCTCTCCCGTAGCCAGATTTTCATTGACCGCGCCAGAACGCTTCTCAACTCTGCCCACGACGGCAACCACGAACTCTGCTCTGAGTTTCGCCGCTTTCTCAATCAGCCTGGCATCTGACTTTCCTTCCTCGAACACCACCTGTATAATCCCGGACCGGTCCCGAACGTCCACGAACACCAGACCGCCCTTATTCCTGTTCTTCTGCACCCATCCCATAATTGTTACCGTCTCTCCCAGATTGGCGGCTGACAATTCTGCACACCGATGGGTTCTCTTTAATCCCTGCATTGACTCTGCCATGTCTTCTCTCCTTTTTCATAAAATTTAAGTACTAGTTCTTGTATTCTACAACTGATCAAAAGAATCAGCATAACAGTCAACGATCTCCTCATATCCGTCTTCCATCAATTGTTCTTTCTGGAATTTCTTATTCTTCTTCATATTCACAACCAGTACCTGTCTCCCGGCTTCCCGGTCCGCCTTTGCCAGAGCAAGAATCTTAAGGATTCCTTTCTCTGGCATCTTCTTATCCAGAAGATAGGCTTTCCCTGCGCCATTTTTAGGAACCTGGTATCCGTTTTCCAGAAGCAGCATAACAATCCGTTCGAATCCGATGGAGAATCCGCAGGCCGGCGTATCCTGCCCTGTAAATTTACCGATCATACGGTCATAGCGCCCCCCGCCTGCCACAGAGCCTCCGAAATCATCCATACGCACTTCAAAAATCGTTCCTGTATAATAAGACTGTCCCCGGACAAGGGTCGGGTCAAAACAAATCCTGAATTCACACTCTTTCGCAGCCTCCACGCTGGAAATGATCATCTCCATTCCCGAAGCCGTCTCCTCTGGCAGAACGTCTCCCAGTTTCTCTTTCAGAAAACGTATCCCTTTTACATCCGGCGTCACTTCCTCAAAAAGCTTCAGATATGCCTCCGCCTTCTCCCTGTCGTATCCCATCTGGCACAGTTCCTCTGAAACGTGCTGCCTCCCGATCTTGTCCATCTTATCCAGTATAATGAACACTTCGTCATAGTCGTCCTCTTTGAAACCACTATACGCCGCCATAGCCTTGAGGATATTGCGGTCGTTGATACACACGGTAAAGTTCTGAAAATCCAGCTTCCCCAGCATTGCCGTTGTCGCCAGAATCAGTTCAATCTCCGCTAAATTCGCTGCTTCCCCCAGAATATCAATATCACACTGCATAAACTGACGGAAACGCCCCTTCTGAGGACGGTCGGCACGCCAGACGTTCCCGATCTGGAGCGCCTTGAAAGGGGACGGAAGCTTATTTGCATGGTTGGAATAATACCGTGCAAGGGGCACCGTCAGGTCATAACGAAGTCCGCCGTCTACCAGATCATTCTCCTCCTGTGCTGATTCGATCTTCAGTTTCTCCCCCCTCTTCAGAATTTTAAAGATCAGTTTCTCGTTATCTCCCCCCTGCTTACTGCACAAGTTCTCAATATGCTCTACACAGGGCGTCTCCATGGATACAAATCCATAGGTTTTATAAGTATCCTTAATCAGTTGAATCACGTAATCCCGGATCTCCATCTCCCGAGGAAGCATATCCTTCATACCTGTAACTGGTTTCTTCTTTAACGCCATATCTATTCTCCTATCCTATCTGATCATCACTGCGCTGTTCGCAACTTTATTATAGCAGACTTCCCGACTTTTTCAAGACAGATCCATCCCGAAACCGCGCTTTCGCAGAATCATCTCATCAATCCGTTCTATATACTGAGCCACGTCCTTTACATTTTCAATCCGCACAAGCCTGGTCATCTTCTTCTTTTTACTCCCAGGAGCCGGTACCGGTTTCTTTAAAACGATTTTCGTTGATGCTCCCGCTCCTGCCGCAATAACCGACTGTTTCTCCTCCATAATCAGAATATTATAGATTCCGGCTCTGTCTGCCTTCGCATATCCCACATTTTCAAAATTCCCGGCAATATTCTTCTGACGGTACAGATAATAAGGAAACAGCCCCATCTGCCGCGCCGTCTCCTGGGCCGTCCTGATCATCTCCGACAACACGCCTGCGGTCTTCCCTGCATCAGATTCCAGATCCTTAAATTCCATCTTCGCCGCCCTCTTGATTGCAAGGGAATGCACCGTCAGGCTGTCCGGCGCAAGTTCCTTAATCTTCTTAAGGGTATCCTCCATATCCCAGACAGTCTCCCCAGGCAGTCCTGCAATTAAGTCCATATTAATATTATCGAATCCCATCTCCCGCGCCAGGTAGTAAGCCTCTGTAATCTCCTCAGCCCGATGACGACGCCCGATGAGATCGAGCGTCTTCTGCTGCATACTCTGGGGATTAATAGAAATCCTTGTAATCCCATGATCTCTCAATACCTGAAGCTTCTCCCTGGTTATACTGTCCGGCCGTCCCGCCTCTACAGTATATTCCAGAAGAAATTCTCTGGAAAAATGTGCGTCGATACAATCAAGAAGACTCTGAAGCTGCCCGGCAGTAAGGGTGGTAGGCGTTCCTCCGCCTATGTAGACGGTGTTTAGCTTCCGGCCTTTATTCTCTTCCCCGATAAATGCCAGTTCTTTCTGCAAAGCATACAGATAATCCCAGATCCTGTCCTTCCAGTCCGCAAACGCACCGGAACTAAAAGAACAGTAAGTACAGACAGACGGACAGAACGGAATTCCCACATAGAGACTATATCCGTCTTCGCAGTCCAGCTTTTCAAGCAGTCTGCGCTCCCTTTCTGCAATCTCGAAAGAAAGTTCTGCTTTGCGGCAGCTTACCTTATATTTTCTCTGAAACCAGGAGACGAACCGGTCCCTGTCCCATCCTTCCTCCAGCTTCTCCATGGCAATCTTCGTCGGCCTGACCCCTGTCAGGATTCCCCACGCCAGCGAACGCCCTGTCAGTTTTTCCAGTCTCTGATAAAGAGCAAGATCAATCCTGTTCTTTATAAACGTCTCGTCGTTAGCTTTAGAAGCCTCCTGCCGAATCTTCGCTTCCCCAATACGGATATCGTCTGCATCCGGCAGGCTCACCGTAACATAATGAGAGGCTTCCTCCTCCGTCTCTGCCGAAATCTTCTCAGACGGAAAGAAAGCCTTAATGATGTGATACACATTGTATGTGTACGCTTCACTCTTACATATCACATGAATCATTCTAATACTCCATTCTATAAAAACGGATTGCATTCTCTCTCATGGCCAATGGTCGTCTCCCCCATATGCCCCGGATATACAAGCGTATCGTCCGGAAGAGGAAGCAGCTTATCATGAATAGAGCGGATCAGATCTGAACCACTGCTTCCCGGAAAGTCTGATCTCCCTACCGAACCTGCAAACAGCGTATCACCGGAAAAAAGCACGCTTTCCGATCTCACATAATAACAGCAGCCTCCCGGCGTATGCCCCGGCGTATGGAATACTTCAAAATCATATCCTGCAAAATTCAATGTCTCGCCGCCATGAAGATATCTGGCATCAGAAAATGAAAATCCAGACGTATAACTGGATGACAGATTAAATCCCGGATCCGCAATAATCTCCTTATCACCCTCGTGGACGTATACCGGAACGTTATATTCACTCAAAAATCCGTCAAGCCCCATGGTATGGTCGAAATGCCCGTGAGTCAGAAGGATTGCCTCAATCTTAAGCCCTTCCGTCTCAATGTGCTCCATTAAAGAAGACGGGCTGGCCGCCGGATCAATCACAACCGTCTGCTTCGTCTCTTCATTAATTACCAGATAACAGTTCGTACTGATAATCCCTATTAAAAATCTCTCTACTTTCATCTTATATTTAACCTGTTGTCCTTTCAATATCAATGACGTCTTCCAATTGAAGAAGCTTCTTAATCACCTTATCCAGTTCTTCCCGTCCATGTACGATAAAACCAGCCTCAAACGTAGCCGTGCCATTCTTTTTACTGGTACGCACGTTCAGAGATTTCACGTCCACATTCTGCTCTGTAAAAATCCTGGACATTTCAAGCAGCAGCCCTTTCTTATCGTAAGTATAGATCTTTACCTCCGCAAGATACTGGCCGCCGGCCTTCTCTGCAACTTCGCTCTCCCACTCAGCCTCAATCAGTCTCGCCCGCTCGGGATCCGTAAGATGAAGCATATTCACACAGTCCGTCCGATGGATGGATAAGCCTCTTCCTCTGGTAACAAATCCCACGATCTCATCGCCGGGAACCGGATTACAGCACCTGGAAAAACGCACCGCCACATCGTCAATCCCTTTCACCAGGATTCCGCTCCTGGACTTGGCAATATGAACTTTATTCTTAGAGGCCTCCGCAACCTTTCCAAGCACGTCCTCGTCCGTAAGAACCTGCTTATGCTCCTTGCTGTATTCTTCTACCAGCCGGTTCACCACCTGGCCTTCTTTCAGCCCTCCGTGCCCGATTGCCGCAAGAACAGACTCCCAGTCCTTGAAACCATACTTTTTCTGCACGATCTCCTGGTAATTAGAAACCATAATATTACTGGGAACGATAGATTTCGCCTTACAATAACCGGCAATCATCTCTTTCCCCTTGATAATATTCTCTTCCTTAAACTCCCGCTTAAACCACTGGTTAATCTTGTTCTTGGCCTGCGTACTCTTGACGATATTCAGCCAGTCGCGGCTCGGCCCCTTGGAATTCTGGGAAGTCAGGATCTCAATTCTGTCGCCGTTCTGTATCTTATAATCAATATTGACCAGCTTTCCGTTGACCCTGGCCCCCACCATCTTATTCCCCACCGCGCTGTGGATAATATAGGCAAAATCAATAGGCGTGGAACCATTAGGCAGATTCTTCACGTCTCCCTGAGGGGTAAAGCAGTACACATCCTCCGCAAAAAGATCCAGATCGCCCTTGATCAGATTCATGAACTCCCTGTTATCCGACATGTCCCTCTGCCATTCCAGAATCTGTCTGAGCCAGCTTAACTTTTCTTCCTCCTGGGCTTTCACGCTCTTTTTGCCGTCATTGGACTCCTTATATTTCCAATGGGCCGCAATCCCGTACTCGGCCGTCTTGTGCATCTCTTCCGTCCGGATCTGGATCTCAAAAGGCTGGCCCACCGAACTCATCAGCGTTGTATGCAGGGACTGATACATATTCGGCTTGGGCATAGCGATATAATCCTTGAACCGCCCCGGAATCGGCGTGTAAAGTTCATGTATCACGCCCAGGGCGGCATAACAGTCCCTGACAGAATCCACGATGATACGGACGGCAAAAAGATCATAGATCTGGTCCACCGTCTTATCCTGGTTGACCATCTTCTTATATATGCTGAAAAAATGCTTCACGCGTCCGCTGACCTGGGCCTTGATATTCGCATGTATAATATGGGAAGAAACTTCTTCTACAATCTGCTGAACAAACTCTTCCCTCTCCATCTTCCTGGTATTGATCTGGTCCACAAGATCAAAAAAGACTTCCGGCTGGAAATACTTAAGCGCCAGATCGTCAAGTTCTGTCTTGATCTTGGAAATACCCAGACGCTGGGCGATGGGAGCATAGATATCCATCGTCTCCTTCGCCTTCTCCTTCTGCTTCTCCGGTTTCATGAACTGCAATGTTCTTAAGTTATGCAGCCGGTCGGCAAGTTTGATGATAATCACCCGGATATCCTTGGCCATGGCAAGAAACATCTTCCGCAGATTCTCTGCCTGTACGTCCAATTTGTCCGAAGAATAAGACAGCCTTCCCAGCTTCGTGACACCGTCCACCAGAAGAGCCACATCGTCCCCAAAATCCCTGCGGATCTCTTCTTCACTGATCTGGGTATCCTCCACCACGTCATGAAGGATTCCTGCCGCAATCGTCTCCTTGTCCATCTCCAGATCCGCCAGTATAATCGCAACCCAAAGCGGATGTACAATATACGGCTCCCCCGACTTGCGGCACTGATCCCCATGCGCCTCCTGGGCAAGATCGTAGGCTTTCTTAATCATCGTCACATCCGTAGACGGATGATACTTACGGATACGGGCGATCAGAATATCATATAGCCGGTCCGGGTTCTCATAATCCCCCGGAGCTTTTACCGCATGGCCGTCCACAATCTCAAGTCCCCGGGCATGATCGACCATGATCTCCTCCGCCGCGATCCGGTCATCTATCGCTTCATAAGTCGTTGTCCCAGACATACGGATACCTCCTCCCTCTTCGATATACCAGTCTTCATACTATTTTCCCGGATATGCAATGACAGATTCCACGTCATATCCCGTAAGCTTTTCTCTTCCTTTCAGCCCCGCAAGTTCCATTAAGAAAACGGTCTTCACCACGATACCTCCAAGACCTTCCACCAGCTTCACCATGGCCTCATTGGTTCCTCCCGTTGCAATCAGGTCGTCAATAATCACCACTTTCTGCCCCGGCCTGATTGAATCGCGGTGTATCTCCAGTTCTGCGGTGCCATATTCCAGTTCATACTGAATGGAAACCGTCTCGCAGGGAAGCTTGCCCTTCTTACGGATGGGGATAAACGGCTTGTGAAGATTGTAAGCAATGGGGACTCCGAAGATAAAGCCTCTGGATTCCGGCCCCACCACCAGATCAAACTCCACATCCTTTAATTTCTCCTGCATTAAATCTATGGCAAGGGCTAAACCGTCCGCATCCTGCAGCACGCTGGTTACGTCCCTGAAAATGATGCCCGGCTCCGGAAAATCCGGTATACTTCTCACGTACTCTTCGATCTTTTTCATAACAAACTCTCCATTCCTGTATCAATATTATTTTAGTATAGCATTAGTTTATGGGATTTTCAATATTTTTACGGCAGTCTGTGAACAGATCTTGTAACCGTTCAGACAAGACGAACTGTTACAAGGCCTTTCATACAAGGCCTTTCATTCGTCATTTCCTTGACAATTCCTCCAAAGTGGTGCAAAATAGTACTATCTAAAACACACAGCAATATGGAAGGTGATGAAATTGAATCCTGAAACATTACAAAACGAAAAGGAAAATAGCTGGGCGCCTGTCTATGAGATCATCTCAAGTCTTAACAGGTACGCCCCCGAGGAAGTGCTGTTCTATGCGGCACAGATACTAAGCCAGGAGATGGGCAGCAAGAATGTGGCAATCTATACCATAGCCAACAGGGAATATGCCCGGTTGTTTTCAGCCACCTCTTTAGAGGCGAGAAAACTGGGGAATTCCATAAGATATGCAGAATTAGGAGAACTGTACAGCGAACTGAAGGACGGACGGATTTATGTGAACACGTTAAACGACCCGGATCGTCCGGCGCTGGCCAGCGCAGTATATGCAGAAAAAGACCTCCGGGTTATCCTGATGTTCTGGGATGTCCCCAACGAGAAGCATAACCTTCCGCCGGTAGAACGTCTGACGGTCATTGTGACGCTGCTTCAGAATACCATTCTTCATGCAAGCCGCTATATGTCAAGTTTCAGAAGAAAGAATTATCTGGAAGGAACGAATGTCCTTAATGAGAAGACCTTTAAAGTTCTTCTGAAAACATTTTTTGAAGCAAAGGAAAAGGGCCTGACAGAGTGCATTCTGGCAGAATTTGAAATGGGATATCGCGATTATCGCAACATTTCCATCGAGGCAGCCTGCAAGATCCGTCAGACAGATTATATGGGCGTCCTGGAGGGCGGAAATTTCTACATACTGCTTGCCAATACAGATCTCATCGGCGCTAAACTCGTTCAGGAAAGGTTTCGGGAAATTGGATTCCGATGCAGTTTAAAGGAAATGTATTAAGTAAGAAAGGGGCTATAAAGCCCCTTTCTTACTTGTAATGTGTGATCACGATCTGAGGCGTAACACGTCCCAGATACTCATTCAGTTCTGGATAATAGGTAACTGAAAGCTTGATTCCGCTTCGTTTTCCCTCAAGAGCCCTGTCTGCCGCCTGGTTTCCATAACGCTCCTTAAGCCTGTCCAGAAACTCTTCTGCGTGGTTAAAGTACATCGCATCAATGGAAGTTCCGTTAGCGTCGCAGACTCTGAGTTTCAGAACGTTCCGGTTCTTTCCCAGAATTCTGATACTCAGAATTTCCACATTACGCACGGCAAAAACCGGCTTTGTATTCCCTTTTCCAAAGGGTTCCAGAAAGGAAAGCTCTCTAATGAAGCTTTCCGTCACGCCGGCAAAAGGAAGTTCCATGTCAATGACTACTTTTTCTGTCATATCTTCTTCCGTCAACGTGCAGTTCTCATTAAGCATTCGACGGAACGTTTCTATCTTTTCTTTTTCCATGGAAAGTCCCGCCGCCAGCCTGTGTCCTCCGAATCTGGTAAGAATCTCCTTACATTTACTGAGTTCCTCGTACATATGGTATGTCTCGATGGAACGGCCGGATCCCTTGATTCCTTCCATTGCGTCTGTCAGTACGAACACAGGCCTGTAATAGCTTTCCCGTACTCGTCCGGCCACAATGCCGGCAAGACTCTCATGGCAGGAAGGAAGATAGATCACCAGCACCCGGTCCTTTTTAAGCCCGTATTCCTCCACCTGCTCCTTTGCCATAAGGACAGCTTTCTCAGTCATCTCTTTTCTGCTGTCGTTCAAGGCTTTGAGATCGCCTGCCAGCACGTCGGCCTCTTTCTTACTCTTTGCTCTGAGAAGCTCAAGTCCCCTCTTTGCCGTATCCAGTCTTCCGCTGGCATTCATGCACGGTCCCAGGATGAAACCGACATGGTACGCACGGATCCGTTCTTTGTCCAGATTCGTACACTCAATCAGTGCGCGAAGCCCGTAGTTTTGCGTACTGCCAATCCGGTTCAGCCCCTCTTTTACAAAGATCCGGTTCTCATCCGTCAGATCCATTACATCCCCCACGGTAGCAATGGCAACGTTTTCCAGCAGATCTTCGAATTCCTCTTTCTTCCTGTCCATGTCTGCGCACAGTGCCAGCACAAGCTGGTAGGCGACAGCCGCACCGCACAGCCCTGAAAACGGATACATACATCCCTGCTGTTTTGGATCAATGACTGCGTCTGCCGGCGGCAGACGATAGATACGCTCTTTGTCCTTTTCCTCGTATGGCACCTCGTGATGATCCGTTACAATCATCGTCATCCCCAGGCTTTTTCCGTAGGCAATTTCATCTGCCGCTGCGATACCATTGTCGCAGGTGACGATGGTATCAATCCCGTCCTCATATGCCCGCTTCACAAGCGCGACGTTCAGTCCGTATCCGTCTGTGATCCGGTCCGGAATATCACTGTCCGTAACTCCTCCAAGTCTTTCGATTCCTTCCAGTAATATGTAAGTCGCATTGATCCCGTCAATGTCATAATCCCCGATAATGCGGATCTTCTTACCGTCTTCAATCTTCCTGCGCAGAATACGGACCGTATCTTCCATTCCCTTCATATGCCGCCCGTCATGCAGATCCGAAGCCGTTCCATTTAAAAATCTGCCGATCGCCTCATCCCCGATTACACCCCTGTTCCGAATCAGACAGGCAAGCCTGGGGCTGATGTGAAATTTCTCCCCGATCGCCTCGAAATCTGCCCCTTTCCGCAGAATCATCCACCGTTCCATTCTAAGTACTCCTTCTGTCCCTGTGTTCTCGTTGATTTATGAAATACCAGAAGGGACTGTCGGAAAATATCATTTCCCAATAGTCCCTTCATACTTCTTAAGATTCCTTCTTTCCAAGCTTTGAACGCATCACATACCACAGAGCTCCCGTAATACATACGGAAGAATATGCTCCGCAGATAACGCCCACCATCAACGGCGCGGCAAACTCACGGATGGAGCTGACGCCCATGATAAACAGGATTGCCACCATCACAAAGGTTGTCAGAGAAGTATAGATACTTCTGGTCAGCGTCTGAGTAATACTCTTATTCACCACGGCCATAAGATCCGTCTTCTTCGTCTGGTAGTGCAGTTCCTCACGGATACGGTCGAAGATAACGATCGTCGCATTAATCGAGTAACCCACAATCGTCAGCATACAGGCAATAAACGTATTGCCTACCGAAATCCTTGCAATCGCATAGAATCCGATTACAATCAGAACGTCGTGCAGAAGCGCAAGGATGGCGCTGGCTGCAAAACGGATATCCTTAAACCGGAACCAGATGTAAAGCAACATACAGATCGTGGAAATGATCACCGCAATTACGGCATCCTTTCGCATCTCATTACTTACGGTAGAACTGATATTCTCAGCCGTAATCAGCGACTCGTCCACCTTGAACTCATCCACCATTGCCTGGTTCAGTTCCTCACGCTGGTCAAGAGAAAGCGTTACAGTCTTGATGATCACCTGGTTTGTCCCTGCAACCTTCTGTGTCTGCACATTGTTGTCTCCGGTAATTTCTTCCACAACCGGAACGACCTTCTCGTCAATCTCATCAATGGAAAGTTCTTCATTAAAGGTTACATTCGTAGAAGTACCGCCCTCGAATTCGAGACTGTACGCAAACGCACCCTTTCCCTGTGAAGAATTCACGCCCATCACCGCAAGGCTCGCTGCGATCAGAAGTGCAGAAATAGCAAAGAACACCTTTCTCTTCTCCAGAAAACCAATCGGCTCCCGCTCCTTCTTCGGACGATAGTACAGACTCTCCTTACGCAGTCCGACCGCATAGAAAGAAAATACGATAATCCTTGTAACCACAAGGGCCGTAAACATAGAAACAAGAATACCGATTGCCAGTGTCTGAGCAAATCCCTTCACCGGCCCGGAACCCCTGAACCACAGCACCGCAGCCGCAATCAGCGTTGTCACATTGCCGTCCACGATAGCAGACATGGCTTTCTGAAAGCCTGTCTTGAGAGAATTTTTCACACTCTTTCCCCGGGACATCTCCTCACGGACACGGGCAAAGATAATCACGTTGGCATCCACGGCCATACCGATGCCAAGGATAATACCAGCAATTCCAGGAAGGGTCAGGGTTACATTAAACGCATTCAGAATCACCAGCACAAGTTCCGTATAGATCAGAAGTGCAAGACCTGAAGCCAGACCTGGAAGGTAATACACAAAGATCATAAAGACAATAATCAAAGCAAGGCCGATAGCGCCTGCTTTCAGACTGGTACTGATTGCCTGCTCTCCAAGCTGGGCTCCTACCACGTTAGAACGGAGTTCTTCAAGTTCCAGCTTCAGACCGCCGATACGGATAGTGGAAGCCAGATTATCCGCCTCTTCAAACGTAAAATTTCCGGTAATATATGCCTGTCCTCCGTCAATCTCCTGGTTGACGATCGGATCGCTGATCGTAGTCCCGTCATAGACAATGTCGATCTTCTTACCTACATTTTCCTTCGTAGCTTTTGCAAACTTCTCTTTTCCATCCTTATTCAGCGTCAGTTCCACCGAATATTCCCGGTTCTTCATAGAGTCTTCTCCGGCTCTCGCAGACGCCGTCTCTACATCAGCCCCTGTGAGTACCGTCTTGCCATCCTCTGTCTTGAACTCCAGAGAACCTGGTTTTCCTAATTCATCCAGAATCTTGTTGGCATCCGTCACGCCTGGGATCTCAATGTTAATCCGGTCGCTGCCTTCCTGGTAAACGCTTGCCTCTGTACTGTACTGTTCCACACGTCTCTGAAGTTTGTAGATCGTGTCGCTCATCTCTTCGTCTGACGGGTTCTTATCCTTTACCTGGTATGTGATGCTGACGCCGCCCGCCAGATCCAGGCCAAGCTTGATATTCTTCATTGCTCCGGTTCCGGTCCTGCCAAACCCCACCGTCACCGTGAAGCCCATCAGCGCAATCAGCACAACCGCCAGTATCAGACTTATGATACCTTTGTTTTTCTTCATGGTATAACTTCCTTTCTACTCATCCGCCAAAGCAGCTTTTATCATAATTGCGCACTCTACACGCTTTCTTTGCATCTCGCATCCGATCTCATAGGTGTCATGGATGGTGCCGTGGAAATTCCAGGCATTCGCCATACAACCGCCGCTGCAGTAGAATTTTGCGAAACAATCCCTGCATTTTTCCTTAGAATACACATTACAGCTTCGGAAATCATCTGCGATCTCAGGCCGCAGAATGCCTTCTTCAACATTTCCCATTAAAAACTCTTCCTGTCCTACGAACTGATGACACGGATACAAATCCCCCCACGGCGTCACTGCCAGATACTCGGTTCCCGAACCGCATCCCGACAGTCTCTTTGCCACGCAGGGTCCACCTTCTAAGTCTATCATAAAATGAAAGAAATTGAAACCTTTTCCTTCTTTTTCACGCTGAATCATCACCTTGGCCAGCTTATCGTACTCTTCCATGATCTTCGGAAGATCTTCGGTACGGATGGCATATGGGTCGTCTGCGTCCCCCACCACCGGCTCGATGGACATCTGTCGGAATCCAAGGTCTGCAAAATGCAGGATGTCTTTTGAGAAATCCAGATTGTTCCGGGTAAACGTTCCCCGGATGTAATACCTCTCCTGGTTCCGGCTATCCGCCATCTTCTGGAACTTCGGAACAATCAGGTCGTAACTCCCTTTCCCATTGCGGAAAGGACGCATACAGTCGTTGACTTCCTTACGCCCGTCTAAACTGAGCACCACATTGTCCATCTCCCGGTTGATAAATTCCTGGATCTCATCGTTTAACAACACGCCATTAGTGGTAACCGTGAAACGGAAACGCTTATTATGAATCTCCTCCTGCCCCCTTGCGTACGCCACAAGATCTTTCACCACCTGCCAGTTCATCAGCGGCTCACCGCCGAAGAAATCCACCTCCAGATTCCTGCGGCTGCCGGAACTGGCGATCAGAAAATCCAGCGCCTTTTTTCCTACCTCATAACTCATCAGCTCCCGCCTGCCGTGGTATTCCCCTTCCTCGGCAAAACAATATTTACAGGCAAGGTTACAGTCGTGGGCAATATGCAGGCAGAGAGCCTTCACCACTGTCTTGCGCTTCTTCACTTCTTCGATCATACTCTCATATGTATCTTTTACAAATAACTGCCCCGCCTCCGTCAGTTCAACAACGTCCAAAAGAGCGTCCGCAATGTCGTCTCTTTCATACTGTCCGCCCAGAGCGTTAAGCAGCCCCTTTAAAACAGACGGGTCATGCAGAATCTTTTGCGCCTGCTCTTCCTGGTCTTTACATAATTTATTTAACTCGGAAATCACGTCATAGCAGAGCTGATCCACCACATGAACCGCACCGCTTACGACGTCCATAACGATATTGTAACCATTATTCTGATACTGATGTATCAAGACTATGTACCCCTTTCATATTCTGACATTCCAATTTTACGGTATGCCATAACAAAAATAAAGAATGTGCCTTGGCACATTCTTGCGCCGAGCGCAGTCCCTTGCGGCACACTTCCTCTTTGCGCAAGCGCCCATCCTCCCGCAGGGATTTTGATATAGGAAACGAAGTTTCCTATATCACAGAAAAAGAATCCCGCTTTACGGGATTCTCCGCCTGCGGCATACCGCAGCAGCGCCATCATTCCTGACTGTTACTCTCTACTTCTTCTGCTCGCATGTCTGATTGCCGACTGTGCAGGATGTCTTACATGCCGACTGACAGGATGTCTGGCACTCGCCGCATCCGCCCTTCTTCAAACTGTTGTTCAGAGTCTGTGTATTTAATGTCTTTACATGCTTCATGGTCATGATCCTCCTTATTCTTTTGCTGACTTCTGTTATTATAGCATTACATCTTCATTTGCGCAATAAGGAAGTGTGTAAAATTAAAATCACGACAGCATACCGCCCGCCATTCCGCCGCCAGCGCACAAGATCAATGTAGTCACCATATTCGCCGCATCCCCGTTCAGCGTACGGTACACGCCAAGGGTAATCAGCAGAAGCAGCGCAAAATAACCGATACCAAGTCCCAGCCCCCACAGATACCTTCTCACCCTGGCAAACTTGCCGATGACGATCCCGCCAAGCAGCGTTGCCATAATATAGATTGCCACGATGGCAGCCGACACCGCTTTCTCATTCAGTTCAAACTTAAACAGCGCCACTGCCAGCAGCAATAACAGAATCCCTGTGATGACGTAAGAAACCAGAAGTGACTTCAATACCCACATGACCCACGAATCTTTCTGGAGCTTTTTTTCCATTCCCATCCCTCCTTGTCTATCACAAGGTATGATGGGAACTCTGATTATATTCCTCTATTGTTCCATCTGACTGCCTAAAAATCCTGCCGCGCACGCCGCCATCTTCTGTTCCAGTTCTCCTAGTTTCTTCTTAGGGTCCCTTGAAAGAAGGATCACTCCGCCGATCACATCCCCTTCACAGATAATCGGGCTGATGATTTCATACTCATAGTCCTCATCCTGGGCATCTATAATCGGAATATACGCCTTTTCCCCTGCCGCAGCCGCAAGCTGCGCCCTGTCGCACAGACTCTTCTCTAACTGTCTGCTGATATATTTGTCCTGAAGCTCCTTCTTACCATTTCCTGCCGCCGCAATCATCTGATCCATATCACAGACGCAGACCAGGCAGTTAATGGTCTGTGCAAGGCTTTCAGCGTACTGCTTTGCAAATGTTGACAGTTCTCCGATCGGAGAATATTTTTTTAATATAATCTCTCCTTCCCGGTCTGTGAAGATTTCCAGTGGGTCGCCTTCCCGGATTCTCAGTGTACGCCGGATTTCCTTTGGAATAACCACCCGGCCCAAATCATCTATTCTACGCACAATCCCTGTAGCTTTCATAGTATCAATTCCTCCATCTGTAAATTTGATACTATTATCTGTAAATGAAGGGATTTTATACCGCAAAACCTGTTTTCTTTTACATTTCCTAATCTCCTCTGACTATCGTACTCTGTATCCTTCGATATACTTTGTGCATAGTCATCCCCTGTATAATCGTTGTAAAGAACACAATCGCATAAGTTCCTCCAAGAATAATCAGGTATACCTCATCGGAAACCAGCTCCTGCGCACTCATGGCAAGCGCAACAGAAAGACCTCCCCGAAGGCCTCCCCAGGTCAGAAGCTTGATGAACTGCAGCCTGTGATACCCGTCGGGAAGATAACCGATGAATATGGACGCAGCCCCAAGACTTAAAGCCCTTGCCACCAGATTCGCCACGATTGCAATGAGCGACAGAACCAGAACATGGGGCATCTGTAATATTCCGATAAAGGAAAGCCCAAGCATGACATACAAAACCGAATTCAGCAGTGTATCCAATATCTCCCAGAAGCTGTCGAACTGTCGAAGCTTGAGCGTCCTTCCCTTATACTCCGAAAAATTCCTAAGCGCCGAGAACAGAACCCCGCACACAACAGAGGCAATCGCCCCGGAAAACCCAAAATACTCACACAATACATAGGACATGGACACCGCCAGAAGACTGGTAAAGATCTGCCTGGACTCATCCTTTGTGTGGCTGAATATCGGGAAACACACGAATGTCACCACCGTTCCGACAGCGACGGCTCCCAGTAACTCCTTCGCCATCACCGCAAAAAAACCACCGCTTTCTGCGGCAGTAACCATTCCCGAAAAGAAGATGAACAGTGCGACGCCCATCCCGTCATTCAGCAGAGATTCCCCCTCAATAATAAAACTGATCCCTGGCGGAAGGTTAAACTTCTTTAAAATACTGGTAGCTGCAATCGGGTCCGTGGGCGCAACGATACTGCCGAACATCAGACAGACCGGAAGTGTAAACGGAAGCCCCAGAACCCTGGCGGCCCCATAGAAAATCAAGCCATAGAACACAGCTCCCAGTAAGGTTGCTCCCACAGCCAGCAACGAAATGGCCCGGGCATGCTTTTTGAAATCCAGAAGCCTCATATGACAGGAACCTGCGAACAGCATAAAGCACAGAACCCCCTCCATCAGAAAACCTTCCAGATTGAAAAACTGTAACTCCTCAAGTACCTGAGACACGGTTCCGGTTCCTTTTAAGGCTGCGCTCATCACCAGCAGCAGACCGCCGGCAATCACAGTAAACAGCATCAGCGCAATCTCATGGGTGAATTTTGTCACCTTTTCGTTAAAATATCCCAGCACAACCACAAGCGCAAGTAATATAACCGTATCTATCAGAAATGTATCCATCTCTTTTCTCCCCCTTTTTGCGAAAACGTATGCTCTGTTTAAATATAATACGTTTATTGTATCATATCAGGACCGCTATTTTCAATCCTTATTCTATGACAGTGCACAAATCTCGTAACAGTGAATCCGGAAGGCTGAACTGTTACCAAATCTCGTAACAGTTTAGTCTGCAACAGCGCGCTTGCCCCGCGGTTAGCAGCCAGGAGAGAATCTGTCCCTTACGTCGGTCGTCTAACCTTCCATCCTTTCATTTCTTTTGGCCGCCTCTGTCTGTTCTTTTTCTTTTTCATCTTCCAGATGTTTTTTCAGCATACATTTCTCATCAATCTCATATACGGCATTGCCGTCGATAATCAGCTTTCTATCCATTTCTGCTCCCTTTCTTTCGGAAACCGGCATCCGTTTTCCGAATCGTTGTTTCTCTTAATAATATATGAAACGCTTAAGATTTAGTTTTCCCATATCTCATAAAATCCATTCGTCCGTCATATATATTTACAACGTTATATTAAGGAACTGTCCACAAGGAGTGCCTATGGAACAAAATTCACTGAAACCTATGACGCCTTTCGATAATCTGGTGACGCCGCCTTTTTTATATACGTTAAAACTCCTGCTTCCATACACTCCGCCTTCTGCGCAGCGTTTTTTCGGAATCTATATCAAATTCCTGGAATTTCGCCATACGATGGAATATTTTCAAGGGTTTTCCTCCTCTCCTTCCAATATCCTGGAAGGTCTGAAGCCATATATGAACCCGGCAGAAAAAGAAATGATGGAACAAATGTCAGGCATGATGAATATGATGGAAATGGTAAAAAGCATGCAGTCTATGTCTGAATCATCCTCCGAAGGTTCCGATGCATTTAACCCGATGGACATGATGAAGAGCATGTTAAACCCCGAACAGCAGGAGATGTTCGAGATGTATAACACAATGTTCGAAAATGAATTCAATCAGCCCGATACGGGCAATCAGAAAGGAGATGCAGAACATGAATGAATGGATGAACCACCCGGACATGCAGAATATTGATCCGATGAAAATGGAACTGATCCGCACCGCCGCTGAAAAGACCCAGGGGAAAAACGGCAAAGCCCTTGCCCCTGTCATGATGGCGCTGATCACCAATGCAAATAAGAAGGGAATCCAGTTTACTCCCGATGAATTCTCGCTGGTACTCTCCGTCCTGAAAGACGGGAAATCCAAGGAAGAGCAGGATCAAATCGAAGGCATGGTGCGGATGGTTTCTTCTTATATGAAGAAATAATTGTTATTTTTTCCGGTTCCTCAACTGACGGCGCAGGGCGGCCTGTTCCCAGGCCGTCCGCTCTTCCTCTGTCTCCAGGATCAGACCTTTCACCGGAACCGGCCTGTCGTTTTCATCCAGCGCCACCATGGTAAAGAAAGCCTGGTTAATAAGGGTCCTTTTTCCTTCCAGATCTTCAATGTAGGTGTCTGCCTCTACTTCCATGGATGTGCGCCCTACATAGGTTAATTTCCCTTTAATAATGATCACGTCGTTCTGGTACGCTCCCTTCAGAAACCGCAGGTTATCGACGGATGCCGTAGTGACATTCTTATGTGCATGGCGTTTTGCCGTAAGAGCGGCGACCTCGTCAATCCACTGCATCAGAATACCGCCGAAAAGACGGCCTACCGCATTCAGATGATTCGGCCGGACAATGTGGACAGTTTCAACGATGGATTCCGATACTTTTCTGCTCTCTGTATTCATATTAAAAGTTCTCCTGTTCTTTAAGATTATTTTATTCTTTTCAGTAATCCCTTTTATTATAACACAGGATTTGATATACTTAGTTTGATTTCTGACAAACTTTTCTATGAAAGACGAGGCCGTTTTATATGTTAAGAAGAAAAAAAGTAAAGGAAGAACCTGTTTCCCTTAGAAATATCAGGCTCACCATTGAATATGACGGAAGCCGTTACCAGGGATGGACGCGTCTGGGTAAGAATGAATCCAACAATACCATTTCCAATAAGATTCTGGAGGTTCTAAAGAAAATGACCGGAGAAGAGAACCTGGAACTTTTCTGCGGCTGCCGTACAGAAGTGGGCGTTCATGCCTATGCCCAGGTTGCCAATTTTAAAACCAGTTCCGACATGGACATACTGGATATGAAGCATGATCTCAACCGGTATCTTCCCATGGATATTGCCATCGTGAATGTTGAGGAAGCGCCTGGACGTTTCCATGCGCAGCTCAACGCCGTTTCCAAGACTTACATGTACCGTCTGACTGTAGACGACGTTCCAAGCGTGTTCGACCGGAAATATACTTATCACTGCTTTAAGACCCCGGACCGGCAGGCCATGCGCCAGGCTGCTCTTCTGCTGGTGGGGACCCATGACTTCAAGAATTTCTCTACCGCCAGAAAGAGTAAATCTACGGTGCGCAAGCTCTATGACATCGAGATCTACAGCGCCGCCCAGGAGATGCAGATCATTCTGTATGCGGATGACTTTCTTCACAATATGGCGCGGCTGATTGTAGGCACACTCCTGGATATCGGAATGGGGGTACGCCCCAAGGAGGATATCGAAGATATCTTCGAAGGAATCCAGTCGCCGAGCGCGCCCTGCGACCCCAAAGGGCTTTATCTCCAGGAAATATCTTATTAAGTCTGGAGGAAATCGAACATGTTTGCGTCAGAGAGACAGACAAGAATCGTAGAAATGATCCGGCAATACGGTCGTGTTCACGTAGACATGCTGGCGCAGGAACTCGGCGTCAGCGCAATGACGATCCGCAGGGATCTTGTGAAACTGGAAGAGGAGAACAAAATCGAACGCTGCCACGGCGGGGCTGTGGCAAAGCAGGAGGAGAACTATGCCGACAAGCAGATCAGCCATCATAACGAGAAACGAAAGCTGGCAAGAATCTGCGCCTCCTTCGTATCAGAAGGAGACACCGTATTCCTGGATGCCGGGACCACGACCTATGAGATCGCCAGAATGATCAAGGATATCAAAGGAATTCTGATCGTCACCAACGATCTGGAGATCGCCCAGCTTCTGAAAAACAGTGAGGCTGAATTATTCATCTGCGGAGGGATCGTCCAGAAATCCACCGGGAGCATGTTCGGACGATATGCCACACAGATGCTGGCAGATTTCAAATTTGACACCGGATTCTTCGGGGCGGCTTCCATTAACGAGGATTTTGAAGTGACCACACCTACCTCTGAGAAGATGTGGCTAAAACGCAATACCCCTATGCAATGCCAGCGTTCCTATCTGGTGGTGGATCAGTCAAAATTCGGCCGACAGGCCATGACGAAGATCAACGATCTGGGGGATTATACCGGAATTGTCACGGATAAGGATTTCAGCGAAGAAGAATTAAAACGGCTGGATAAGATGAATGCAGCGCTTATAAACAAAGTCGGGGGATGGTAGATAACTACCATCCCCACATAACTTTTTTAGAAGAAAACTCTTTTCGCAGCCTACATAAAGATATTCAGTACGATAACTTCTACTACGCCGACCGCCCACGCAATAGTGGAAGTAACGGACCATACCGTAAGCTGATCCTTCGCCTCGCTGACTCCCAGCGTCCGGTTTACCACCCAGAAATAGCTGTCGTTAAAATATCCAAAGAACAAGGAACCTACACAGCATGCAACCGCTCCAAGCAGCGGGCTTGCTCCCGACGCCACGATGATCGGAGCAGAGATACTTGCCGCCGTCGTCATGGCGACCGTACCGGAACCCTGGATAAAACGCATTGCCGTTGAGATGATCAGCGGCAGGATGATGATCGGAATTGCCGTCTGTGCAAGCCCTTCTGCCATAAACGTTCCAAGCCCGGAATCCTTGATGATCTGTCCAAGAGCGCCGCCTCCGCCAGTTACCAGCATGATGATACCTGCAGACATCATTCCTTTCTCCATCTCAGAGATACAGGTCTGCCTGTCAAGATTCCTCCCCAGTGTAAAGATTGCTACCAGAAGTCCAAGCCCCACCGCCACGATCGGCTGTCCGAGGAAAATAAGAACCTGCATGATTCCCGCAGTCTTTCCCAGCGCCGAAGCAATCGTATTAATGAGAATCAGAATGATCGGAACGATCAGAGGCATGAAAGACTCCAATGTACCTGGCATTCCCGTCATATCCATAGAAAATGCATTCTCATAATCCGGCTCCTGATACGGAGCTTCTACGATCTCGCCGTTCTCATCCGTGATGCGGTAATATTTCTTAGCCAGTACCATTCTCGCATATGCGATACAGGCAATTGACATCGGAAGCGCAAGCACGATTGTCAGAAGAATGAACTTTCCTACGTCCACTCCGAAGATCCCGCATACGCCCAGAGGACCTGGTGTCGGCGGAACCAGGGAGTGGGTGATTACAAGGCCCGCAGCCAGTGACACGCCAAGTGCAATGACAGATTTCTTCGTTGCTTTGGAGATCGCCTTCGCAATTGGCGCCAGTACCACGAAACCAGAGTCGCAGAAGATCGGAATGGATACCAGGAAACCGGTCAGCGCCAGCGCCTCCTCTTCCCTTTTCTTTCCAAACAGCTTGAGGAAGGTATGGGCCATCCTCTTCGCCGCCCCCGTCACCTCAAAGATCTGACCCATCATAACACCGAAACCGATAATGATGCCGATGCTGCCCAGCGTACCGCCAAATCCCGAGGTAATCGAATTTACAATTCCAAATGTCTTCCCATCCTCAAGGGTGATATTCACCAGAGGCATTCCTCCTACTACGCCTACAATAATCGTACAGATAATCAATGCAAGAAACGCCTGTACTTTTGTCTTTAGTACCAGTAATATCAGGACGGCAATACCAATTGCCAGACCTATCAGCATTCTCTCTCCACTCAGTCCATTTATCATAAAATCTCTTTTCCTTTCTTAAAATCTACTTCTGCGTAAAATTCGGCGCATACTTTGCCGCCAGCAGAATCGCCTCGATCATACTGACCGCACTTACGATTCCCTTCCCGGCAATATCAAACGCTGTCCCGTGGTCTACCGATGTGCGAAGAATCGGCATTCCGTTAGTGACCGCTATGGTCTTCTCAAAATCAAGCGTCTTGGTCGCAATATGTCCCTGGTCATGATAGAGGGAAAGCACACTGTTGTATTTTCCAATCGCAGCCTGGTGGAAGACAGAATCCGCGCCAATGGGGCCCGCCACATCGTAACCTTCTGCCTTTAATTCCTCCACTGCAGGCGTGATCTCATTGACTTCCTCCCATCCGAACAGCCCGTGTTCGCCGCTGTGAGGATTCAGCCCGGCAATGGCCATCGTACCTTCTGATACGCCTAACTTCCGAAGCGCCTCAAGACACCTCTTTACATAATCCTTGATTCTTTCTTTTGTGATCATATCCAGCATCTCCCGTAAGGACACATGCCTTGTCAGAAAGAATACGCGCATACCGTTCGTCTCAAACATGGTCAGCGGATCCTCGGTATCCGTCAGGGCGCCAAAGATCTCCGTATGTCCGATAAAGTTGATATCGCCTGCGCGCAGCGACTCCTTGTTGATCGGCGTGGTTGCCACGGCATCTACTTTTCCGGCATTTGCAAGTTCAATACTTTTCGCAATATACGCATACGCCGCCTTTCCGCACATCCCGTTTACGCGGCCAAACTCGAACTGATCCATATCCACATTCTTAAGATCAATCAGATTCAGGATTCCTTCTCGGAAATCTCCTTCCCCAGGCTCGTTGATCACATGGACCGTAAGATTCGCTCCTGTAATCTGAATGGCATTTTCCATAATGGTCTTATCTCCCACGATAATACAGTCTGCTGCATCAAATACCTCTTTAGAAGCAACTGACTTTGCCACAATCTCCGGCCCTACTCCTGCCGGATCCCCGATTGGAACTGCGATTAGTGATTTTCCCATAATTCTTCATCCTCTCTTACAATAAATATGGCTGACATATTCCTGCTAAATGTACAGTTTCTCTTTCAGATAAGTAATACACTGGTTGATAGCGTCACGTCCGCCCTGGCTTCCGCCCTTCGTGATAATGTGTACTCCTTCAAACTGCCCTTTTAAAAACTGGCCGTATGCGGCAAGGGGAAGAACCTCGTCTTTCAGCGACAGTCCCGCCGTCTCAAACTTTTCACACACGGCGACCGTCACATCTCCCCCGCTGGTATAAAGCCCCTTAAACGTAGGCTCTGCATTGAAGATCCGGTAGGTGATTTCCGCAAATGCATGGTTGATCCTTCCTGTCACCTCATCCAGGGAACACTGATAACGTTCCATATAAGGCTTAAAATCAATCCGGTTCTCTGGATAAATCCCGTCTCCGGTCACGGTACAGACTGCATTCCGATCACATGCCTCAAGGATGTCCTCTGCCACACGGGTAATCTCTGCCTCCCGCTTTTCATCGGACTCCAGCAGCTCCCTGGTATTCACAAATACATTATGCGTTCTCTGGGACAGCCACAATTCTTTCATCTGTGCGGTGGTATTGGGATTCACGCTTCCGACTACAGCAAGAATTTTGCTCTTCTCCTTTTTCTGGGACGGTGTGATCAGCTTCCTGGCAAGAGTCGCAGTAAACACGCCCGGATCTACCGCAACCACGTGCAGCTTACTGGTAATAACCGCATCCGCAATCAGATCCAGGTCCTCCTGAGTGACACAGTCCAGAACAATAATCCTGCTCCCTTCGGCAACGCACTGGTTCATCAGATCCGCCAGATAATGCTTCCCATGCATAAGATCCTTAAGCTGGATGGACGACACCTGATATCTGCTCTGCTCATCGAAGAGAACCGCGGCCTCAGAGATCTTCACCGGCGTCTTAGGATCAATGGCAATGTCCGTCTTATGGAGCGGCAGGCCGCCCACCAGCATATAACCGCCCACTACGATCCGCCTGGAAGACGGAAAACAAGGCGCGGCGATTGCAACATAATCCTCTCCAAGGCAGTCCAGCATTGCATCCGTCTCGCTTCCCAGATTCCCGCGGAGGGTGCTGTCAATCCGTTTGGAATACACCTTTACATCGTCGCCCTTTAACAGACTGCACACATTATGTACCCTGTTATATGCCATCTCAGGCTCCACTCCCCGGCTGTCTGTCGGATACAGTACGCAGTCGCAGTCCGAAAGCGTAGACAGTTCGATCCGCTCTGTATTCATCACCGTGTACGCCTCGTAGTTCATCTTTTTCAAGAGTACGCCGGTGGCATTGGCTCCCGTCAGATCGTCTGCTATTACAACACACTGTGACATAACCAGCCTCCTTTCTATAAACTCGTTGTTCGTTTATGTTTATATTCTACTACTCTTGTTTGTTTATGTCAATTTAATCTATTTTTTATCAAAATTTTCGTCTAATCGCACAAATATAATGTTCATTTTTGTTTATTATAACAACTATCCATTGGTCTTCTGATCCGTAAGACACCGGCTTACTTTCTCATCAGCACCTCTGCCGCCTCTTTCAGCGTAGACACCTCTCCTACGTTTCCTGGGAAAATCACATATGGAGTCATCGGGAACCTGCTCTCCTCTTTCGTCTGCCATACCGGAATACCCGGCCTGATCTGTCCGAGTACATTAGCCTTTTTCACCGCAAGGGCTTTTGTTCCCACGTCACTAGAAGTAATTCCTCCTTTTGCGATCACAAAGCCAGGCGTAATCTGAAGCCTCCCGACCAGAGACTGTACTGCGTCAGAAATCTTAACCGACAGCCTCAGTTCGTCTTCTTTATCCCCTGTATCGGCAGTAATCAGAGTACGGGTCGTATAACAGCATACCGTCTTGCCAGCTTTTATGCAGGCTTCTTCCCTTTCAAGACATCTCTTCACTTCCGCCTCAAACGCCTCGTCGTCCTTCACCAGTGTGGCATCCAGTTCTATGAATTCAATATCAGGCAGTTCCTTTAAAGCCTCTACCTGCTTCGTCGTTTTGTCTGTATGGGAACCCACAACGATGATTCCACCGTTTGACGTCTCTTTTACAACCATCTGCTCCCTGGTCAGAAGCGGCTGGTCCGTCACAGCGCCCATAACCTTCACAATCGCTGCCGCAGTACGGAACATGAACACTTTGCCTTTGGCCATGGCGCGGTAAAGCGCCACACAGAATACCTTGACATCCGCATAATCAACCGCATTTACGATAATCTTGTTGAAATCCTTCACTTGCATCAACTGCGCCTCAATCTTGTCAATATCCATGTTGTGGATATCCGAAAGAGAAATGCAGGTCACATCAGAAGCCTTATATGCGCCCTTTGTTTTCTCCTCTACATACCCCGGCATGTCAGCCGCCGTATATCCAAAAGTCTTATCTCTTGCAAACTCCGTCTCATTTGCCGGAACAAGTTCGTCGCCGTACTTTACATAATGCACGTTTTCAATTGTGAATCGTCCGCCTTCCTTGAAAAACGGGCAGAGTATCTCTCCGTCAATGGTCTTGCCCGTATTCTGCTCGTAGCTGTCCTTCAGAAGCTGCGTCTCCAGAGGATAATGTCCCCGCAGCGTACTGTCGCTGCGGCTGATAAATATGTATTCCTTACCTGCTTCTTTTGCGACCTCGTCCACTACCGCCGCAATCTCGTTGTGGGCCTTTGTTGTCTGCTCTGCAGTGAATCCGCGGGAATTTGTCAATACATAGAACAGATGATTCTCCTCTGCAAACCCCTGGCGTATACTTTCCTTCTCCCAGTTGGTGTAAACGGAAATATCATGAACCGTCTGCACCCCTGTGGGATCGTCATCTAACACTACGATTTTCTTATGATTTTTTTCGATCTCTTTCTTTAATAAAGTATCAATATATGTCTCGTCAATCTCTTTAAAAGAGGTCAACACTTCTGCATTGATTGCCATGTCTGCTTCCTCCGTATGCTTACCTAATCGAATTTCTTCACTTCTACATCAGCAAGTTTCTCAAAATACTGCACGATTCCGCCGTGGTCGTCATTCATATGTCCATGAATCTTCAGAGTCTGCAGGATCTCATAAAGCTGCGCCGTATAGGGGATCGGTACGTCGATAGAATGTGCCGTATTCACCACGTTCTTGATGTCTTTGTGGTTGATACGGATCGGTCCCCCCGGCTTAAAGTTCCGTTCCACAATCATCGGAATCTTTGCATCCAGAACCGCGCTTCCAGCCAGCCCGCCCCGGATAGCCTCATAAACCTTCTGCGGGTCTGCCCCTGCCTTTGTTGCCAGGACAAATGCTTCAGATACCACTGCGATGGTATTATTCACGATAATCTGATTCGCAAGTTTCGTAACGCTTCCGCTTCCGCTTTTACCGATCAGAAGAGCGGAAGAACCAAGGATATCGAAATACTCCTTCATAGCCTCAAAATCCTTCTCATCTCCTCCGGCCATAATCGCCAGTGTTCCGGCAACTGCTCCCGGCTCTCCACCGGAAACCGGAGCATCCAGAAATCCGACTCCCTTCTCCTTCAGCGCCTGATAACACTCCTTTGACTCCACAGGCGTCACAGAACTCATATCACAGATTACGGTTCCCGCTTTCACTGTAGACGCTACGCCGCCTTCGTCAAACAGGATGGATTTCGAGATTGCTCCGCTTGGAACCATAATAATAATCCTCTCGCACTTCTCCCCGATCTCGGCATAGTCCGCTTTTGCAGCGCCAGCTGCAACTACGTCTGCAACCGCCTCCTCATTCAGGTCTGCAACCAGCAGATCTACTCCTGCCTTCAGCATGTTCTTTGCCATTGGTCTTCCCATAATACCAAGTCCGATAAAACCTACCTTCATTTTTACTACTTCCTTTCTGATTTTGTTTTCTTTGTTGTATTCAACCTTACTACATACCGGTATACCGGTCAAGGCATTTACCAGGATTCTTTTTCTTTCTCCCTTTTATACAGTTTTGAAACCGCATTTTTGTGCATTATGCATATATTTCAAAATCCGCATTGTTATTTTATTAACATTCTGTACAACATGATGATTGACAGTAATATATATGCAGATATATACTGATATAAGAATCAAAATCAGAGATATTGGAGGAACAGGGTTTTATGATACCACTAAATGAACAGGCATACCGGCATCTTCAGAGTCTGATTATAGAAGGGCAGTTTGCTTATGACAGGATCTATTCTGAGACAAAATTATCGAAAGAACTGGGAATCTCCCGTACGCCTTTTCGGGACGCCGTACATCGACTCGCTCAGGAAGGATATATCGACATTATCCCCAGCAAGGGCTTCATGCTCCATCAGCTTACGCGTCAGGATATTGACGAAACTTTTCAGGTACGGTCAGCTTTAGAGTGTTACTGCACTTTACAGATTGCAAAGCAGATCGTTTCTAATCCGTCAGCCCGCCCTGTAAAAAAACTATTAAGAGAACTGCATATGCTCACCGACCTGCTGAAGGAAATATTAGAATCTGACGGTTCAATTGCAGAATTTTGTGAGTATGATTTCCAGTTTCATACTAAAATTATCGACTTTGCCGAAAACCGACAGATCTCTTCTATCTTCGCAACTTTTAAGTACCGTATGCGAAAGCTTGCCGAGCTTTCTCTGGCTCATGAAGGACGGCTTCAGGATACTTACCGCGAGCATCTTGCAATTGTAGAAACAATGGAAAAGGGCGATGTAGAACACATCTACGAGATTACGCTTGCGCATATGGATACGGCGCGAAAGATTAATCTGGACGATCTTTAGACTCATATAGGAATAGAACTTAAAATGTCAATAATCCTGCTTTATATTTTCCACACAGACGTTACCGTTCGCAGTCATATAGAACAGGTTTATTGACATTTTTATACTTAGAATACGATCCTTCTGACGTATATAAATCGTATTAATTCGCAAGAAATTCTTCGATCTCTTCCAGGCTTTTTCCAGATGCAACAAGCAGTTCGGCAGCCTTCTGAACCTCGGCCTGCTTTTTCTGTTTTTCAACCATAGCTTCATAACGAATCTGATCTTTTTTCAATTGTTTGAGATTCGCTTTTTCCTGTTTCAGTTCTGCAGATAACGATTCAATTCTTTCTTCTGCCAGCTCAATTAATTCCGGATAATTTTTCTCTTCTACCTTTCTTCTTGCCATAATGAACGTCCTCCATAAATTATTTATTTACACTATAAAGATATCATTCATTAACAAAAGAGTAAAGTATTTCCTTACAATT
This sequence comes from uncultured Dorea sp., assembly GCA_910579925.1. Classification (GTDB taxonomy): domain Bacteria; phylum Bacillota; class Clostridia; order Lachnospirales; family Lachnospiraceae; genus Sporofaciens. Next base: position 70,593 of record CAJTVY010000012.1, read on the forward strand.
TATTTAAAAAATTTTTCTTTTTTTTGAACATTTCTCCTGTTATATGTTATAATGAAAATGTACGATGGTATGTGTGACGGCGTACAAGTCTTGGTAGCGAAAGGGAATAATACTATGAGTGAAGAATTATTACAAGAAACAGCAGCAGAAGCTGCCAGCAACACGGAAGAAACCATGGCAGATTATGAGGAACATTTTGACGATGCCAATCCATGGAATCTCGTAACCTCCTATAAGGAGAAAGGAACCGTTCTTCCCGTTAAGGTCGAGGGAATCGTGAACGGCGGCGCAATCGCCATGGTGGAGGGACTTCGCGGGTTCATTCCTGCATCCAGACTGTCCCTGTCCTACATTGAAGACCTTGAGACATATCTGCTCAAGGATATCGAAGTGAAAGTCATCGAAGTGGATCAGGCCAGCGAGCGTCTGGTACTTTCCTGCCGTGAGATTCTCAAGGAGAAAGAGAAGAAAGCCATGGCGGAGAAGATCGCCAATGTGAAGATCGGAAGCGTTGTGAACGGAACAGTAGAGAGTCTTCAGAACTACGGTGCGTTTATCCGCTTAGAAGACGGACTGTCCGGCTTAGTTCACGTTTCTCAGATCAGTCAGAAGCGTGTGAAGTCACCGAAAGACGTTCTGAACACCGGCGACGAAGTCAGAGTGAAAATTATCGGACTCAAGGACGGAAAGATCAGCCTCAGCATGAAGGCTCTTGAGGAAGTGAAAGAAGAGCCTGTAGAGAAAGTGAACATTCCTAAGTCTGAGAGCATCGGAACCAGCCTTGGAGACCTGTTCAAAGGAATTAAGCTGAATTAGTACAGAGCCCATATGAAGAAGAATGCCGCAGACCGTTTCATCTGCGGCATTCTTCTTATCATCGTACTATAACGGAAGATCCTTCTTACAAAATCGCAATGCGCCTAACAGATAAGATACAACGCTTACGCCAGCCAGAACTCCTAGTTTCCAGAGGAAATCATAATTCACTTCATTGCTCACCACAGTCTCCATAGCAGGCATATCCAGAAGTCCCACCAGCGTCATCTGATTAAAGATATCAAGCTGTTCAATCCCTACCCCCATCTCAACCAGTTCTTCTGCTCCGAACACGCCAAGAAGAGAGGCGATAAAACACCAGACGGTGATCCCGCCGCCGAATATAAGCGCCCGGTTACTATGGTTAAACAGGCAGCTTCCCAGGAAACACACGGCCGCTATCGCTTCCGTCAGAACATATATTCCGGCAAACTTAACAATCGTAACCGCCGCGTCCGAATCTCCTGCAATCTGCTCGTTCAGTACGCATTTGACCCCGCAGACAATCCCCATCACCACCAGAGGACTAAGAAGCAGGAACATTACATGAGTCAATGCGACCGCTCTGCGTTCTGTCGGCGTAGACAGAATATACGCCATCGAACCATGATCCACCTGGGACGAAACCAGGGCATTTGCCACAACCACTACCAGCAGAAAAACCGGGATGAGAATGATTACTTTATAATACATGGTATTCAGAATCACGCTGGGATCCATGCTTTCATTCAGATCCGTCTGAATGGCATCTATTGCAATCGTTACTACCGCGCTCATCATCGCCATAATCAGAACCACGGCCACGACAAAAATCCGGTATGTACGGACATCCTGCCCAAACAGCGGCCATGAAAAATTTTTCGTTGTCTTCATATGTCACTCTCCTTTTCCAATTGCCTCTTTAAAATATGTCTCAAGGGTCGTGTGCCTCTCCTGAAACTCGCAGATCAGATACCCTTTTAGGTGCTGAAGCAGAATAATAATATCCCTGGTAGGAAGCGTTACCTCTAAAGAACGCCCTCCTACAATCTTCACGGTATCATAACGAAACCGGTCCACAAAATCAGCCCTGTCCCATGCTGTATTAAACGTGATACAAAACCATTTATTCTCTGGATTTCGTATCTGATCCATATCAACAGTTCTGATCACCCTTCCTCTGTGAATGATCGCCGCCTTATCGCAGACCTCCTCAATCTCCTCGAAAATATGGCTGGACATAAATATCGTCCTTCCCTTTGCCTTCTCTTCTCTTATCAGTTTGAGAAAGGCTTCTCTCATAAGCGGGTCAAGCCCCGTAGTCGGTTCATCCAGAATCAGAATCTCGCGGTCGCCCATAAGCGCTGCGACAATGGCCGTCTTCTGCTTCATCCCCTTGGACATCCTTCTTAGATTCGCCGACGGGTCAAGCTGAAGGCGGCTGATCAGCCGTTCCATATATGTAAAATCTTCAATATCCAGATATTTTGCATAATGCCGCAGAAACTGTGTTCCCGTACGGAAACGGGGAAATTCTATCTGTCCGGGGACATAACTGATATAGTGCTTAAGTTCCGTCCGGTCCTTCCATGCGTCTTTGCCTTTGATCCTGATCGTCCCACGGTCAGGCTTCATAAATCCCATCAGATTACGAATGGTCGTGGTCTTCCCCGAACCATTCGTGCCGATAAATCCATAGACCACACCTGGCTCAAGGCTCATGCTCAAATCATAAATACCGCGCCCTTTGCCAAAATCCTTCGTGACGCCGCTAAGTTCTATCATCTCTGTCATGATACACCTCCCTGAAGCTCTATTTCACTGACCGTCTCCTGCAATTCCTCCTCTTCCCTGTAGAACCGCATAAAGTGATCCTCCAGAGTATAAGGAATCTCACTGACGTCCATTACATTCAGTTCCGAGAGAACCGGAATCAGCTGGTTCAGCTCCACCATATCCACCATCAGCCGTACCGTCAGCCTTTTCGGATCTTTACTGGTGAACAGAAAATCCTTTTCTGTAAAACGATCGTAGTCTCGTTCCGTCTCAAAGGATAATTTATAAATCCAATGCTTTTTCTCTTTCAGTTCCTGCGCACCAAAATCCGCTGCAATCCTGCCCTCTTTGATGATTGCAATCCGATCGCAGACCGCATCAACTTCATGAAAAATATGCGATGATAACAGAATGGTCTTGCCTCGTTTCTTCTCTGAACGGATAAATTCAATAAACACTTCCTGCATAACCGGATCCAGACCGGAGGTCGGTTCATCCAGAATCAGTATGTCGGGATCGTGCATAAACGCCGTAACCACCGCAAGCTTTCTCTTATCTCCGACGCTCATGTCGCGGATCTTCATGGACGTATCAAGGGCAAACAGCGTAATCAGACGAGAACAGTGATCTGCATCCTTCCCCATCTTCCGCAATCTTGTCATATACCCAAGGAACCGCCTGCCTGTCATCATCTCTGGAAAGGCAGTCTCGCCCGGCAGATAACCTACCATTGTTTTTAATTCTGCCGCCTTCTTCCGGCAGTCCATTCCACAGATCTCAACTTCGCCCCTCTGTGGTTTTAAGAAGCCCATTAAGTGGCGGATCGTCGTAGTCTTTCCCGCCCCGTTAGGGCCGAGGAACCCATAACAGATCCCCTTTTCCACATGTAGAGAGAGGTCAAAAATCCCCCGTCCCTTTCCGTAATCTTTTGTCAAATTTCTGATGTCTATCATATTCATAAGGCTCCTCCCATCTTCTGAAAAACTGACGCATATGACAGGTACTATGCTATTTTAAGGCATAGCGGCATATTTTTCAAGATATTCCCGCCCTGCCGCCTGAATAAGTGTAACATACGTTACTGTTCACTCCTGCAAAAGTTATTCCGTTATATACGCTCCTCCTCTACAAAAGATAAGAATTTTAATACAGCCGGCGAAAGCTGTTTTCCCGGCAGATGGGCAACTCCCAGCATACGTGAATAAAGTTCGCCAAAGGACCGCACGCAGACGTCAAAGGGAGCGTTATATAAGTAATATTGAAAACGGGGCTGACCAGAAGCCCCGTTTTCTGTATTAAATCGCTCTTGTATACTTCTTAAGCCATTCCTTCTCTTCCTCATTCAGATAAGGAGATACTTTCTCATATACGGTCTTATGATATTCATTCAGCGAAAGCCTGGTTTCCTCTGAAAGCATCTCTGCTTTGACTGCATCCAGATCCATCGGTATATATGTAATAATTTCAAAATGCATGAACTGACCATACTCATTTTCTTTCCCTTTACATACAAGGATCTCGTTCTCAAGCCGGACTCCATGAGAACCTTCAATATAGATTCCCGGCTCGTCGGTAAGAACCATCCCCTCTTCCAGAACAGCCGATTCTCCTGCGCGGTACTGCCAGCGGAAACCTGCCGGAGACTCATGGATACTTAACAGATAACCCATGCCGTGCCCGGTTCCGCATTTGAAATCAAGGTTTCTGTCCCAAAGCGGTTTTCTCGCCATCAGATCCAGATTCAGTCCCGTACATCCATATAAAAACTTTGCCCATCCAGATCCCATGGCTGCATAGCGCCGCCTTCTTCCGCCGGCCGGCACATCCTTGCATAGATATTAAGGCATCCTTTTGTCTCCTTTAACGGCGGGCATGTCCATGCCTTTCTCCTTCTTTCAATCTCATCTTCAGATACTAAAAGCGTCAGTTCGCCGCCGTTAATATCCATGACAATCTCGTCCCCGTCCTCTACAAGGGCAATCACCCCGCCGTCATAAGCTTCCGGCGATACATGGCCCACAATCGCTCCATAATTAAAACCGGAAAACCGGGCATCCGAAATCAGCCCCACGCTTTTATGCAATTCCTTGCCGATCAAGGCGTCAATACTGAGCATCAGTTCCTTCATGCCTGGCGCTCCCTTGCATCCTTCATAGCGGATTACGATAATATCCCCGGGAACGATTTCGCCTGCCTGAATTGCCTCAAATGCAGGCCTGTCCCCGTCGTACACTTTCGCCTTGCCTTTCAGGTATTTCACCTCGTCGTACACTGCCGTAGGACGTACAATCGCACCGTTCGGCGACAGATTGCCCCTTAAAATCTTCAGTCCTGGTTCATGAAACAAGGGTTTTTCAAGAGAATGGATCACTTTGTTCTCCTGTGGAGTCACCCTGGACAGCATCTCTTTCCATGTATTCCCATACATACCCGGCACATCGGTAAACAGCCTGCTCTCCAACTGTTTCATCACGTTCATCACACCGCCTGCATAGTGGAAATCAACTACCGTATACGGACCGCTTGGCACTACTGCGTTGATACACGGAATTTCTTTAGCATATTTCTCAAAATCTGCCAGAGTCATCTTAATCCCCAGTTCATAGGCATAAGACAATAAATGCAGTACTGCGTTCGTAGAACCGGCGACAGCCATGTCAAACATGACTGCATTCATCAGAACTTCCCTGGTGATCAGTTCAGACGGTTTCCGTCCCGCTTTCACAAGCTCCACCGCATATGCCCCTGCTTCCCTTGCTTTTCTGAGTTTTGCGTTGTCAGCTGCCGGCGTGGTTGAGGTCCCCGGCAAAACCAGGTTCAGAACCTCCCCCAGCATCTGCATGGTGTTCGCCGTCCCCATGGACGGACACGCTCCAAAAGAAGGACATACGCTGTCCTCAAGCCCGAATAATTCTTCCTCTGTGGCGCCGGAAAAACGAGCCGTATCCAGATCTGCCTCCACGACCGTCTTCCCGCAGTATTGCCCGGGCTGCATGGATCCACCCGTCACAACCATAGAAGGAAGATCAAGCCGCATAGCTGCCAGATAACAGCCGGCAATAATATTATCACAGGACGCCACCATGACCAGGCCGTCAAAATTATGTACTCTTGTGACAAATTCGACGGACATGGCAACGATGTCCCTTCCTACCTGTTCATATTTGAGTTCCTCCGCTCCGTTTGCAATATTTCCGCATGTTGCGGGAATGCCGAATTCTACCGGAACGCCGCCTGCAGCCCATATTCCTTCCTTTACCGCTTCCGCAATCTGACGCAGATGTGCAGACCCCGGCGACCCCGCCATATAGGAATTGGGCAGGCCGATATGTGGTTTTTTCCTGATGTCTCTGTCTGAATAACTGGCTGCTTTCATCATCACACGTCTGTGCGCTGCTTGCGCTCCATTCCAAAATTCAGTGCCCATCTTTCTCCTCCTTATCAAGTCTTATTACTATCTTTATAATAAATAAAATTCATAGATAAATAAACTTAAAATTTTTTATCTGGTACATAAGTTTTGCTAATATCAGGAAATATTTTCTGTCATACTTTGCCTCTCATATCTTTTCTCACATATACAAAATCTAAGGAAAATTTTCATAATTATAGCATTCAGGCAACTACAATATAACTTTAAAATATAGCCCCAACAGGGGTGTTTCATACAAAACAACTTTTCCATTGCACCAGGATCATGCTTTACATGGAATTCCCCATTTCTCTGCGGCTTGTTTTACTGTCATATACATAAAAAGTACACCTTGCTTTCCAAAACATTATACTCTATTTTCTGAATCATATCTATCTTATCGGAATAATATTCTCCGATATTCGGAATAAAAAAGACTCGAAAATACATTTCTATTTCCGAATCTTGATTTCCATCATAAGTGACTTTGTTAATTTTCATCCGGTTGTTGTCCTTCGTGGGCTCTCCACTGACATTCCATCATCTGCATATCTGTAAATATTGCTTTGAAAGAAGATTCCTCCGGTGAGCATGCATAAATGCCAAATTGGATTTTCCCATCCCCCTTCCGCATATGGCAGATCCTCATCTGATCAAAATTCAAACCATCCGCAGAGCATTCGATACAGTAATCATCTTCCCGCCGGCTAAAACGATACCACATAGACTTTACCGAAGCATCAATAACCGTGGTAGCCAATCTACTATGGTCACGCATACAGGAAGCAATTTCTGGAACTAAATGTACATCCAGTTCTTTATTGACAATATCAATTTTTTGTTTAAATTCCAGTGTTGGAATATAGAGCGTTTCCGATATACATTCACCATTATATGTTTTTGCACCTTTACCTGATAGTTCTATATCTTGTAATGCTGTTGAATAATAGCGAAATCCATATGAAACTGACTTCTTTACAATATTCATTTTTTCAGCAGATATTATAATATGATTATATCCAGTCGTATCGAGCATATAGTTATTATCATTCTCACGATTTGGTACTGTATATTTTTTTGACATATAACTGCCTCTCATTTATAAATTTATTGGATTTTTTTCTGACTTTTTAATTATGCCATAAATACTATATTCTAACAATAAATATTTTTAAATTTCTAAAAAAATAGGGCATACTAGATTTCACATCCGATATGCCCTATAATAAATCAGCAATAATAACTAATTTCCCCAAAATATTCATACCACTTTTGCTTGATCTCATTACTGTTTGCTTCAATAAATACTAACAGCTTTCTTAAATCTTTGGCAGATATTTGTGAATTGTTATTACAAATAAGTGCTTTTCCTCTTTTCGTTATCCATATTTTTGTTGAGTTTGCTCTTGGATTATGTTTCGCAATATGAACATGGATCGGCTCTGTTGGTTTATTCTCGTTTGACCAAAAGAAAATAATATAACCACCGAACTTAAAAATTTGAGGCATTTGCAAATCCTCCTTCTTTTGCAAATTCCATAATTAAATGAGCATTATTTTCAACAAACTCTTTATAATAAGCCATTTCCTCATCAGAGAAACCAACTATATTTTCCCATGTGTAATCCGGCAAGTAACATGTTGCATTATGAAATCCATCATAAACAGCTTTTTCAATATATACTTTAACCCTCCCATCTGTTCTTATTTCCGAATGAACTACTTCTGTTGTATCGCTTAGTGTTGCGTAAGGATATACCATATTACCAACCTCCATAACCCTATCCGATTTCTGTACAAATTGATTCTATCACTACTATACCACAGCCCGAAATCTATATCCACATTTTTCTACAAACTCGTAAAAAAATAGGGCATACCAGACTTTTACATCCGATATGCCCCGTCACCTCTAAATCTCTACTGGCGTTTCTTCATAATTATCCAATATTAAATTGTCCGGCTTCGTATAATCCGACAAGCGTCCATATCTTACTCGTCATTTTTTATCTTACAGTTGTAAACCGTTTATCTATCACTTTATCAATCAAGCCGAAATCCATTGCTTCTATTGCTGTCATATAATTATCACGTTCCGTTGCCATAGTAACCTCATCAATACTTTTACCTGTGTTTTCTGATAAAATGGTATTTAATCGCTTTTTGCTTTTTTGTATGTGGTCAGATG
>CAJTVY010000013.1 GCA_910579925.1 uncultured Dorea sp.
GAGTATATCACAACATGCACTTCTTTTCATTACGGTGTGTTTTGTATCGCTTACGGAGAGTCCGTAAATACTTGGTCATATTCTTTTGAACATGGAGATTTATATTTTGACAGAGATCAAAGAACAGTTTCGGTGTGTGGGAAAAGGATTGAATTAACAACGAAAGAATTTGAGTTATTGGCTTTGCTTATCTCTAATCCTAATCGGGTTTTTACTTATGAAATGATTGCAGATATTGTCTGGACAGAAAACTATGATGTTTATTTTCGTAAGACTATTACAAATCATATCAGTAGCCTTAGACAGAAACTTAGAGTAACTCAAAAAGTTCCAAATTTTATTAAAAGTGTTCATAACGTTGGATATAAATTTAATATTTCAACCTAATAGTTTTGAATAGTGAAATAGTGTAAAAAAATGGCTTATACAAGGCGGTGATTTGGTATATGTCCGATATAATTTTCCTCAATTAAGAGGTTGATATCGGATAGCAATTCTGGTTCTTCTCATTTGGGAGGACATATGAATACCGCAATATGTACAGTCCTAAGAGGATGTAACTTAGTAAAAATAGTGTGCGTCGTAGTCCATGAAAAAAGGATTACGGCGCTTTTTCTTTCGACATTATTCACGATTATTTAACATCACTTTGTTAACAATACAGGAGAACGATTATTTTGCGCACCTGAATTTTTTCGGGTGCGCATTATTTTTTTGAAATGCAGGGGGATCCTAGTGTGCTGACCGCATTATATTCAGCCAAACCTCCTTGCCTGAATTTCCATCAGGCTACGTTGTCGGCGGTCAACGATGCCACCGCATCGCCGCCCTTCTTCGCCTTGCTGATGAAAATTTATTCTGCGGAGTTTCACCAGATATAATGCGGTCAGCACACTAGCCGGACAAAAAGGTGTTTCCATGACAGAAATTTCCCTTGCATGGCTTTTGACAAAGGTGACCTCACCTGTGGTTGGCGCAACAAAGCTCCACCATATAGAAGGGGCGGCAAAGGCAGTAAAGCTCACATTATCGGTGGAGGAAATTTTCTATTTAGAGGGACTTTATGTTCCGCATAGACTGGTAGGGGTTATAGCACAGAATACGCAGAACTCAGCTAAGGAAAGCCATGTATGGTCTGCCGGATACCAGAAAATCTGAATGGAGGGATTAAAATGAATCTGTATGTAACAGACCCGGAATTTATGGAGCGCTTTGAACAATTTGCTTTTGAAGAAGTTCCGAATGAGGAAGGACAGCAGCTTGATGAAAAGACCCGGTATATGGCGGTTCTGGCAACTCTGATCGGCTGCCAGGGTATGGAAGAATACCGCCTTGTATTGTCTCGGGCGTTGGATGCCGGCCTTGCGCCGATTGCAGTAAAAGAGATTGTGTATCAGGCGGTAGACTATCTTGGAATTGGCCGTGTTCTTCCTTACTTAAAGGCGTCAAATTCCATTTTGGAAAGCTGTGGTATAGAATTGCCTTTAGAGGGGCAATGCACGACAACGTCGGAAAACCGCCTTGAAAATCTGGCGCAGAGGGAAATGATTACGTTCTGCTTTTTAGCGGCTCAGGGAGGGTGCGAACCGCAGCTTATCGCCCATGCAGCGGGCAACATGAATTTGGGAAACGATAAGGACTTTTTGATCCGGGTGGTTTCCCAGTGTTTGCCCTATATTGGTTATCCGAGAAGTCTGAATGCGATTAACTGTATTAACAAAGCCGTTGACGCAGGAAAGGAGAGCTAGATACAGTAAAAACACTTTTCCCCATGGGCGGCCCGAACAATACATATGCAGAATATTTTGTGGGGCAGAGCTTTCTGAAGATGCTTACTACGGAAGGCGTGCCGATTGGCAATGTCACTTTTGAACCGGGCTGCCGTAACAACAGGCATATCCATCAGGCGGAGAAAGGCGGCGGACAGATTTTGCTCTGTACAAATGGACGGGGATGGTATCAGGAATGGGGGAAGTGCTTTGAAATCCAGTTAGCAGACCCTCAACAGGCTGATTTGATATCCTGAATATACATGGCGATACAAATTAATGTTAAAACCGTTTCAACGACAGGCTGTGCTGCAATTACGCCATTTAGTTCCCAAAAGTGATTCAGAATAATCACACCCGGAATAAATAGTACGGCATTTCTTAGAAGAGTAATAATCAGTGATTTGATTGCTTTTCCTAATGCCTGAAAATAACTTGTCATCATATTGATAACGCCAAGCATAGGAGCCGACAGGCATAGGATTTTCAGAAAATATTCTGTTTGTTCGATCAAAACATTATCTTGTAGGAACATAGCGGCAAGTTGCTCTCCCAGAAGTATAAAGACTGCGGTAAATATTGCGCCCATGAAAACTCCGTATAGTATCGTATACTTCACTATCGTAAACATTCGTTTTTTCTCATTTCCTCCATAGCAATAACCAACTAAAGGAGCAACACCCTGTGATAATCCGACTGACAGCAAAATCGGAACCATATCAAGTTTATATGCAATTCCATAAGAAGCGACTGCGTCAGATCCATAAATACTGATATAGTTATTAAGTACAATATTTGAAACACTCATAAGCACTGTAATGAGAGCGCCAGGAATACCGATAGTCACGACGTTACGAATAATTACTGCATTTGGTGAAAAACGTTTAGGCGACAGGGGTACTAATGGATTTCCCTTGTATTCTTCACGAATCATGCAGACAATGTAATATATCGTTGCGCATACAAATCCTAAAGACGTTGCAAGCGCGGCTCCGGCCGCACCCCAGCCCAGAATAGCGATAAAAACATAATCAAATACCATATTGATCACATTTCCCAGTACCAGTCCCATAGTACTTTCTTTGATCAGGCCCGCCGAACGGAATAAATGGACGAATCCATTTGCCAGCATTATAAAAGGAGCGCCTATAAATATCCATTTCAGATAATCACAAGTATAAGTAATATTATCCGCATCTGCACCCGATACTTTTGCCAGTGGCTGCAGAAATATCAATCCCAGGGCAAGTGTAATCATGCCGGCAATTACCATTGCATACACGCAAAAATTCATTGTTGTACCAGATTCTTCTCTCTTTTCTTCTCCCAATAATCGGGCAATTACACTACTGCCTCCCATTCCGAAAATACTGGCGACAGACATAATAATAAGCAATATTGGCGCACACAATGTTACGGATGCAATCATTGAGGGTTCTTTTGTTAAAGAAACAAAAAACGTATCGGCAATATTATAGATCAGCGTCGTAAGCTGCCCTAACATAGCAGGCAATCCAACTCTCATAATTGCTTTCGTAAGATTTTTTTCTTCAAAAACGGATGTCATATTTTCTATTCCTCCCTTGAAATTTTTTATATTATAAAGTAGAATAAATTGAAAAAACAAGACATATGTCCAGGTGCGGGAGGAGTTTATGGAAAGAATCTATGATAAAAAGAAGATCGCAGTCTATATTGCAAAAAGCAAATATCATACTGTACTTGACTCATTGAATATAGATTTTTACCTTATAAAATATGAAAAAGGCGAATTGGTAAGTTCGCCTTTTCAGAATGAATTACTATTCCAAATTATAGAACAAGGTTCCATAAATATCTACCTCATTCGGGATGACGGTACGCGTTATTCATTGTCAACCGGAACGACAGATTACCTTCTCGGAGATATGGATATTTTTTACCCCAAAAGCAGCAATATATATGTCGAAGCGGCACAAAGACTGACCTGTATTTCATTCTCTATAGAAAAATACAAAGAAAGATTACTCTCTAATAATAAGTTTCTTGTACTCTTATGCAATAGTCTTTCCGCTAAAATTGGAGAAATAACTGCTATTGATGCGGCCCCGGCTTCCCTGACAGAACGAGTTCTATCCTACATGAAGTATAAATGCAACGATCAAACATTAAAAGGAATAGAGCAAACGGCTTTTCATCTTCATTGCAGTGCAAGGCAGCTTCAAAGAGTTCTGAATCAAAGTGAAACGTCAGGTCTGGTCAAAAAGTTAGGTAAAGGAACGTATAAGCTAGTATAAAGCAGAATTAGAATCACTTGATGAAGAGTGGATATAACACAAACGGAAAGGAGCGGCATTTCATGTCTGATAAAATACTGATTGTTGACGACGAAGCTGAGATTGCGGATTTAATTGAAGTATATCTGAGCAACGAAAATTTCACTGTTTTAAAATATTATTCTGCAAAGGAAGCTCTTGAATGTATAAACACGACAGAGCCTGATCTTGCGATTCTGGATATTATGCTGCCAGAGATCGACGGTTTTACATTGTGCCAGAAGATCCGTTCAAAGCATACTTATCCAATTATCATGCTGACCGCAAAAGACGAAGAGACGGATAAGATTACAGGCCTTACACTTGGGGCGGACGACTATATAACAAAACCCTTCCGTCCGCTTGAACTGGTAGCAAGAGTCAAATCCCAGCTGCGACGATACAAAAAATATAATCCCGCACATTCCGAAAAGGAAGATACCAATACGCTTACTCATTCCGGCCTGGTAATGAAACTGTCCACACACGAATGCTTTCTAAATGAAAAACCACTTACGCTTACACCTACGGAATTTTCTATTTTACGGATTCTACTGGAAAATAAAGGCCGTGTAATCAGTGCAGAGGAATTGTTCCATAAAATCTGGCAGGACGAATATTACAGTAAATCAAATAATACCATAACCGTTCATATACGGCACCTGCGTGAAAAGATGAACGATACTTTAAGCAGGCCCAGATATATAAAAACCATATGGGGAGTAGGATATAAAATTGATGGATAATAACAAGAAAGAATATTCAGAATTTCAGACAAAAATCATGCGGCGAATTTGCGCAAATGCGGTTATTTCTGTTGTGGCCGTTATCCTTATATATCTGTTCTTCTGGAGACAGCGGGCCGGAAACTGGATTGTCTGGTTCCTGGAGTCTTTTATGCAGATGGGCCATGAACAGGCGTTTTATTTATATAACGATTTCTTTAGAAGCAACAAAGAGTTATTCTTTGCGGCGGCTATGCTATTTATTTTCATTCTTCTGCTTTGGAGCCTGTTCCAGTGGATGACAGGGTATTTTAGAGAGATTAACCAGGGAATAGACGCGCTGTTGTCAGAAGATGTAATGAAGATACAGTTATCCGCAGAGATGCGGCCTTTTGAGCGGAAACTGAATACGGTAAAACAGACTTTGAAAAAGCAGAAACAAGAGACCGCCCTTGCGGAACAGAGAAAAGATGAATTAGTAATGTATCTGGCGCATGACATCCGTACACCCCTTACTTCTGTGATCGGATATCTGAACCTGCTGGAAGAACAACCGGATATGCCGGTGGAACTGCGTGCAAAAAATGTCCAAATAACATTGGAGAAAGCTTACCGGCTGGAAGAAATGATTAATGAATTTTTTGAAATCACACGTTATAATTCCAGCCAGATTAAGCTGTCTAAGGAACAGGTGGATCTTTATTACATGCTGATTCAACTGTCAGATGAACTTTCTCCTGTCTTTGCGGCCAAAGGAAATTCGGTGGTGTTAAATGTAGACGAAAATCTGACTGTCTGCGCAGACCCGGATAAGCTGGTAAGGGTATTTGGTAATATTTTGAGAAATGCAGCGGCATATAGTTTCTCTGATACGGAAATAATCATATCCTCTGAAGAAACAGAGGAACAGATTCTCATCTGTTTCCAGAATAAAGGAAATGATATACCAGAAGAGGAGTTAACGTCTCTATTTAATAAATTTTACCGTTTGGATAAGGCGCGTATTTCTGATACCGGAGGCACAGGGCTGGGACTGGCAATCGCTCAAGAAATCGTTGCTTTGCATGGCGGTTCTATTTGCGCTGCCAGTAAGAATCATACAGTGACGTTTACCGTCCGGCTGCCGAAACAATAGTTTCTTCTATTTTCATCTATTTTCATCTTGAGTTTCTTTTTAGTGTGCTGACCGCATTATATTCAGCCAAATCTCTTTGTCTATCCGCCCATCTGCTGCGCTGGATTTTCTATCCGTAGCCACCGCTACGCCGTCGAAAATCCGCGTTGCTGACGAGCGAAAATCCTGCGTAGTTTCACACTCAATTCCAATCATAATGCCCGATTCCGTCAAAAGGATATTCTGATAGGCGGGTACCGCCGTCTGATCAAGGAAAGAACCGTTGCCTGTGATTGTAAAAGCGTTGATCATTAAGGGAGCGTTAAATTTGATAAAAATTTATTTTTCTTAGGAATTTAACAATTTTATATTAAAGTTCGAGCTGCTTTTTTTCAGTACAATAGTTTATGAAAAAGGCAATATCTAGTTTCTAATATAGAAAGGGGTTTTTATTATGAATGGAAAATATAATCAAAGTGTTTGCAGAAGGCGTGTTAATCGCAGCCGAAGGCGCAGAGGTGAAAAAAGAATGCAGACTGCCGTCATTCTCACCGTTATTTTGATGGCTTCTTTGCTGCTTATTGGCTTTAAAATTTCTAGATTTTCGAGTGCGGAGATCATGTCTGGAAAGAATCGACAGACGAATCGACAGACGAATCGAGTTTCTCAGATTCCTGACAAAGACACTCCCTGGTATCTGACTCTGGTAAATAGCCAGAATCACATCCCGGAAGATTACCATCCAAAACTGGTACAGGTAAAAGGCGGTGAACAGATAGACGAGCGTATTTACGATCCATTAATGGAAATGTTAGAAGCTGCAAAGGAGAGTAACTTAAATCAGTTGCCCCGTGTGGTATCAGGATATCGTACAACAGATCTGCAGCAAAGTTTTTATGATGATAAAATAGCCGAATTTAAAAGGGAAGGATATCATGAAAACGAGGCGGTCGAACTTGCAGGACAGTGGGTTGCGGCGCCGGGTTATAGCGAACATCAGATTGGTCTGGCGGTAGATATTAACGGGGTCACCTACGATGTTTATACATGGCTTATGGAGAACAGCTACAAATATGGTTTTATTTTCCGATACCCAGGAAATAAAACACAGATTACCAATGTGGCGGAAGAGGTTTGGCATTATCGTTATGTGGGGGTAGAAGCGGCAACGCAGATGTATGAGCAGGGTCTATGTCTGGAAGAATATTTATTGTGAAAAATAGTCAAAAATGTGAGGATGCTTTTGTGCATATATTCCAAAATTGTAAAAAATCACTAAATACGACAGATGTCGTTTTGAAAATGAGAAAAAATATGTATAATTTATTTATATTATAGTTCTTATCTATTATGTATTATGCAGTGCGGTGTTAAACCGAATAATAGCAATCAAAAAGAAAGGGATGTAAAGAGATGTATAAGAAATTAATGACATGTGCAGCAAGCGTAAGAGAAAAAGTGGATTTTAAACCGGAAGTTGCCTTGATTTTAGGTTCCGGACTGGGCGATTACGCAGACGAGATTAAAATCGAACATACCGTCGAATACACAGAGATTGAAGGTTTCCCGGTGTCAACGGTAAAGGGACATAAGGGACGGTTCGTATTCGGATATGTGGAGAAAACCCCTGTTGTGATCATGCAGGGACGGGTACATTATTATGAAGGATATCCCATGTCTGACGTGGTTCTCCCGACTCGTCTGATGGGAATGCTCGGTGCGAAGAAGATTCTCCTGACCAATGCGGCAGGCGGTGTGAATGACAATTATCAACCGGGTGATTTCATGCTGATTACGGATCATATTACGACTGGTGTTCCAAGTCCTCTGATCGGGCCGAATCTGGACGAATTAGGGACCAGATTCCCGGATATGAGCGAGGTATACAGTGTACGTCTGCAGAGCGTAATTCGTAAATGTGCGGCACAGTGTAAGATTGATATCAAGGAAGGCGTCTATGTGCAGTTTACCGGTCCGAATTACGAGACTCCGGCAGAAATAAGGCTTGCAAGAACCTGGGGAGGAGACGCCGTCGGTATGAGTACGGCATGCGAGGCCATGGCGGCGCGCCACATGGGAATGGAGGTCTGTGGAATCTCCTGTATCACCAACATGGCGGCTGGTCTGTCAAAGCGGGAATTGAATCACAAAGAGGTGCAGGAGACCGCAGACCGTGTAGCGAAGTCATTTAAGGAACTGGTCACCATGGTTATCACGAATATATAGACTGCCGCATGATTTCCCGGGAGAGATAAGATGAGATCGAAACAGCAGATATTAGAACTCATAGAGAAGACGGAACCCGACCGAAGAAGGTATCTAAAGGAATTATTTGATTACATGCCGGATATGATTGTGAAGGAACTGATATACGAAGAGGTGAAAAGCGGCCAGTACATTCTCTGCGCAGGAATGCCGGGCGATATGGTATACATTATCCTGGCGGGGGAAATTACAGGTGTGGATCATCAACGGATGGGCCGTGTGTATTATTTTATGGATTTCACGAAGTCGTATATCATCGGAGATTTTGAAATATTCGCAGATATTTCGGAATACTGCGTGTCCATTTGTGCGGTGAAGGACTGTAAGCTCCTTAAGATTCCGGCATGCAGTTATATGAACTGGATCCGGCATGATGAGAAGGCCTTGTTCCTCAGGATGAAAAATATTATGGCGACGCTTACTTCCGAGAGAATCGTTGACCGAGAATACATATTCATGAACTGCAAAGAAAGACTGGTGGATTATCTTGTCAAATCCTATGAAAACGGGCAGACGGACAGCCAGGGACGGCATCGGGTATCGAAGACGAAGGCAGAGCTTGCGGATCGAATCGGGTATAATGTAAGGAGTGTTCAGCGGGGCATTGCAGCATTGGAAAAGGATGAAATGATTTCGAATGCAAATGGAAAGATAACACTTACCAAAGAGCAATTTCTGCGGTTAAAACAGTATAAGGATTAAGAAAGAGGGTATAAGAATGAGGAGATACAGACGTATATTTACCATCGTGGTGGATTCCCTTGGCGTAGGGGCTCTGCCGGACGCAGCGGATTACGGGGATGCGGGAACCGATACGCTTGGCCATATCTCGCAGCAGATGGATGAGTTCCATATCCCCAATCTGCAGAAGCTTGGAATGGCAAACCTGCATCCGTTAAAGCAGGTGGAACCGTCAGATCGGCCGTTGGGGTATTATTCCTATTTGAGTGAAGCCAGTATCGGGAAAGATACGATGACCGGCCACTGGGAGATGATGGGGCTGTACATCACGAAGCCTTTTAAGACGTTTACGGAGAAGGGATTCCCACAGGAGCTTCTGGATGAACTGTCAGAGAAAACTGGACGTGTAATTATCGGAAATAAGAGCGCAAGCGGGACTGAAATCTTAGAAGAACTGGCGGAGGAGGAGATCGCCACCGGCCATATGATCGTATATACATCGGCAGACTCCGTCCTCCAGATCTGTGGAAATGAGGAGACCTTCGGGCTGGAAGAATTATATCGCTGCTGTGAGATTGCTCGTGAGATTACCATGAAGGACGAGTGGAAGGTCGGCCGTGTGATTGCAAGACCATATGTGGGCAGGAGGAAGGGCGAGTTCAAGAGAACCAGTAACCGCCATGATTATGCACTAAAGCCCTATGGACGGACTGCGCTTAACGTATTAAAAGATGCCGGACTGGATGTAATTTCTGTAGGAAAGATCTTCGATATCTTCGATGGCGAAGGTCTTACGCAGTCCAACAAATCCAAGAGCTCTGTACACGGGATGGAGCAGACGATCGAGATTGCCAAGGGGGATTTTGAAGGTCTTTGTTATGTGAATCTTGTGGATTTTGACGCATTGTGGGGACATCGCCGGGATGTGAAGGGATATGCGCAGGAATTGGAGAAATTCGATGTAAAGCTGGGAGAATTATTAGGGCTGCTCAGAGAAGACGATTTATTGATCATTACGGCGGATCACGGCAATGACCCGACCCATACAGGTACGGATCATACGAGAGAAAAGGTTCCGTTTCTGGCCTATTCTCCTTCGATGGAGGGATTCGGGAAGCTTAAGGATACACAGACCTTTGGAGTAATCGGGGCAACGATTGCTGACAATTTCGGATTGGATATGCCGGATGGAACTATTGGAAGTACGATTCTTAATCAATTAAAGTAATATAGGGAGAAGGAGTTAGAGCAATGAAGATTGTTTTGAACCTGATCGGTATCGCCGTCGTGCTGGCGATCTGCTGGCTGCTCTCATGGGATCGAAAAAACGTTCCGTGGAAGACGGTGGCCAAGGCGTTTGGGGCAGAGCTTATCATAGCGCTGATTATCGTGAAGATTCCTCTGGGACAGAAGATTGTCACGGTCTTGTCCAATGGGCTGACAGCGGTCATCAATTGTGGAAATGAAGGACTGACCTTTGTGTTTGGGGATCTTTTTGACAGTTCTAAGATGAGCGTATTCATCGTCCAGAGCCTGGGCAATATTATATTCGTGTCTGCCTTGGTGAGTGTGCTTTACTATCTTGGCGTGATTGGTTTTGTTGTAAAATGGATTGGAAAAGGCGTTGGCAGGCTTATGGGCACCACAGAAGTGGAGAGCTTTGTTGCGGTAGCCAATATGTTTCTGGGACATACGGATAGTCCGATCCTGGTCAGCAAATATCTAAAGGATTTGCCAATCTTTCGAGTATGGGAATGTGTGTGGGCGGTATCGGCGTGCTCTGTCCGGAGAAGAGAGGAACCATTTCCCGTCTGGTATTCAAGTCTATGATCGGCGGAGTATTTGTAAGTATTATGAGCGCGCTGTTAGTAAGTATTGTTTCGTTGTTTTAGGAGGAGAAATTTATATGGAGAAAAGAGAAGTTCTGAAACTTGTTGACCACACGCTGCTGAGTCAGTCTGCCACGTGGGAGGAGATCAGGCAGATTCTGGATGACGCGCTTGAATTTGAGGCAGCGTCCGCATGTATCCCGGCGGCCTATGTAAAACCGGCGGCAGAATATGTCGAAGGGAAGCTGCCCATCTGTACGGTGATTGGATTCCCCAACGGATACAGTACGACGGCCGTCAAGGTCTGTGAGACGAAGGATGCCATTGCGAACGGAGCGGATGAGATTGATATGGTAATCAATATTGGCTTTCTGAAAGATAAGAGATACCAGGAGGTTGAAGATGAAATCCGCCAGATTCACGAAGCATGCGGACAGAAGATACTGAAAGTGATTATCGAGACGTGTCTTCTTACGGAAGAAGAGAAGATAAAGATGTGTGAGATTGTTACGAATGCGGGGGCGGAATATATCAAGACGTCTACGGGATTCTCCACTAGTGGAGCAACCTTTGCTGATGTGGAACTGATGAGAAAACATGTGGGCAAAAATGTGAAGATCAAAGCGGCGGGAGGTATCTCTTCCTTTGCGGATGCGGAAGAATTCATGAGGCTTGGCGCAGACAGGCTTGGAACAAGCAGACTGGTTAAAATCATGAAGAACACGGATGCAATAACAGGATATTAGTAAGAAGAATACGAAGGAGAAGAGATTGCGATGGATACCTCAATGCTTATTGAAATGGTAGGATACCTGGGCTCTATGCTGGTCGTGGTGTCTATGCTGATGTCATCGGTCATCAAACTGAGAGTGATTAATACTATAGGAAGCGGTATTTTCTGTGCGTATGCGCTGATAATCCATTCCTATCCTACGGCCCTGATGAACCTTTTCCTGGTTGCAATCAATATCTATAATCTGGTGAAGCTTAACAAGAAGGATCAGAGTTATGATCTGGTGGACGCAAAGAGTGACGACGGGCTGTTAAGTTATATTCTGGATTATTACCGTTTAGACATTGAGAAATTCTTTCCTGGATTTTCCGGGGAGAATCTGGAGGCAGACCGGGCATATATGGTGTGCTGCAATGGAGACCCGGCAGGGGTAATGCTGGCGAAAGAGCGGGAGAAGGGCGTCATGGACGTGACTCTTGACTACTCGGTGCCTGCGTACCGTGACTGTTCCGTCGGATCGTATTTATATTCAAAACTTCCGGCAAAGGGGATTCACACGCTTGTGTATTCCAGGGAGGAATCTAAGGCTCATACGGCTTATCTGGAAAAGATGGGATTTGTCAGAGAGAAGGGCGCGTATGTCAAAAAAATAGTTTAGCGGGTCTGTCGGGAAATGGTATTTATCATTTTCCGACAGACTTTTTGAATGACAGATTAAGATTATCATTCCGGTATTTCGTTGGCGCCATATGATAATTTTTCTGAAAAGATCTGCTGAAATACAACGGATTCTCGAATCCGCACACGTTTGAAATCTGACTGATATTATAGTTGGTAGAACTAAGTAGTTCCTTCGCATGATTCAGCCGGACCCCATTGATATATTTCTTAGGAGTGCTGCCGGTATATCTGGAAAATTCTTTGATGAACCAGCCGATGCTGGTACCATATTCTTTTGCCAGTTGTTCTATGGTCAGATCCTGATGATAGTTCAGATGAATCATACGGAGAATCTCTTCCATCTGCGCATTGAATCCGTTTCTGTTCCTGTGCGCCTGCCGTTGTGCTTCCCGTGAAAGAAGCCAGAGAAGTTCCTGGCCTTTTAGGTTGGATAGCTGGAGATAACCAGGCTGTTTCATAATAAGTTCCCGGGTAATCCCTTCAAACAGGAGGGGGATGTAGGAGGCCATTCCGGTATCAATGATCTGCCGGTCTAACCGGGTCTCCTGCAGCAGGCCCGGTATATCGCTTCCAGAAAAATGAAGCCAGTAAAATTCAGCATGTTCAGAATAGAGGAAGGAATAACGCTGGATTTCATAAGGCTGGTAGATGACCGTGCAGCCCTCGTCCAGCACGGTCTCCCTTCCGTTAAGGAGAAAGTGCCCTTTTCCCTGGTGAATATAAATAATCTGAAAATCTCTTCTGCCGTTCTGTCGGTTGATATTCAGGTCCTCGTTGCCGTTAAAGGTAATCCGGCCGCAGCTGTGTACCAGAAAAGGGAGGGTTACATTATAATAATCAAGATCCTCATCATAGAGAAATGCTGAAAACTGTAGCATATGGCAATCTCCTTTCGATTCGTATCGGATGATTTTATCAGCGTTTTAAAAGTTCAATTTTGTCTATATATCAGATTATAAATGATATTCCCATAACGTCAATGATTTTCTATAATTTGGTTAAGATTTGGTTGTAGAATGAGAGGAATAAGATTATGAAAACGATGAAGAAATCATATTGGATTGGATTTTCGCTGCTTGAGATCTCGTACTGGAGTTTCCATGCCTCTTTTTTCGGATTCCTGACGTCTTATCTGCTGTCAAAGGGGATTTCAAACACGGTTGTCAGTATGTTTCTGGTTACTTTCCTGCTGGCTTCGTTTGTGGGTTCTTTTGTCTGGGGGATCGTGTGCGATCGTTTCCATACGAACCGCAGAGTGTCGATTCTGTGCTTTCTGGCGGCAGGCGTGATGATGTATCTGATTTATTTTTCTTACGAAAATATTTTCGTGCTTGCTGTTTTATATTCGCTGCAGGGGTTCGTGTGTCTGCCGAATGCAACAAACATAGATTCATGGCTTTTGCTGACCTGCGGAAATAATCTTTCGGTTTATGGAAAGATCCGCTGTCTGCCTTCGCTTCTGTATGCGGTTACGTCAGTGATACTTGGAAGGCTCATTTCCTGTTTTGGCTATCATTTTATGCTGGCCTTTGGAACCATCTTCCTTCTGTCTGGCGTTGCAGCGGCGGTTATGCTTCCGGACGGAGGGAATATGATGCAGGAAAAGGCGACTGAGAAGAGCCGCTTTTCCATACTTTCTTTAAAGGAAGTATTTTCTGTAAAAGCATACCGCTATCTGATTCTGATACTGCTTTTGGTAGGGATGGCGGTTTCACCGCTGAATAATCTGAAGGTAACGGTTCTTCAGAGCGTGGGAGGCACGGTTTCGGATCTGGGAATTGATGCATTCATCTGTGCCATTACACAAGTGCCGTTTATTGCGCTGGCGGACAGGATGGAACGGTATTCGCTCCGACTGCGTTATATGCTGATTACATTGCTGCCGTTTCTGACGATGGCGCTGGCGTTTTGCGCCGTTTCACCGGTCATGATTTTTGCAGGGTCTTTTCTCTGTAATCTGGGAGTGGGAATTATGCTGCCGGCCATGCGCAGCGTTACGGAAAACAATGTCGCGCCTGCCTGCCGTAATCTTGGGCATAATATTGCAGATGCGGTGTATAACAGTGTGGCGGGAATTATCAGTCTGCTCTATTCAGGAATTGTAATCGACAAGTTTGGAGCAAAGTGTATGCTGCTGATCTGTGTTCTGATTATGTCTGTCGCAGTCATAATCACTTGCGGGAATATGTTTAGGCATTGGAGGAATGCGCTGTACGGGCGGGGAAACTACTGTGCTGACCGTAAGAACAGGATTCAGAACTGCCGGGCTGTGAAATAGGCAACAGTGAATAATTGTCTGATTATGTTGAAAAAGCAATATATTCATGCTATAATGAAACAATTAAGAACGATATACGGAATTTGCATAGGTACACTTTTTTACAGGCGTTGGGGTCTGTATCTGCGCTGAAAGAACGGAAAGCAGAATAAAGCGAATGTTAAAATAGTGTGGTGATTGCCACGCTATTTTATATTTTAAGAGGGGTGAATCCCAATCGCTTTTTGTAAAAAGCAGGAAAAGCAAGTGCCGGAAAGAGAGCAGATGTGCTTGTCGGGCTTGAAAGGAGGAGAAGTAATGTTAAAAAAATTAAAATTATCACAAAAGCTGGCGCTGGTGATTGGGGTGATTTTGGCAGTAAGTCTGACGGTGCTTGTCGGATTATCGGCTTATATGTCGGGCAATGCAATTTCAGCGGCTACATATGGGGAATTAGAGTCGATTTCAGATTCCAATTCCATCCAGATTCAATCCATATTTGACGAGGCGGAGGCGACTGCACAGGATATGCAGAAGTACCTGGAGACTTGCTATAAGACGGTGGAGGCTGATCCGTCACAGAATCTGATGCCTACGGATCCCGCTGTTGCCGCTATCTGTCAGAGCAGTATCTACGGCAGGGCGCTGACTTCAATTAATTATGACATTGAGATGTATCTGCGGGAGACTTCCCGTAATGCAGCGGTGAACAACCAGGATATCGCCGGTGTTGGCGTAATGTTTGAGCCATATAAATTCCAGGCTGATATGAAGGACTATGCTTTCTACGTTGCGGAAGACAATGCGGACGGCAAGGTGGAGCCGTTTGGAGAATATGAGATGTATTCCCAGGAGAACTATTATAAACTGGCTGCGGAGAGTGGGGAAGACGCAGTCACAGAACCGTATGATTACAACGGGATTACTATGGTTTCTTATGCCAGTCCGGTGTTTCATAACAGTGAACTGCAGGGAATGGTAGTGGCGGATATCAAGGCAAGTAACTTTGACAGGCTGGATACTACGGATGAGAATTACCCTTCCATGTACTGCACGATTTATAATGCTAACGAAAAGATTATTTATGATAGTGAGGCCGCAGAGGATATCGGTAAGTCCCTTTCTGATTTTACGCCGGATGAGAAAGAGCTCAAAGCAATTCAGGAACAGATGGATGGGAATACGGCGTTCCAGATCCAGACGACCCGGGAGGATGGAAGAAAGGTTGCGCGCTTCTTTGCGCCGATTAACGTAGCGGGGGAGATCTGGTGGTCTCTGACGGCAGTTGAGACGAGGGATATCAACGACGCAATGCTGACAACGCTCTTCTGGATGATTGCTCTTTCTGTGCTTGTTCTGATCGTGATTATTGCGTCAATCATTCTTGTTCTGAGAAGGGTTCTAAGCCCGGTCAAGGGTATTGTGGAGGCGGCCAACAGTATTGCAGAGGGGAATCTTGACGTGAAGCTTGACACGACTAATCAGGACGAGATTGGAATACTGGCGGTTACATTTGGTAAAATGACGGAAAATCTGGAACGGATTGTTACGGACATGAAGTATGTTCTGGAAGAGATGGCGGAAGGAAACTTTACGGTCAGAACCAGGGCGGAAGAAAGCTATGTGGGGGCTTTTGAAGGAATGCTGCTTTCCGTGCGTAAGATGAACCGCCGTCTGAGCAGTACGCTGACACAGATTGACGGTTCGGCGGATCAGGTGTCTATGGGAAGTGATCAGATGGCTTCCGGCGCCCAGGCCCTTTCCCAGGGTTCTGTACAGCAGGCGGCTTCCGTTGAGGAACTTGCGGCAACCATTGCGGGAATTTCTGAACATGTACAGAAAACGGCCCGCAATGCGGCGGATGCACGTGATCATTCTGTAAGGTCCGGGGAGGAGACGGCCGTTTGTAACCAGGAGATGAAAGAGATGGTTGCGGCCATGGACGAGATTGGCAAGAGGTCAACGGAGATTGGTAAGATTATTAAGACCATTGAAGATATTGCGTTCCAGACGAATATCCTGGCGCTGAATGCGGCAGTGGAGGCCGCAAGAGCCGGAGAGGCTGGGAAAGGCTTTGCCGTGGTGGCGGATGAAGTCCGTAATCTTGCCGGAAAGTCTGCAAGCGCTTCCAAGAGTACTTCTGAACTGATTCAGGGCGCTGTCAGCGCTGTAGAGAAGGGGATGGAGATTGCTACTGAGACGGCCCAGTCTCTGGAGAAAGTTGTTGTGAGCAGCCAGGCGATTTCCGGGCTGGTAGATAAGATTGCCGAGGCGGCAGTAGAGCAGTCTAATTCTCTGGAACAGGTTACTGGCGGTATGAACCAGATTTCCAATGTTGTGCAGACGAATTCTGCCACTGCAGAGGAGAGTGCGGCGACCAGTGAGGAATTATCCAGCCAGTCTCAGGTACTTCGGAATCTGGTAAGACAGTTTAAGCTGAGAAAAGAATAATATATTTTAATGAACGAGTCTGAGCCTGTTGTCGATTGTCGGCAGCAGGCTTTTTCTTTTTATCGTCGTATTAGAATTTACGTTGTAGATCTTAGAATAAGCGTCCTTTGTTGTATCTTTCTTCAGACGGTGTATGATTATATCAAAAGGCAGTGAGAATGATGGAGGAATGACAATGAGTATATTACGTGCATTACATTTAAAAAAATATTATGGCAGAGATGAAAGCCTTGTAAAAGCGCTGGATGATGTGAACGTCTCTATTGAAGCCGGACAGTTTGCGGCAATCATCGGCACCTCCGGCAGCGGAAAATCAACGCTGCTGAATATGCTTGGCGGGCTGGATACTCCTACATCGGGCGGCGTCCAGGTAGAAAATAAAAGTCTGGAACAGATGACTGAGGAACAGCTTACGGTATTCCGCCGTCAGAGGATCGGCTTTATTTTTCAAAACTACAACCTTATCCCATATCTTACAGCGTATGAAAATATTGTGCTGCCTGTCCGTCTGGACGGAAAGACGGAGGATCGGGATTTTCTGAAAGAAATCGTGCAGTTTCTGGAACTTGACGGGAAACTCCAGAATTACCCCAGCCATCTTTCGGGAGGACAGCAGCAGCGGGTGGCAATTGCCCGCGCTTTGATATCAAAGCCTGCGATTATTCTGGCTGACGAGCCGACCGGTAATCTTGACACCCGTACAAGCGACAAGGTAATTGACCTTCTGAAGACGACCAGCGAGAAGTTCCGTCAGACGATTGTTATGATTACCCATAATCCTGAGATCGCAGAAAAGGCAGACGTCAGGATTCGCATTGAAGACGGCAGAATCCATGTATAAGGAGGTCAGAGGAATGAGCAGCAGAAAAATCGCAGTAGAAATGATTTCACGGATGTCAAAGCAGAGTCTGAAATCAAGCCGTATGAGGAATATATTTGTAACGGTTACGATTGTTCTGACTTCGGCTCTTCTGTCGGCAATTCTGATGTTTGCGGCAGGGCAGAAACAGCAGGAGAAGAATGAACTATCCCACAGACAGCAGGTCGGATATTATGAACTTACCCAGGAGCAGGTGGAAAAACTAAAAAGTGACGAGCGAATTGCCTTCCAGATTCTGGTGAAAACAGGGATTCTTACCGAAATGGATGGATTTGACGTCATGCCGTACTATGTAAGCGAATTGTCAGATCAGATTCAGATCGGAGAGTTAGAAGAAGGCAGCCTGCCGGAGGCAGAAAATGAAATTGCCGTACAGCACGCAATGTTAAACCGGATGGGAATAGAGCCGGCCGTTGGCAGCAGGGTGACCTTTCCGTTTTATGACGGCAGTACAGAAACTTTTACTGTATCGGGAATCTTAAAGGACGGAAATAATTCTAAGCAGTTTTCTGTATTTCTTTCGGAAAGCTATGCCAGGAATGGAAGTCAGTTAAAGAATGAACCCTATGAAGTATATGCAAGGCTGTATGGCGCATCAGAAATGGGGCCGGAAGAATGCAGAGAACTGATGTATCTGATCGGAAGCGACGCAGGCATTGAACGGGAATATGTCAGCCCGTCCAGGTCGTTTCTGGATTCCATATCTTTCGATACACAGTCAGCCATGCTTTACGGAATGGTGGGGCTGGTGATACTGATTGCCTGCGTGCTGGTTATTTACGGCGTGTTTTATCTGTCGGTGATTGGGAGAGTCCATCAGTACGGACAGCTTCGGACAATCGGAATGACAAAAAAGCAGATGAAAAAATTTGTTTCCCGAGAGGGCGGTATTCTGTTTCTCCGTGCGTCTCCTGTGGGTATTGGAATCGGCGTGACTGCAGGCTATTTTATGATTCCAGGGGGCTTCAGTATTAAGAATACAATTCTTGTCATGGTTCTTGTATTTGCGGTGGTTTATGCGATCACCATGGTTTCTGTCCGTAAGCCGGCCCGCCTTGCGGCATCGGTTTCCCCGATGGAAGCGCTGCGATATACGCCGCAGGAGGGGATGAAAAAAGTGGGAAATAAAAAGATGTGCCGGAACCTGACGCCTCTTGGCCTGGGGATGATGAATTTTTCAAAGAACAGGAAGAAGGCGGTTATCACCATGCTTTCTCTGGCCTTGGGGGGAATCCTCTTTATGACGGCGGCTACCTATATGTCTTCCTTTGATAAGGACAATTACGCAAGGCAGGGTGATTTTAAAGAGGCAGAATTTGTAATCCGGTATTCCGGTGCGGCCATTGAATTAAACGAATATGGATTGAGCGGTCTGCAGGCCGAGGCTTCGCTTGGCAGAAAAACGGTGCAGGAAATCGCCGTGTTAGACGGCGTAACGGAGGTAAAGGAGATCAAAGATCTGGGATGCCGATTTGACTATCCTAAAAACGATGAGTATGGCAAAAACGACGGAGTCTATCCGCTGACAGAAAAGGAAATGGAAGATATAGGCAAATATCTGGAAGAAGGGAGCTGCGACGATGGAAAACTGATGAGCGGTGATTATATTCTGGTGGCAGGAAATGACACGGCGGAGGAAATTTACGGATGGAGATTTAAGGTCGGCGACAGTATTGTCCTTCATTTCTATGATGGAACTCAGATGGCAGAAAAAGAAGTAAAGATTCTGGGTATTCTGAATCAACAGTATAATCGAGACAATAATGGTATTGAGGGATGGTTTTTAATGCCGGAGCAGGCGGTTCTGAATCTGGTGTGTTATGAGAGTCTGAATAGTCGTCTGCTTGTGTCGACAGAGGAAAGGAAGGAGGCCCTTATCGGAGAAGCGCTGACACAGATGGTTGAAAAGCGGGCGGAATTAAGCCTTGAGACGCTTGCGGAGCGAAGAGTTGTCTATGAACAGTCGGTAAATCAGATATTTGGGGCCATTAGCGGTCTTGCGGTCTTTATTATGATGTTCAGCATTCTGAGCATGATGAATACGCTGATTACCAATATCGTGACCCGTAAGCAGGAACTGGCGATGCTTGAGTCCATCGGTATGAGCAAGGGGCAGATCCAGAAAATGCTTCTTGGGGAAAGTCTGTTTCTGGTTCTTGCTACCGTGGGTGTGACGATGACGATCGGGACTGGGTGCGGGTATGCGTTGAGCAGCATTCTTTACAAAGCAGGTGCATTTTATATGAAGTTTCGGTTCCCGGTGGTATTTGCTATTGCCTATGGATTCGTACTGGTCTTCGTACCGCTTATGATTACCTTTGTTTCAATGAGAACTTTTTCAAAAGAGGCGTTGGTGGAACGCCTTCGGGGAATGGAGAACTAAGGTTCATTCCTGCATGGCCGCTGGGATTATCTCCCGGCGGCTTCGTGCGATCGCTGGGCCATGCGGCGGATATCGGGTACTGCAAGCAGAACCGGATACAATGCAAAGGCGATAATCAGACCGCCAAGTCCCTGAATCAGATTGGCGGGAACGCTTGCCAGGGAGGCGGATACCCCATAGAGTGGGATCTCGCATAGGAAATATCCGCCGGCTACGAGGAGGATGTCAGCGATACCGCTAAGAATGACTGCCGTACACTGACTCTTTGGCGTTCTGCCGATTTTATAGTAGATGATACCTGCAATCCAGGCAATCATTCCTTTGACTGTAAATGTGATCGGAACGTAGACGAAATATCCGCCCAGCAGGTCCGCCATGGCAGAACCGATGCCGCCGGCCAGAAGTCCCTGGATGGGGCCAAGGATAACGCCGGAGAGGATGACGATCGCATCTCCTGGATGTATATATCCGCCGGTGCCCGGGGTGGGGATCCGGATGGACATGGTAGCCACACATGCAAGGGCTGCGAATAACGATGTCATAATGATTTTCCTTAAGTCTGTATTTCTGTTCATTGTGCTAACCTCTTTCCTTGTAAGATAAAACCTATTTTAGAACACAACTGGATTGCAATAAAGAACCAATTATGTAGAAAATAACCAGGCCAGTATAAGAATGATAAAAAGAAACAGGATGGACGGCCAGGAGGATATATCTTATAATAAAAATATGCGATATATGTGGAGGTGTAGTATGAAGGTCGTGATTGCGATAGATTCGTTTAAGGGAAGTATGAGTTCGATAGAGGCAGGTGAGGCGGCCAGGGCCGGTATTCTTAAGGTCTGCGACGCAGAGATTACCGTGAAGCCGCTGGCGGACGGCGGTGAAGGGACCACAAAGGCTCTGGTTGAAGGCCTGGGCGGAGAATATGTTTCTGTTGAAGTTACCGGGCCGCTGGGAAAGAAGACCAGTGCAGCGTATGGGATTCTCGGAGACGGGAGGACCGCTGTCATGGAGATGGCTGAGGCAGCGGGAATCATACTGGTGAAGCACAAAGAACTGGACCCCTCAAGAGCAACCACCTATGGGGTAGGCGAAATGATTCTTAATGCCGTGAAGCGGGGCTGCCGGGAATTTATCATTGGCATCGGCGGGAGCGCAACCAGCGACGGAGGTGTTGGGATGCTCCAGGCATTAGGGTATGCGTTTACAGATGAAGACGGCAATCCTGTCAGATTCGGTATTCGGGATTTAGACCGGATTGCAGATATTCGTGCAGAAAAGGTGCCGGATGAGTTAAAAGAATGTCATTTTAGTATTGCCTGTGATGTGAAGAATCCACTCTGCGGCCAGACCGGGGCAGTCTATGTGTACGGCCCACAGAAAGGCGTCAGAGAGGAGGAAAAGAAGAGTTTTGATGAGAAGATGAAGCATTTTGCGGACAAGACGAAGGAATATATAGAAAAGGCAGCCAGTGATCGTTTCACAGGCGTTTATGGCAGGGCCAGGAATACTTGCGGGGATTACAGGTGGGCGCAGGGAGCAGGCGCGGCGGGCGGTCTGGGCTTTGCGTTTTTAAGTTATCTGCCAAATGCAGAATTAAAACCTGGAATAGAGATTGTTCTGGAAGCGATCGGACTTGAACAGGAAATAAAGGATGCAGACATTGTTATTACCGGAGAGGGAAGGCTGGACGATCAGACGGCTATGGGGAAGGTTCCCGTGGGGGTTGCCCGTCTCGGAAAAAGATATGGGGCTAAGGTGCTTGCATTCGCCGGCGGAGTCACGAAAGGGGCTGTGAAGTGCCATGCCGAGGGAATTGACGCTTTTTTTCCAATCGTAAGAGGAGCGACGACGTTGGAGGAAGCTATGATTACAGAGAATGCCAGGGAAAATATGACGTTGGCTGTGGAACAGGTATTTAGAGCGATGAAGATGGAAAGGAGATCATAGAGTGGCTGATCATGTATATAAGTTTACAACCAGAATTCATACGATTCCCCAGAAAGGCGGAGCATATATTGAATTTCCGTATGATATTCGTAAAGAATTTGGGAAAGGCAGGGTTAAAGTTCATGTAACGTTTGATGGGGTTCCCTATGATGGAAGCATTGTAAACATGGGAGTAAAAAATCCTGATGGAAGTATCTGTTATATTATTGGAATGTTGAAATCTATCCGCACGCAGCTTGGAAAATCTGAGGGCGACGAGGTTGAAGTGACGGTATGCGAAAGATGAGACAGCCGTCTTAGGATGAATTAAGAAGCTTCTGCTTCTGAAGTCATCCTAAGACTTTTTTTATGAATTCTGTGCTTGTGGCAGAGAAGTCGGCGCAGGCAAATGTGATTTCGAGGAGGGAAGAGATGGCTTCTACCAGGTCGCTGCTCAATACGGCGAAACTGATGGATGAGAACCGCACGCTTTATAAATTGAAAGAGTTAGAGTATCTGGAGCGGATCTGTGAGAAGGTAGGGGAGATATCGGTGAATGGGAATCGGGGGATGGTAGAGCAGTTAGGAAAGATGAGGGGGTGGAGGGCTGATTGTCGGTAGGAGTCCTTATTGGCGCACAGTCTTGTTATGAGGTATAGGACTATGCGCCGATAAGCAGTTATCTTACTTTGCTTTTAGAGACGAATACATCGCAACGCTTAGAATGACAGCTCCGCCCAACAGTTCCCGTCCGCTTGGAATTTCCCCAAGGAACAACAATGCATAGACAATCCCATAGACGGTTTCCATTCCTGATACAATCCCGGCGGTCTGTGCCTTTACGCTTTTTTGAGCGGTCACGTACAGAGAATGTGCAAAAGCTGTACAGATAAATCCTACGAAAGCGACTCCCGCAAAATCCTGCGGCCGCCATGTTGTCCTTACGAGAAACAGAGCCGGAAGAAGTACGATGGCGGCAGAACCTTGTTCGTAGAGGCAGATGGTACGGGCGGCATACCGGGATGAAAAATACCGGTTTGCCAGTGTCAGAATCGCATAGGTAAGACTACAGATCATGCCCCAGATAATCCCGATGGTGGTGTGGTTCGCCATGGAAAACTCTGGTATTGTAATGAGCACGCCGATAAACAGAATGACTGCGCTGAAAATACTCTGTCTGCGTATCTTCTCATGGAATACGACTGGCTCAATGAATGTTAGGAACAGTGGAAACGTGGAGAACGTGATTGTCCCGATTGCCACTGTCGACACCTGGATGGACTGGAAAAATGTGGTCCAATGGGCAGCCATGACAACGCCTGTAAGAATAATCAGAAAAACGTCCTTTTTGGAATCAAGCCGCAATCGGTCCTTTTTCACGAGTGCGATCAGAAGCAGCAGTGAAGAAGAGCAGACCACTCTTCCAAGGGCAACCATGACGGCGGAAACTTCTACGAACTGTGCGACGACTCCCGCCAGCCCGAAAAGCATGACGGCAATATGTAAGTATAGGATATTTTTATTAAAATGTGTTTGTGTTTCCATTGTAATGGCTCACTCCTTTTTATGTGTATCTGACAAGGTATATTATAGAGATGGAGAGGAAAATGTCAATATGGAGCGGGAAGATCGGACGAAATTCTGATTTATCTATACAAATCTCTTAAACTAGGTTATCGTGCCAGTTCTGCAAGTCGATATATAATATGAATATTGTACCCGGCGTTTTGAGTGAGCATTTAGTATAGAAGGAGGTCGTAACTATGAGTCAGTGTACCTGTTTTCATTCTACGGGGTTTCAGCCGATTACCCCATGGAAGGATAAGATTTCTTCCGCACAGATGGAACAGATCAAGAAAAATTTTGCATCTGTGAAACCGATGAAGGAAGAGCCGCTTGCGCTTCCCAAGGAGGCTTCTTCTGCGACGCCGGCCAGACGATCTCCGGTAGTAATTGAGAGAGGCCCTGTGACGCCGTTCCATACGGGATATGCCAGAATCGATAACGTGATTACAGATGCGTTAAGGGGCAAGAGCCAGGAATTGAAAGACAGTGTCTATGATATTATCTGGAATGATTTTCTTCCGAACCATGTTCATGGTGTGGAGGAGAAGGACCGGCTGGCCAGGATTAGTTTAGGCATTGAGAAGGCAGAGTATCTTGCGGGTCAGTTCATGGATGAAAAGACGAAAGGTTCTTTCATGGAGGCGATGCGTTCCATTGCCAGGATTGGTATGGAAGGGAAACGAGTAGGATCCTGTGATATGGAGTACCAGGTAAAGCATGCGATCTGTCTGGATGGAAATGGTTACGTGCGTGAAGACAGCATGGGAGTGGTTAATTATGCCATGGAAAAGTATGATTCCCGGTCGTATGCGGCGTATCAGAAGCTGCTTGATTCATCTGGTAAAGATACAGAAGAGTCGGCCATGTTCGCCATGCGGTGGATGCTTAAGAATATTGACCTGGTAGCCGCCGGCAGGCCGGGATATCAGAAATATCAGGATAAGCAGTATGAAAAATTGTACCAGGTAAAGCTGGATCGCACGTTTTCCGGCGCGGATACCAGTAGTAAGGAAAAGTTTCTTGCATCTATCAAAGAGAAGCTTATGGCGAACCGGGAACTGCAGCTTGATTTTTTTATGGATCAGATTGCCCAGATGACAAAGGGACCAGGCGGATATCTGGTCGGCAGGAGGATGGTTCTGTCTGGACGGGCGTAGAAGTCCGGTAACCTGGAATGGGCAGATTCCGTAACAGAGAAGCCGCAGGATGAACTGTTATAAGGAAACATTTGACATCCCCCTCTTTCTTGACAAGAAGGAGGGGGATTGTTAGACTGATATTGTAGCGATTTTCCTGGGCTGCAGACAGTTATTGCTGCAGACTGGTAAGGGTTGAACAGCGGGGAACGGATGGTTATATGGCAGAGGAAGGCAGGACAATAAAGAAAAATAAAATCAAACTGACGATCAGTATTACGCTGTGGGGGACAGCCCTGCTTTTAAGCGGGGCTGCCAGACTGTCGGGCAGTTTTGCCCAGTGGTACAGTACCCATGTCTATCCGCTGCTGGTAGGAAGTGTGGGACGGCTGATGGGATATTTCCCGGTTTCTGTGTCGGAAATGCTATTATACCTTTTTCTGATTTATATGTTGGTATGGTTTACAGGGAGAATCGCCGGAAAGATTGCCTGGCAGGGAGCGTATCATGGATTTCTGAATCTGTTTCTTCTGGCTGGGGCGTTGTGTTTCCTGTATGTCGTAAACTGTGGGATCAATTACCATCGGGAGTCTTTTTCGGACAGTTCGGGGATTCGGATTGCAGAATATTCGGAAGAGGAGCTGGAAGAGGCGTGTGTCTGGCTGACCCGAAAGATTTCTGATTATAGCAGTAAGGTAGACCGGGAAGAGGACGGGGGCATGGCGCTGACATTTTCAGCCCAGGAAAACGCAGTGAATGCAATGGAGAGACTGGCAAAGGAGTATCCGGAACTTACCGGATATTTCCCAAAACCGAAGGAGCTGATCAATTCGTGCATCCTCTCGGTACAGAATCTGACTGGAGTCTATTCCCCGTTTACGATCGAGGCGAATTATAACGGGGATGTACAGGATTATGTGATTCCATTTACAGCCTGCCATGAATTGTCCCATCTGCGGGGATTTATGCAGGAGCAGGAGGCGAATTTTATTGCTTTTCTGGCCTGTGTGACATACAGGGAGGAGGCTTTTGCCTATAGCGGGTATCTGTCGGGATGGATTCAGTGTATGAACGTGCTGTATAAGACGGATTATGATACCTGGAAGGAGGTGCGCAGTCAGCTTCCGCCAGAAGTAGAGGCTGATCTTAAGCTGAACCGGGAATTCTGGGCCAGATATGACGGGGCGGTTGCAGAAGTTTCGAACAAGGTGAATGATACATATCTGAAGGTCAATGGTCAGAAGGATGGAGTGAAGAGTTATAATCGTATGGTAGATCTGATTGTGGCGTATTACAAAAGTGAAATAAAAGGAGGAACAAGATGAGTAACGAGAGGCCGGTAAAGGAGAGGTCGTGTATTGACTGTGCTGTGAAGAACTGTGATAAGATGGATAAGACGTATCCAGATTTCTGCCTGACCACGCACATGGACCAGGAGGTGTACAAGGAGGCAATGGCCTGTTATGAGGAGGAAGATAATCATAAGACCATGGTTGCTGCGGCAGAAGTGGAATATGAGCATTACTGCCAGTACACGAGAGTGGAGGAGATTATGGAATTTGCCCGTAAGATGGGGGCCAGGAAGATCGGGATCGCAACCTGCGTAGGGCTTCTTGCGGAAAGCCGTACACTGGCGTCGATTATGAGATCGCATGGGTTTGAGGTTTTTGGGATTGCATGTAAGGCAGGGGCAACTCCGAAGACGTCTGTGGGCATTCCGAAAGAGTGTAACGGAATCGGACTTAATATGTGCAATCCGATTCTGCAGGCGAAAATACTGAACCATGCGAAGACAGATCTGAATGTCGTAGTGGGTCTGTGCGTAGGACACGACAGTCTGTTCTATAAATATTCGGAAGCGCTGACTACAACGGCAGTAACGAAAGACAGGATCATGGGGCACAATCCGGCTGCAGCTTTGTATACGGCGGACACCTATTATAAAAAACTGAAAGAGTAAGACGTAAAACAGGGGCTGTGGCTTAAAAGATATTTCATGCCACAGTCCCTTCGTTGTCCGGCTCTTAGAGTTTGATCCCGGAGAGTGCATCTGCAAACGCCGTGTTGACGGATTCTTCTTTCTGGTTTTTCAGATATTTCTGTACGTCCTTCTTTGTGACGCCGGCCCCTTCTTTTTCCCGCCGGGCTTTGAAAGCAGAGAGTTTCTCCTTATATCCGCAGGCACAGACAAAGGTCTCTTCGTCTCCTTTCTTAATAAGTTCCATCTTTTTATGGCAGTTGGGGCAGCGGGCATTACTTAATCGGGCCACTGTCTCCCGATAGCCGCACTCCCGATCCTGACAGACAAGAAGGCGCGCATTCTTGCCGTTGACTGAGAGCATCCGTTTCCCACACTGGGGACATTTGGCATTGGTCAGATTATCATGATGAAAGGCGCCTTCGGCAGAGCGGATCTCCTCAGTTAATTCTTTCGTATATCTTTGGATCTCTGTAAGAAAGGCCGTTTCCTTATGTCTGCCTTTGGCGATGTCGGCAAGCTGCATTTCCCATTGCGCCGTAAGTTCTGGTTTCTTTAAGTCTTCCGGAACCAGGGTAAGAAGCTGTTTTCCCTTGGAAGTAATAAGGATTTCATTACCTTTTTTCTCAATTAGAAAGGAGTGGAATAGTTTCTCGATGATGTCGGCTCGTGTGGCAACCGTGCCAAGGCCGCCGGTCTCACCCAGGGTCTTTCTTGCCCGGGCATCCTGGGAGGACATGTACCGGACAGGGTTTTCCATAGCCGAAAGGAGAGAGCCTTCTGTAAATCGTGCCGGTGGTTTTGTCTTCCCTGTCTGAAGGGTGGGATTAGAAATCGGCAGATTTTCACCCCTTTTCAAGGACGGAAGGGACTGCTCTGCTGTCTGAAATCCATCCTGATCGTCTTCGTTTTCCTCATTTTCACAGAAATTATCCGCCTCATAGACGGCTTTCCAGCCTGGCGACAGAATCTGTTTTCCTCTGGCAGTAAAGTACTGGCCGGCTGCTGTTGCTTTCAGAGTGGTCTGTTCGTATTCAAAAGCCGGATAGAGGACGCTGATGAAGCGGCGTACCACCAGGTCGTAGATCCTGCGTTCTTCGTTGCTTAAATGCTCCAGCAGAACCGCTTCTTCGGTGGGAATGATGGCGTGATGATCGCTGACCTTCCTGTCGTCTACAAATGACTTGCTGGTCTTTAGCGGCGTTTTCAGCAGTTGAGGGATAAATTTCTTATAGGGGCCGGTATTGCAGGCTTTCAGCCGTTCTTTGATGGTGGGCACAATGTCCGTGCCGATATACCGGGAGTCTGTTCGGGGATAGGTGAGAACCTTGTGATTTTCATATAGGCGCTGCATGATATTCAAGGTCTCTTTGGCGGAAAATCCAAAACGCCGGTTGGCATCCCGCTGTAGTTCTGTTAAGTCGTAAAGCCCAGGGGCAAAGGTCTTTTTTGCGTTCTTATGCACGTCTGTTACGGTAAGGGTCTGTCCCTTAAGACGCATACTAAGATCTTCCATAAATGACTTCTGAAAGGAATGGGGACTTCCGTTTTTTTCATGCTGCCATGTCCACCGGATCTTTCCCGCAGTGCATGTAAGCCCGTAGTATTCTTCTGGCCGGAAGCTTCGGATTTCTTCTTCACGCCTTGCAATCATGGACAATGTGGGAGTCTGGACACGTCCGCAGGAAAGCTGGGCGTTGTACTTGCAGGTCAGGGCGCGGGTGGCGTTGATACCTACCAGCCAGTCTGCCTCGGCCCGGCTTCTCGCCGCATGGTAGAGGGCAAGATATTCCCGACCGTCTCTTAAATTCGCAAATCCTTCCCGGATTGCCTTATCGGTGACAGAGGAAATCCAGAGTCTTCTGACCGGTTTTGGGCATCCCGATTTCTCAAGGATCCAGCGGGCCACCAGTTCCCCCTCCCGTCCGGCATCCGTGGCAATGATGATGTCTCCGATATCCTTGCGGAACAGTTGAGACTTGACGTTGTGATATTGTCTGGCCGTCTGCTTAATGACGATAAGTTCCCACTTTTTAGGAATCATGGGTAGATAGGACAGATTCCATTCCTTGAACCTTTTGTCGTATTCTTCCGGGTCTGCCAGGGTGACAAGATGGCCAAGCGCCCATGTAACCACATACTGGCTTCCCTCTATGGCTCCGGAGAGATTCTTCCGGCAATTCAGTACCCGGGCAATGTCACGGGCAACAGAAGGTTTTTCTGCTAAGATTAATGATTTCATTTTCTCGAAAACTCCTTATTTAGATCGCTTGCTTTATTCAACATAGCGGATTTGGATACGTTTGTCAACAGAATGGGCAGGAATATATTATGAAAGTTGTTTCCAGGTCGATAGTATAAGTATAGCATAAGGTTTTTTGGAAAGAGAAAAGAGGGATATCAATGAAAGTAACGAACAGCAAAGTTTACTCCGATTCCCAGGTTACACGCTTACGGATGGATTCACGAAAAGATATTGAAGATAATACTGCGGTTGAACAGTCAGATGCAGCGTCAATGATGAAATATCTGAAGCAGACATATAAGAATATTAATTTTAGTGTCACTTCTTTTGAAAACCATCAACAGATTTCCCAGTACGGTGCGGGGCAGACAGGAACGAATCATGTGGCGCTCTCTGCGGATTTATTGGAGAAGATGAGTACGGATGAGAATCTGCGCCGGCATGTGGAGAATATTCTGAACCATATGGACCAGTACCAGAAGTCGGCAAGCGTTGACGCACTGCTTCGGAATAAGGAGCTGGTGGGCATGGGGCTTGTGATCGGCGAAGACGGCCAGGTGTCCAGGTGGACGGCGATGAAGAAGAAAGAAGAGGAAGCAGGCAATACATGGTGGCGGGATCAGAAGTCTACGTCTTTCTATGCAAATGTGAAGAAGAAGAGTCCGAAGGTCAGTTCTTACAGCTATTCTCACACGACCAGCATGATGCGGCTGGCAAGCGCAAGGAATGTGACTTCGGTAAAGGGGTTGATTTCTGCCAAGTATGGGGAGATCCAGCGGGTGAAGTCCCAGGTGTCTGAGCCGGCGGAGGCTGCCAGAATCGTGGGGAAGATTAAGGCCGTAATCAGAAGCGGCAACATCAAGATTGCAAGGCTTCATAAGGAAGAGAATCTTAAGCTTCGTCAGAAAGCGGCGGAGAGGAAGATGAAGGAAAAGCTGGCGCTACAGTTAGCCCAGGAATTGAAACGTAAGCAGAAGGCGAGGATGGGGCAGGAACATTGTCAGACATCAACAGCCCATATGGACGATGTGATGCCGAATTCCTCCATGAACGACGAGCAGTTCAGACAGATGGCACAGCAGTATGTAGATTCCATGTCGTCAACAGCGCTTTCAGCGGAAGCGGCGGCATTGGTGGGAAGTGCGGCAGCCGGAGGAGTGAGTGTTGAGGTAATGTCTGCGCCTGTAACATCAGTGGAATTTATAGATTGCTCGGTATAAGATGAGGCTGCCGGAAAATTATATTTTCCGGCAGCCTCGTTATATATAAAAAAGGAGGAAACTGTAATAAAGACGAGTCAGTTATCTCTTTTTTAAAATCTCATCCAGCACCTGTCGAGAAGCTGTTGCGGAGGCCTTCTGGTTCTCGGCGGCAGCTTCTTTTAGTTCTGTCCGAAGAATCGGAATTTCTTTGGGTGCATCAATTGCAAGTTTCACCCAGTCTGTTCCGGCGTCTACGACAGTTAATGTGATATTCTGATTGATGGTAAGGGATTGTCCCTTGCGGCGTTGCAGTATAAGCATGTTATGAATCCTCCTTATGAACCATGTCGCCTAGTGCATGGCGGAACGTATACTCCGGCTGTTCGAGAATCACCTGTTTGGCTTTCCGGTTCAATGCGTTGACAACGAGCGGAGCTTTTAAGTTCACGGTTGATTCGGCAACTGAATCCCGGATTACGCTGATTACATAGTAGGAGATGTCCTCGGCAGAGTCGGCGCCAAGCTCACGCAGATCCTGTGCTGACAGAGCCGGTGCATAATCAGGGAAGATCCCAAAAGGGTTCATCAGTATAAATGAAAGTGTCTCATCATCCAGGCATTGCAGGGAGATCATAGAATCATCTTCCTCTTGAAACGGGATGGGGAGATACTTTGTATGAGATTCAAAACCAATCAGTCCGTTAATAATGTGAATAGAGTCTGTGTCTTCATAAGAGACTGTTCCGAAATATTTTGCGTTTATGTTCAATGTAAGTTACCTCCAATAAGGTGTAGCAAGTGACACTGTATCAATTCATAGTATATCAATTGATGCTGATATGTTAAAAAGTAAGGGCTTTTTAAGCCCTTACATCTATTGGTTCATAATTAGGATCAGCACTCGGCGGTACATAGATCGGTCCACCAATATATTCAATGACAACATCAGGACGCTGTGTAATGGACATCTCAATATTGCCGGGGATAAATTCAAAATTGCCGTTAGCCACTTTGAGGTCAAAATTTAATTTATCCATCTCATAATTGATCGTCAAATCAGCAGCTTCATAGTCGATATCAACAGGGGCAGAAGGGGTGAATCCAAGCTGGAATTCTCCGGTAGCAGGAGCTGTTCTCTGCTGCATGATCTGTCCGATTACATCCTGGCCGATATCTGCTTTCAACAGAAGCTGTCCTTCCTGTGCAAGCTGCGCCGTTGCGCTGTAAGCGGCTTCTTTTCCTGCCTGTGCAGTCTGAGCAACGTTTCTGGTCGGTGTAGGTACAACCGAATTCCTTGCCTCAGAAGCATCCAGGTTCAGTTTCACAGGACGACTCTTGATCGATAGTCCGCCATCATTACGGCTGATTTCCAATTCTGCCTTTGACCGGGAATATTCCAGTCTGGCATTATTGACTTTCAGCTCATACTGAATAGGAACCGTTGTAATTCTGATGAGTTGATTCATATAAGACTTCCTCCTTTCTCATTCCTATACTTTTTATTATTTCATAAAATCAATGAAAGATGGTGTCAATATATTGTTGCCCACCTTAAGGGAGGCATTGTAAGCATACTGAGCCCATGAAAAGTTCATAATCGCCTCTGCCATGTCAACATTTACAACATTATCAATCTGTGTGGCCAGATTGATCTCGCTGGTTTCCAGACGATCCTTCGTAGTGGTAAGAAATTCAGTCCGCGTACCAAGTTCTGTAATCTTCTCAAGAACCTGTTCCCGTCCTCCGGGAATCTTTTTGCCAGTGTTCGGATCCTGATAAATACCGTCAAATTTCTCTAAAAGTTCACGGTATCTTTCATAATTATCTTCGTTAAAATCTTCTTCTTTTAAAATATTAGAAATTTCTCCCATTAAAAGAATCATGTTCTTGGGATCTTCAATTCCATCCTCATTTGCCGGATATTTGCCATATCCAACCAGATTAA
Organism: uncultured Dorea sp.; assembly: GCA_910579925.1. GTDB lineage: Bacteria > Bacillota > Clostridia > Lachnospirales > Lachnospiraceae > Sporofaciens. The sequence goes on from CAJTVY010000013.1 coordinate 32,067, forward strand.
TTCCTGGAAGACTGGTGTTAAAAGCGTTAGAACTGTCAATGATATCTTGCTTCTCTCTGGTCATACCGAACCCTAAATCCACATAAAGAGAATCTTTCGATAATTTCTCCAGACGCTCTTCAGATTTGGTTGGATCAGCATCAACCAGCTTGCCGTCTTCATCGTAGAGATTACCTGTGGTGACGTCTACGTTACGATAAAGTAAAACCTGCTTCTTATCTCCATCAGGAAGCGCCGGATCTTTTGGTACATCTATCAGTTTAAACGGAGCAGTCTGACCGTCTCCGCCGGCAAATACATATTTCCCTTCATAACTGGCGTTCAGACTCAGCACCATGTTTTCCTGCGCTCCTTTCCAGGCGGCCGCATAGGTCTCGCGAATGGAAAGCTCGCTATTGGTTCCGTTTAATGCTTCGAGTCCGTACTGTTTACTAAGATGTTGTGCAAGATTGTTGATCTGCATTGCTGCATCTTCCTGAGAATCCTGGAAAGACTGGACGTCTTTCACCAGATTCAGATAATCGTCATTCCTTACATATTTACGTTCCAGAACAGCGGCGCGTAACGCATTGCCTGGATCTTCTGCTGTAGAATTGAACTTTCGTCCCGTCATAACCTTGACCCGGGCGGAATCAAGATTAGCGAGAGAGTTCCCGAGATTGGACTTATAATTTCTTAATATCTGATTTGTAGTAATTCTCATTATATTACCTCCCCTATTACCTTCCGACTACGCCAGTTCCGTTAATCAATTTGTCAAGCGCCTCGTCCAGAGTGGTTAAGAATCTGGCGGCAGCGCTGTAAGACTGATTATAATGAAGCAGATCCATACCTTCTTCATCGAGCTGTACGCCGGATACGGCATCTCTGGAATTCGCCGTCTCGTTCAGAACAGAGATCTGATTCGCCAGCATAGTGTTCGCAGACTTATAGTCAATACCAAGGGTTGCCTCAATATTAGCAAAGCAGTCGTGGAAACTTCCTTTATAGAAAGTAATGTCATTACCGGCAGTATTCTCAGCTACAAAAGTAATGTCCTTTTCTAATAATTTGACCATCATCAGAATATTCTCATTGGCCGTGGAACCGGTCTCTTTGTCCGTAACTACATAATTGTTAGAAGCAGTGATTCCATAAGTACCGTTAGCCCAGCCCGCAGCAATCTTGATATTGCCGGCAGTAAAGTCGGTAGAACCGTCGCTTGTTTCAAACAGTGGGTTCGCTTTTTCATAAGCCGGCGTAGGATTAAGAATTGTATCAATCACCGCAGGATCTGTAACCGGATCCATATTACTGCCCGGCGTGGGAGTATAAAAGGTAGTATTCTCATCAATTTCAACATTGAGGGTATATATGAGATTACCGTTACTATCTTTCAGATCATTACCGTCTTTATCCGTAGCCGGAACATATACCGATTCATACTTAGGAGCGGCGGCGGTACCTGTGTTAACAAAATAAGGAGGACCCGGAAGAGCAGAATAAAGAGGACTGCCCGTTTCGTCTACGGCAGGGACGTATCCTGCCTTTACCTCTTCACCAGGGGCAAGAGTAACTCTGACAGGATTGCCATCGGCATCCTTCACAACATTGGCCTTATTAAACTCTTTCGCAAGTGTATCCACCAGACCGTCCAACACTTTTTCATAATAGCCCAGCCCCTTAAAGTCAGAACCATCGAAATCGCCGGATTTATTCAGAAAATCCAAGGTTCCCTTCAAAGTACCGGAACCAAGAATGTCGGTTATGTCAGTGGTGGCGCCTCTGGATTCATGAAGCATAAGCTTTACCGGAGTATCTGTTACATTAGCATCAAACCGGGCAAAACGGCTATCTGTAATCAGAGAATGCTTCTCGCCCAGTGTGTCTGTAAAGTCGACATGCAGAACCTCGACATACTGTCCGGGGCCTACTTCCTGGTTCTTATATTTTACCGTGATCGGAAGGAAACTTCCCAGTTCATCCAGAAGCTGATTTCTCTGATCCTGCAGTTCAAGAGCCGGGTTACCGAGAATCTGGCTGTTCTTGATACTGGTATTCAGTTCTGCAATATTCTCCAGAGTCTTATTCAGGTCTGCGATATCTGTGGTCTGAAAGCCCATCTGCATATCTTCCCGGACATCCTGAAGCTTGACGGAATTCTCACGGAAAAGATTCAGAAGTATCTGCATATTGGAACGCACCATCGTATCATTCTCCTGATTACCGACCTGAGTAGAAAGCGTACTCAGAGAACTGGTAAGAGAAATGAAAGCGGCGCGGACACCTTCCATGGTGGCTTCGTCGAAAATAGGGGTTAACTGTTCAAAACCGGCTGCATGCGCATCCGTAGTTCCCAGTTTGCTGATCTGGGAGCGGTATTGTGAATCCAGAAAGGGGTCGCGCAATTGGGAAACCCCTGTCATCTCAACACCGTAACCAACCTTGATGTTGGATTTTGCATTATAAAAATCACCCTTCTGCAGATTCAGGCTGGCAATGTCAAGTCGCTGCCTGGTGTATCCAGGGGTATTGATATTGGTAATATTCTGACCGACAACATCCAGAGCACGCTGGCTGGCAGCCATACCAAGCTGTGCCGTGGTGAATCCGGCAAACGTTGAACGTATCATAGCAATTCCTCCTTCTGATCTGTCCGCATGGCGCCCTGTATGCGTCCGCCCTGAATAAGGGTGTATACGGACATCTGAAACATGAGCTTCACGCAGCTATTAAATGGAACGACTGGTAAAGTGGTTCCTATTGTTGTCATCTTTTTTCTGGCCTGCGGCGGAATAAGTGGCTTTCCCCGGGCCCTCCGCAGCTAAGGCAGATTGTATCACATGAAGATTCACCTCAATAATATCCTTTGCGCTTCCGCTGACTGACTGGAAGGTACGCACCCGCTCTGCTAACTGGTCAAATAAGGGCTTCAGAACGGCGACCTCTTCTTCGGGCGCATGTTCTAAAATCTGTCGAAACGTATATCCTTCCATGCCAAGAAGCTTCTGCTGCGCTTCCCGCTTCTGCTCCAATCCGCGTAACTGTAGAACAGCAGCCTGCTCTTTATGCATACAGTCTTCTACAAATGTAATCCGATTCTTGACTGCGGCATCAAGCTTCTCCTGTTCTATCGGGATTAAATGATCAAAAAGAGCGATAAACTCTTCTATAATCTTACTAAAAGCCGTAAAATCATTCATCCTTTATCCTCCTACAGCAGCAACATCCGGGTTGCTATGGCATGGGCATCGACCTGATAAGTGTTCGATGCAACCTGATTCTGCAAATTATGAATCTTATCTGCAGATGCCATATTCTTAATCTCAGAAGACAACTGCCGGGCAAGTGATTTGGCAAACGTATGCTCTTCTATCTGTCTGGGGTCAGACTTTATAATAATAGCATCGAAGTTGTGTTCATCGTTAGAAACTACGGAAGGAGTAGAATTTTCCTTGGTATGAATACGCAGGTCTGTGAAATTATTCATCACATTATTGTTAGTTGAAATTTTCATACGGGACTCCTTTTTTCATAAAATTTATAAACGCCATTATCTGGTTATACTATGAATATCGGCACAACTTCGGGATTCATAACACTAAATGCAAAGTTCTTATTTCTTAAGAAAATGTCTACCTGACGCCCTTGAGATGATTCATAAGGACAGAGGCAATATTTTCACAGGAAGCCTGTGTACAGACGGCGCCGATATTATATGCGACCATAGGCATGCCATATACAACGCAGGACTCTTTGTCCTGTCCAATGGTAAAGGCTCCGTTCTGACGCATCTTAAGAAGGCCGTCTGCTCCGTCGCGTCCCATGCCGGTCATGATGATACCAACCTTGTTAACGGCAACGTTTGAGGCAATAGAATTAAACAGGACGTCCACGGACGGGCAGTGACCGCTTACCTTAGCGCCGGGACGGCACTGTACGGTATAGTTGCGTCCTGAACGAGTAACTTCCATCTGTTTAGCGCCGGGAGCAATGAGAGCCAGACCGGGACGAATGACATCCCCGTTCTTTGCCTCGCGGACCTCCATGTTACAGATCCGGTTCAGACGCTGTGCATACATCTCCGTAAATCCCTCCGGCATGTGCTGGGTAATGACAATACCGGGAATGTTGCCTGGAAGCCGCTTCAATACTTCCAGTGTCGCCTCGGTTCCGCCTGTAGAGGCGCCAAGCCCGATGATGGTAGAGTCCAGGACATTACGCGACAGCGCAGGAAATGGCATCGGCCTTGCCGTGCCTTGGGCGGTACGCTGACGTACGGCGCCTGGCGCTGTTGCCGGCGCCGGAACTGGTGAACCTGGGGCCGCGCCGGCCGGCTGGCTGATACGCACCTTTGCCTTGGCTGCCGTCGTAACCTTTGCTGTGAGAGCCTCGAAAAATGTCTGTTTTGAATTATGGACGGACATATCAGGCTTGCGTACGAAATCAACCGCACCTGCTGAAAGTGCATCAAATACGCTTAGGTTCAGGGAAGATACCAGAACGACCGGGAGTGGATTCGTGGGAAGAAGCTGCTTTAAGAATTCGATTCCGTTAAGGCCTGGCATCTCCACGTCCAGAGTCAGAACATCTGGTTGTAACTGAGGAATCTTCTGTTTGGCATCATAGGCATTGATAGCATATCCGATTACTTCAATGCCCGGTTGTGAAGACAGATGTTGTATGAGCGCCTGCCGAAATAAAGAAGAATCGTCAACGACTAATACTTTAATATTGTTATTCATAAAAGGTTCCTTTCTTACGCCAATACTGCGTATCCATTATTGTTGTAGGGTATACCCAAGGGCACACCGCAATGCATACCCTTCGGGTGGGTGGACTCCGTCCAATAAGGTATAACCATGGAAAAGCCGCTTCTGAAACTTCAAAAGCAGCCCCTTCCTTATGTTTTATATCAAATTTTCCGATAGGTAGCAGGTTTCAGATATTTGTAGGGCGTAGTTGTCTTATTCAGGCTCTCTGAATGGCCGATCAAAAGGTAACCGCCGGGATTTGTCGCATTGAAAAAACGCTTTACTAACGCATCCTTGGTGGGCTGGTCAAAATATATCATTACATTCCTGCAGAATATCACATCGAATTTCAACTTGAACCGAATCGGATCCATCAGGTTAAATGTCCGAAAAATAACATTGGACTTAATCTCGGGGGACACGGTAAATGTGCCTGGCTCGCTGGCCGGGCGGAAGTATTTTGACTTCCAGCCAGGAGACAGTTCCTTTAACGCCTCTTCATCGTATACTGCATTTTTTGCAGCTTTGAGTGCGTTTTGTGAAATATCAGTCGCAAGTACCCTGGTATCCCATGCGGCTGCCTTGGATCCGAAGAATTCCTTTAGGATCATTGAGATCGTATAAGGTTCTTCACCGGAAGAACATGCGGCGCTCCATATACTGAGTACTTTATCTTTCTTCGTCTCCACAAGATAGGGGAGAATGGTATCCTTGAACAGTTCAAAATGAGCCCCCTCACGCATAAAAAATGTGTAGTTGGTTGTAAGTTTATTCAGCATCAGTTCCAGGTCTTCCGGTTTTTTATTCGTAACCAGATTATCAATATACTCTGCAAAAGAAGAATATCCCAGGGAGACGATTGTATTGGAAAGACGTCCGACAATCAACTGGCGTTTCTTTGACAGGTCTATTCCGTAGTTCTGATGAATGAACGTAATTAATGTATGAAAATCACGGTCATTAAGAGTTAGCATAGTTCTGGCTCCTTTGTATTAGTTAGTATGACTGAACAAGCTGTTCACAATCCAGGAACAGAATGACTGAACGTTCGGAAGAAGAGATCATTCCATTGATCAATTCCTGCTGGTTCTCTACCGGAACCGGTGAGATCTTCTCCTGGTCGATATCCATTACCTGTTGGACTGCATCCACGATGATTCCGATGCAGATTGAGTTGATGTTCAACACGATGATGCAGGTTGAATTCGTATACTCAATGGATGGTTTCCCCATGCGCAGGCGAATGTCGATGATTGGAATGATCTGCCCGCGCAGATTAATGATTCCCTTGACATAATCCGGCACCAGAGGAACCATGGTAATTGCATGGTTCGTAATGATCTCAATAACATAGTTTGTGCTGACGCCAATATTAAGACCGTCTGAACTAAATGTTAAAAATCGTTCCGTGGAAATTGGCGTCCCATCCTCCATAACTCCGTTCGCTGCTGTATTTACTGCTGTATCTGCTGACATAATTATTCCTCCAGTTTTCTGTACACTTTAATATTGCTGAGTCGCCGCATATAGGTTGCTGATATCCAGAATCAGACTGATATTACCGTCTCCAAGGATGGTGCAGCCGCCGATTCCGGAATGCTTGATATTGAAGTTGCCAAGGAACGGTGAGAGCGGCTTTACTACTACCTGCTGTTCTCCAAGCAGTTCATCAACAAACAGACAGTAGGATTTGTCTGCGGTCTCAACCCAGATGAGGATACCGTCTTCAATATTGGTTACTTCTGTCTCAATGTTATATAACTCGTGTATCCTTATAATAGGATAGAAAGCATCCAGGCACTTAATAATCTCATTGCCGTTGGCATCCAGAATGACTTCTTCCTTCTGCGGCTTAAACGACTGGCGGATATTGGCAATCGGTATAGTAAACAGGGACTTGCCAACGGAAACTTCCATACCGTCTGTGATCGCCATGGTAAGAGGAATCTTAAGGGTGGTACAGCTTCCCTTGCCGGTTTCACTGGTAATAGAGATCGTTCCGCCTACGGCTTCTACATTCTTCTTAACGACGTCCATACCTACTCCGCGTCCGGAAAATTCAGTAACTTCCTCGTTGGTGGAGAAGCCTGGAAGCAATAGGAGAGACAGGATCTCTTTCTTGGAATAATCGCTTGCCGGTTTGGTGAGGATTCCGTTACGCTCTGCTTTCGCAAGGATCTTATCTGGATTCATGCCCTGTCCGTCGTCAGAAATAGAGATGATAACTTCGCTTCCTGTATGTGCGGCGGACAATACGATCTCTGCCTGTGGATTCTTGCCGGCCGCAATACGTTCTTCAGCCGTTGCCTCAACGCCGTGATCCATGGAGTTACGGACAATATGCATAATCGGATCGCCGATACTGTCTACAACCGTCTTATCAACCTCAGTATTCTCGCCCACCAGAGTAAGGCGTACATCTTTATTAAGTTTCTTCTTCATATCGCGGACAATACGATTCATCTTCTGGAATGTTCCGGAAAGAGGAACCATTCGAAGAGACATGGCAATGTCCTGAAGATCGTCTGTTAATTTGCGTAACTGACGGGCAGACTTCGTAAAGTTGTCAAGCTTCAGATTCTGCAGATCAGGAGAAGAGGTTACCATGGATTCTGTGATAACAATCTCTCCTACCAGCGCCACCAGGCTGTCAAGTTTTGACAGATTCACGCTGATCAGACTCTGCTTTACAGGCGCGCCGTTATGTGCAGACGTCGCCGCCGGTGCGGAAGCTGCAGAAGAAGCCGGCTGTCCGGCATTCTCAGAAGCAGAAGCAGTCGGCGCTGCCTGAGATGCGGAGCCAGATTCGGCTGAGGCCGGGTGTGCCGGCGCTGTCTGCGCTTTGTTAGCCGGCTTTGCAGAAGCATTCTCAATTACTTCATAGGAATGGATACTGTTCTGCAGTTTAACGGCCTGCAGGGCTCTCTCTAAATCCTCCGCTGAAGACACGGCAATGAAAAAGCCCTTCTCAACAATGGCCTCGCTTGTGTCAGAATTGGTCTCCACGTCATTGGGATAGTGTTCGAAAGCCAGGTCAATCTCCCGCAGCGCGGTAATTACCATAAACGCACGAAGATTCTCCATACCGGATCCCTCTTCGAAATGAATCCGTATGAAGTAAGGCATGGAACTCTCCGGACATCCTGCAAGTTCCTGATTGATCCGCGCGATTGCTTCCCCATCAGCTATCGGCATGTCTGAATCAGCCGCCTCATCCTTGGAAGTATCAGCCGGGGCCTTGTCGCCGGAAGAACTGATTTTTTCCAAAAAACTATTAATATTTGCAATGATGTGGTCGATATTAGTGCTAAGGGGCTCATCGTTTTCGATTTTTTCAACCTCTATACGAAGAGCATCCGTTGATTGGAACATCAGATTGAACAGATCATTTTTATGTGATTCGTCCAGAGCGTCCATTCCGTTTTCACGGATATAGAAGAATAGATCTTCTATATGATGTGCAATCTCCATCAATGTAGAGAATTCCATCATTGCAGACGAACCTTTGATTGTATGCATGATCCGGAAAATCTCATTAACATCATTCGTTGTGAACGTTGCATTCTTTTCCGCTTCTATCAAGAGTTCATCCAGCTGTTCCATAAGAGTGTTTGTCTCGTAAAGATACATTTCAAGCATGTTATCCATAATCTTAGTACCGCCTTATCTAATAATGTTAATTATAATATGATTATAATATGTTAAAAAGTATTATTTTTATGTATATCGTCATAATGGTGGAAAAGGATAAGAGTAAATTATAGAGTAGGTGAAAAAATGTCAAATATTTTAAAAGTAACGAACCCAACTGTGGCATATGAGAACAATACGGTGAACAAGCAGACGCCATCCCAGCAGGCGGACGACTTAAGTATTAAGAATCCTGTCGAGGCGAACCGGGTAGGCAGAGCGGACGGAAGAACGGAGGCGGGAGGAGACGACGGAGGGCAGAAGGGTATCTCCTATGAATCGAACTTCGGCAGTTTCGTACAGTCCTTAAGGGATATGCCAAGGCTTGGGGAGATCATGACCAAGATGATCTTCGGCGGAATGGCCAATCTGGTGGAATCCGGGATCGGCAAGGGGACGGCGGAAGAGATTCAGGCGTTTTTTCAGATGCTTGAGATGTCCCCGGAGAAATTAAATGAATTTATGAAAAGCCAGATGGCAGGCGCCAACCGTCTGCAGGGGCCTTTGTTTGACGTAATGCGTCAGATTATGGGCGAAGCGACGACGGTGGAATTAAAGGCCGGGGTTCTGGATTTTCTGAAAAAATATAACGACATGTCCTCGGGTAAGCATATTCTTGAGAATATCAAGGGTACTCTTGAGGATATCGAAGGCCGTATGTTTCGAAATGACCGGGATGGGCTTCAGCGGCTTGCGGCCCGGCTGAAGCCGCATACGATGGCCAACAACGCTGCCAATGTGAGAATGCTCAAGGAACAGATTATTCCTTATATGGGAAAATATGTTGCGGATAACCGGGAGATGGGGAAGCTGCGCGACCTGGTGACGTTGGTTGCGTTTAACACGGCCCGTTATGAGAGCGGGGGACTTGAGAAGGTGGTTGCCGCATTCCAGAGACTGATGGATTTTCCGACCTTCAATAAGCATTTCCCGGGAATGACGGGGAAGGACCTGCGGGATATGCTGATGAATGTGGATTACGACCGGGCGGCCGGGAAGAATGAACTGACCGATAAGCTGCTGAATATTATGTCCGCAGGCGTGAAAGGAGAGGCCGGGATTGAGAACAGGGAACAGTTTATCAATATTATGCGGAGTGTGCTGGTGAATGAAAGCGTCTATATGCCGGTTATGCACGTGATGCTTCCTGTAATCCTGGACGGCGTGCCGATGTTTTCGGAGATGTGGGTGGATCCGGATGAGGAGTCGGGGAATCCAGGATCTAAGGAACGCGGGGTGAAGCTTCTGCTTAAGTTTGACATGAAAGATGTTGGCTTTTTTGATATAATGTTGTATTATGAGAAGGGAAAGATAGATATGCTGCTCCACTATCCAGAGGAACTTTCGGGGCATGAGAGCGATATCCGCGAGAATATCCGTAAGATCATGCGTAAGAATGAACTGGAACTGGAGTATCTCGGCGTAGAACAGGGGAAGGCGCCGATTCCGGTACATACTGCATTCCCGAAGATATTCGAAAGGAGAAATTCGATCAATGTCACAATATGAGGACGTGATGAACAAGAAAGCAGTCGCGCTCCGGTATGATGAGAATAAAGACGTGGCGCCGGTGATTGTTGCATCGGGGCTTGGATATATGGCGGAGCGGATTGTGGAGATGGCGAACGAGAACGGTGTGCCGGTCTATGAAGATAACTCGCTGGCGACGGTGCTGACGCAGTTAGATCTGGGTACGGCGATCCCGGAGGAGCTCTATCAGGCGATTGTGGATATCTATGCTTATTTTCTGAAATATAATCCCGAGAAGAAGCGGGAGGCTGAGGAAGCGAAGGCAAGAGCGGCGGCACAAGCGCAGGAAGAGAGTGAAAAGGGAGAAGAAGAGGTAGAAGAGAATGAATAAGAGTTCCTGGGACAAAAGGGGCGTTTGATTATCGGATAAGCGGAGCCGGCGGGTTATGTGAACTTGCGACGGGCTTCGTTTTTATATGGAAGAGAATGCCTGTTTTGCATACTTTGTATGAAGACGGGCGCTGAAAGTACGGCCAGAGAATAGTGTGGACTAAGGAAATTTTAGGATTGGCCGATATATAAATTAGGTGTAAAAAATTAGAGACGGAAAGAGGAAGATGGGAGTATGACGAAAGCGCAGAAAAAGCAGGCTGTGGATTCCCTGAAACTGCTTGGCCAGGCACATGACGGGATTAAGAAGATGATAGAAGCCGGGAATGACAAAGCGGCGCTGGATCTTTTGTCTCAGTGCCAGGAGTGCGCCATCCGGTTGGGAGAGATTATTGAAGCAGTAGAAGGTGAGAACTTTGTCACGATTCCTCTGATTGAGGACTATTGTGAACTGGCATATCAGATCTATGAGAAGATTTTAAAGAACGGTCGGATCAATGTAAGTCAGGTGAATAAGGCGTTGCGTAGATCTCTGGTCAGGGTAGAGAACAGCGTGAAGAATGAGATTACAGAACGTATGGAGGTCGTATTCCTTCCATATAAAGCTTCTATGTGGGATTCGCTGGAAAGTGTGTGGAAGGCTGCGGACGAAGATCCCAATTGTGATGCATATGTCGTCCCCATTCCTTATTATGATAAGAACCCGGATGGAAGTTTCCGCAAGGAGCATTATGAAGGCGGCGAATATCCGGCGTATGTCCCGGTCACGAGTTATCGGGAATACGATTTTGGCATGAGAAAGCCGGATATGATCTTTATTCATAATCCATATGACGATTGTAATTATGTGACGAGCGTAGCGCCGGAGTTTTATTCTGAGAATCTGAAACAATACACGGAGAAGCTGGTATATATTCCCTATTTTGTGCTCGGGGAGGTTGACCCGGATCATAAGGAGGCCCTGGAGAAAATAGCGCATTTTTGTACTGCGCCGGGCGTTATTCATGCGGATGTGGTGATCGTTCAGTCTGAGAATATGCGAAAGGCGTATATTGATGTGCTGACCGGGGCTGCCGGAGAGAATACCAGACCTTATTGGGAGAAGAAGATCCTGGGACTTGGCTCGCCTAAGATGGATAAGGTGCTGGAATCGTCCCGGGAAGCGTGGGAGGTGCCCTGGGAATGGAGGCAGATTCTTGAGAAGCCGGACGGGAGCAGGAAGAAAGTGATCTTGTATAACACCAGCGTGACGGCGCTTTTGAATCAGGGAGAGAATATGATTAAAAAGATGCATTCTGTGTTTGATACGTTTAAAGAGAATGTGGAAGACGTTGCGCTTCTGTGGCGTCCTCACCCGCTGATGAAAGCTACCATAGAATCTATGCGTCCGCAGTTGTGGATGGATTATGAGAAGCTTGAGGAACGGTACCGGGAAGAAGGATGGGGAATCTATGATGATACGGTTGAACTGAACCGGGCGATTGCGTTGTGCGACGCCTATTACGGGGATGGCAGCAGTCTGGTACAGCTATGCCAGAAGGCTGGAAAGCCGGTAATGATACAGAATGTGGAGATATTATGAGATATTTGGATCTGATAGGGGGATACCGCACTGCGCTTGCAGACGGGACGCTTGTCCCGGATTCCCCGAAGCACATGGCTACTGAAGAATTCTATCGGGCATGTCCTGGCGACAGGCTTCATGTCTGTGATGAAGATTATCTGTTTGCACCGGCTGTCTTTTCTATGGAGAGGGATCCGGTTTATCTGTATAGTTATGCATATCAGCCTGAGGAGAACTGGGCGCATTATACCAGGAATCTGACTCCCGGGGGCTACAGGCAGGAGGACTACGTCTTTGAGGAAGAGTGCTGGTTTCGTGTCTGTGTCAGAAGAACGGACGGGGAAGATCTTGGTGATACAGACCTTAGACGAGCGAAGACGCTGGTGACGCTGGAATCAGAGCCGGATAAAGGAATGGCATACAGAGGGCCGAAGCCCTGGTTTTGTCAGGAGATTGAAGAGACTGCCAAGTCTGTGAATAGAACGAAGCCGGGCGTTATGAAACTCTGCCTGCTGACGGATACGCACTATACTTTGAACGGCACGTGGGAAGATACGGCCTGTAATATCCGCAGCGTGGCCCGTCAGGTAAGTTATGATGCTATCATCCATCTGGGAGATCTTACAGACGGTATGGTTTCAAAAACGATGACAGAGAAGTATGTAGGGCGCATTCTGGATGATCTGGAATCGTGCGGAAGCCCGGTCTATGTAACGATGGGGAATCATGACAGTAATTATTTCCGCAACAGGAACAATGAATATACGGTTGGCGAGATGCGAAGAATCTATCGACTGGGTGGAGAAGAAGAGAGGCTTGATTATTATGTGGATGCGCCCGGATTTTCTGTGCGGATGATTTTTCTGTCTTCCTTTGATGACAAGGCGCGTATTCGCTATGGGTATACGAAAGAGCAGATAAATTGGCTGGAAGGTGTCTTTTCTACGGCAGAAGCGGGAACCAGATTCTTAATTTTTTCCCATGCTGCCCCTCTTGCAAAGCTGGATTACTGGAGTTTTCATGTACGAAACGGCGAGAAACTGCTTGACGTTCTGGAGAAATATAACCGTCTGGAACAGTATCAGATTGTCGGGTTTTTCTATGGACATACCCATGCGGATTACATTTTTGAGGAATGCAGTTTCCCGGTGGTGTCTGTAGGATGTGCAAAGCTTGAATATTTTACGGATAAGAAGCCGCCGGGGGCGGCGGCATGGCCAAGGAGCGCAGATACAGTGACGCAGGATCTCTGGGACAGCGTTCTGATCGACTTTGAGAGGCAGAAGGTCAGGATGGTACGCTTTGGAGCCGGGTATGACCGGGAGGTTTCCTTTGAAAAGAAAGAGAGTACCTACAAGAAAGTAGAAATCCTACGGCGGTCGAAACGGATAACGAAGGTATGGGCGCATCGCGGGGCAAGCGCCCATGCGCCGGAGAATACCCTTCCTGCATTTGAACTGGCCGAGGTCCTGGGAGCGGACGGGATTGAACTGGACGTTCAGTTATCGAAAGACGGTGTGCCGGTGGTGATCCATGATGAACGGATTGACAGGGTAAGCGATGGAGCGGGGAATGTCCGGGATTATACACTGGAGGAACTGCGAGGGTTTAACATGAATCAGAAGTTTCCTGCATATGGACATGTGGTGATGCCAACCCTTTCGGAAGTGTACGACCTGGTGAAAAGGACGGATCTGGTCGTTAACCTGGAACTAAAGAATAGCGTCGTGTTCTATGAAGGGATGGAAGAACTGGTACTGGAACTTGCGAGGGAGAAGAGACTTGAGGACAGGGTGATCTATTCCTCCTTTAATCATTATTCGATGAGGAAGCTGAAGAAACTGGATCCGTCGGCAAGGGTTGCGCTTCTCTATTCAGACGGGATTCTGGATGCGGCTGGATATGCAGAAAGGAACGGAGCGTACGCCGTCCATCCTTCGCTTAAGAATATGGAATATCCGGGCTTGGATCTGGTGCGGGAGTGCCATGACAGGAATATCCGAGTTCATGTATGGACGGTGAATGAAGAGGCGGATCTTGCGAGTATGAAGGCTGCCGGGGTGGATGCCGTAATTACGAATTATGTGGAAAAAGGATAGTTTTTGGCAGGGATATGGAGTAGAAATCTTGAAAACATAAAGTTTATATATTATATTTTATAGTTATTATACGATATTATAAGAAGGGACATTATCCAGATGAAGAAAGTTATAACGTATGGAACGTACGATCTGTTTCACGAGGGACATTACAATCTGCTCAAGAGGGCGAAAGCGCTTGGGGATTATCTGATCGTAGGTGTCACTACGGAATATTATGATCTGCAGAGAGGAAAACTGAATGTTGTCAATTCTGTTCTTGAGCGTGTAGAGAACGTGAAGAAGACAGGCTTGGCGGATGAGATTATCATAGAGGATCACGATGGACAGAAGCAGGAAGATATTCAGAAGATGAAAGCAGATATCTTTGCAATCGGTTCAGACTGGACTGGCGCATTTGACTATCTTAGGGAATTCTGCGAAGTGGTGTATCTGGAACGAACCCCCGACATTTCATCTACAATGTTAAGAGCGAGCAAATATCCGATCCGCCAGCTCGGTATCGTTGGAACCGGCCGGATTGCGCCAAGGTTCCTGGCAGAGGCGAAATTTGTCAGCGGGATAAATGTACGGGCCGCTTATAATCCGAACGAGGAAAGCGTAGGAAACTTTGGGAAGAAACATGAACTGGAAGCTTACTGGAAGGATTTTTCAGAGTTTCTGGGGCGCGTAGATGCAATCTATATTGCATCTCCTCACGAAACGCATTATAATTATGCTAAGAGAGCGATTGAAGAAGGGCGGCATGTGCTGTGTGAAAAGCCGTTGACATTTACCATTAAGGAAGCGGAAGAACTCTACGAGCTTGCCAGGGAAAAAGGCGTTGTACTGATGGAAGGGATCAAGACGGCATATTGTCCGGGATTCATGCAGATGATGAATGTTGCGCGCAGTGGAGTGATCGGAGAAGTGAAGGATGTGGAGGCCTGCTTTTCCCGGCTTACGGCTTCTCATATGCGTGAGATGGCGGATCAGAAGTATGGAGGGGCGTTTCTTGAATTTGGAAGTTATACGCTTTTGCCAATCTTTAAATTGCTTGGATGTAATTACGAGTCTGTAGAGTTTGATAGTATTCTTGCAGAGAACGGGGTGGATCTTTATTCCAAGATCCATTTCCGGTACAAGGAAGCGCTTGCTCTGTCGAAGACCGGTATCGGAGCCAAATCGGAAGGACAGCTTGTGATTGCAGGGACAAAAGGATATATTCTGTCTGAGTCGCCGTGGTGGCTTACAAGATCTTTTGTGGTACGGTTTGAGGATCCGGGTAAGGTGGAGCGGTATTCTCCTAAATTTTTAGGAGACGGGCTTCGATATGAGATTGCGGATTTTGTCTCTAAGATGAATGGGAATGAGAGAATGTCTCACTGCCTTACCAGGGAAGAGTCTATTGCTATGGCAGGGGTGGTTGAGAAGTTTATGGAACGACGTAATAAAATATAAAGGAGGAATTGATGACCATGAAGCAGAATATGAAGAGATTTGCGGCATTTGCAATGGCAGCGGTGATGACAGTGGCTTTTCCGGCGTCTGTAGCAGCGGAGGAACTGGAACATGGAGATGAAAAGGCGGGTGTCGGAGAGGTAGAAGGCAGCGTTAAGCAGGATATTTACCAGGTTGTACTGCCTACGGTTACGGACAACATGTTCAATTTTATCATTGACCCTCAGGGGCTGATTAACAAGACGGAGGGCGCAGCGTATGACGGTAAGACTTTTGAAGAAGGCGGGACGCTGTTCTTTGAGAGGAAAGACGGCGGCGTGGAAGAGGATTACAGCAGCATGAGCGATGCCATTAAGATTATGAACCGCAGTTCCGTAGCGATTGATGTTGCGGTGGATGTTCGGGTGGAGGCGGAGTCGCTGAATGGTATTACGCTTACCGGGGATAAAGAGTTCACGGATGATACGGGGGCGAGTCTTTATCTGGCGTTGACGGATGGAGAAGAGACCGTGCCGATCGGTGCGGACGGAGTGTCTATGAACGTGACGGTTGATGCGGCGCCGGAAGGAGCATATGAGTATTCCTATGACGAGGAGACGGGGGAATATACATATGAGATGAGCAGCGATCTGAGCGGGATTGAGTTCCCGGAGTATTCGTTCCAGCTTGTGGGAGCGTCCAATGAGAAAGGGGACTGGTCTGAGCTTAAAGGGGCGGTTCCGAAGATTCTGGTTTCCTGGAAGATTACGCCAAAGAGTGAGTAGGAGACAGAGAATAAGGCGGAGGAGTAAAGAAAACTATATTTCTTTACTCCTCCGCCTTTTTGAGTATTTTCAATATAAGAGAAATGATTTGTAAACTGCCGGATTTAGGAAATCAGCCACTTTTTTTCGTCTTCTTTTGTCTTGCATTTGTTAATAAAAGGAATATTTTTAGAGAGTCCCGTTTTCTCAAATTCTTTTGATAATAAGTCTAGGAAGTTTATCAGAGGGGTCTGTCCTTCCCTGGTTTTCGCAATAATGTTAAACAGGCAGTCTGCCCGTGGTTCGGAGAAGGTCATGTCCTGCATGTTATAAGCGATTCCTTCGCCTAATCCTACCGGGGAATGGCTGCTGGGCTGCCATACAAAGTGGGGCACAGAAGCGCCGGGCGAACAGAAACCAGAAAGAAAGCGCATCTGATCTTTGAGATGGCTGATGACTGATAAGCCGCCCCTGGGGGGATTGGGAACCCGGTTATAGATTACTATTTTATCCAGTTTTACGGGATTCAGATTGGCTTCACTGCCGAGTAATATCTTATATTGATAGACTGACTGCGCAAAAGTTTCTCTGGACTGGCAGTACCCCCATAATTTAAGCGCTGCATCGATGGCGGCTGTCTGAGAGGAGATATTGGCGACTACACGGGCAACCAGATAAGGGCCTTGAGGCGACTGGGTTCCTGGATAGACGTGATAATAGCCTTGAACATTCCGAGTGATGGAGGGCTCTTCGGCTATGTCCAGAAACGAACGCTCCTGCGGCTCTGGAACCTGGTCAAAATAGAGGTTTCCCTGCTGAGGCGGTTCGGCGGTGAGGTAATGGTATATCTTGTCTTTTGTGGCATTGGGTGTTTTGCAGCAGCCTTTGTCGTCATAATAATGCTGGTAGATTGGTTCGAGCATGTCTAAGTATGCTGAATACATGTGAATCCTCCGTTTCGATTTTCGTTTGTTGTCAGAATTGATATGAATGATTCCCTACCATTGAAAAACACTTAAATTATATCATATATTTGGGCATTGTGGGAAATTTTGTCGAAATTTTTCCTCGAATATGATATACTAGGAACGGTTTCGCAATTGTAAAGTCGGAGAGAGAATGAAGATTCTCTCTATTTCTTATACTATTTTTTAAATTAGAGGAGGGCTTTACATGGAGAATGAGAAGAATGGTAAAAAGCGGCGTATTTTTGTGGAACTACTAATTGCAGGATTATCAGTGGCTGCAGGTGTTCTGGGAGGAAGTTTTGCTCAGAACAAATATATTGAATCACAGGTTGCAAATGTCACTGGGGACGGGAATACGGTTACGATTAATAATGTTGATGATCTTGTGGAAAATTTCAACAAATTAATGAAAGAAAATGAGACCTTAAAGGAGCAAAATGAAGATTACTATACGGATTATAAAGAAGCAAAAGAAACAATTGAGAGTTTAGAGGTTCAATTAGGTGATTCACCGTCTATTGAACTAAAAGACCTTAGTCTTTGTGTTGACGGCGAAGATAAGAACATAAATAAGAATCAATCATATGCGGTTATAAATGGTACAGACTATTTTTCAGAAGATTTTCTGAATAGTATTATTTCCGAAAATACAGCGATTACGATCAAAGATGACGTAATGTACCTGGGGAAGGTGGTCGCAGACAGGGAGAAGCTATTTTCTCAGAGAATCGTGGATGAAGGCGGAGCCAGTATGGTGGATAATGCAACGGATTCCTATGGGAATACACATGTAAATGTGCTGAGTTTAAAATATGGAAATGACATTGTTTTTAGTCTGAATGAGAAATACTCATTATTAAAGCTCAAAATAGCGATTGATGAATCGTCAGACAGTAACGGGCAGTGTACACTTACGGTTCTGGCAGATGGACAGGAAGTATGGACCAGTCCCCAGCTTAATAAAATATCTACAAAAGAACTTGACTATCCGGATTTGAAAATTAATAATTGCTCACGTCTGGAAATCAAATGCAGTGGTGACGGGTGGGTTTATCCCCTTGTTTATGATGCGGAAGTGTATAATTAGTATATCAAAGGGAACACCATGCTGCATGCCCTGCGGGCGGGTGGTCTTCGTACATGAAGGTGCACATTATTTAAAAGATATAATGAGATATGGTGCAGAGTATCTCAGTATCTGACATTCCTTTTTTGCTCAGATTGATAAAATATTCCATGAACTGAGTACAAAGGAGGAATATGATATGCATTTCGCAGAAAAACTCAAAGCTTTACGCAACAGAAACAATCTGACACAGGATGAACTAGCAAAACTGATGAATCTTGCCCGTTCTACCATCGCTGGTTATGAGAAGAAGAACAGGCAGCCGTCTTATGAAGTCCTGGCGAGATTCGCAGACTTCTTTCACGTTTCGATTGATTATCTTCTTACAGGAAGGGAATCTGTTTATATTGCCTCAGATTCGGGCTGGGGTATGGTTAATGGACGTGCTGTGAGCAGGGAGATAGACAGGATATGAAGAAAAGGCTCATTTTCCGGCGGGAATACTGCTGTGGAAATGGGCCTTTTAAATGAGGGTAAAATGGGGGAGGTTTTGCTGGAATCTTACGCTGATTAATTGCTCTTTAAGAGACCTTACAAGCGGACAGTAATGTCTCTGTCGTGGCAAGAATGACCTTGAGATGGCTTTCGTCGCATTGTGACAGCAGGCGCAGGATTTTCTGGTATGTATCGTTATCCAGATTTTTGTCTGGATAGACGACGGTGTCTGCTGACAGATTGAAGTAGCGCATGGATTTTTCGAACAACTCGTAACTTGGGTTATTTCGAAATCGCTCAAGGTCTTTTAGGTAAGATAAAGAGATATCCAGGATTTCGGCTAATTCTGCCTGAGTGAGCTTTTTATCCATCCGTGCGTTTTTGAGCACGATCCCATAAGGAGTTGGATGAAATGCCATGGAATCACCTCCATAAGTATGATAATACCATACGTGAAAAAAGTAAAAGTGTTTTTACAGTACTGTAGTGGTATGATGTTGCCGTACTTTTGGTAGACTTGTAGTATGAAAGTATGGTTTCGCCATATTGTATTATTATAAGAGTGATTTAGAATATAAGTATATGGAGAAATGGCGGTTTATGAATGAAAAATGTGTTGAAATGTCGAAAAATGGATAGAGAGGTTTATGAAAGTAGAAAAATATCGAAATTCAGGATGATTAAAGAATGGTAAGAAGACTTGGAGGAAATTTACTCCTTGTTTTGTTATCTTTTTTTATATAGTGGTAGAATTAGGTTGCATAATACGATATCTGTGAAAAGTATACGAGGAGAGGGAAAAATGGAAATGCTAAAAGCTTGTTTTTCGTTTTACAGGATAACAAGAGATGTGGTGTCATTATCTGATGAAGCAAAAAAAAGTTATTTCTATGATACGTTAGTTGTAGAAAAAATACAGAAAAGCTTATCTGATTTGCGAAAAATGGTAGAAGTACTAAAGCAATGGCAGATTCAGCCTAAAGTTTTTGAATTTTCAAAAGAATCTTCAGAACAGCAGATGGTTGAAGCGGCAAAAGAATTGATAGAGGCAGTATATAGGGGAATTGATAAAAAAGGGTCGTTAATAAAGCAGAAATCCTTTGCCGGATCGATTATAGCTTTGGCGGAAGAGGAAAAAGAAGATTATGTAGCTGATTTTATGGAACAGTATCTGAACGCTGCTTCTATAGTTCCTTGTAAACTCGATGAAGAAGCGAAGAATCTGCTTATTTATGCTTTCAAAATTGATAAAGATGATATTTCGGATAGATTAAGGAATCTGGAAAACGTCACACAATATCTGCTGGAAAAAAGAGATGCTTTTATAACGGCGGCTGTTTCATGGAGAAAGGGAACTCCGGATGATAATGATAGAGCAGAACCTGTTAAGATAGAAGAAGATGAAAACGGCCAGTGTGAAGATTCAGATGGAGAGAACAACAGAGAATCTGAAAATGAAGAATGTGAAGAAGGTAATGCTGAAGTTGAAAATGAAGAATGTGAAGAAGGTAATGTTGGAGTTGAAAAAGGAGAATGTGAAGAAGGTAATGCTGAAGTTGAAAAAGGAGAATGTGAAGAAATAGATTCAGAAACTGAGAGCGTTGAAATGCCGGATGACGTATTTGAATCATATATATATGATAAATTTAGGCAAATTATGGAAAGTAGTCGAGAACCGGGGGGAAAAGACGAAGAACTGTTGGGTGTAGACGAAAAGAATACAGAAGGTGATGAAGAAGCGACAATAGAGGAGGATGTGGCAGAGGAAGCAGAGGATGGGGAGATAAAAGAAATTTGGCCGGAAGTGGGAGGGCAAGAAGAACATGAAGAAAAAGCAGATCAGGTAATGCAAACTGCTATTAAAAATGAAGTGAGGGATGAAAAGGTTGAAATAGTAATTCACCAATTGAAAAACGAAGAGTGTATAGAAGATCTATCTGTTTGTGATAAATTAGATGATTTTCAGATAGAGTGCCTCCGTCTGTTGCAGAAACGGGTTCATTTGCTGCAGAGTGGCGGGGAACCAAATTCCTCTGACAATAGTGAGGAAAAACGTATCTGCTGGAGAATGCTGGAGAAGGGAGAAGCCGTACTGGCGGAAGAAATCTCAGCAGTATTTTACGAGACAAGTACTGGAAACTGTGTGAATCCGGCTGTTATTGGCGTGGTAGGGAGCGGGTTATTTATGCCCGTGACTGATGAGGATACACAGAAGTATTTCCAGTTCCACCAGCCTTTGCTACAGTTCGACAAACTTGACAGATGGGAACAGACGGCCGTTACGCTTGCCGCACTTCCGGCGGCCCATTGCTGCTATGACATCCGTCTTGACGATATCATGCTGCAGGTTCTGCCAGATGCTTTTCGTAAGTGGGCAGATGTTTTGATAAGGCGTAGAAAAGAGATGACTTATATTGACAGAACAGTGATCGAAAGTTATCGCAGATATCAGAGCCGCGTGAAAAAGATACAGGAAATACAGCAAAAAGCCAGAGTCCAGTTTGAGGGTCTGCAAAACTCAAACCTGCCATATCGGTGTGCGGCCAAAATTCTGACTGCTACCTGTAGTAAGGAGCGCTATATTGGGACATTGTGGGATCTTATGAATGAAGTGGAACCAGAAGTTTTAGCCGCAGGAATCGCCGATCCTAAAGTGGAAGAATTGTATAGTAAAGGACGCGCAATTATTCCCGAGAAAAAGAATACGTCAAAGTCAATTGATGCAGGACTAATTGACCGAATCATAGAAGAGGGGCGGAAGAGATATGGATATAGTACAGAGATTGTCGGAAGTTCGAGACACAAAATGGTGCAGATGCTTAGAGATTTTCTGATAACGGTAAATGAATGGCTGAAATTGATCAGCATTCCCTGTATGAATAATCCATATGATATTTCGTTCCAATTTATACAGAATTTATCAGAGTGTTATCAGAGTTACCGGGAAGAACTTTATCTGGAGGCCTCTGAACAGACAGAAGAACCATATCTGCCGGAAATTTATTACGATACGCTTAGGGTTATGGATTACCTAATGGGACTGCAGGAAGATGTGCCGCCGGGATGGAAAAGTTATCTGGAGCATGCCTTGCGTTTATGCGCGATCCCGAATTTATACGTCAGAGAGAGCAAGATGGGAATCTGCCAATGCGAGTATCCGGATCCGATTGAGAGGCTGTATTTTCTGAAGAGGATAATCTGCAGTATTCCAGATTCGGCTGAGGCCTGTCTGAATAGATTTATCAAGGCGGATGCATTTGACGGATGCCGTATTATTCTGGCATTGCTAGAACGAACACAGCCGGGGGATTTCATAAAAATAAGGGAGCATTATGAGAGGAGCGTATTGAATCGTCTGGATATACTGAAAGCCGAGATAGCGCAGATGAGAAACGATTTATATCCTCTTTCGGTTTATGCCAGATGGCTTGGAAATAATTATTTGTCAACCCTTTCAATGATTGCAATGCTTGAGAGGAAGCTTGAGCAGCAGATCATGAAAGAAGAACAAGACAACCTTGCCTGGTTTTGCGCCTCTGTAAAGGAATGCCAGAGTAATGTAGAAGACCTGGTTCAAAGATTTTGTGAACATTTGAGGAATCAGGTGAAGGGAAACTTTAATGAGGAACAGAGCGATAAGTTGTATGATCTGATTGAAAAGAGGCAGTATGCCGCTGTGATAGAGTGGACGGCCCGCCTCAATATCTCGGAAGGCAGCGTAATGGAACCGGATTTCTTTAAAGAAAGATATTTTGATGACAATCTCTATAACCAGAAACAAAAGAGTCTGTTACAGTCTTCTGGATTTAAGAATGCGGCGAACCGTCTGGAGAATGCATTAATGAAAAGCATTTCCTGGGAGGGGTTTGATTTTAACCGGGTGCCAGGAAGTATAGGGAACAGAAGGAGTAATCTTATCCGGCTGTGGTATAAGATTAAAGCGGAATTTTATGGAATCACAAAATCAAGAATAGAAGAAAATGCTGAAATCTTTGATGATCTGAAAGAGATGCTCAAAGTTATCGGATGGGATGTAACCGAACTTAAGGGATGCGATATTTGCGAGGACGAAAGCGGCAGTTATATTCAATTTGATATGCATTTTAAGCCCACCTATTCCCGCGAACGGTGCCCGATACCTCTGTTTGGGTCCGACTCTGATGGCAGGATTCGTATGATCTGTCTGTATGGAAGTACGAATGCATCAGACAAGCAGTACGATTTGTTTGAGAATAAAAGTCAGCATCTCCCGATGATCATCCTGTTTTTTGGAGTGATGACACGTAACAGGCGGATGGAACTGTATAATTTGGCTTTGAACAAGCAGTCGTCGTTTCTGGTAGTGGATGACATGATCATCACAACAATCTGTGAACGGCGTGAAACTATGCTGCTTCGGTGGCTATACGAATTAGCTGTTCCGTTCTCTGTACAGAAACTGTATACGGCAGCCCTGGGTGTTGTGCATCCGGAAATGTTTTATGGAAGAGTGTCGGCAAAGAACGATCTGGGATTGAACGGAAAGGTTTGTGCCGTATATGGGGGGCGGCAGCTAGGAAAAACCGCATTGCTTAAAAATATAGAATCCAAATCCCATAATCCAGAAATCGATCATTATGTATATTATATTTCATTGCCAACGGTAACGGTAGAAAATCCAGATGTAGTTTTGACGAAAGAGATTGTCAATGCCGTGCAAAATGATATTCCTCTGGATCGAAAATGTGAAAATATGGAAGGTGTACTTGAGTCTGTCAAAGGGTGGGTCAAGAAGAAAGAAACGCGCAGGCTGCTGCTTCTTCTGGACGAAGCTGACAAGTTCTTACAGGCTGACGGTAAAAGCGGTTTCCGTATTACGGGTATTATTAACCGGGTTATGACGGTTTCAAGCATGCATTTTAAAGTTGTCTTTGCTGGTCTGCACAATGTATACAGAGCCGTCTCATCGCCGAATAATCCGCTGGCTCATTATGGAAAGCCGATCAGCATTGGACCGCTGCTTGACGATGAACTGCAGGATGCGTTTAATCTGATTCGACAGCCGTTTGAGACGATGGGATACCGTTTTGAAGATTTTAATCTGATTATCAGGATACTGGCCGAAACAAATTATTATCCAAGCCTGATACAGCTTTTCTGTATGAAACTGCAGGACTATCTGCATCGGCCGGGAAGACGGAGGGGAAATAACCTGCCGGTTATCATTAACAGAGAAGATGTTGATGCTGTATTAACAGACCAGAATTTAAAGAAATCTATCTGTGACCGTTTTATGTGGACCCTGGATCTGGACGACCGGTATAAAGCAATTGTATTAAGTATTGCTTCTGATGTTGGACGTGCGTTACAGACTGATTCGTCCAGTGATTTTGTGAAGGGGTATGAACTCGAGTGGATTTTTCAGGAGATGCAGTTATGGCCGAACCTGTTTAAAGGAAATCCTTCGTTGGATGAGTTGCGAGGGTTATGTGACGAGCTGATTCAGCTGGGGATTCTGCGCAGTGTGTCAAATGACCGCTATACACTGAGATCTGCGAATGTGATTGATATGCTTGGAACCCAGGAAAGTATTGTGAGAAACTTGTATGGTCTGGAGAGTAAGCACTATGACTATGAAAAAATGTATAATGGCTCTTTGTACCGAAGTATATTTCAGGACAGGGAATCAGGTTGCAAATGCTATCCTCTGACGAATCAGCAGATCCATTCTGCGCTGGATACGGGAGGAATAAAGATGATTATCGGAAGCCATATGTTAGGCATCGACAAGGTGGAGAAGTGTCTGAGGGAACTTCTGGCAATTGATAAGGAGGAACCGCATTCCTATGATTTATATCAGCAGAAGGCTTACAGTCTGCGCACATATCATAGCGGCCTTCCTGACTTAGACGATTTAGGCGGCGGTCTGTCTGTTCATCTGATTTACTGGGAATGTGCATGGGAGTTGGAAGATATTCTTTGTTACAAGCAGAGGGTGGATGGTCTGGAGGAGCAAGACAGGCCGATTCTTCTGTTGTTGTGTGATGAAGAAAGAAGCCGGAAGCTTCAGGAAAGTTTTCTGGAGGATATATTCGATGTACCGATTATTAAGCTGGCGACATGGGATCTGGAAGCCGTTCAATTCTGGTTAAACGAATTATCTGCGCCACCGCTGCTGATGGAGGATCTGACTCAGATCATGGAACGCCTGTGCGGCTGGCCCGAAGCAATGTATCGGTTAGGGCAACTGATCACGGAACATAGACAAGAACCGGATTTTCGTACTGCCGGGCTGCTTGATCAGACAGTAAAAAGTCTGGCTGAGTCGTCTGCGTTGTCTCGCTTTCTTCCAGACGAAAGCGTGGAGCCTCTTCTGCGCCGTATTCTGAATCTGTATGTAGAATATGAGGCGGAAATGAGTTGTGAGGATGTTCAGTATTTACTTGAGGAAGAGGGGGAGCCGCACGATATGGAAGATATTGAATATGCAATGGTATGGATGACCGATCTGGGGCTTCTGAACAGAAGGATTCAGGATCAGGATGTGAATGCAGGAAATGAAAAGAAGAAATATGGCGTCAATATACTGATTCTAGAGTTATGGAAACAACAGATGTCAGCAGCATGAAAGGGGAGGTAATGTGTCAGACTATATCAAAGATTTTGCAACTTTGACAGGAAAGGCGATGGATTTTTATCAACAGCCACAACGCATTGTTTTTCCAGAGGCAAAAGATCTGGAGGATATCAGTAGAATTAAGGAGCCGGCTCTGACTGTTTCTTTTCGGGAAAGCATGGATATTTATCGAAGCCTGGAAGAACAGGATTTTAAAGCCAGTGAGCTTACGCAGGCGGCGGTCAGCCTTGATATCGCCTATGAAGAGCCTCCTGTGGAAATGCGTATGGCAGTGATAAAGATTCTTATTATGAGCGGTGATTATGAGAATGCCAGCCTGTATGCTTCTGAGTTTTTGGCGGCTGCTGATCTGCAGAGATTATTGTTTGAGCATATGCCTCTGATTCTGGATGGCGTCTGTCATATATCTCATCTGTTGCTGCCATACTGGGAACCAGAGGCATTGGTAGCCGTTTTTATGCGTGAACTGCGTAAGCGTAAACCTGCGGAGAAGAAAGGACTGATCTGGTCGCTGGTCTATGGACAGGGAGAATGGGAGAAGATGCCGCATCCTCTGCTGGAAGCGCTATGTACATTTCTTTATGCTGAAATGCGGACAGATAAAACCAGGGAGCAGATTCAGGACATTAATCATATGCTTCAGGGATATGAGTATGCTGAAATTGCAGAGATGCTAGCTTTACGCTGCTATGGCTCCTTAGAGGCTGTACATTGTCAGGTGAACCAGAAAGTTAGACGTGATGAATGGGACGAACGCAGGAATGAATTTAACAGGTATTATTCTGATAGGATAAAAAAAGGGTTTTTCATTTATAATCCCAGGCTGCGGGACGCCGTTGTGCTCCATAGCAGGTTTATGAATGCTCATAAATTATCAGAAACAGAGACCGCTTTAGCTGCAAATGATCTGCACGTATCATTAAAGCACAATCTTTTGCTGAAGGTGTCATATATCAAGCACCGGGGAAAAGTACGCCTGGTAGCTCGGGAACAGGAGGAATTTGGAGAAATAAAGAAAATTGCAGACAGGCTCAGAATGTTAGTACAGTTTGAAACCAGCCAGGAGATGAAAAGTTCTTACTGGGCTTTTATCAACGGTTATGAGATTCTGGATACATTGAATAATGCAGAAAATTACGAACTGCTTGACGGAGACTTACCAGCGCTTCTGAAAGTATTTAACCGGTATAAGCAGATTGAGGGGCACGATCACAAGCGCGTTCTGGAGATGATAAGCTTCCTGCTTCGAGGAGACCGAAGTGGACTGTTAGGGAATCATTATATTACTTTTTTTAATTATTACGTGCAGTTTCGGGAATATGAAGAGGCGGAAAGATTTCTGGAACGCTATGAGAATGAACTGGGAGAGAAATACTATCAGCAGGCCGTAATCCAGCTGCAGGGACGCGATCAGAAAGACAGAAAAAAATGCGGAACAACTGTAAAAAAATCTGTAGCACAGACGACACAGTGGCATCCATTGCCCTTTGGGAAGGGGTATGGGAGTTATGAGATGTATTTCCTAAATAGAGGGGAAGTGCTGCTTGGGAAAGAACATCTGGATCGTATGAGCGAACAAGAGTTGCTGGAAGAACATGAGAGAATTATTGGAGTTATTAATGAAGGGTTGGAAAATCCGGAAGAGTTAGCAAAATATTTTCTTATGGCTGGCGCTGTCTTGAATAAACGACAGAAATTGTATCAGTGTAACGATATGAGTGAAATGCTGGCAGAAGACATGATAGAAGCATTCTACTATTATAGCCGAAATGAGAGGAACAGTCTGAATATCGATCATGACATGCTCCGCAGCTATCAGGAACAGGCGCTGTATTTAAGCAGTCAGTTACATCCTAAATACTTGAATAACATCTTGAAAAATATGTTTGAGGAAATGCTGAAACGTTATTTTAAAGACAGACAGGGACATGATGACGATTCCCTGGCTGAAGCGGTGCGGCATATGGCGCAGACGAACACGGTGACCGACGAAGAATTTGGTATCTGCATTATGCGCCTTTCCCTATATTACCCGGATTTCCTGCTGCGACCAGAAATTAAAAGGCTATTGGCGGATCAGAATGAAGTAATACGAAGGCTGAACTCTTATGTGAGGTCTTTAAACTGGGGTCAGAATTCTTCTGCAGACATGATAGAGATATTGCAGGAATGTCGAAATCAGCTTGCTGCGGAATTTAATAATTGTAATTTCCTATCCAGAACAGACAGTGTGGAAGAGTGGAGAGAGAAATTAAATAAAGGATACAGACGTCTGGGGGATTTCAAAGATGAAAACAGGCTGTATGGCATTTTATCAGAGGCGGACCGCAAATATGTGCAAAGACTTATGGATTTACTTCAGAAGTTGCCATCAGAAGGCGCCATCTATCGGATTCTGCGAAATTATAAAAAGAAATGTTCTAATTTGCGTGAAGACATCGATAAAAAACCATCTTCGTTTGCAGTAGAGCATCTCTATGAATTTGTCATGAATCTGGAGGAGTATTCTGAATGGAGACGCAGAACTTTATATGAAAAGCTGGAACCTGAATTTTCTGCAGAAGCGCTTTTTGGAGAGGGAAATCCTGAGGGAGATCAATGTATCAAAGTATATATGCAGATTGAATGTAGAGGAGGAATGTCGGGAATTCGCAATATATCGGCCGCCGTATTAGGTTCTGAATGTGTTGCAGAGGGGGAGTCTTATGACATATGCGCTTATGTGGAAAGGGATGGTAAGGAGTATGGATTTCTTCCGCTAAGGCTTCTTTCCTCGGACCTGGTTGTGGACCATCTTTATTTTAGAGCTGAATTTGAATTTATCATAGAAGAGACGTCGGAAACGAAATCTGTTACATTAGAATTCCATGTTTCTATGGAAAACCGGACTCTGGTAGAAAACTACGAACAGATGTATAATCCTGGCAGCACGCTTTATGAAGGAAATGCGATGGCAAAGTATACATTCTGTGGCCGGAACAGCCTTGTTCAGAAAATTTGCCGCATATTTTATGATTTTCCTAATTCTATGGTCATACTATATGGACAGAGGAAGGTGGGCAAGACAACGGTCGCGAATTATGTGGCATCATCAATAAAGAAAAGCGAGGAAAAACTTTTGATTGTCAATTGCGGAAATTCAAGTATCTCTTTGTATAATGAAGATATAAAAGACTGTACCGAAAAAATTGTGCTGAATTTCTATACAGTTATATTGAATCATCTGCTCAGTGAACTTGAGCAGGATCGAGTGCGTAGTGTCTGCATCCAGGAAGAAATAAAAGAAATAAGAGAAGCGGTAGAGAGACGTGGTAATATCCCTGGAAGGTATGTTTTCGACAGTCTGATCAGAAAGCTGCAGGAGGCATTCGAGCGGGAAGAATGCTGGCGTGGAACGCGTATTCTTCTGTGGTTTGATGAATTTCAACAGTACTATCTCTCGATTCTGAAAGGCAGGCTTCAGCCTGAATTTGTGGGTTTTTTAAAAGCTTTCATAGAGCAGTACGGCTTTTCGTTTCTTCTGGTAGGCTGCGAACCGATGATTCCTTTTGTACATGACATCAGATTTGGAAATACATTTTCAGCTGCAGAGCAGATTTATGTCGAATATCTGACAAAGGAATATTCGAAAGATTTGATCTGTACTCCGATTCCGAATAAAAGTGGCAGGCAGAACCCATTTGAATTTGTTTCGGATGAGATTTACCGTCTTTCTGCAGGAAACCCTTATTTTATTCAGCTAATCTGTAAAAATCTCATTGATGATCTAAATGAGAAAGGGAAAGTATTTGCTGATAAAAGGATGATTATCGATTCTCTTCATAAAACAAAAAAAGTGGTGCAGAATAATTTTGACAGTTTGTTTTCATCGCTGAATTTTCAGGCCGCATCAGAAGAAGATAATAACAAGGTTTTGAAGATAATTGCCTATCGGCAGAAAGAAAGGCGGGGAAGCGCACGCAGGAAGATTATAGAAGATCTTGAGAACAATACGGAAAAGCCAGCGGAAACCGTTCTGGACGAGTTGATTAGCAGGAAAGTGGTGGAAGAGGTAAACGGTGAGTTACGGATTATTGTAAGACTTTATGAGGAATGGATCTGGGAAAACAGGAATGAGATTGGATATGATGAGCCGCTGGAATTTTAAAGTATATGGAGGAAATAACGTTGAGTTTAAAATACATTGAATATGAAGAGGAAATGAAAGCGTTTTATCAGAGAAGCGCCAGCTATCGAAATGGCCGCTGCATTCAGATTCACGGACTTCCAGGAGCGGGGGTGAATTCATTTGTAGATGCCTTTATCCACAGATATGGGGAAAGACTGGAATCAGAGGAACAGATCTGTTGCTGTGTACTGCAGTGTCCGAAGGATCATCCTAAAACTTTATTTATAGAAATTGTCCGAGAATCAGCAGAGGCAGTCATACGGATGATGGAAAGAAAGACGATTACCAGCAGCCAGCAGCAGTATCTGAAAGAGTTGAAAGAACTGATTGAGTCTGGTGGACGTCTGAAAAAGGAAAGCGAAGCAGAGTTAAAGGATATTGAGGATCATGTAAAAAAAGTGGCTGAATTATGCAGAAATTTTGCCGATAAAGTGAATATCCGTTTGTTCATTAAAAATTTTGACCGGTCAAAAAAATTATTTCAAAAAGAAATTAATTATGCCTTGCTTTTTAAGAGTATTAGTGAAAACTATTCGGAGTGGCTTGGTATTACGATTACCATGCACAGGACTTTAGAGGTAATCGCTCTGATTATCGAGGCGTTTTCGGAATTTGCTACTCTTTATGAACACTTTACAATTAAGGGGTTCCATGAATGTCAGATGGAAGAGGTATTCAGGCAGATGGAAGAGAATCTGGGGATTCTGTTGAATGGGGAGGCGAGAGAACAGATCGGATATTATTGTGGAAATAACCCTAAAAGGTTAGTAATCCTGTTAAGAGCAATGGAAGATCTGCAATGTAAAATGCCAGAGGAACAGTTGAGTCAGATGAAAGGAGATGAGTTTGTCAGACAGTCGTTCCATTACTGTGATGCGCAGATGAAAAACCATCTTGAACGTATTATGAGATGTGCGGATGATCTGCCTGGAGACGGAAGAAAGATATTGTGGAAAGCGTTGTACGGCATACAGTCCGGCGACAATAGCTCATTGCAAAAATATCTGTTTGAGATGGAGATTCTGACAAGTGATGAGGAAGTACAGTCTGATAAAAGGATTTTTGCAACGATACCCATACTGGAAGAGGAGGTAATGAAAATGGGGATTAAACAAAAAGAGTTAGAACAGACTAGGCTTGATGAAGTTGAGGGACAAAGGGAGGTTTTGAGAATTCTTCATCTCTCAGATTTACATTTTGGGTCTGATGGGGATGAGGATGACCGAGAGCTGCGGAAGGAGTATATTAACAGTTTTTATTATAAAATCTCACTACACCCTTAACGGCTTCTAAAGCCGCATAAATACGGGATTGTCGAAGTGGTTAAGAGTGGTAAAAAGCAGAAAAATGTAGGTAACTCCTATTTTATTCCTGCACCACTCCTATACTGCTATTCCTACATATAATGCAAGTAGGAGAAGTCTATTAAAGAGAGGAAAAGGAGACGGTTGCTGGTAACAACTATCTCCTTTTTGTGTGAATCATACGAACTTGACATTTAAAATGGGGCTGTCATTATCGCATTTGTTGAGATCGTAATAAGAGTTATAGGGTGTGTGAACTCTTTCTGTCTTATCGTTTTCTCTATGCCAAAAAGAAACAGGGTGAAAGTCTTTCCTTGGCTTATAATATTGTCGATAATTTGTCAAGCTATTCGCCTCCTCTCTTTAATAGACTTCTCCTTTCAAGTAACTGCGGCTTTACTTTCTTTCGCCATTATAACATCCTATTTTATTTTTTCAATTTCTGTTTTCAACCAGTCGAATTCTCTTTGGGTGTAAACCTTTTCTGTAATGTCTGCAATCTTGTGGCCGACCATGTATTTGATGGCGTACTCATCCACTCCGTATTTCTTTGCCATTGTTACAAAGTGTTTTCTACCGTCATGTGGTCTATGCTCTGGATTCAGATTTAATTCAGTTCGTATCAAATCAAAAGCTTTTGTGTAACGGTTGTAGGTCAATTTTATATTTTTCTTGTTTCGGGCGTTTGGGTCAATCCAGTTCAGTAAATACTTACTGCCAAGTTCTTCAGCCTCTTTGTATTTCTTTTCCACCAAAGAACGAATCTTACTATGAATTGGAACTATCCGTTCACTTCCAGCCTCGGTTTTCATACCGCCTTTAAATGTTCCCTCTGTTAAATCCACATTCGCTAGTTCAATCAATCCAAGTTCCTGCGGACGCCATCCGGAATAACACTGAATCAGGAGAATGTCTATGCCTTTCTTATCATCCACGTGGTTCCACAAAAGCTCTATCTCATCTTCCGAAAAAGCAATATGTTCTCGCTTGACATTGTGACACTCTTTTACAACTTCATCAGGAAGTTTAAAAGTTCGTGAGTAATTCCGATCCACGATTTCATATTCCAAAGCATAATCCAGCATCAAGTTAAATAGCGACTTGATTTTGTTCTTCATAGTTGCGGTTGGAGTCTGTTCAACACCTTTGACGACTGCAACACCTTCTTCCATGCATCCTTTGATGTGTCTGGCACGAACGTCCATCACTCTCATAGTGTAAACAGCAGAGCAATATTCCCAGGCATTCTCGGCAGCCTTTGAGTCTTTTACGGTTTTCTCATACTCTGGGAACCATTTGTCGTAGAGTTCCTGCATGGTAATAGCAGGCTGCAAGTCGTAAGGGTTCTTGTTATATTCTACAAGAGCCGCATATGCATCGTTGTATGTAGGAAAATAGGATTCCGGTTTCAACGGTTTACAAATTGGTCTGCCAGTCGCTGTCTTGCCGACGGTAATCATAGCCCGGTAAGGATTCCGGAGATTCCGGTTCTTAATCTCGCTAATTTGTCCGAACCCGTTTGGCAATCTTCTTCTCTTATTATTCTTGTTTCGAGGTTTCCTCGGTTTTACGTCCGGCTGTATAGGGTATCCACAGTGCGGACAGAATGTCGCTTTATCGCTTACTTGTAATTCGCATTCAGGGCATTGCATTAGCATTGTGCATCACTCTCCTTCCACGTCTGCATTATAATAAATAGTGTAGGAATTGTCAACTCCTACATTTATATTTTCTTGCTAAAGTTTTCCTTATTTCTAACCTAGATTAAATACAGTACGCAGGTGACATGTTTTTCTGATAGCCTTAACATACAAAATCCGAAAAATTCCCGGGGTGAGATTTTGGAAAAACATTTTAAAGGAGGACTGTATGGACGCCATATTTCAAACTGGTTCTGTACCGGTCGCGGTCGCCGCCAAAGTATACGGTAAAGACGCTTCCTGGGTACGAGCTGGCATTATTTCCGGCTGGCTTCCGATTGGAAAAGCCACAAGGAATGGTCAACTCGTAACCAAGATCGAAGAAATGAACAGCAAGCTGGGACGGATTAACTTCTATATCTCACCCAAATTGCTGTACGAGCAAACCGGATATCTTTGGAAAGGAGAAAAAGTATGAGTACGACTATAAGACCTGAACTTTCGGAAAAGAATAAATACTGGATTGACCGCCACCGTTATTATGAGCTGAAACATTTTTGTTTGCAGTATCCTGCATGGAAGAAAGCGTATGGGGTGTTGGATGGGCTGAGCAAGAGACCGAACGATAATCCAATACTTGCTAAGCTCAATGTAGTGAGTGATCCAACTGCCAGATGCGCCGTTACAAAAGCGTACTTAGCAGAGCGAATAGCAATGATAGAGGATGTCGCAGAGGATACGGACGAAGAACTGGCAAGTTATATTTTACATGGGGTAACAGAGGGTTGTTCTTATGACATATTGCGGGTAAGGTATAATATTCCGTGCTGCAAAGATGTCTACTACGACTTGTACAGACGGTTCTTCTGGTTGCTGAGTAAAGAAAGGGAGTAAGAGTCGCAGAGATTTCATCTCCTTTAATGAAAGGAGAGTGAGATTTATGGAAAACATAAGGAGTATGTATTCACAAGTATTTGATTCGAGTAATCCTAACTGGGATCAGGATCGAGAGTTTAATCTAATCTATTTGAAATCGCAACAAAACTACTTTAACGATCTTTTGAAATGTAGAGGCTATGTATTTCTGAGAGATATTCAGGAATGCCTTGGACTTAAAGTAACAAGGTTATCGTTATTTGTAGGATGGTTTTACGATTTGGAAAATGCGTTGGGAGATAACTACATCGATTTTGGAATCCAGGAGGACGAAGACGGAGAAAGTATTTGGTTAGACTTTAATGTTGACGGAGACATCACAGAACGTTTTGAAGATTGAGCCAGCAATGGCTCTTTCTTTTTCGCACGAATTTCATCTCCTTTAATGAAAGGAGAGTGAGATTTATGAGTGCAATAAAAAGATGGCTTGAAGATCATATTTCAGAGATTACGGATGAAGAATTACTGGAAGATGGTTATGAACAGAAAGAGATTGACTTTATGAGAGAATGCTTTACTGGAAGGAGGAAGGAGTCCTAACAAGGGCTCTTTCTTTTTAGCTTAAAAAATGGTATAATTAAGCCGATACTTGATACCTTTTGTTTTTTATTTCGCAAATAATACATCGCCCTTTATGAAAGGAGGACACATATGACGGAACAAGGTTCTAATTTTGAAGAAAAGGAGAAAACCGAAATGATGAATGTTCAGGAAGTAGCAAGAATGACTGAATGGCTCAGAGCAAAAGGAATGAGCGATACGGAAATTCTCAACTGCATGAATTACATCGCTACGGGCGTTGGCTTACCGACAAATATTGAGCCGTCCGAAGTAAAAGAGTCCGAATGATTCAGAGGGAAGAGTCGTGTAACAGCGGCTCTTTTCTTTTATTTTTAATCTAGCTTAGAAACCAGTACGTAGGTGACTGAAAAACATGCTATCTTGATATCTGAAAAAATCTATGGAAGGAGGAACACTATGCAAGCGGTCGTTATATTTATTGTCGGCGTTTTTATTGGGTGTGGAATCGCAGTCGTGATTCTTAGACCGAAATGCATCGGGACCTTACGGGTTGATACATCTGATCCGGACGGTCCTTTTATATTTCTGGAAGCATCTAAAAGCATCGACTTTATCGCATCTAAAAAATCGGTCATGCTGAAAGTAAATCTCAAAAGTTATATTTCGCACGACTAACAGTTCCTTTTATGGAAGCTTAAAAACTTAACAGTGAAAGGAGAAAGAAAATGAACGAAGACATTATCACAATGTTGGACGAACAGATTAAAGCCGAACTTGGAGGTTTATCCGGTCTTGCAGTAGGAAGCAAGGAACATACGGAAGCCATAGAGGGTTTGGCCAAGCTGTATCGGTTAAGAATCGATGATTCTAAAGCTGCAATGGAGTACAACAAAGAGATTGACGATGATGATTTCCGTAAGAAGCAGATGGAACAGGAAGAAAAATTCCATAATGAGCAGGCGGAAAGAGATGAGCAGTCTCGTAAAGAGCAACTCGCAGAGCAGAAAAAGGATCGATATATCAGAATCGGTATTGCTGCGGCCGAACTTATGGTGCCGCTAGTGTTCTTTGCCAAGATTTATCAGATGGGATATGATTTGGAAAAGGACGGCACATTTACAGTTCAGACATTGAAGAACTTGGTTCGGTTCGTTAAACCGACTAAACGATGAGAATTGAAGATTCCAAAGCGGAGAGGCGTTAGATTTACAGCGCCTTTTCGTTTTTCCTCGCCAAAATTGCATATCCTCTTATGGAGATACAAAGAGCTCTTTAATCTCTTAACTTAACTATGAAAAGGGTGTATGATATGTAGTACACTCCGAGTTACGAAAGGAGATAATAATATGAGCCAAATTATTAAACCGGAGGGTATTGAGTTAATAGAATACCTGAACGAAGGGTATGCAATTTGCAACAAATGCGGAGCAGTTATGGACCGGAGGGAACATCCCAGAGGTGGAAATGATATTTATACCTGCCCATCATGCGGTTGGAATATAGACGTGATGGATTATGAGTACGAAGAAGATGAGGAAGAAGAATGGACAGAACAGGTACTCAGTATGTACGCAGGAAATGTACCACCTGATGGATGTAGAGCCTGCGGAGGTCCTTATCCGAGCTGCAAATTATCATGCCCGACATTTGACGAGTAATATTAGGGAGAGGAAGTCCTGACGAGGGCTTTTTCTCTTGCATTTTGGAGAAAAATAAAATGAGATATCATTACAAGAAACCGACAATGCCACGGACAAAGTTTGGCAGACGTTATATTTGTAATCATCCGGTTTATAATAGTTGTACTCTATTTGAGATAAGTGGAAAAGGTCTCGCCGTGATTCAACAGCGATTTGATAAAGAAACAAAAAGTACCTGGTGGAGCGAAATAGATCAGTGGCTTACTGCTGAAATATATTTGCACCCACATTTTAAAGCGTACTTTGACGAACGTGCAGGAGAGGCTACGGACGGATTATATCCTACTGTAACCGTCCGGCAAATTATGTGGGCGCTGAAGATGAAGCCCATTAAGCGCGAACGGTGGGAAACGGTCTTTGACAGACGAAATATTTAG
The DNA here is from genome assembly GCA_910579925.1 of uncultured Dorea sp. Lineage (GTDB taxonomy): Bacteria > Bacillota > Clostridia > Lachnospirales > Lachnospiraceae > Sporofaciens. The sequence continues at coordinate 67,988 of CAJTVY010000013.1, forward strand.
CAAAAATTACAACCTCTTTAATGAAAGGAGGTTCAGGTTATGAACAACGAGTATGAAGAGAGATATTTTAAGGTATTTTATCACTTTGAAAAGGTGCCAAGATTTATGCGAAAACATATGAGAGAAGAATTTATGAAACATCGAAATGAGGTTGCGAGGATATTTCGTGAGCATATAAAAGTGGTTAATGATGAATGGACTGTGACGGGAAAAGAGTTTGCGTTCGGAGAATATATTGAAGATATTAACCCTGAATATAGTAAGCTCGTATATGATCGTATTCAACCTTTTATAAATGTGGCGAATAAATCGTTCCCATACTGTAAGTATAAAATTGACGAGTATTGTGATATTGTAGGGTATCTGCCACTCATTAGAAAATCAAAACTTTGGATTACTTTAGAAGAAATTGAGTCCTAACAAGGGCTCTTTTCTTTTCGCAATTTATACACGCTCCTTTATGAAAACCATAGACCGAAAGGAGAAAAAGAGGTATGGACGAGATGAATATTATATCAAAATTCACAACGGCGCTTGTGTCGAAAGCAGCGAAGGTGATTATCAAAAAGAAGTTAGGTGTAGATATGGATATCTGGCTTAAAGAAATGAAAGTCACTGTAAACGACGGAACTACACACGCACATTTGGATATTGATGTGGAACTCAGCAAGGAAGAACTCAAAAAAATATTGAAGGGAAGCGGTTTTGATTAAAAACGAGGAGTCCTAACAAGGGCTCTTCTTTTCTGTTTCGTTATATTTACAACTTCTTTAATGAAAGGAGCGTGATTGTATGAAGATTATAACTATTTGTGGGAGCTATAAGTATAAAACAGAAATGGTAAGTGTCTATCAGCAGCTTACTGATTTGGGGTTTATTGTGCTATTTCCGGCGATGGGATGTGAACGTCACGACAAGAAATGGTATTTGGAATTGCATACAGAGAAAATTGCAATGTCTGACGCCATATTTGTCGTAGACGTAGATTGCTACGTTGGAGAAAGCACAAGGTATGAAATTCGTAAAGCTGAAGAACTTGGTAAAAAAATTATATTTTATAGCAGCAACAAATTAGGAGTCGTGTAACAGCGGCTCTTTTCTTTTCGCAAAAATTACACAGCATATTATGAGAAACAGTAGCTCAGTTGGTAGAGCGAATGAGGAATGGTAGTAATTTGCCCCTCATTAGGTCATAGGTTCGAGTCCTATCTGTTTCTCTTTTATTTTTCTACAGCCAAAACAAAAAAATGAAAGGAGAAAAAGAGGTATGAACAAACTGCAACTGGGACTGCGAAAAGCGTCCCCAACAATCCTAACTTGTTTAGGAGCAATCGGCGTGGTTGGTACTGCCGTATTATCAGTACAGGCTACACCAAAAGCTATGGTGCTGATTAAAGCTAAGAAAGACGAGGTAAAAACAGATAAGTTGACCCCTCAGGAACTTATAGAGGCAACTTGGAAGTGTTATATTCCGCCGGTTTTGGTTGGTGCCTCCACAATCGCTTGTATCATTGGTATCGGTGTTTTAGATAAGCGTAATCAGGCGGCGTTATCCAGCGCCTATGCTATGGTAAACGAATCATACAAGCAATATCGCCAGGCAGCTAAAAAGGTCTATGGGGCGGATGCGGACGATAAAATCTGTGCTGAAATGGCTAAAGACGCAATGGTGGCTGATGGTGGTTGGGGGTATCAGATATATAACATGGATATGGATACAGAGAGCGAGCGTATTCTGTGCTATGACATGTTCTCCAAAAGATATTTTAATACGACTATGGCAGCGGTTATTAACGCTCAGTATCATATCAACCGTAATCTTCAGCTCCGTGGATATTGCACTCTAAACGAGTATTATGAGTTCCTTGGTATTAACGGGATTGAGCTTGGCAACGAGATGGGATGGAATTTACAGGAGATTTATGAGGGCGGCGAAATGTGGCTTGATTTTGACAATCGAAAAACCGTTCTCGAAGACAATCTTGAATGTGTAATTATTTCAGGATATGAACCGCAGCAGTTTGGAGCGGAATTACTCGAAGAAATAGTAGGGGAGGATTGACGTTATGGAAGATACAAAATTAACAAAGCACGATGTTATGGATATTGCAGTAGGTGCTGGGATCATATTTGTAACCGGGCTTATCGCATACAAGCTCGGCGTAGACAGCGGCAAAAGGCAGTATCAGAAAACCATGATAAGGCTTGCCAGGAAGAACGGCGAGATATGGCGTATTGTCGATGGAAACCATAGACTCACCGTAACATATTTCTAAATCGCAAAATTTACAATCACTATTATGGAAAGGAGGTAACGCTTTATGGGAAAAAGCAGTATCATTAAAGTTCTTGGAACGGTAGTAACCGTAGTTGGATTAGCGGCGAATTTGTTGTCCGATTGGGTTAAAGACCAGCAGATGAACGAAAAGATCGATGAAAAGGTCAATGAAGCGATTGCCAAAAGAGATAAAGAAGACGAGGAGTCCTAACAGGGACTCTTCTTTTCTGTTTGCAGGAGGATATTATGGACAATCGTGTTACATCGGCTATCGAGGATTATATTTATGATTTGACAGATCCTCAAAGAAACTGGCCTGAGTATTATTTCAGGCAAGTAAGTTTTTCAAGATTCGCCGCAGGAGAGATTTTGAAACTTGTTAAAGAGGCATCGACTTTTCAAGAATCCATTGATGCAGTTGCTGATTTTAGCATTAAGATGAAAAGCTTTGCAATAATGGATCACGATAATAAGAACGATGCCCAAATTTTCTCTGTGGCATATGAAGTGGCAACTGATATTTTAGACATCCTAAATGCGATGAAATGAAAGGAGAAAAAAGATGAAAGCATTAAGAAAACAGGAAGTATCAATTCAGGCAGCAGGTGAGTTTAAGGTTGGCGATCAGATTGAGATCGGAAAGTATACGGCGACCTGTCAGAAAGTTACTAAAAAGGGGGCGCTCTTTCTTCTGGACCAGTATCTTGATGAGCCTTTTAAGATGAATCGGGAGAACACGAACGAGGGCGGTTATGAGGCAAGTGATTTACGCACGGAGCTTCAGAAGAACAGTGTCCTGGCAATTTTTGAGTCCGTCAGGAATATGATGGTTCCTTTTAAGAACGGCGATCTGCTTCGTATCCCGTATGCGGAAGAATTCTTTGGTGATGTCGATGGTTACGAGTCAAGCGGCAAGAAACAATGGCCTCTTATGACAGACCGCAAGAATCGTATCGCAATCCGCGAGGGCGAAGCCTATGAGTGGGGATGGTTGCAGAACAAATTAGAGTTTTCTTCGGCTTATTTCGCTCTTGTGACCTACAGTGGCTATGCGGACTACTACAACGCCTCGTACTCTGGCGGGGTTCGTCCGGTATTTCGGTTAGGTTAATCTCCGCCCCTTGTGGGCGGTTTTATATTTTTGCGCATTTAACAAACAAATCTAAAATGAAAAGGAGAAAAATTATGAAGGTAGCAAGAAAGGTGCAGTTCAAAACAAACGAAATCTGCGTAGGAGATCAGATCAATGTAAAGCTTCACGGCTTCGGCAGGTTTACGGCAACCGCCCAGAAGGTAACGGACAAGGGGATTCTCTTCCTGTTCGATGAGGTCGTTGCCCGGCATCCGATGAATGAATCCAATATCAATAAGGGCGGGTTCGATGGTTCGGACATGAAACGGTGGCTGAATGAAGTTGTTCTTCGGGCGTTCCCGGATAAGCTGAGAAACAAGGTGACGGAGATCACGCTTCCTACATACGGCGAGGTATTCGGTCATGACGATTTCTATGAAAACTTTGAGCCGGATAATGACGAGCAGTTTGAGATGATGAAGCGGCGCGGAAACCGTGTCTGCGACTTTGAAGATGACTGGTGCTGGTGGTGGCTCCGCAATGCTACAAAAGAAAGCGTTTCTTCGGCTTATTTCGCTAGTGTGAACAACCGTGGCGATACGGACTCCAGCAACGCCTTGCACTCTGGCGGGGTTCGTCCGGAGTTCTGGCTGGTTAGATAATCGCCGCCCCTTGTGGGCGGTTTATATTTTTGAAAGGAGAAACGTCACTTATGAACACAAAACCACTATCTAAGGCTCTCCGAAATATGGAGGATGCTCTTAGAAAACATAGCCCGGAAATACTTACCGGGATTGGTATTGCCGGAATGATTACAACAACAGTTCTGGCGGTACGGGCAACCCCTAAAGCCTTGATTTGTATTGAGGAGAAGAAAGAAGAACTTGAAACGGAGAAGTTAAGGCCGAAAGAGTTGGTTCTTGCCACATGGAGGTGTTATATTCCTGCAACGGCAATCGGTACGGCATCTATACTTTGCCTCATCGGAGCAAGTTCTGTAAATGTTCGTAGAAGAGCCGCGTTAGCAACAGCATACAGCTTATCGGAATCAGCATTCCGGGAGTATCAGGAAAAAGTTGTTGAGGCGATAGGCGACAAAAAAGAAGAAGCTATACGGGACTCGATTGCCAAAGAAAAGATTGAGCAGCATCCCGTAAGCACTCAGCAGGTTATCATAACAGAAAGAGGAAATACACTCTGCTACGACTCTGCATCTGGAAGATATTTTAGATCGGATATGGAAAAGCTGAAAAAAGCTGAGAATGAACTGAATCGACGGATGCGGGACGAAATGTTTATATCCTGGAACGATTTCAATTACGAAGTTGGCCTGCCACATATGAGTATGGGTGATGACCTTGGGTGGAACATCGATACCGGATATTTGGAACTCCGATTCAGTTCTCAGATTGCTGATGACGGAACACCTTGTCTGGTGATTGATTACCATGTTGAACCCAGATACGATTATCGTAACAACGGCTAACAGCTCGCAAATTTTACAAGCACTTTAATGGAGAGAACCACTAAATTTCTATTTTTGAAAGGAGAACAACAATGGAACCTAATGAAATGATGGTAAATGAAGAGGTAGTTGAAACAGCAACAGAAGCAACCGAGGAGATCGTGAAGAAGAGTTCTGGTAAGGGATTCAAGATTGCGGCTGGTGTTGGTTTGGCGATTGTGCTTGGCGGGTTAGCCATTAAGTACGTTGTCATTCCGACAGCAAACAAGATCAAGGCGAAGAAGCAGCAGGACTCTGACGTGATTGACGGTGAGTTTGAAGAAGTGGCTGATGACGACACCGAGCAGGGAACCAATGAGGAGGATTCTGAGGAGTAACTGAAGAACAGAATAATAGTCGTTCTGACTGAGGGGAAGCATCTGTAACAAGGTGCTTTCTCTTTTGTTGTTTGGAACGGACTGGAGGTGTTTTATGAACAGATATTGTTACAAGGGACCTGTCATGGAATTTGAACAGTGCGTTTCAAATAACTGGGAAGGGACTACCTATGCCGCATCTGAAAAGAAAGCAAGGAGCAATCTGGCTTATCAATATAAAAGGCAATACAACAAAATAGCCGCAACAAGAATAACTCTTCCGGGAAAACTGGTTGAGGTTTGGAAAGGAGAAAAATCATGAGCAAAATTGATTGTGATTGGATATTTGGTTTTGGGATGATGGTGGCTGGTCTTATCGGAGTTGGGTACGGACTCGGCGTCCATTGTAAGATGAAAAAGCTTTGCGAAAAGCTGGACACAACGATTGATGATTTGTCGAACGATGTTCCTATTGATATTCCAAAAGAGGTTATCGATCAGGCGGTAGAAAGAGCAGCCGAGAGACGGGCTCGTTATGCTGTAGATAACGCCGCGGCAGATATCATCAGTAAAATGAAGTCTGATATTCACAGTGAAGTATCCTCGGCTGTATCAGATGAGCGCAAGAAGATTTCGGAAAAGGTCACGGATACGATCGCAGAGAGGGTATCTAAGATTGATGAGGATGAGCTTCGCAAGGACGTTGTCAATAAGGCAAAGGAACAGATAGCTGCCAAATTTGACAATAAACTTGATGATATTTTAGCGGACTTCAACTCGAACCTCAGCAATGTTTCGAGAATTTACAGATCTATTGCGCAGACTATCGCCGGAACACAGAATGCGCGGGATGTAATGTTTAAAATGGTGTAGAAAGGAGAAGAACAATGGAACAGTACGGAGGGAACTCACACAAAATGAAAGATGAGCAAAAAGCTCTCCCCGAGAAATCATCAGAAGAAAAGAAAGTCGGAAAAGTCATCAGCGGTTCTGCTAAGTCTAAGAAAAAGGGCGAGATGCAGAAATTTGCAGATGTTTTCATTTCGGAAGATGTCGGCAATGTAAAATCTTATATTTTTATGGAGGTGCTTGTGCCGGCGGTGAAAAAGGCAATCTCCGACATCGTGACAAACGGCGTTGACATGATTCTTTACGGGGAAACCAGGCAGAAAAAGAATACAACAACGAAGGTTTCATACGGGAAGTATTATGGGAACAGCGGAGAGCAGGAACGCCGGAGCAGCAGCTACAGACAGTCCGGGCGAAACGGTTTCGACTACGATGAAATTATATTTGAAACCCGTGGTGATGCTGAGTCAGTTCTGGATGCTATGAATGAGATCATCAGCCAGTACGGGGTTGTGAGCGTTGGTGATTTGTACGATCTTGCAGACGTGTCTACAGATAACTTCGCAGTAAATAAATATGGCTGGACGGATATTGCTGGATGTAAGGCGGTTAGAGTGCGCGATGGTTATGTTCTTAAACTGCCGAAAGCATACCCGCTGAATTAGGAGGAAATGTGCAATGAAACAGGATATTTCTATGATGAAAGAAACCACGTTAAGGCGAGACCAGATTTTGGATACTGCCAAGATCATCATCAACGGCGAACGTGAGGGTACATACGGAAAGGCGGAGGACAGCTTTGCCTCTATCGGAGCGCTGTGGAGTGCGTATTTGAACTATAATGTCACTCCTACGGACGTTGCCAACATGATGATATTGATGAAGGTAGCTCGTAATGCGTCCGGCGTCTATAAGGAAGACAACTGGATTGATATTTGTGGATATGCCGCATTAGGCGGAGAAATTCAGGAAAAGGAGAATAAGCAGAAATGAAAAAAGATGAAATCATGAATAAGGTGAGCGGAGTTTTCGGTAATGTTAGCTTCAAGATGAAAAAGCACAGCCCAGAAATTCTTATGGCAGCGGGTGTTGCTGGTGTGATTGTGAGTGCCGTTATGGCGTGCAAAGCGACTCTTAAAGTCGATGCGGTCATGGATGAAACTAAAGAGAAGATGGATAAGATCCATACGGCAGAGGAGAATGGCACCACGGAGGCCGGAGAGGATTATTCCAAGGAAGATGCGAAGAAAGACACGGTGATTGTCTATGCACAGACCGGTCTCCAGCTTGCAAAGACGTATGCTCCTGCGGTTGCAATCGGGGCTTTATCGATCGCCAGCATTCTGGCATCTAACAATATTCTTCGTAAGAGGAATGTGGCATTGACAGCGGCTTATACAGTTCTTGATACCGATTTTAAGAATTACAGAAGTCGTGTGATCGAAAAGTTTGGTAAGGAGATTGACCGTGAACTGAAGTACAACATCAAAGCCGAAAAGGTATCGGCTACCGAGGTGGACGCGGAAACCGGAAAAGAGAAAAAGGTCAAGAAGAATGCCTTTGTGGTGAACCCGTCCGATGTAAGCGGGTATGCCCGGTTCTTCGAGAAGTACACGGTTGATGAGGACGGAAATTCGATCCTGAATCCCCACTGGGAGCCGAACAACGAATATAACATCATGTTCATCAAGGCGCAGGAGAACTATGCCAATGATCTGCTCAGGGCGAAAAAGCGTCTGTTTCTGAATGATGTATATGAGATGCTTGGACTTCCTCGCACCAAAGCAGGTCAGGTCGTGGGTTGGGTTTATGACAAAGACAATCCGGTCGGTGACAATTACGTTGATTTCGGACTGTATACGGACAATCTGAGCTATTCCGATTTTGCGAACGGACTCGATCCGGCGATTCTGTTGGATTTCAATGTTGACGGCAACATCTGGGAGATGATGTGAATGGATGGGCTCGATGGTATCGGTTCAGGAGACGATTGGTGCCGGGCAATGACAGACTATCCTTGTCTTGGCCCAAAAGAGATGAGGATAGTCTAATTATATTTTGAAGGGAGTTTTCACATGCGTAAAGTAACCATGATCGCTGCTCTTCTTTTATCGGTTATTATGTTTTTTCATAGTGATATCTCTGTGGAAGACGAAGTTGTGTATGCAGGTAATGTTACGGTGCATAATGTGGTTCCTGAACCTATATTTATCGATGCATCACCGATAGTAACTATAAAACCTTTGGAAGAAGAGGAAGAATCATTATTGCCATATGAGGATATTTCTTTGATTGCTCTCGTTACGATGGCAGAAGCCGAGGGCGAATGTGAAGATGGAAAACGTCTTGTAATCGATGCGATTCTCAACCGTATGGATTCCGAGCATTTCCCGGATAACGTTTACGATGTTATCTATCAGAGAAACCAATTCTCGTCAATCTGGAACGGACGTGTTGACCGGTGCGAAGTGAGGGATGATATTTGTCAACTCGTTGAAGAAGAATTACTGTCTCGCACAAATACCGATGTTATATTCTTCACAGCCGGGGAGTACAGCAAGTATGGCGTTCCAATGTTTCAACTAGGAAACCACTATTTTTCAAGCTATGAATGAAAGGAGAAAATTATGAGTAATTTTTTATCAGCAATCGTATCTTATACCCTTGCGGCGCTGGCCGGGGTTTGCTTTGTTGGGGGCGTTGCGCTCTTATCAGATGGCAGGAGGGTGTAAGATGATGGAAGGATTTGAAAGAACAATTTCTATATTGGATTATGTACTGGATACCCCTAAGAAAAGACACATCACCGGGGGTATCCTTTTGAGTGTGTCTATGTTGTTTACCGGGCTGGCACTCACGGTGATGACAATAAGAAGGGAGGACATGAGTGATGAGTAAAGTAACAGGACTTGTTATATTTGTCCTCGGAGCAGCGGCGGGTTCTGTCGTTACGTGGCAGTTTGCGAAAAAGAAATATGAGCGGATTGCCGAGGAGGAAATTAACTCTGTAAAAGAGATATTTTCAAAGCGAGAACAGAGCGGCGCTGATGTTGAAATAACCGTTGAACCGCAGCCGAGTACAGAGGCAAGGGTGGAGAAATTTGAAGCGAAGCCTGATATTTCCACCTATGCGGGGATATTGAGGAATGAGGGTTATGTACCGGAGGGAACAGAGATGGCGGAAAACAAGCCTTATGTAATCTCGCCGGATGAGTTTGGCGAGTTTGAAGATTACGACACAATAAGCCTTACATACTATGCGGATCAGGTTCTGGTAGATGATGGGGGCGACAAAATTGAGGATGTGGACGATGTAGTCGGCATGGAATCTTTGACTCACTTTGGTGAGTTTGAGGATGACTCTGTCTTTGTAAGAAATGACAGATTGAGATGCGACTACGAGATTCTTATGGACGAACGGACTTATTCTGAAGCCCAGAAAGAACGTCCGCACCAGAGGGAGGCATAAATGACAAGGAGCGAGCTGAATAACAAGTATTTTAAATGGATGTGCCAGCTCGTATTGGATCGGCGATATTTCAAAAGTCTGTCTTATCGTAAACTTTTACGGTTCCTGAATCGTGTGGAGTTTTCTTATACGATTCCTATGGACGGAAACCGTGAGGGCGATGGGATAGACTTACGATATCGTTTCGGTTACGAGAATTCATACGAGAATTCCGAAATCGCAACATATTTGGATAATCGGCCTTGTAGTGTTTTGGAGATGATGATCGCCCTCGCTATTCGTTGTGAAGAACATATCATGGATGATCCGGATATTGGCAACAGGACAGGCCAGTGGTTCTGGAACATGATTGTAAATCTCGGTTTAGGTTCTATGACGGACGCAAAGTTTGATGAGGATTATGCAAACGAAGTGATTGAACGGTTTCTGAATCGGCGATATGCACGGAATG
>CAJTVY010000014.1 GCA_910579925.1 uncultured Dorea sp.
TCGTTACTATCATCGAAGGCAATCAGGCAATGGAAAATGGATTGCGGGATGTGGTTTGCAACCATTTTCACTGACTGGCGACAACATTGTGTTATCCTGCCTATATGGTAAAATATAGGTAGAAAGCAAGATAAGGAGGACGATTTTTATGATGACAGCAATCCATACTCCCACAATGATAGACGGTTATGTCCGCCTCTCCAGAGACGATAATAAGAGAAATTATTCCTCTATCGAAAACCAGAAACTGATTATCCAGAAATACGCAGAAGAAAACAACATGATTGTACGCCATATCTACGAGGACGACGGCATTTCCGGCTATTCCTTCAACCGTCCCCAGTTTCAGAACATGATGGCCAATCTCGGCTCCATAGATGTAATCGTGGCGAAAGACCTTTCTCGAATTGGACGGCACAATGCGAAGGTACTGCTTTTTCTCGAAGAAATGGAAGAACAGGGAAAGCGTGTGATTTTGATTGACGACAACTATGATTCCCTCTACTCTGATGATGATATTATAGGAATCAAAACATGGGATAATGAACGCCATGTAAAGAACACAAGCCGAAAGGTAAAACGAATCAAGAAAATGGAGCAGGAAAACGGCACCTTAAAATGCGCTCCCCCATTCGGTTACACAAGGCACCCACTGAACAAGCAGATGGTTTTAATTGATGAAGAAGCCGCCTCCATCCTGAACCTTGAAAAAGACCTTTATCTGGAAGGAAACGGCATACGAAAGATTGCGGAAATCCTTTCAGACCGGGGCGTCCCCACGCCTACCATGCTGCAAAAGGAACGCTGCGAGGCCCTGGGGCTGCCCTATCACCGGGAAGTTGCCTATATGTGGAGTTATGGTATGGTGAAAGATACTCTCTTTAATGATTATCATAACGGGGTACTGCGAACCCACAAAAGAGAGAGAATGACCATCAACGGAAAAGACAAAAAGATTTCCAGAGATCAGCAATATGTTTTCCCGGACCACCACCCGAAAATATTTGATGATGATACCATGAAGCTGCTCTTTGAGGTGAAAGACAGCCGCCATCACAGCCAGTACCGGGGCCAGAGGAAACACATCAACCTCTTTTCCGGGTGTCTGTACTGTAAGGACTGCGGCATGAAGCTGACCGCAATCAACCGCCCGAACCGTGGGAAATATTATGTGTGCGGCACCTACAACAAAAAGGGAAAGCAGTTTTGTGAATATGCCCATCTGGTGACAGAAGAAACCTTGATGGACGCTTTGGTTAAATATCTTACCCTTTGCCGTGACTCTCTGGCAGACATCATACAGAATTTCGACCTGTCAAATTTAAAGGCTCCTACTTACTCCGCAGACGACAGCCTGCAGAGACTGGAGAACGAGCTGGAAAAAATCAAGAAAGAGCTGAAAACACTGATTACCCAAAAGGTAAAGGAACTCACGACAAATCCGGGGATGGCGGAAATTATCAATGAAACATATGCCTCTTTACAGACCGAAAAAATGGAACGTATTTCTGCCATTGAAAAAACGCTGCAAGATTTGACGAAGGAGCCTCATATCCCCACTGCAGCAATCAAACCTAATTTGCAAACCGCACTGGATATTTTAAATGAGGTGCTGGAGCAAAAAGGTTTGACCCGGACGGACATTGAGGTTCTCGTTGAAAGAATCATTGTAGATAAAGACGGAAATGTTGACATCTATTTAAAACACGGTCTCGGCAATCTGGCGGCCTACGATTTCAAAGCCCACAAGGAGAATCTGAAGCTGACCATGATGATAGAGGCAATCCGGCTTCTGAAAAAGGACGAGACAGGTTTTACATCTGTGAAATTCCTGGCGGAAAGCCTGAAAGATATGGGTTATCCTATGCACAAGAAGAAGTTTACCACCTACATGGAGCATTTGCTTGACCTAGGGCTGGTGGAAAAGACAGGAATCTACCATTATCCATACAGAATCGTGGCTTCCAGAGAGAAATTGACGAGTGTGGAAAAAATGTTCATCATGCTAGGGCAGACTGGCGGAATGCCTGAAATGGTATTCGAATATATCCTGAAACAAAACGGCATCGACCCAGCCAAAGATGTGAACATCGACCAGAGCATCGACTTCGGTTCCACTGCCGCCGCATTCGCAGAAAACCAGGGTGATTTTACAGTTGAATTCGAACCAGGCGCAACAACCCTGGAAAAAGAAGGCAAAGGCTACGTCGTAGCCTCCCTTGGAACCGACAGCGGCTATGTCCCATACACCGCATTTTCCGCAAAGAAAAGCTATATGGAAGATCACCCGGAAGTCATTCAGGGCTTCACCAACGCACTTCAGAAAGGCATGGACTATGTGCAGTCACATACGCCGGAAGAGATCGCAGCCATCATTGCGCCTCAGTTCAAAGAGACAGACCAGGATACCATCACAACAATCGTAACACGTTACTACGACCAGGATACCTGGAAAGAAAATCTGATCTTTGAGGAGGAGAGTTTCAATCTCCTTCAGGATATTCTTGAAGAAGCCGGCGAACTTACCGAGCGTGCTCCATACAACGATCTTGTAACGACAGAATTTGCTGAAAAAGCCGCAAAATAAACAAAATCGCAACACATAGAACACTGACGGATATCGTCATGAACAAAAGATGGGACTGCTGGATATCATTTTCTCTGGCAGTCCCATCTTTCTTCCGAATTATCCTATCTCCGGTTCTGCTCCTCCACAAGATGGGCAGCGCCGTACATCTCTCTCAGTCTCGGCTTCTCAATCTTCCCAGTGGCATTACGCGGCACGTCCGCAAAGATAATCTTTCTCGGTCTCTTATACCTCGGAAGTTTCTTACAGAATATATCAATCTCATCCTCCGTACAGATCACACCCGGCTTCAAGGCTACGATTGCCGCCGCAATCTCACCGAGTCTCTGGTCTGGCAGACCAATTACAGCAACATCCAGTATTGCATCATTGGTACGAAGAAAATCTTCAATCTGCACAGGATAAATATTCTCGCCTCCGCTGATGATTACGTCTTTCTTACGGTCTACCAAAAAGATAAATCCATCTTCATCCTCCATGGCCATATCCCCTGTATAAAGCCAGCCGTCATGCAACACCTCCCTGGTCGCCTTCTCGTCGTTATAATACTCCACCATAACCCCCGGCCCTTTGACCGCCAGTTCGCCAGTCTCTCCTTGTTTCACAGGATTGCCTTGATCATCGATAATCTTCGTCTTCCAACCATACCCCGACTTTCCGATGGCTCCCACCTTGTGTATATTATCCACACCCAGATGGACGCACCCTGGCCCGATGGATTCGCTCAGACCATAGTTGGTATCATACTGATGATCTGGAAAATATTCCTTCCAATGCTTAATAAGGCTCGGCGGAACCGGCTGCGCACCGATATGCATGAGCCTCCACTGGTCAAGCTGGTACATCTCAAGCTTAATCTTCCCACTGTCCAGAGCAAGCAGAAGGTCCTGCGCCCAGGGAACCAGAAGCCACACAATAGTGCACTTCTCCTCCGACACAGCACGAAGAATAAACTCCGGATTCGTCCCCTTCAGCAGCACAGCCTTCCCGCCGGTCAGAAAGCTTCCAAACCAGTGCATCTTCGCCCCTGTATGATACAAAGGCGGAATACACAGGAACACGTCGTCCTTTGTCTGCCCATGATGATTCTGTTCCACTTTAGCAGAATGCATCAATGCCTCATGGGTATGTAAAATCGCCTTCGGGAATCCTGTCGTCCCCGACGAAAAATAGATAGCCGCATAATCATCATCATTGATATCTATTCTTGGAGACTGACTGGAACAATTAGCCGAATGCATCGTATAATCCTCTGCAAAACCCGGACATCCATCGCCAACATAATAAAGAAGCCTGTGTCTGCTGATACTGTCCGCAATCTCCTCCACACGTCCGATAAACTCCGGTCCAAATACCAGTACGTCCACTTCCGCCAGTTCCACACAATACTGAATCTCCTCTGCCGAATAACGGAAATTCAGCGGCACAGCCAGCGCTCCTGTTTTCAATATCCCAAAATAAATCGGAAGCCATTCCAGGCAGTTCATCAGCAGGACAGCTACCTTATCTCCCTTTTTAATCCCCCGCTCCAGCAAGAGATTCGCAAAACGATTTGACTTTTCATTAAACACATTCCAGGTAATCTCCCGCCTGTAATAAGAAGCACGCACCGGCTCGATCAGTTCATACTCCTTCCATGTTACGCGCCTTGTCTCCGGCATCTCTGGATTAATCTCCACCAGGCATACATCGTCACCGTACAGCCGGCAGTTTTTCTCTAAAATATCTGTAATAGGCATTAGAAAAATCCCCTTTCACTTTAGTGCTTTTAATCACTAAAGTTAATAATACCCAATTTTATATAAAATGTCAATGCCTTTGTTTTCAGACAAACTAATACCATTAAAATAAATGATAACAGGGCCGCTTGTCTGAACTGTTCCAAATTTATACGCCCAAAAAGGGCGATGAAAATAATTCCTATCTTCCATCACCCTCAATATTTACCTTCCGGTTATCCTGTTCTTCTGTCTGTACTCCCTGGGCGACATTCCATACACCCCTTTAAACGCTCTGGAAAAATGCAAAAGATTCGGATATCCCACAGATGCTCCGACATCCCCGATCGGCGCTTTTCCTTCCGTCAGTTCCTCAGCAGCCCTCTCCATACGAAAACTGATCAAAAACCTCTGGGGCGACTGCCCTGTAATGGATTTAAACACCTTCCCAAAATAACTTCTGTCAAGCCAGCACTGCTTTGCAAGTTCTTCCACCGAAATATGGCGGTAATAATTCTGCTTAATGTACTGGATCGCCCCTTCCACATACTCCTCACTGCTTCGCCCTTCAGCCGCCGGTCTTCGAAAACGTGATGTCCGTATCAGACAATCCACAAAAATATACAGATACCCCCTGGCCCGTAAAGGACACTCTTCCTCACTCTTTACCAATTCTATCATACTTCCAAGAAGTTCGTCGCCCTGCCCTGGATTCTCAGGCAGATACACAGGCTGGTCCCCACAAAGTCCAGACATCTTCGCATATTCCTCCGCCCTGAGTCCTCCGAATTCTACCCACACATAATCCCACTTTCCTTCCGGGATCACCTCGCACCGGCGTGCCTCATCCGGCCCAATTAGAAATCCCATCCGTTCTGATAATGTGTAGAAACAGGCTGCTTCGTTCTCCTTTTCCATTCGCAAAACTCCACTGCCTGAAATGATGTAACAAAAAAGATAATGACCGCCAGATTCATACTGCTTTATCTGTAGCGGACACTGTTTTTCATACCCGCATCGATAGATCGATAAATCCATAAAGCTTCCCACTCCTTAATTTGTATTCGGTTTTGCGCAAAACTATCATTTAAAAATATTATAAGCACATAAAATGCTATTTTTCAAGAAGTTTTGCGCAAAACGGAATACCGCACAAAAATGGGATTGCTTTTTTATTCATTTTGCATAATTATTCTTCGATTTTCTACAGAATCACGAACCACCAGCTTCACCGGAAGCCTGTCAGCCATAGAAATATCACGTCCTCCCTGTATAAATTCAAACAACTTCTTAACAGCACGCCGCGCTTTCTCCTCCACATCCTGATGCACCGTGGTAAGCTTCGGTCTGCACATGCGAGAACTCTCCGTGTCGTCAAACCCGGTCACAGACACATCCTTTGGCACACAAATTCCCATATCATTCAATCCGGCAATTGCTTCTACCGCATAGTAATCCGATGCAAAAAACAATGCATCATACTCTTTGGAAAGTCTGGCAAGATTCTGTTTATAAAACATGTTCCTGCAATCCTGCTCCTTAGGTATCATAATATGCTGCATATATTCCCCCAGACAGTCTTCTGCCCCGCTGCCGTCGTCCGCCGGCTCACGGCCTTCCCCGGATCCATAATGTTCAGACAGCCCATACTGACTGCACGCCGCACAGACTCCCTTCCACCGTTCATGATCCACCCCGGTGTCGTTGTCCGACAGAAACGCAATCCTTTTATGCCCCGTCTCCAGGAGATACTCTGTCATAAGGTATCCGCCGCTAAAGTCATCAAGCCCTACATTGGCTACCTTCTGCTTTTCATAATATGTATCAATCGACACCATTGGTACCTTGCAGCTTCTCTGCAGCTTCTCATTATCACGAGTGCCGAACCCAAGCGTAATCAGCCCTTCCACATTCCACGTTGCCGCAAACTGGATTCCCTCTTCGGGAGTCGCCGTAAAATGCAGCAGCATATAATAATTCCTCTGGTATATTTCAGACTCCATTGAACGGATCAGTATATTTGTAAATGCATGTCCCTCGCCGTAATGTTTCCATTCATCCGGTTCGCCGGCAAGAATCCCTATCACCCGGGAATTGCCGCCTGCCAGCATCCTTGCCCCCATGCTGGGAATATAATCCATCTCCGCAAGAAGCTTCTCTACCTTTTCCACCGTTTCCTCCGACACCTTCTTATGATTCCCATGGATCACATTCGACACGGTCGTAGGGCTCACTTCTGCCTTTCTGGCAATGTCCTTGATACGTATCATAAACTAACACCTCATAAAACTGATATAACTAAAAAACTATCTGTCAATAATCTTATTCTTCTGTCTGTACTCCCTGGGCGAAACCCCATACACACCTTTGAATGCCCTGGAAAAGTGCAGAAGATTAGGATACCCCACCGACGATCCGATATCGCTGACCGAATCATCTCCGATGATCAACGCATCCGCCGCTTTCGTCATCCGGTAACGGATCAGAAATTCCTGGGGCGACTGGCCTACCACCTTCTTAAACACCTTGCCAAAATAACTGCGGTCTAGCTGGCATTTCCTGGCAATGTCCTCTACCGTAATGTCCTGATCATAATTATGTTCGATATACACCACGGCCTCCCGGGCATAAAACTCGCTAAGTTTTCCGCCCTGTAACTGTTTTTTGGACGCCGAATATTTAATCAGACAGTCCAGGAACAGGTACAGATGCCCGATCATCTCCATGTTTGAAGCATTCTGGCTTTTGACAATGGTAAGCATTCTGTTCTGCAGACTCTCCCCGTATTCAGGAGAAGCCAGACGATATACCGGCGTCTTATGGGACAATCCCGCAAGTTCCACGCACTCTTTGGCCCGAAGTCCTCCGAATTCTACCCATACATATTCCCAGGGCTGGTCATTGTCCGCAAAGTAGGTATTGACATACCCAGGCTCGATAATGAATCCATTACCCGCCTCAATGTCATGGGCAACTGCCTCCCCCCGCTCATCGTTAGCGTGCAGGCAGCCCTTCCCGGAAATAACATAATGAAAGAGATAATTGTTTCTTACATACGGCCCGAATGAGTGCAGAGGTTCACACTTCTCATACCCATATTGGTATATTGTCAGGTCCATAAACCGCTCGTCCTGGAACACTGAAAACAAATGATTCGTCATAATGCGTCACCTCTCTTTTCTGATATTCTCCTCCTTTTTCGTTATTATGTCCAAAAATGCACAATGGTTTTTGTAAAAAACAACGAAAAATTGGATATCTCTTATATTATATACCAAAATACGTCTATACTTCAACATTTTCTTTATTATCCCGCATTATGGTAAAATTCCGCCTCATCTAAACATTTACCTTTGCGTAGCAAACTGCTATCATTTTACCAGTAAATACATAAAAATTCATGCAACTTAACGAATGCATGAAGGGAAAAGGAGAGGTGTGGAATGAAAAAGAGAGTAATTGCCACAACACTTGTGGCAGCAATGCTGATTGGGACCGCTTTTTCAGCAAGTGGCTGCAGCTCCGAAGGCAGCTCTGACGGAAAAACCCATATCACCATGCTTCAGTACAAGCCGGAGGCCGTTAAGGCTTTCGAAAAGATGGAGGCAGAATTCAATGCGACCCATGACGACATCGTATTGAAGATCGAATCCCCCAACGATGCCATGACTGTACTGAAAACACGTTTCATCAAGGAGGACGCCCCGGATATCATCGGTATCGGCGGCGACGTCAATTTCTCAAACTTCCTTGACGCCGAGATGCTGATGGACATCTCAGATTTTGAAGGGTTATCCCTCATCAAGCAGGCCTACTTAGACATCGACAAGAACTTAGAGTTCGTACCGATGGACGGCGTATACGCAGTTCCTTATGTTGCAAATGCCGCAGGCGTATTGTACAACAGAGAGATGTTTAAGAAAAACAAGTGGGAAGTTCCGACCACATGGCAGGAATTCATGGACTTGTGTGAAGAAATCAAAGCCTCTGGACAACAGCCATTGTACTTCGGTTACAAAGACGTATGGACCTGTCTGGCGCCGTGGAACGCACTTGCCTGCGATCTGGCTCCCGCAGACGTCTGCCGCCAGGTAAACAAGGGCGAGACGAAGTTCATCGACGAGTACCCGGAAGTTGCCGAAAAGATGCTTGAACTCCTCGACCATGCACAGGACGATCCGTTTGCGTACAACTACAATGACGCATGTACCGCATTCGCAAATGGTGAATCTGCTATGTACTGTATCGGAAGTTACGCCGTTCCGCAGATTCAGTCCGTGAATCCGGATATGGACATTGATTCCTTCGTTATGCCGGGCTGCGACAATGAAGACGACAACATCCTGAACTCTGGTGTTGACCTTCAGTTCTGCGTGACCAACGAATGCAAGAACAAAGAAGCCGCCTATGAGGTACTGCAGTTCATGTTAGAGGACTCCACCATCCAGACATACTTAGACGACCAGAACGCAGTTCCGTGTAAGGACAAGGAATTCGAACTTTCTCCGGCTCTCGACGGCATGCTCGACTACATCAACGAGGGCAAGATGGTTGACTACCAGGATCACTACTATCCGGCAGAAATGAGTGTAGACGCTCAGATCCAGACCTTCTTATTAGATGGAGACGTAGATAAGTTCCTGAACAAGTTCGACACCGACTGGGTGCGTTACAACCGTGACATCATCCGCAAAGTACAGGAATACGAGGAAAAGGGAGGGAATGAATAATGAATAAAAAATTGAGCAGAAACCAGACCTTTTTATTAATTACTGTTCCGATCCTGGCATTGTTCTTCTGCTTCAACACTCTGCCATTGATCAAGGGCCTGATCTACAGTTTCACGAACTTTAAAGGATTCGGAAGCTATGACTGGGTAGGCATGCGTAACTATGCCGACTTATTTACAGATGCACGTGTAGGGAAATCCTATCTCTTTACCTTTAAATTTGCCCTTCTGGCTACAGTCCTTACCAATGTAATCGCCCTGCTCCTTGCACTGGGACTGAATGGTAAGATTCGGGCCAAGAGTGCGCTCAGAGGTATGTATTTCGTTCCCAGAATCCTGGGCGGACTGGTTGTAGGTTACATCTTCGGATACATTTTCACCTACATCCTGCCAGCGCTGACAGGAACCGGAAGTATGCTTTCCAACACCAAGACCGCATGGATCGCCATCGTTATCGTTGCTGCATGGCAGTCCATCGCACAGACCACACTCATCTATATCTCTGGTCTTCAGACAGTGCCGGAGGATGTATATGAGGCAGGCGCCATCGACGGCGCTACCGGATGGTTAAGCTTCAAGTCGCTGACTTTCCCGCTGATCATCCCATTCTTCAGTATTAACATGGTATTAAGCATGAAAGACTTCCTGATGGTATTCGACCAGATCATGGCGTTGACCAAAGGTGGTCCTGCACAGAGTACCGAGTCCATCTCCTACCTCATTTACAACAATGGTATGGGCGGCGGACAGTTCGGCTTCCAGAGCGCTAACGCAGTTGTATTCTTCATCGTAATCGTTGCGATCTCTGTAGCCCAGCTTACTATTACAGGAAAGAAGGAGGAACAGTTATAATGAAACAGAAAAATAAAGTTGCGGCAACTACGAACTGGCCGCTTACCATCCTTTTGATCGTTGGCTGTCTGACTGTTATCTTCCCGCTTTACATGGCGCTCGTGATCGCTTTTAAGAAGCCGTCAGAGATGACCAACGACATCGCCGGGGCGTTAAGCCTTCCGAAATCCTGGAGTCTTGAGAACTTTGCAGAAGCTATGCGCGTCACAGACTTCTGGCACTCTCTGGGATACAGTGTTATGATCACTGTCGTTACCGTAGTGCTTGCTATCCTGATCCACTCTCTTGCCGGATACGCAATCGGAAGAAGCATGGCTAAGAGCCGGTTCTACAAAGTGTCATACCTCTACATCGTAAGCGGTATGTTCGTACCTTTTGCAATCCTGATGATGCCTCTGGTAAAGCAGACTGCACAAATGGGTATTGACAACTGGTTCGGAGTTATATTATGCTACCTTGTGTTCTATATGCCGATGAACGTCATGCTTTACTCCGGCTATTTAAAGAACATTCCGATCGCACTCGAGGAAGCGGCTTTCGTAGACGGCGCTACCACATGGTCCACATACTGGAAGATCATCTTCCCGATTATGACGCCTATGCACGCTACAGTTGCGGTACTGACAGCCTTAGGAACCTGGAACGACGTAATGACACCGCTCGTTATTATGTCTGGTACAGGAGTCAACACACTGCCTCTGGCACAGCTGACATTCCAGACACAGTTCGGTACGAACTACAACCTTGCATTTGCCTCTTACCTGCTGGCGCTGCTGCCAATACTGATCTTCTATCTGGTATGCCAGAAGCAGATCATCAACGGTGTCGTAAACGGTGCGGTAAAATAAAAACATTTCACTTTTCAATGGGGGCAGACTTATGGCTATTATATTCGACAGCACAAGCAGATTATTTACTTTAACAACCAACCATAGTATGTACCAGATGAAAGCAGACAGGTATGGAGTATTACTCCATACCTGGTTTGGTATGAAGGGTTCTGCTTTCGACTATTCCTACCGGATTGCCTATGCGGACCGCGGGTTCTCCGGCAATCCTTATGACGCAGGGGATGACAGGACTTACTCTCTCGACGTCCTCCCACAAGAGTTTCCAACCTACGGAAGCGGCGACTATCGCTCTACTGCCTTGAAAGTCCGCTATCCGGACGGGACTTCAGCATGTGAACTGCGTTATCTGAAACACGAAATCCAGGAAGGCAAATACTCTCTTCCAGGACTTCCGGCAATCTTTACTTCACTGGACGAAGGCCGCACGCCCGCCGATACTCTGATTATCACTCTTGAAGATACCCGCCGCAGGTTCTTTGTCCATTTATATTACGGAGTTATGGAAGATCTGGACATCATCACCAGGGCCGTCTGCGTCGAAAACCACAGTGACGAAGACATTTACCTGGAAAACATCCAGAGCGTATGTATCGACTATCTCTACGGAGACTATGATCTGCATACCTTTTATGGACGCCATGTAAAAGAACGCAGCTGCCAGCGTACCCCGGTCGTACACGGGATCCATTCTGTAGGCAGTACGCGCGGCACATCCAGCCATCAGTACAATCCGTTTCTGATTCTTTCCGGCCGGGACGCCACAGAAGAGACCGGAAGCTGCTATGGTTTTTCCTTCCTGTACAGCGGAGACTTCATCGGAAGCGCCGAACTTGACCAGTATGACCAGACACGGCTGCTTCTGGGTATCCATCCCGACAATTTCTGTTACTGTGTAAAACCCCAGGAACGTTTCTATGCTCCTGAAGCTGTAATGGCATACACAGAGCATGGGCTTAACGAACTCTCCCATATCTTCCACCGGGCATACCGCCGTCATCTGTGTCGTGGAATCTGGACGACAAAGAGGCGTCCCGTCCTGTTAAATGACTGGGAAGGAGTTTATTTTGACTTCAACGGGGACAAGCTGATCCAGATGGCAAAAGATGCGGCGGAACTTGGCGTGGAACTCTTTGTCATGGACGACGGGTGGTTCGGCAAACGTGACCTGGATGTATCCGGTCTCGGCGACTGGAGCGTAAATGAAAAGAAACTTGGCTGTACCTTAAAAGAACTTTCAGACCGAATCCACGATCTTGGCCTTATGTTCGGTATCTGGTTTGAACCAGAAGGGATTAACGAGGACAGCGACCTCTACCGCGCACATCCCGAGTGGGCGATGCGGATTCCCGGTAAATCCCCCACACGTTCCCGCCAGCAGTTGTTACTGGACTTTTCCAGAGAGGATGTAAGAGACTACATCTTCAGACATATCTGTCAGGTGCTGGATTCCGCCAGGATCGAGTACCTGAAATGGGATTTAAACCGCAGCCTGTCAGATCTATACAGCGCCGTCCTTCCGAAAGAACGTCAGGGCGAGGTTATGCACCGCTATGTATTAGGCCTTTACGACATGCTGGAAAAGCTGGTAACGCGTTACCCTGATCTGCTGGTGGAAGGCTGCAGCGGCGGCGGCGGACGTTTTGACGCAGGAATGCTCTACTATACGCCGCAGATCTGGTGCAGTGACGATACAGATGCGATCGAACGCCTTAGTATCCAGTATGGCACTTCCTTTGGTTATCCCGTCAGCACCATGGGATCCCACGTCTCCCACTGCCCTAACGAGCAGACCGGAAGGATTACTCCTCTCAATACCCGGGCGACCGTTGCTATGTCCGGCACCTTCGGATATGAACTGGATGTGAATAAGATGTCTAAGGATGAAAAAAGAATCGTCAGATCACAGATCAGAGAATTCAAGGCATACTATAATCTGATCCAGTATGGAGACTACTATCGTCTCACCAATCCGGACACTGAGACGGCATGGCACGGATGGGAATTTGCCGCAGAAGACGGAAGCGAAGCTCTCCTGTGCATTGTCGCCATCCAGATCCATCCAAACGGTCCAGGACGCTGGATGCGCCTTAAAGGCCTTAAAAAGGACAGTATATACACCATAGACGGAAAGCGGTATCCTGGGGACGTGCTCATGAACAGCGGCCTTTTGCTCCCTGTCGCAACCGAGGAATACCAAAGCTTCCGTATTCATATAGCAGAAGTATAAACGGATACCCAGGGATACAGATAATAAAATAACAGGGCTGTCGTAAGCAACCTCTACAATATACACAGGAGATATATTGTAAGGTTCTCACGGCAGCCCTGTTCCATAGATCGGCCTTAGACAGCCTATTGTCGCTCTTCCAGACACTTTGCCATATACCTCCGTACTTCATCCCTTGTCATATCCAGCGCAACCGCCAGTTCCCCAAACAGAAACTTCTCCGCAATGCTCAGATATTTTTCATCTACATTGATGGTCTTCTTCCCAGACGCAATCCGGTTCATCTTGCGCATGTAAGACGTCTTAATCAGAGCTACCCATTCTCTGCACTGATTCTTTAAGAGCGCCTCTCGATAAAACAGTTCCCGCCTCTTCTCATCCGTAACCCCGATCGTCTCAATCTTGTCCATCTCACCCAGCAATTCTTTGGCTTCCTCGCCGGAGATCACTTCTCTGATCTGCCGCTTCTCGTTCTCCACAGGCGTATACAGAGTACCTTTGGCATTATAGAGCGGTTTTAACGTATAATACTCCTTCTGCCTGTCCGAACAGCTCATATCAAGCCTTCCAATATCCGTTACTTCGCAGACACCCTCCTTATAATGTGCCACATAATCACCAATTTTGAACATAATAACCTCCTTAACGCATACCCATATTTCTTTTACCGCATAAAGGAATAAAAAACAGCGTACAATCATAGCAAGTTCCCCCCTTGTTGCTTTCAGATCGTACGCCAGTATGTCTGGAGATACACCTATGAAGTTCCTGATTCCCAATGACATATAATCCCTCTATGTTTATATTATATCACGGATAACTTTCGAATGTAAGGGATATTTTCAGAAAATCTTATATATTTATATATTAAATCTGATTTTAATGTTCTCTCCCTCTGTCATAGAAGCCGATACATGTATATCCGACAATTTTTGCCATAATTTTTATAATTTTTTGCACAAAAATATGGAAAGAATGAACAAAAAATTGTATAATGTTTAATATCATGTAACATATAAATGGAAAGAGAGGGCTCACTATGAAGCAAAATACTATGTTAGCGATGATTTTGGCCGGTGGCCGCGGCTCCAGACTGCATGACCTTACCAACAAGGTGGCAAAGCCGGCTGTATCATATGGTGGAAAGTACCGCATTGTTGATTTCCCGTTAAGCAACTGTGCCAATAGCGGCATCGATGTAATCGGTGTACTGACACAATATGAATCCGTTCTATTGAACAGTTATGTGGCAGCCGGACGCCGCTGGGGTCTGGATGCCAAGGACAGCGGCGTCTATGTACTCCCACCTCGTGAGAAGGCCGATGCTAATCTGGATGTTTACCGCGGAACTGCTGATGCGATCTCCCAGAACATCGACTTTATCGACACCTACTCTCCGGAATACCTGCTTGTCCTTTCCGGCGACCACATCTATAAGATGAATTATGCCAAGATGCTCGCCGAACACAAGGCGAACAACGCTGATGCGACAATTGCCGTAATCGAAGTACCATTCAAAGAGGCAAGCCGTTTCGGTATTATGAATACGGACGAAGAAGGACATATTATCGAATTTGAAGAGAAGCCGGAGAATCCAAAGAGCAATCTCGCATCAATGGGTATCTATATCTTTACCTGGAAGCCCCTTCGGAAGCTTCTGGTTGCAGACATGAAGAATCCGGATTCCAAGCACGATTTTGGAAAAGACATCATTCCACAGCTTCTGGCAGACCACAGAACACTGTATGCGTACAAGTTTAAAGGCTACTGGAAAGATGTTGGAACCATTGATTCTCTGTGGGAAGCGAACATGGATCTTCTGGACACGAACAATGAACTTGACCTTTCTGACCCGACATGGAAGATCTACACAGAAGACGTTACCACCCTGCCGCACTATGTAGGTCCCGATGCCAGCATTAAGCGCGCATTTATCACACAGGGCTGCACGATTGAGGGCGAGGTTAAGAATTCCGTCCTCTTCACCGGCGTTGAGGTTGGCGAAGGCGCCAGGATCATTGACAGCGTTCTTATGCCCAATGTCAAAGTCGAAGCCGGCGCCGTTGTACAGCGCGCTCTGGTAGCCGACGGAGTCAAGATCGGCAAAGAAGCCGTAGTCGGAAGCGCTGACAGCGAACACATCGAACTTGTGGCAAAACGTGTAAAGGGGGTAGAATAATATGAGTAAAGCATTAGGAATCGTTAATTTTTCCGGAAATCATATCTGGGTAAAAGGACTGGAAGAATACCGCCCCATCGGCGCTTTCTCTTTCCTGGGCAGATACCGCGTGATCGACTTCCCGATTTCCAATATGAGCAACAGCGGCATTGACCGCATCCAGGTATATATCAGAAGAAAACCTCGCTCCCTTGTAGAGCATCTGGGAACCGGACGTCATTACAACATCAACTCCAAGCGGGGACGGCTCCATATCCTGTTCTCCGAGTCTAAGGGGGATAATGACCTCTATAACACGGATATCGCCGCATTTTCAGCGAATCTGGAGTGTATTGAGAGATCACATCAGCCTTATGTGGTGATCGCTCCAAGCTATATGGTTTACTCTGCAGATTTCAGAACCCTGCTTGCGAACCATATTGAATCCGAAGCAGATATCACGCTTCTATACCATAGTGTAGATAACGCAAGGGAGTCTTTCCTGAATTGCAACTCACTGAACTTAAACCGTCAGAAGGGCGTCCTTTCACTGGAGCCAAACCGCGGCAATACCAAGAACAGGAACATTTTCATGGATACATATATCATGAAGAAAGAACTGTTCCTTGACTTGATCAAAAAGGCAAAATCTCTGTCTTCCATGTATACGCTGGCTGATATTGTCAACAACGCCTGTGAAGACCTTGATGTGCGCGGAATTTCTCACAGAGGATATTTTGCTTCCATCACGGACCTTAACAGCTTCTATAATGCGAACATTGAACTGATTGATGCCAGAAGGGCAACCGGACTGTTCGACGATGAATGGCCTGTATATACCAGGACGAACGACTCCTGTCCGACACAGTATTTCGAGACGGCAGATGTGAAGAGTTCCGTTGTATCCAACGGCTGTCTTATTGAAGGAACTGTTGAGAATTCCGTCATTGGACGAGGCTGCGTAATCAAGAAAGGGGCCGTAGTAAAGAACAGCGTCGTGCTTCCAGGAGCCCTCGTCGGAAATGATGTTACGATCGACTGCCAGGTCGTTGACAAGCATGCCAGGATTATTCACGCCAAGGAGATTATTGCCGATTCTGCCACACCGGGCTATATACGGCGCGAGGATACTTTATAAAATAAAGAGTCTCTTAAAGAAAGAGTTCATCGGATGATCTAAGATAAAAATAAGGGACTGTCGTCAGAGAGATAAAAATTATCTTCCTGCGACAGTCCCTTATCAGAGTTGTTTTAGAATTGCGAACAGATTCTCCTCTACTGAATCTCCCGAATCTTCTTACGAAGCGCAAGCACCTGGTTAGGAGCTACCGACAGCTCGTCAATCCCGATCTGAATCAGATACTCCGTCATATCCAGATCCGCCGCCATATCCCCGCAGACACTGATATGCTTCTCTTCCAGATGAACATTGTTCGTAATAATCCGGATCATCTTAAGAAGCGCCGAGTGATGAGGATTAAAATACCGTTCCAGTTTCTCATTCTGCCTGTCCATTCCTAAAGTAAGCTGCAGGAGGTCATTCGTTCCGATACTGAAAAAATCAACTTCTCTCGCAAGTTCTCCGCTGATCATGACCGCCGCGGGCGTCTCAATCATCACTCCTACGGGAATATCCGAATCAAAGGATGTCTTCTCCTTCTTCAGTTCCTTCTTCGCCTTCTCAAGCATCAGCTTTGCCAGCTTCACCTCTTCAATAGACGTAATCATCGGAAACATGATCGAAAGATTCCCAAACGCAGAGGCCCGCAGAATAGCCCGAAGCTGCGTCTTAAATACTTCTTCCTTATCCAGCGACACCCGGATTCCGCGGTACCCAATGGCCGGGTTCGGATCCGTCCCCAGATCAAGACAGTCTGCCGTCTTCTCTCCGCCCAGGTCAGCCGTTCTTATGACCACCTTCTTGATTCCCATCGACTCTGCGGCCAGCTTATATACCTGGAACTGATATTCTTCTGTCGGCGGCTTCGACCCGCTCTCCATGTAAAGAAACTCGCTTCTGAACAGCCCGATCCCGCCCGCATCGCATCGCAGCACATTCTCAATATCCTCCCGGTTCCCGATGTTCGCACAGACGTCGATCTTCTGACCGCTCTGGGTTATATTCTCCTTCCCCTTCAGACGTTCCAGGTTCTGTACCTGTGTATGGTTTGCATCCTGTTTCTGACGCATCTTGGTAATGGTTGTATAATCCGGCTCAATATAAATCTTACCCTCAAACCCATCCACGATGATCGTCTTGCCCTCATAATCTTTCTTCAACGCCTCTCCAAGCCCGATGACCGAAGGAATCCCTTTCGTACGGGCAAGCACCGCCGTATGAGAGTTAATGGTGCCGTACCTCGTTACAAACCCCAGAACCTTTGTCTTATCAAGCTGAACCGCCTCGCTTG
Organism: uncultured Dorea sp.; assembly: GCA_910579925.1. Lineage (GTDB taxonomy): Bacteria > Bacillota > Clostridia > Lachnospirales > Lachnospiraceae > Sporofaciens. The sequence goes on from CAJTVY010000014.1 coordinate 17,534, forward strand.
GATATAACTCTCCCGCCGCCAGCACGAACGGCTCGTCCATCAGCATCTTGTCCTTCCATCCTCTGGCCAGAATGTTCTGCAGACGGTTCGACACGTCCCACACGTCTGCATCATGTCCCTGTATATAATTCTTATCGTTCTCAACTGCCGTCGCTATAAAGCTCTCCGCCGCATTCTGAATCGCATACTCCGCATTCAGTTTCTGCTCCACAATGATACCCGTAACCTTGTCCACCAGATCCTGATCCTCCAGTATCATCTCCTGCATCTCAAAAATCGCAGCATTCGCCTCTCCCACCTCTTTGGCGGCCGTCTCGTACAGTTCCTTTAATTCCTGTAACGCCTTCTGACGCGCCTTCTGGAAGCGCTGCACCTCTTTTTCGACATCTTTTACATAGATACGTCGGATCTCCTTGGAATCCCGCTTATAGAAGGATAACTTACCCATAGCGATTCCTTCTGATACTTTTTTCCCCGTCAATGTGATCATACTCTCATCCTCTGTTATTGCTTTCTTCATCCATCACAGTATACTTTACACTTTTGCACACATTTCGTCAAGTAAAATGATGATTCCACGATCTGTTTTATCGCAAAAATCTAAAAAAAATCGCCAAATCTCTTGACGCTTTTATAAATATATGCTAGTCTATTAGACAGTTATCTATAGATTTAATTTATGGATGCGGAGATTCTAAATAACTTTATGTTTGGAGGTATTGTCATGAAAGGTACAGTGAAGTGGTTCAACAACCAGAAAGGTTATGGTTTCATTTCTGATGAAACCGGCAATGATGTGTTCGTCCACTATTCAGGACTGAACATGGAAGGTTTCAAGTCGTTAGACGAGGGACAGAGTGTCGAGTACGATGTAACGGAAGGTTCTAAGGGACCTCAGGCAGTGAATGTAACAAAGATCTAAGTAATGTAATGCAATGTAATTCTTTATAATCGTAATGAATGTACCTTTTATATATTAAATAGCAATATGATTTAGATATTTAAAAGCAATACATGAAATTCAGATTATGTGAAAGACCAGATAACTCTCAGCTATCTGGTCTTTTTCGTATCTTGAACTGGACGTTTACGCCCAGAGGATTCAACACAACACCCTCGCTCTGCGCCGGAAGCAGATTCCTTAGTTTATCCGCCTCTACCACCATGGCCCGCAGCCCGTTTTGCCCATTGAACTTCTGAAATTCATGAGAATCCGTGAATAACGGCTGGTACATCTTCCCATCCTTTCCCTTAAGCGCCGGGATTGCTTTATCCTCCCTTACTCCAAAGATATATTTTCCCCTGCCGAAATGCGCAAGCATCTCCTCGTACAGCTCCGTCATCTCTTCAGTCATCGGCTGCCCCTGGTTTTTATGGAGTCCCTGCATAAAATAGATTGCCGTCAGATGAAGTTCCGGGTTCTCCACCCATATCTGCCCTTTCGGAAGCTGTTCCGGACGGTTGCGCCGGATCAGTTCATTCAGTTGTATGGAAATCCGGTCCGTCATCCCGTCGTTGACCACAATACAATTGACCCCCATAGGATAGAGGCTTGTATAAAACGGCAGAAAACTTTTCTGCTCAACCTTGATAACCTGTATCAGAGTCTTCTCCTCTAATAGTTCCTTTGCCCTTCTCTTCGCATCCTCTTCTCTGTAAAATACCAGAATCTGATCGTCATATGTCTCGGGATCACACTCCACAAAAGGCAGCCGCGTACACCCGGACAACAGAACATAGACTGCTTTGGAGAGCCTTAGCATCTCCAAAGCAGTTTTCTTCATATCCACGCTCATTCCACTCTTTCCTTCAATAATTTCTTCGTAAGCTTCTTAGCCTTTTTCTTGCATTTACCGCAGCCTTTGCCTGCCTTCGTAAGCTTCTTTACCTCTTTAAATGAATCTGCCCCGGCTTTCACCGCATCTGCGATGTCGCCCTTCGTCACGTTACGACAGGAGCAGATCACTTTCCTGCGGTTCATGATTAAAGTACCAGGGACGGTGCGGAATATGTACGTGCTCCAAGCTCGCTGTCCAGCATATACAGACTCTTCGGGTCGTCTCCGAATAACTCGAACTTCTTCACCAGATTGTCCGCATTCGTCTCTTCCTCGCCCTGTTCCTTCACAAACCAGTCTAAGAACTGCATGGTACGGAAATCTTTCACAGAATACGCCGCATCATATATTCCATGAATCAGACTGGTTACATACTCCTCATGCTTTAATCCTTCTGCAAGGACAGACTTGGCGCTCTCAAGAGCAACGCCCGGCTTGTCAATGGCTTCCAGTTCTATCTTTTCCCCGTTGTTCTGGAGATACTGGATGAAAAGCATTGCATGATCCCTCTCCTCCTGGGCCTGGATCCTATACCAGTTGCCAAAGCCGTCCAGACCATGGTCAAAATAGAAATTGGAGAAGTCCAGGTACAGGTAAGCAGAATAGAACTCTTTATTCACCTGCTGATTCAGTAATTCTACTACTTTTTTATCTAACATGATAAATATCCTCCTTTGTTAAGTTTAATTCTTCATTATTATACACTTCACACCATTCATTTTCAAGAGGGGAATATTTCTGAGAATATATGCCTGAAAAGGAAATGCCGGGAAATAAGACAATTCCCGGCATTTCCTGTATATTCAGAATCTACTGATTTGCCCGATATGCTTCATCAGCGCTGTAGACGTCAAAACCGCTTCCTTTCAGGATGTCAATCACCCGGGCCGGGTCGTCGCTTTTAAGAACTGCGGCTGCATCGCTTCCATTGGCAAAAGCATACATATATTCTACGTTCACTTCTCCTTCTACGATCTGGTGCATGGCCCTGCTTAAGGATCCTGTAGCATGAGGGACACGTAAGGCCACTACGTCTGTGAGCATGGCCGTAATTCCTGCCTCCTTAAGCGCTGAACGCCCCAAATGCGGGTCGGAAACGATCATACGCAACATTCCATAGTCCGACGTGTCCGCAAGGCTTAAAGCGACGATATTTACGTCCTTCTTTGCAAGGACTTTCAGAACGTCATCGAGGCGGCCTTCTCTGTTCTCCAAAAATACTGATAATTGCTGAATTGTATTGCTTACACCCATGATCTTTCCCTCCTCTTACAACTCTCTGTTATCAATGACACGTTTTGCCTTGCCTTCGCTTCTCTGAATGGTCTTTGGCTCCACAAGCTTCACTCTTACAGATACTCCAAGGGCCTGTTTCAGTACGGCTCCCACTCTGCTCTTTAATGCATCCAGTTTACGGATCTCATCAGAGAAATATTTCTCGTCCACTTCTACCATGACGGTCAGGACATCCAGGTTGTTCTCACGGTCAACAATCAGCATATAGTGAGGCGCAACGCCGCCGCCCATGGACAGAAGCGCAGTCTCTACCTGCGTCGGGAATACATTGACGCCGCGGATTACCTTCATATCATCGGTACGTCCGGTGAACTTCTGGATTCTCGGCAGCGTACGTCCGCATTCGCAGGTACTGTGCTCGATACTGGTCAGATCCTTGGTCCTGTAACGAAGCAGAGGCATCCCCTCTTTGGCAAGAGTCGTAAAGACAAGTTCGCCCGTCTCATTATCTGCACACGCAGACTGATCCCCAGGGTTTAACACTTCCGGATAGAAATAATCCTCGTACACATGCAGGCCTTTATGGTGAATACAGTCCATAGCGACTCCCGGACCCGTAATCTCACACAATCCATAGATGTCGAAACTATTGATGTGGAAAATACTCTCGATCTTCTTACGCATTTCGTCCGTCCACGGCTCCGCGCCATTAATAGAGGCCTTGATCTGCAGACGGTCTACAATCCCCGCCTCCTGGGCGGCCTCCGCAAGATACATAGCATAAGACGGCGTACATGCAAATGCCGTCGCTCCGAAATCTTCCATACACATCAGCTGACGCTTCGTATTACCGGAAGACATCGGGATCGCCATTGCGCCCAGCGCCTGTGCTCCCAGATCCAGTCCCATTCCTCCGGTAAACAGTCCATATCCGTAACATACATGAATACGGTCCGCCGCGGTCAGTCCCGCCATGGTAAGCCCTCTGGCGACGCACTCGCCCCATACGTCCACATCCTTCTGGGTATAAGAAGCAAGGGTGAGCTTACCTGTGGTTCCGGAAGTCCCCTGTACGCGGGCAATCTTCTCCTTCGGAACCGCCAGAAGCCCGAAGGGATAGTGATCCCTTAAATCCTCCTTCGTTGTGAAAGGAAGCTTTCGAATATCTTCAATCCCTTTAATATCACCAGGCTCTACGCCCAGATCATCCATTTTCTTACGGTAGAATTCAACATTTTCGTAAACATTCTTCACCTGCTTTACCAGACGTTCGCTCTGAAGGGCATTCATCTCGTCCCTGCTCATACACTCCGTCTTCGGGTCTCTGATCATTTCTTTCCAGTTTTCTATCGCTACTCCAGCCATTTTTTCATACTCCTGTTCTGATTTTCTATTTTTACTACGGTCTGAAACCATAAAGTATTCCATTTTCTTCACAGTTCCTCAGTGCCAACCTGTAATAACACCTCCTTCTATATCAGGCAAGCTGATATCCCACGTCAAACGCCTGCCTGTTAATCTCTACCGTCTTCGGAGGCACGGTATCTGCAATCACGTCATACCATTCCTCCCTGGTAAAGTCCATATGCTGTGCGGCAATCCCCAGCACAATCAGATTAAACACCTTGGGATTGCCAAGCTTTTTCGATTCTTCTGTGGCATTTACCGTATAGACCTTGTGAGCCTTCTTTAACGTCTCTATAATCCCTTCCGGGTACGCGGCCGCACCGATCACCACCGGAATCGGGTCGATCCGCCAGTCATTCACGATCAGCGCACCGTCTTTCTTTAGAAAATGCGCATACCGCAAAGCCTCCAGCCTCTCAAACGCGATGAGAATGTCCGCCTGTCCCTCTTCCACAATAGGTTCAGCCACCTTCTTGCCATAGCGGACGAACGTCACCACGCTTCCGCCTCTCTGCGCCATGCCGTGTACCTCAGAAAGCTTCACGTCATACCCGCCGGCAGTGGCAAGGCCGCCTAAGATCCTGCTGGTCAGAAGGGTTCCCTGTCCGCCGACACCCACGATCATAATATTCTTCCCCGCCATTATCTGTCACCTTCCTTCACTAACTCGATTGCGCCAAACCTGCACAGATCCTTACAAAGCCCGCAGCCCGTACACATGGTATCGTCAATCCGAACCGTTCCGTTCTCCCTTTTCGTCATCGCAGGACAGCCCGGCTTCATGCACATACCACATTTTTTACATTGATCCTCCTGCACAAGATACAGAGGCTTCTTCTCCTTACTGAGCAGAACGCACGGAGTCTTCGTGATGATTACAGACACTTCATCTTTCGCTGCTTCTTCTCTGATTACCTTCTCCAGGGTCTCAAGGTCAAACGCATTCACCTCTGTCACGTTCTTAACACCAATTGCCCTGCACAGAGCCGGAATGTCAATTGCGTATGTAGGATCACCCATAAGAGTCTTCCCTGTTGCCGCATGATCCTGATGGCCCGTCATGCCTGTAGTGGAGTTATCCAGGATCAGTACCGTACCGGCAGACTGATTGTAAACCATATTCATCAGCGAATTCACGCCCGTATGGAGAAACGTGGAATCACCGATGGCTGCCACCCAGTTCTTAATATACTCCCTCCCCTTCGCCTTCTCCATTCCATGAAGGCTGGAAATGCTGGAGCCCATACAGATGGTCGTATCCACCGCACTTAAGGGTGCGACGGCTCCCAGCGTATAACATCCGATGTCTCCCGCCACATGAAGGTTCAGCTTCTTCACAACATAGTAAACGCTTCTGTGGGGACATCCCGGACAAAGGATCGGCGGTCTGACCGGAACCTGCGCCGGCGCAGCGGTATCCGGCTTCTCTCCCAGAATCGCCTCACGGATCATATTGGCACTATACTCGCCCTGCACGGTAAAGATCTCTTTTCCCGTCGCCTTTATCCCCCAGGACTTCACCTGCTCCTCGATAACCGGATCCAGCTCTTCTATGATATACAGTTCCTCTACTTTTGCAGCAAAATCCTCAATCAGCTTTCTTGGCAGCGGATTCACCATTCCAAGCTTCAGTACCGAAGCATCCGGCATGGCCTCTTTCACGTACTGATAGGGAATTCCACTGGTAATCACGCCAATCGACCTGCTTTTCATCTCCACCCGGTTCAAAGGCAGCGTATTGGCCGCCTCAGCCAGTTCCAGATTCCGCTTCTCAATCTCTATATGGCGCATCTTCGCATTGGCAGGCATCATGACCGTCCTTCTGATATCCTTCTCATAAGGCTTATCTTCTACGTCTTCCCTCTCGCCAAGTTCCACGACTCCCTGGGAATGAGCAAGCCTCGTGGTCGTGCGGAACACAAAGGGACGATCGAACTTCTCACTTAATTCAAAGGCCAGTTTCATGAATTCCTTTGCCTCCGCACTATCCGACGGCTCCAGCACCGGAAGCTGCGCGGCCCTTGCAACCATCCGGGTATCCTGCTCGTTCTGGGAACTGTAAAGCCCCGGATCGTCTGCAACAACGATGACCAGACCGCCCCTGACCCCCATATAGGAAACCGTATATGCCGGGTCTGCCGCAACATTGAATCCTACATGCTTCATGCAGGACATGGCCCGGACTCCTGCAACAGAAGCTCCGATTGCTACCTCTGTCGCCACCTTCTCATTCGGGGACCACTCACAGTACAGATCTTCTTTATACTGCACCAGATACTCGCTGATCTCCGTACTCGGCGTACCCGGATATGCCGCCGAAACCTTTACCCCTGCCTCATAGGCGCCCCGGGCAATGGCCTCATTGCCAAGCATGATTACTTTCTTCTTGTCTGACATTCTATCTTCCATCCTTTCGTACTCTTAGAAATGATACTTTCTATTGTAATCCTGACACCAGTCTCAATATGCTTCTTTTCAATTTCTTACATAGTATACCACAATACTTTCACGGTTTAAAGCATTAATTTAGGGAAATTATGAATTTTTAATAAATGAATCCTGCAGAACAACCCTCAGACTGCTCCATGGCGTTTACAGGTAAATTCTCCCGCCTCTACCCGGATTATTCCCACGGCCTGCCCAAGTTTCGGATTCTTTTCTAATTCTTCAAACTCCTTTCCAGTCTGATGCTTCATAATCAATGCCAGCGCCATAAGCTTTTCCTCCGGTTCTGTAACGATCTGCGCCCTGCCGTTTCCGACCAGGCTGGCATAATGATAACTATACTCACAGGCCGTTTTCCCTGTAACCAGTTCGTGGACCCCGTCCAACTCAATCCCTACCGCCGGATTCTTCTGAATCAGTTCCAGCTTCTTTCCTTCCCTGGCTCCGTGGAAATAAAGCACCAGCTTCTCATCTTCATATATGTACCCGAAATTCACAGGCACGATATAGATCTTCTCCCCATCCATCATCCCGATCCTGCACACCTTACAGGATTCAATGATCTGAAGGATTCCTTCTGCGTCCTTCACTTCACGGTCAGTTCTACGCATATCTTCACCCTCCTTTGTCTTAATCTTTAATATTATAGCATTCCAGCCTGCGCCATGAAAATAAAAAATTGAAAAAACCTCGCAAATGGCGTAAGATGAGTAACAGGGCAGCTTGTCTTTACTGTTACTAAGATGAAAGCATCACACAGAAAAATTTCCAGGAGGTATCCCTATGAACAACTTTGAATACTACGCGCCAACCAGGGTGTTATTTGGCCGGAACACGGAAGCAGAAACCGGAAGACTGATAAAAGAACAGAACTGTCGAAAGGTACTCGTCCACTATGGAAGCGGAAGCGTGGTCCGCTCCGGTCTTTTAGACCGCATCTGCAAATCACTGGATGCAGAGGGTATCCCTTATATCCCGCTGGGCGGCGTCGTCCCCAATCCACGTCTGTCAAAGGTACGGGAGGGAATCTCTCTTGGCCTTAAGGAGGGTGTGGACTTTATTCTGGCAGTAGGCGGAGGAAGCGTGATTGACTCCGCCAAGGCAATCGGTTACGGAATGGCGGATGAAGGAGACGTATGGGACTTCTATGCCAGGAAACGAACGGCATGCGCCTGCCTCCCCATCGGCGCCGTGCTTACCATCGCCGCTGCCGGAAGTGAAATGAGCAATTCCTCTGTCATTACCAACGAAGATGGCTGGATCAAACGGGGATACAGCAGTAATTACAGCCGCTGCCGTTTCGCCATCCTTAATCCACAGCTTACCTGCACCCTGCCGGATTATCAGACCCAGAGCGGGTGTGTGGATATTATGATGCATACTCTGGAACGGTATCTGAATCACGGAACTAATCTTAAGATGACTGACGGAATCAGTGAAGCATTGCTGAGAACGGTAATCAAAAGTGCAAAAACACTGAGAGATGAACCCGAAAACTATGAAGCGCGCGCAGAGGTCATGTGGGCCTCAAGCCTTTCCCATAACGGGCTGACAGGCTGCGGAACCGACGGCGGCGACTTTGCTTCTCATCAGCTGGAACACGAACTAAGCGGCATGTTCGACGTTACCCACGGAGCCGGGCTTGCCGCCATCTGGGGAAGCTGGGCGCGGTATGTCTACAAAGAACGGCCGGACAGGTTCGCAGGCCTGGCCGCAAAAGTTCTGATGGTTCCCGAAAAAGGCTCTGACCAAGAGACGGCTCTTGCGGGGATCGAAGCCATGGAAGATTTTTTCCGCAGTATCGGGATGCCGGTTTCACTGCGGGAACTGGGGATAGAATCTACAGACCGGCAGATCCTGGAACTGGCAGACAACTGCAGCTTCGGGAATACAAGAACCATCGGAATCGTGAAGAAACTGGGGCGGGAAGATATGGCTGAGATCTATCGGATGGCCAGAGGTTAAGTATCCTTACTTTTTAAAAATAAAAACAGGCATCGGGGGATTGTTCCCCCGATTGTAATATTCATTGACAATCACCGTATAGTCCTGCGCCGGAAGTCCTCTGAGGCATCTGAGAATCTCCTCTTTCTCCTCAAATCCCGTATCCCCTCCGCTATAAATGCACAGACTCATCATCCCGCCATGCTTCAGAATCCCAAGGCCCTTTTTAATCGCCGCCACACTGGTATCTGCCGATGTTGCCACAGCATGGTCGCCGCCGGGCAGATACCCGAAATTAAAACAAATCGCATCCACAGTTTCCGGTTTTGCATACCGATCCATGTGCTCATGTCTGTCAAGGTACAGTTCTGCCCTTTCCCTTACGCCATGCTCCTCAAGCAGCCGCCCCGTCAGCCGAAGAGCCTCTTGTTGTATATCAAATGCCAGAACATGGCCCAATTCCCCTGCAAGACGGCAGAAAAACAGTGTATCCTTCCCCTTTCCCATGGTGGCGTCAATATAGAATCCTCCTTCCGGAGCCTGAGACCGCATGATCTCATGGCACCAGCGGGTAATCTGCGACTGCTGCATTCTCCTCGCTCCCTTCGTCCTCTTCTATCCATAAATCTACAGATCAAACAGCGACAACTGGTTCGACTCCGGCAGCCCCCTCAGAATCCCCAGATTCACCATATAATCAATGACCGTCTTACTGGCCTTCGTCCGCTGCCTGAAGTCGTCCAGCGAAAGATACTGGCCGTCCCGGGAAGCCTCCTCTACCGCTTCCGCCGCTTTATCACCCATTCCTTCGATGCTGACAAGAGGCGGCATCAGTTTCCCGTTCACAATCAGAAACTTCGAAGCCTTCGCCTGGTAAATATCCATCGGCTCAAACTCAAACCCTCTGGCATACATCTCCTGGACCAGCCTCATATCTTTCATGGTATCCTGCTCCTTCTTACTCAGAGAATCCGAACGCCGGTTATAATCATCAATGTACCGTTTCAGATTTTCCTTCCCCTGGCACATAATCTCATAAGAAAAAGCATCCGCACGGATTCCGAAATAAGCCCCGTAATACGCAAGCGGAAAGTTAATCTTACAATAAGCAATCCGGTACGCCATCATAACGTACGCCGCCGCATGAGCTTTCGGGAACATATACTTGATCTTCTCACAGGACCAGATATACCAGTCCGGCACGTCATGGGCCTTCATATCTTCCTTAAACTGAGGCCACTCCTTACATTTGCCCTTGGCCACGGCGCCTTTCCTTACTCTTTCCATGATGGTAAAAGACTGCTCAGAGTCCATTCCTTTATTAATCAGATACGTCATGATATCGTCGCGGGTACAGATCGCCGTAGAAATCGTTGCTTTCCCGGAACGAATCAGTTCCTGAGCATTATTCAGCCACACATCCGTCCCATGAGACAGCCCGGAGATCCGTATCAGATCTGACAAGGTCTGAGGCTTTGTGTCCACCACCATCTGGATAACGAAATCTGTCCCGAATTCCGGGATCCCAAGACATCCCACCGGGCATCCCCCGATATCGTCCGGCGTTATACCAAGGGCAGACGTATCATGAAACAGGGAAATTACACCCTTGTCATCCAGCGGAATATTCGTGGCCACAAACTTATGGTCTGTCTCATTGTACTCATTGTCCATGGCCGGCGAACTGATATATTCCTCAAGCGTCTTAATCATCGTAGGATCATCATGACCCAGAATGTCAAGCTTCAGCAGGTTATGGTCAATGGAGTGATAGTCAAAATGGGTGGTCACAATATCCGTATTCACATCATTTGCCGGATGCTGCACCGGCGTAAAGGTATTAATCTCCTCACCCAGCGGCAGCACGATAATCCCACCCGGATGCTGGCCGGTACTCCTGCGGATTCCGGTACAGCCAAGGACGATCCGGTCAATCTCACATTTCCGTTTCCCCTGCCCCCGTTCGGTAAAATAATTCTTCACATAGCCAAATGCCGTTTTATCCGCCAGTGTTCCGATGGTTCCCGCCCGATACGTCTGGCCGGCTCCAAAGATCACCTCTGTATATTTATGGGCAAGACTCTGGTAATCCCCAGAAAAGTTCAGGTCGATATCCGGCTCCTTATTTCCCTTAAACCCAAGGAACGTCTCAAAGGGAATGTCGAAACCGTCCTTCACCAGCGGTTCCTGGCATACCGGACAGGCCTTATCCGGCATATCCCATCCGCATCCCCCCGCATACGCCCGGACTTCCTCAGACTCAAAATCACTGTAATGGCATTTCATACAATAATAGTGCGGACTTAAAGGATTGACTTCTGTAATTCCGGCCATGGTTGCCACGAAGGATGAACCAACCGATCCCCGGGAACCCACCAGGTATCCATCCTCATTAGACTTCCACACCAGTTTCTGGGCAATGATGTACATCACGGCAAACCCATTGGAAATAATGGAATTCAGTTCTCTCTCCAGCCGCTCTGTCACCACGGGCGGCAGTTCTTCCCCGTACATAGAATGAGCCTTCTGATAACAGATTTCCCGCAGCAGCTTGTCAGAATCCGGGATCACGGGAGGACACTTATCCGGCCTCACAGGCGTGATCCTCTCCACCATGTCCGCAATTCGGCTGGGATTGTCGATCACGATCTCCCGCGCCTTAGCAGAACCAAGATACTCGAACTCCTCTAGCATCTCATCCGTGGTACGAAGGTACAGCGGCGACTGATTATCTGCATCTGAAAACCCTTTTCCCGCCATGATGATTCTCCGGTATACTTCGTCGTCCGGCTCCATGAAATGAACGTCGCAGGTTCCCACCACCGGCTTACTGAAACGTTCTCCCAGCTCTACAATCTTTTGGTTCAGCGCCTTTAAGTCCTCTTCGTTCTGTACTCTGGTCACCCTCTCGCTGTCAATCATGAACCGATTGTTGCCAAGGGGCTGGATCTCCAGATAATCATAGAAATTAACAATCCTAGCGATCTTCTCCTCCGACTTTTCATTTAAAACTGCCTGGAATAGTTCGCCCGCCTCACAGGCGCTCCCCACAATCAGCCCCTCCCGGTATTTCGACAGCTCGCTCTTAGGAATCCTTGGCCTTCTGGCATAATATTCCAGATGTGACTTGGACACCAGGGTATAGAGATTCACCCGTCCGATCTCATTCCTGGCAAGAATGATCACATGGTAAGTGGGCAGCTTCTTCACTGCATCCGCATTATTCGCCCCGAACTGGTTCAGTTTCGTCAGATCCAGAACGTTTTTCTCCCTCAGCATTTCAATAAACTTTACGAAGATCTCCGCCGTTGCCCCTGCGTCGTCCACTGCCCGGTGATGATTCTCCAGGGAAATATGAAGCGCATTGGCCACCACATTCAGCTTAAATTTAGAAAGGGTGGGGAGCAGGATTCTCGCCATTGCCACCGTATCTACAGAAGTGAAATCCGGCGTGATATCCTGGTATCTGCAATTCTGCTCAATGAATCCCACGTCAAAAGACGCATTATGCGCCACCAGAACCGAATCACCGGCAAACTCCAGGAATTGGGGAAGGGCCGTCTCAATATCCGGCGCATCCATAACCATCTGATCCGTAATACTGGTCAGCTGGGTAATCTGAAAGGGAATTGGGACCTTAGGATTGACAAAGGTACTGAATTTCTCCGTAATCTTCCCCTTCTCTACCTTCACGGCGCCGATCTCGATAATCTTATCCTTAATGGGGCTGAATCCCGTTGTCTCAAGGTCAAATACCACGTAGGTCCCGTTTAGAGACTGTCCCTTCTCATTCACCGCCACATCCGTAAGATCGTCTACCAGATATCCTTCCACCCCGTAGATCACCTTAAAAGGATCGTCCTTGTCCAGTGTCTCAATATAGTGGTTGGCATCCGGGAAGGACTGCACCACCCCGTGATCCGTGATGGCTAACGCCTTATGCCCCCAGTCGTGGGCGCGTTTCAGCAGATCTCTGACCTCTGTCACCCCGTCCATGTCGCTCATCTTCGTATGGCAGTGCAGTTCCACACGCTTCTTAGGCGCCGTGTCCTTCCGGGACTCCGTAAAATCACTGATTTTGCGGATACCCGCCACCGAAGAAATCACCAGTTCCCCGTCAAATTTGTCGATATTTGTCACGCCCTTGATCTTCAGAAACGCCCCCATCTTTACCTCGGCCAGGATATCCGCAAGCTGGTCATTTTTTACAAACAGCTTGATGGTAATGGTGTCCGTAAAATCTGTCACAGAAAAAATAAGAATCGTCTTCTCATTACGGATCTCACGAGTCTCGAAACTGATTACCTTCCCCCGGAACGTAATCTCTCCCATCTCGCCCACCACCTGGCGAAGTTCCATCGGCTCATCGTTAAAGTCACGCCCATAGACCAGATTCGGGTCATCGGAAGACTTGCCCCAGGCGCCTTTTGAAGAATTCCCGGAAAATCTCTTCGATGATCCAAAGGAACTAAAAGACCTGCCTTCAGAGCCGCCTTCCGGCCGTACTGCTTTGCTTAAAGACTCACTGCCGCCGGCTTTTGACGCCTTCTCTGTCTGAGTTCTCCCATTCTGCAAGGACCTGCTTCCCACCGGATCTTCCCCGTTTTCCTGGGCCGTCTTCCCATGTTCCGCCTGTATAGCCGCATTTGTCTTCAGAATCTCCTCCACTTCCTGCTTCAGTTTGATCTCGTTATACTTTAATACGCTCTCCTTTGGTTTCTCATACAACACCCGGATCTCAACCGGACGTCCGAATCTGTCCCGAAACACATCCGTAAGATAAGACGTGATGGATTCCCGCTTTCCCTGTGCTACGATGGAATCCCGAAGCGTAAGGCAGAGTATATTCTCTTCCTGAAACTCGTAGCTGGAATTCTGAAGCATACTGCGCTCCACCACGCTTCGCTGATCCAGTTCCAGAAGAAAGCTGTCGAAATATTCATTCATCAGGTTCTCCGGCGTATACTGTTCGGAGAGATCGTACTGTTCCTTCACTTCAATCTGAATATAGCTGCGGCCAAATAACTGCTCCTTTAGCTTCCGCTCAACCCCATAGATACATCGCTTGGGAATCAGATAATGGCTGTACAGATGTACCTTAATAAAATCCCGGTCAGAATTCGTCGTCACCTTACTGACCTCCACACCCTCGAACAGTCCGCGAAGTTCATCATCTACTTTCAATGTCGGAAATACTTCAAAGAATGGCTTACTCATCCCAGTTCAACAACTCCTGTCTCAATGTTTCCAATAGCTGATCTTCTCTTACCTTTTTCACAACTTCTCCCTTCCTGATCAGCAGACCCTCTCCGATGCCGCCTGCAATACCGATGTCCGCCTCTTTCGCCTCTCCCGGCCCATTGACTGCGCAGCCCATGACAGCCACCTTAATATTCAGAGGGATATCTTCTACCATCTGCTCCACCTGGTTTGCAAGTCCGATCAGATCAATCTTCGTCCGCCCGCAGGTAGGACAGGAAACAACCTCGATACCGCCTTTTCGCAGCCCCAGCGTCTTAAGGATCAGTTTCGCAGACCGTATCTCCTCCACAGGGTCCCCTGTCAGCGATACACGGATCGTATCGCCGATTCCCTGGTTCAGAATCAGTCCTAATCCTATGGAAGATTTGATATTCCCCGCAAGAAGCGTTCCTGCTTCGGTAATACCTACATGCAGGGGATAAGGACATTCCCTGGCGATCCGCTCATGTGCCTTTACGCACATCATCACGTCTGAGGACTTGATGCTCACCACCAGATTGTCATATCCCAGGCTCTCAATCATATGTACCTTGTCCATAGCGCTCTCCACCAGGCCCTCGGCCGTCACGCCGCCGTACCGTTCCACCAGCGGTTTCTCAAGGGATCCGCTGTTGACTCCTACCCGGATGGGAACCCCATACTCCTTCGCCTTGTCCACCACTGCCTGCACCCTGCCGACATCCCCGATGTTTCCAGGGTTGATCCTGATCTTATCCGCCCCGTTCTCTATTGCGGCAATGGCGAGCCTGTAATCAAAATGAATATCCGCAACCAGCGGAATATGAATCTTCTCCTTGATCTTCGCAATTGCCCGGGCCGCTTCCATAGTCGGCACGGCCAGGCGGATGATCTCGCAGCCTGCGCTTTCAAGAGCCTCTATCTGCGCCGCGGTTGCCTCTACGTCTTCCGTCTTTGTATTGGTCATTGACTGAATAGCAATCGGGCTTCCTCCGCCTATGGTAACATCCCCGATCCGAATCTTTTTTGTTGCCTCTCTGTACATATTATTATCCGCTCCTTCCTTCTAAATTCTCATTCAATACGAACATCTTCCCGGTCGCCAGAATACCCCTCTACCGCTTATCCAGCCCGATAGAGGGGTATTACTATCACTCTTTTATCAATACTAACTGCTCGCCGTACTCCCGTTCCGTCAAAGTAAGCTGCTCCCGGTCCACGCTGTAATCAAAGGTCGTGATCACAGATGAAAGCGCCTGCCGGATCTCTTCTTCCGTATACTGTCCGCCTGTCTTGTCAGCCAGCTTCTTATATCCCGCCTCATCGGGTGAAATCGTAATGGTCTTCTCATCCTTGTTCATCGTATACTTCATATCCACATCTACGCTTGAAGCTTCCTCTGCCTCCGGTATCGTAATCACCATGGAACCATTCTTCATGATAGACATATTGAAGCCTCCGTCTTCATCCGCCCAGTCACCCTCCAGCGGATTCGTGGTAAACAACTTCATAAGCAGCAGGATGGCTCCCACGATGATTACGGCTGTCGAAACCGTAGTAACGATAAACCATATCTTACTCCTCTTCACTTCGTCATTCTTCGCAATCATCTGCCTGGCCCCCACTCTTTTTATTCATTTTATTCCTGATTCCATTATATGTGCTTTTTCATCTGATGTCAACGGACGACTTGTTACCCTTGTGTCTCAACCAGCAGATAGAATCCTTTGTCCGTCTTCTCGATCTTCTGTATGATTCCTCTGCGGGCGTGCAGTCTCTCACTGGTCCTGTAGATCCCGGACATGGCGATCGAAGGCTCCACCAGATAAGTATACTGGCCTGTCACGGCGCTTCTCTCACTGATCTCGACCTCCTGGCCTTCCTCGACAAGTCCTTCCCTCTCCATCTTAAAACGGTCTACTCTCATAAGCTTCCCCTTTTAACGTCCTTCTATCAGCTCCGTAACTTCCTGCGGCTCTGGCATGGACCGGATTGCCCCTTTCTTCATAGTAATCAGCGCAGCGCCCGCATTAGCATAAGTCAGAATATCCCCCAGGATCTCTTCGGTCAGACCGCCAAGGCCATGGGTCAGCACTCCGTTAATCGCACATCCGCAGAAGGTATCCCCTGCTCCGGTCGTCTCGATCGCTTTCACAGAGAATCCTTTCCGTTCCACACACATATCCTTATAATAGGCGCGGCTTCCATCCTTGCCCATAGTCAGAAAGATCAGCGGAATCTGATACTTCTCCTTCAGATAGCGGATTCCCTCGTCATAGTCCTCCTTACCCGAGATAAACTGAATCTCATTGTCAGAAATCTTCAGCACGTCACAATACTGGAAACCGTACTCCATCTGCTCCTTCGCTTCATCCAGAGAACGCCACAGTGGCGGACGTAAGTTCGGGTCAAACGT
Organism: uncultured Dorea sp.; assembly: GCA_910579925.1. Lineage (GTDB taxonomy): Bacteria > Bacillota > Clostridia > Lachnospirales > Lachnospiraceae > Sporofaciens. The sequence continues at coordinate 34,039 of CAJTVY010000014.1, forward strand.
AATCAGACATCCCGCTTCCTTTGCCACGGTAAGAGCCTTTTTCGTCGCCGACTTCACCGGCTCGTCCGTCATAGACAGAGTACCGAAATGAAAAACCTCAGACTGGCGGATCAGATCAAAATCAACATCCTCCTCAGTCAGCATCATATCCGCTCCCGGCTTACGGTAGAAGGAAAATTCCCTGTCGCCGTCTGGAAACGTATGTACGAATGCCAGAGTCGTGGGAATCTCCTTATCCAGGATCAGCCCCTTTGCCTCAATCCCCAGTTCCTCAATCGTCCCTTTCAGCAGGCGGCCAAACTGATCCTCCCCGACTTTCCCGATAAATGCGGTCTTTCTGCCAAGCTTGTTCAGCATTGCCAGCACGTTGCACGGTGCGCCGCCAGGACATGCCTCAAATAGATTATTCCCCTGATCGCTCTGTCCATTCATTGTAAAGTCAATTAACATCTCGCCTAATGCAGTTACGTCATATAATTTGTCCATACATAAGTCTCCTTCTCTTTCAATGTTTGAAAATATTTTAACATAATACAGGGAAATTTAAAAGGGGGCATTCTTCCTGCGTTCAACCTCCATGACAAGCAGAATCCTCTCGCACTCCGCCCCTTCCATCTCATCCACCTTCATGATCTCATTCAGACGCCCGATCCGGTAAAGCAGCGTATTGCGATGCATCTTCATCCTCGCCGCAGTAGAAGCCACATTACGCTTCATCCGCAAATACCAGTAAAGCGTCTCATAAAGTTCCTTCCACTTCTCCGCCCCTTCCTGCCGAAGCTTTTCAAGTTCCTCCGGATACACTAAGGCAAGTTCCATCTGTTCACTCATACATTCCACTGCAAGTTCATAATAATAATTTTCAACCAGCCGGACATTGCTCCTTTCCTTCTTCTCTCCGGCAATCTTAAGCACCCGTTCCTGTAACCTTCCATTTTCTTCTCTTCCTGACACATCCTGGAAACCATTACCGATCACAATCTTCCCTTCCCGGTCTTGCATGCATTCCCTGCATACAGATATCAGCCTCTTCCGGTCCTCCTTCCCCTGGATACAGGACACAAACATCCGCTTCCCCTCCGGCCGATCTGGTTTTCCTTTTAAGTGTTCATCCTGTCTGACAGCATAATAGATTCTCATCAGATCCTCGTTTCGTTCAGCTGCCACCCAGAGATAATCTGGATGTCCGTACTTTTCTCCCTGTGTGAACTGCTTTCTCATACTGTAACTCTGAACCAGAATCTCCACCAGTTCTTCTGCCGTCTTTCTTGAATTTTCAGGCGTTACATATGCAGCAATACTTCCCTGTCCGTCCGGTAATTCCTTTTCAACCTTCAGAGCATTTTCCTGCGTCGTCCGGTCAGGCCCCGCACAGGCGTTCAGATTTCCCTGCCTGTCATATTGCCTGATGGGGATCCCCGTATACTCCCAGATCGCTTCCAGAATCTTCCCTTCCGGGCACCCTTCGTTTGTTCCCGCCAGCACAATTTTATAGCAGTAATTCATATCAACCGGCTTTTCGCAGGCCCGTTCAGCCTGAATCATTTCAATAAACGCTGTCAGCCTTGTGGCAATCTGCCCCGAATCTGCATTGGAATAATCCGTGTCTATGGCTATATAAGGAAGGCGCTTCTCCTCATTTACAAATTTTCGGATATAAAATGACTCCGCTCCGGTAGAATGACATCCCGTCAGAATCACCTCCACCACGCCTTCTACATGATATTCATCTATAATATCGCCCAGCAGTTCGATCCTGTTATCGTTGGGCGTCATGATGGAGCAGCCTGTTGACAGATATTTCCTGGCAATAGCCCCATAGATATCCTCTGTTTCCTCTTCCACCATCGTTGAAAGTGCGCGCACACCGCTGCAGTTTTCTGTAACCACCACAACGCCTCCATTGTCTTCAATAGCACGAATCACCTTCAGACTATCGCCTCCGACCGGGCAGCCTGTCACAAGAATCCGAACCCTTTGTTTCAGCTTCTTTCCCTGTGCATATTCTTCCAGAATCTTTTTCCTTACACCCTCCACCAGCTCTGGCGTCTTCTGAAAATCAAAACGGTACTTGCTCCCAAGTACCATTTTCTGTATATCCTCCCCAGACACAGGCGCTGGATCCAGTTTCATCACTTCACACAAAGATCTAAGAGACATACGGATCCGGTTATTGAGACGAACGGCATTACGAATCATTTCATCTGTAATTACTACATGAAAGAACTCTTCCAGATACTCTTTGGCACGAATCACTTCTCCTCTCCAGAATTCGTATCCCCGTTCAGACTGGCTGTTCGGCAGTTCCATGACATAAACCGGTTTGAATTCCGTCATCATCTCATACATCTTCTTTTTCCCGTCGCAGGTTGTCTCTCCAATCACCAGATCTGTAAAATGAAACAGAGGACATTTATCCTCAACTGCAAATCCGTAACTGGACTTCACAAGGGGACACATACTCTTTGGCATAAACCGCTCCGCCGCAGGAATTGTTTCTTCCGCAAACGAACACAATGCCACCGGAACAGCTCCGGCGGCAATGGCAAGTTCCGGCGGAAAGTACGCACAATACATTCCCACCACGGGAATCCCCCGATCCTTATATTCCTTAATCTCCAGGAAAGACAATTTTCTCTGTTCACCGAATTCCTCAAAAATCTCCGGCAGTTCCTTCTCAATCCTCATAATCCGTTCTGCTCCTTATACTCTGCCCCGCACTATCATACATCATAATACATGCCAGCAGTTCCCTGCATACTTCGTAATCATTCGTATCCACATCGATACACTCCTTAATCTGCTTCAGCCGGTAAACCAGCGTATTCCTATGGATATGCAGCCTCTTCGCCGCTACGGTGACATTATTTTCACACAGCAGATAAGTCTTCAATGTATGGTATAACTCCGTATGATTTCTCTCATCCTCCAGAAGTAACCGTTCCATCGAATAATCTCTTAACCACGCATTTTCAATCAAAGCAGTCGTGTAGGTATACATTCCCTGCATTGACCACTCCTTTTCCCTGCGTACCGCAGACTTCTCCCCGAAATCTTCCACTCTGGACATCCGGTTCAGAATACGCTTCTTATTCCCGCACAGAGAAAGATCAGAAAACATCTCACTGATACAGCATTTTCTTTTTTCGGCCTCTATGGCTCCATAGAGGAAAGGAACATCCTTTTCCTTCACCTGGTACAGCAGCACAAAAACTTCATCCTTCTCTTCATATATCTGCATACACTTCCAGATACTGCGCAAGAAAGCCGCCGTCTCCTCCGTCTGCCCGTCATCTTTACGGATCAGTATGACAAGATACTTCCCCTCAGGGAAATTCCATTCCTCTGAACGCACGGCCGGCTCCTCCTTAAAAAGCAGAAAGCCCGCCATATGTTCTTTCAACGGCTGGCAGAACACATACTGCTTCTGCTCCTCTTCAAAATACCGCTTCAGATTCTGTGCAAGAATCTCACCCAGTTCCAGAAAAAGCCCTTCCTCCTTTTTCTGTTCATACACCAGTATCACATAGCCGATTGCCCGCTTTCCTCCATATACAGGCGTCACGCTCCAGCTCCTGCCAGCAATTTCTTTCCTGGCCCGCATGGCCATGTAATCCTTCGACGCAAGATGCCCCTTCCCGGCCGATACAGGAAACAGATCTGCATAGACAGAAGAACAGGCAAGAACCTTCCCCATCCCAGACACGAATGCAGTTCCTGCCTTTGTATACTGCTCCATTCTCTCTGCGATGCACCGAAATGTAGAATCTTCAAGCATTGCTTCAAATATAATTCTGTAACAATTCTCAATCTCAAACATATTCATCCACCCCGTATGAATATTATTTCTTAGAAAATTGTTTCTGTCAAATAGATTTTAGCTCATTAAACCTTTATTTATTGACATTTTCTATATGCTGTCCTTCCAGTTTTCCCGTGCAGCCATAATATGCGATTGCTGCAAATGTTCCGGCAGCCCCTGCCAGCGCCTGGTCGTCAAACCGATACTTCGGACTGTGAAGACCTGGAATCTCTGCCTTATCCTTAGGTCTGATTCCGATAAACAGATAGACCGAAGGCACCCTTTCACTGTACTCCGAAAAATTCTCACCTCCCAGGTGGTTCTCCTCGATGATATACGCCTGGTTCTTCCCCAGGATCTGCTCTGCGGCTCTCCTTACGCCCTCCAGAAGCTTTGGTGCGTTCTCGACTGCGCCGCCATGTGTCAGCGCCTCCACTTCACAGGAAGCTCCATAGACCCCGCACACTGCTTTCGCCGCCTTCTCAAGCTCTCTTCCCATCATCTCCAGCGTCTCTCTTCTTGTGGCCCGCATGGTTCCGCCAAACTCACATGTTTCCGGAATAATGTTGCGCACTTTCCGGTCGCCGGACTGCATATAGGTCACAGACATAACCTTAGACTCTGTCCCCCCAATCTTTCTCGCCAGAATGGCCGGGATATGCTGATAGATTTCACTGGCTGCGGCAATCGGATCGACAGTCTGCTCCGGCCAGGATGCATGTCCCTTTTTCCCTATGATCTTTACCCGGAACGACCCTACGCATCCAAACGCATACCTCCTTGCAATCCCAATCCTGCCGCTTTCTATAGAAGGCCAGCCGTGAGCGGCAAACGCCATGTCAACGTCAGGATCTTCTAAAACCCGGTCTTCGCTAATCAGAATATCCGCACCTTTTCCCACCTCTTCGCCTGGCTGGAACACAAACTTGATACAACCTCCCCATTCCATACGAATCTTTGACAGAATCATCGCCGCGCCAATCAGCCATGCTCCATGGCCGTCATGGCCGCAGGCATGCATACAGCCAGGATTTTCAGACTTAAATCCACAGTCTCCCTCTTCCTCGATGGGAAGTGCATCGATATCCGCCCTCAGAAGAACCGTCTTCCCTTCTTTCTTTCCGCCTTCCATGACGGCAATAATCCCAGAACCGCCCGCCTTATGCTCCTGTACCCGAAGCCCCGGAATCTTCTTAAGCTCCCGGCTGATAATCTCGTGAGTCCTTGGCAGATTCATTCCAAGTTCCGGGTGCCGATGGAGTTCCTGTCTGATCTCTGCCAGTTTTGGCCCTGTCTCTTCTGCAATCTTTCTGATCTTCCCGATCAGAATCATCTGTTTTGTAGTTTCCATATTTCACCTCTTTTTCACAATATTATGAGTCGGGACAGAAGGTGTTTTGCCCCTCATATCTCCGATCATAAAAAGACTGTCTGAAAATGCCTCAATTGCCATTTCCCGACAGTCTTGTCTGAACTATTTACGATTCACAAAATTCAGGAACTGCTTAAGCCTTGGATTCTCTGGATGGTCAATGATCTCCTCCGGCGTCCCGTCCGCCGCAATGCGCCCGCCGTCCATGAACAGGATCCGGGTCGCAACCTCTCTGGCAAATCCGATCTCATGGGTGACAAGAATCATAGTCGTCCCGTCTTCTGCCAGAGATTTGATCGTATTCAGCACTTCCCCCACCAGTTCCGGATCAAGGGCAGAAGTCGGCTCGTCGAACAAGACCACGTTAGGATTCACCGCCAGGGCTCTTGCGATCCCTACCCTCTGCTGCTGTCCGCCGGATAATTTGGATGGATAAAAGTCTTTCCGTTCTCCCATTCCTACCTTTTCAAGCAGTCCGAGAGCCGTCTTTTCTGCCTCGGCTTTCGACTTTTTCTGAACCACGGTCAGAGCCTCCATAACATTCTCAAGAGCCGTCTTGTTCTTGAAGAGATTATACCCTTGAAAAACCATGGAAGAATGTCTGCGAAGCTCTATGACTTCTTTCTTCGAATGACGCTCTGCATCCACCGTGACATTTCCGATTGTAATCAGCCCTTTCGTCGGCACTGTCAGATAATTCAGACATCTGAGCAGCGTAGATTTTCCGGTTCCCGAAGGTCCTAATATGGCTATTACTTCGTTCTTATTAATCGTAAGATTGATATCCGTCAGAACCTTCGTATCTGCGTCAAACTCCTTATAGAGATGTTCAATCTTTACCAGTTGTGTATCTGTTCCCATCATTTTCCAATCTTCCTGACTTTTGTTATTTCTGGATCAATTCTGTCATATCTGCAAACATCCACTTCTCAGTGATCTTGCCGATGGTTCCGTCATCTAACATCTCCTGGATTACTTTGTCCAGTTCTTCCTTAAGTTCTGCGCCTTCATCCGTCTTCGGAAGGAAATAAGCGACGTTATTCGCCATCAGATTCTCCTCGAAGAAGCGGAAATCAGCCTCTTCATTATTGTGTGAAAATGCATTGACATTGGTCGTTGTATTTGCATAGGCGTCGATTCTTTCAAGCATCAGGTCATTCATGCCCACAGCGCTGTCCTCGTAAAGCTTCACTTCAAATCCCTTCTCGGCGCCAAGATCCTCGATGATCGTCTGGGCCGCCTGTCCGTTTGTACATCCGACTACTTTCCCCTTAAGATCATCAACCTTCTTAAAACTGCTGCCGTCATTGACGATGACACACTGGGCGTCTCCATAGTAAGGGATGGTTGCATTATACTTTTCTTCCCTTTCCGGCTTAACTGCGGTACAGTTAGCAACCACATCTGCACGCGCTGTATCTAGTTCTCCCCACATAGCGTCAAAAGCCGCCTGCTTCACTTCCACTTCCCAGCCGGTGCGCTCCTCAATCTCATCCCACATCTCGGCGTCAATTCCTGTCCAGGTTCCGTCGTCTGCCAGAAGTGTGTATGGTTCTCCTGTACCTGACGTTACAAGCGTCACTTTCCGTTCGGAGTATCCTGTGTCTGATGCTCCGTCAGAATCTCCATCTCCCTTATCATCCGACTCATTGGATTCTGTCTTTGCATCATCCTTGCCGGAATCATCGGAACTGTTGTTCCCACATCCTGCCGCCATTGTCATTGCCATGGTTGTTACTAATAAAGCTGCGATCAAACGTCTTTTCATAATTCTTCTTCTCCTCTTTTCATTAATCTATCTTAAATAAGACGTCTTAGGAAGTCTGCCTGACCATCTGCACACGGTAGAATTCCACCGACTTCTTCTTAAGATCCTCCTCAATACATCGTCGCGCACTTCTTTTCCAGAAACTTATGTACCAATCCAAGGATAAAAATAATTACCCAGTAAATGAGCATGACCGCCGCATAGATTTCGAAATACCGGAAAGTTCTTGCACCCTCGATTTTGGCCGCTCCCATGATATCCGGTACACCCAGCATAAAGGCCAGGGACGTCTGCTTGATCAGATTAATAATATCATTGAATAAGGGGGGAAGCGCAACACGTACTGCCTGTGGGATGATAATCCGCCATACAAGCTGAAGGTTGGTCATTCCCAGGGAATATGCAGCTTCTTTCTGCCCTTCATCCACCGAGAGCAGCGCACCTCTGATACTCTCAGACATGAATGCGCCCATGTTCAGACTCATGACCACCGCAACTGCGATCAGAGGAGTCATATCTCGGACAAACGCACTGTAAAGGGCGACTCCGTAATAGAAAAAATACAACTGCGCCACAATCGGAGTCCCTCTCATAATAGAAACATACACCCGGGTAAACTGATACAGCGCCGGGATCTTATAATAACCGATGATAGCGATGATAACTCCCACTAACAGCGCAAAAATAGTTGCCACAATCGTCAATTCAAAGGTGACATTTACCTTACTTGCGATTACAGGGAGAACTTCTAAAAAATAACTTACCTTAAACATCTCATCTTCTCCAGACTCTTTTTTAGAATTTGTGTTTCATACGCTATTATTTTAACTTTTCCGACAATTTTTTCATCGTCATTCTTACACAAACAGAATTTTTAATTTTGTAATCTTCGCACATTTTCTATGAATATATTTATTTATAGAATTTTTCTATATATTAGATGCAAAAAAAGCACCAGTTGTTATCAACTGATGCTTCTTTCCTGAAGCGACACAAGCGATACAATCACTTCTAATACAAAATTCCCGTCCTGCGTATAACACATCATATCCCCGCCGAGCCTGCCTGCCGCCGTCTGTATGGTGGAGAGACCGAAGCCATGGCCTGGCTCTGTTTTGTCTGTAGCAGGGATATTTCCCTTATCCACATGCAGGTCCTCCCGGCAGCGGTTCCTGATCCGTATTATGAGATGATTCCTGTTATACTTCATTTCTACAAAAATCTCGCGTTGCTTTAGATCAAGCTTTCCCAGTGCGTCACAGGCATTTTCTAACCCATTGGAAAGAATCTGGCACAATTCCATATAAGGCAGTTCTTCCTCCCCTGCCTGTATGTCCATGGTACATTCTGTCCCCAGTTCTTCCAGTCTCCTGGAATACTGGACAAATACCGCATTGATATAAGGATTGGCACAGAATTCCCCCTCCAGAGTATCCATCTCTGTCTCAACGCCTTTGAGATATACCACGGCTTCTCTCATCTTCCCTTCCGCAAGCAGCCCCAGAAGTGTTGCGGAATACCCCTTCATATCATGCTTCATCCTCCGGATTCGCTGCTGATTCTCAAGCTGTGCCTTCAGCATGCTCTTTTGTTCCTCCAGAATACGTTCGCTCTGCTGCTTCCTGTAAAGCATAAGCTGCCTGTAAAGCGATGTGAAAATCGTAGCATAATTAAACATCATCAATATCAGGATCAGTATACACTGAAATATATCCTCTACACGGTAGACGATATTGACAGGATACTGTACCGTTATCGCCAGCAGGAGATAGTATAGCATAGTCATCCCCGAAAAAATCCCCCATCCCTTTTCCACTACATTCTGCAGTTCCAGATAGGGTTTTCTTAAATACCGCCAGATCAGATATTCTAAAAGAGGGAACGCAATCAGCCTGCTGACAAACATCAGCGTATAATTTCCATCTCCCAGAAAATAGTCCAGCAGATTCGTAACCGCCATAAGCCACAGACAGGAAGTGTCCGCCATACAGAAGGAAAACAGAAATTTAAAGTTTCTGTCAGCGCTCAACACATAGAAGAGGATAAAACTAGGAACCGTACAGGTAAGCATAAAGACCTGTGCCAGTACTTCAAATCCAAAGACTGCCAGCCCAGCCCCATTGAGTACCATCAATACTCCCATACAGCTCCCGGTTGCCAGTATAGTCTTCTTTCTGGAATAACGCGGCCGGAATAACAGAATAAATACCAAAAGTATATGAAGCATAGACCAATATATAGATAAATCCCGAAGTATTACCATATTATCCCCATCTACTCGTTCATATTCGCCAGCTTCGCACTCTGATCCGCCGCGATACATGCGTCAATAATTTCCTGGATATCCCCGTTCATAATCTTATCCAGCTTATACAGCGTCAGCCCGATTCTATGGTCTGTTACCCGTCCTTGTGGGAAGTTATAGGTACGAATCTTCTCTGAACGATCTCCGGTTCCAATCTGACTCTTCCTGGCCTCCGCCTCGGCATCATGCTGCTTCTGGCATTCCAGATCATAGAGCTTGGCCCTCAGCAGAGCAAAAGCCTTGTCCTTGTTCTGAAGCTGGGACTTCTCTGTCTGGCTGTAAATGACAATCCCTGTAGGATAATGGGTCAGACGGACGGCTGAATCCGTCGTATTGACACACTGACCTCCGTTTCCGGACGCCCTCATAACGTCAATACGGATATCCTTCTCGTCAATCTGAACGTCCACTTCTTCTGCCTCCGGTATCACAGCCACCGTAATCGTAGACGTATGAATCCTTCCGCCGGACTCCGTCTCCGGCACACGCTGTACACGGTGCACGCCGGACTCGTATTTCATCACCGAATAGGCGCCGCTTCCATTAATCATGAAGGTAACATTCTTCATGCCGCCGATACCAATCTCTTCACACTCGACAAGTTCCACCTTCCAGCGCCTGCTTTCTGCATAATGCAGATACATTCGGTAAATCTCCGCCGCAAATAAAGCTGCTTCATCTCCGCCTGCGCCCGAGCGAATCTCTACGATGACATTCTTATCATCATTGGGATCCTTCGGAAGCAGCAGAATCTTAAGTTCTCTTTCTAACTCTTCCACCCTTGCCTTGGAACCATTCAGTTCCTCCTTGGCAAGTTCCCTCATCTCCTCGTCCGACTCCTCTTCTAACATCTGAAGACTGTCCTCAATTGCCTGCTTACAGGCTTTATATTCCTTGTATGCCTCCACAATGGGCGACAGGTCGTTCTGTTCTTTCATCAGTTTCCGAAACCGGTTCTGATCACTGGCTACATCCGGTTCCTGAAGCTCGCTTAAGATTTCCTCCATACGAATCAGCAAATCTTCTAATCTGTCAAACATCTTATTTCCTCCGATTATTTTCTATTTCCATCCTTTTTACAAATAAATACTAATTATGAGACGCTACGCCAGTGTACCAGGCGCATACCCTTCTCTATTATAAATGCCCGACACGACCCGATCAAGTCCCGCAAGATCTTTTTTGACCGCGACATCCTCATACCCGGATTCCTTCATCAGCGCCGACACCTCCTCTGCCTGGTCACAGCCGATTTCAAATAACAGCCGTCCTTTGTCTTTCAGATAAAAAATACTGTCTTTCACAATTTTTCTATAAAAAGATAGTCCGTCTTCACCGCCGTCAAGGGCAATCTTCGGATCATAAAACCTTACTTCCTCTTGAAGATCTTCTATGTCTGAAGTACGGATGTAGGGGGGATTAGACACAATGACGTCGTATTTCTCCTTATCCGTAATCTTTTTGAATTCTGTAAACAAATCTGACTGTATCCACTTCGCTTCTATGTTAAGCCGGTTTGCATTTCTTCCTGCCACAATCAGTGCATCCTCGGAAATATCACATCCCACACCCTCTGTTCCTTTACACATTTTCAGAATACTCAGAAGGATACATCCGGAACCGGTACACATATCCAGTACCTTAATCTCTCTTTTCTTCCTGCCGCGAATCAGCTTCACCGCCTCTTCCACCAGCGTCTCCGTATCCTGGCGCGGAATCAGAACATGTTCATTCACATAAAACGGATATCCCATAAATTCCTGTTCTCCGGTAATATGCTGCAGCGGAATCCTTTTTTTCCGACTCTCAATACACTCCAGATACCGTAAAGCCTGCTCTTTTTCAAGTTCACGCTCTGGTTCCCCGTAATATGCCGCCCGGCTGATACCCGTGACATATTCCAGAAGATACCAGGCATCAAGCGCCGCCTCGTCAACGCCGGCCGCCTCTAAGCTTTCCGTACCCTCCTTAATGACCTGCCGCAGTGTGAAAATTCTCTGCCTCATACTCTCTCCAATCAAATACAGCCTCAACCGCCTGAATCGCCACTTCGATCATACTATCGTCCGGCTCTTTGGTCGTCAGCTTCTGTATTGCAAGCCCCGGTTTACTGAACAAATTCACAACCGGATTCTCACTGCGCCCTGCCAGCTTAAGAAACTCATAGGAAATCCCCGCAATCACCGGAAGCAGCGCAATTCTGATTACGATACGCATAACCGGAGTCTCTGCACGCACCAGAACCAGCATGATAATACTGATGGCAAGAACCAGAAACAGAAAACTGGTTCCGCAGCGTTTATGCTGCCTGGAACTGAGCCGCACATTCTCCACCGTCAGCGGAAGCCCGTGTTCAATACAGTTGATACACTTGTGCTCTGCCCCATGATACATGAACGTTCTCTGAATATCTTCCATCCGTGAAATCAGCAGCACATATGCGATAAAAATCCCAATCCGCACGAATCCTTCGATCACCGTACGCACACCGTAAGACGGAATATATTTTTCTAACAGAGACGACAGAAAATAGGGCAGAACCATGAAGATCGCAATCGCCATTACGATAGAAAACGCAACCGTGGCTCCCATCAGAAGGCTTTCCTGCTTCTCTGACAGTTCTTTCCCCTCTTCTTCCTCCTCGAAAAAGCTGGCGGAATAGGTCAGTGTCTTCATTCCCAGAACCATTGAATCAATAAAATTAAAGACTCCTCGGATAAATGGAATCTCTGTCAGCTTCTTCCATCTGTGAACAATGCTTTTATACGTGTCTCTGTTCACAAGAATCTCACCGTCCGGCTTGCGCACTGCAACCGCATATTCATCCTTATGCTTCATCATGATTCCTTCCAGCACCGCCTGACCGCCTATATTTGATGATTTCATATTGTAATCTGACTCCTCCTGCCTTCTGTTGACAATTATGCTTTGTCATGAACCCTGCCATCTGCTCTGCTTTTCTACTCTGAAAAACAGATATAGAAAAGGGCTGAGATCATACAACCTCAACCCGATACCTGCAATCTTATTTACCCATTCCGTATTTCTTATTGAACTTATCAACACGACCGCGAGCCTGAGCTGCTTTCTGCTGGCCAGTGTAGAATGGATGGCACTTGGAACAGATCTCTACGTGGATATCTTCTTTTGTAGAACCTGTCACAAACGTATTGCCACAGTTACAAGTTACAGTTGCCTGATGATATGTTGGATGTATTCCTTCTTTCATGCTCTTCACCTCTTCTTTATTTCGTCATATGCCTGCGCATTTCTTACGTTATCTAAACAGCGTTGTTATTGTACCATAAAAATAATGCATTGTCTAGATTATTTTTGTCTTTTTTACCATTTGAATTAACTCTTCATTATTGCGGGTCCTGCTGTACATATTAAGAATATTCTCCACAGCTTCATCCGCCCTCATACCGTTCAGCGCACGGCGCATGGTGTCAACCGCTTCCTGCTCCTCACGGGACAGAAGCAAATCTTCTCTCCTGGTACCAGACTGCGGGATATCAATGGCAGGAAATACTCTCTTCTCAGATAACTTACGGTCTAATACCAGTTCCATGTTACCGGTTCCCTTGAACTCCTCGTAGATCACGTCATCCATCTTGCTCCCTGTATTGACCAGAGCCGTTGCCAGAATCGTAAGGCTTCCGCCGCCCCGCATGTTCCGCGCCGCTCCAAAAAACCGCTTCGGCATGTGCAGAGCCGCCGGATCAAGACCGCCGGACAGAGTTCGCCCAGAGGGCGGAACCGTCAGGTTATAGGCCCTGGCCAGACGTGTGATACTGTCCAGAAGGATCATTACGTCCTTCTTATGTTCTACCAGACGCTTCGCGCGCTCGATTACCATCTCCGACACACGCTTATGATGATCTGGTAATTCGTCAAATGTAGAGTAGATGACTTCCACGTTGTCACCTTCAATGGTCTCCTTAATATCCGTAACCTCTTCGGGACGTTCGTCAATCAGCAGGATCAGCAGATGAATCTCTGGATTATTCTTGCGAACAGAAAGGGCCACCTGCTTCAGAAGCGTGGTCTTACCTGCCTTAGGCGGAGAAACAATCATACCTCTCTGCCCTTTTCCAATCGGTGACAGAAGATCTACAATCCGCATGGCAGTGCTTGTCTTCCCGCACTCCATCCGAAGCCGCTCATCCGGGAAGATCGGCGTCATATCTTCGAAATTCGTCCGCCGCATTGCCCTCATAGGATCAATATCATTAATCTTAGTCAGATACAACAGTGCGCTGAACTTCTCCTGCTGCGTCTTAATCCGTGTATTTCCTTCCAGTATGTCCCCTGTCTTTAAATTAAACTTACGAATCTGGGATGGGGACACATATACGTCATTCTCTCCTGGCAGATAATTGGCGCTTCTGATAAATCCGTACCCATCGGGAAGCACCTCCAGAATCCCGTGCGCCGTAATCCCACTATCCAGCCTGTCTATATCATGAACTTCTTTATCCCCTGTATTCGCAGACATCTCCTTTACCTGTTCCCGCGATGCCTGTTTATCTTTCTCGTCTTCTTCCAGCATCCGCTCAATCAGTTCTGCTTTCTTCATTGTTGATATTCCTTTCAAACCTCTGGCTCTGGCAAGATCTTTCAGTGTAGATAAGGGCAATGATTCATACTTGTCTCTCATTAATAAATGTCCTTTCATTGTTAAAAATAATTTTTCCACCTATACCAATTTCTATAATATGTTTTCCCTGGGATATGAGGGGCCTGAACTGACCCAGTTGGAATTAAATGCTATTATACTACATTTCCTGGAAATTTAAAAGCCTTTTTATTGATTTGATGCTTTAACAATGATATTATAGTAATATCGTTCAGCCGACAGAGGCAAAACAATACTTAGAGTGCGCATATTCCACAGAATCTGAAAGGAATGGTTAATCTGAACCGCTACTATTCTCTGAACCGCTATCTGAAACAGACCTACGGTGAAAAAATTTATAAGATATCTCTTAACGCGGGCCTGACCTGTCCGAACCGTGACGGCGCCCTTGGAAGCCGGGGCTGTATCTTCTGCAGTGCAGGCGGGTCGGGGGATTTCGCCGCCGACGTCCGCCTTTCTGTTACGGAACAGATCGAACAGGGACGGAAAAAGATCGCAGGAAAGTATTCTGGCAGTTCCTATATCGCTTATTTCCAGGCATACACCAACACCTATGCCCCGGCTGCATACTTGCGTGAGATATTTACAGAAGCCGTCCGTCACCCGGATATCCGGATTCTGGATATTGCCACCCGCCCGGACTGCCTTGGCCCGGACGTATTGGAACTGCTGAATGAACTGAACAGGATAAAACCTGTATGGGTGGAGCTTGGACTTCAGACCATCCATCCTGAGACGGCCGCATTCATCCGGCGGGGCTATGATCTTCCCGTATTTGAGGAGGCTGTTCAAAATCTGCGGGCATGCAGAATCCCTGTTATCGTCCATACCATTCTGGGACTTCCCGGGGAGAATACAGAACATCAGCTTGACACCGTGAGATACCTGAATACCCTTGATATCCAGGGGGTAAAATTTCAATTATTACATATATTAAGACATACGGATCTGGCCCTCTACTACCAGGAACATCCCTTTCACCTTCCTGGTATGGAGGAATATTTCGATCTGCTGGGCAGATGTCTTCGTATTCTGCGCCCGGATATTGTGGTACACCGGCTGACCGGAGACGGGCCGAAATCCCTTCTGATCGCCCCGCTCTGGACTGGAAATAAACGCCAGGTGCTCAATCGCCTGCGGGCGTACTTAGAAGAGCATGACATCTGGCAGGGAAAGGAACATTAATATGGACAAACCTCTCAAATTATATAAACTGATCATTCTGTATATCTTAAACAGAGTGGATTTTCCGCTGACTAATGCGCAGATCTCTGAGTTTATCTTAGAACAAGGGTATACCACCTATTTTAAACTGCAACAGGCGATTTCGGAACTGGTGGAGTCTGGTCTTGTGCGGGAGGAGTCCACACATAACCGGACATTTTACCATATTACGGAAGAAGGAACAGAGATTGTCTATTATTTCCGAAATGATATTTCATCCGCTATCCAGAAGGATATCAATGGATTCCTAAAGCAGAAAAAGTACGAACTGAAGAACGAAGTTTCGGTAAAGTCCGACTATTACCGGAATCCTAACGGAGAATACTCGGTAAAATGCCAGGTTATCGAACAGCGGATCCCTCTGATCGACCTGACGGTGACTGCTCCTACGGAAGCGGAAGCAGAGACGATTGCACATAACTGGACCAAGAAGAACCAGGAGATTTATGCGTTTATTATGTCGAAATTATTATAGAAAAAATGAATAAATCGTAGGAGAGATATGATCTATGAAAGCGAAAAGATTAGGAGAATTATATATTAGTTTTTTTAAAATCGGCGGGCTGACCTTTGGCGGCGGACTTGCCATGCTGCCCATGCTGCAGCGGGAAGTCGTAAAAAAGTACGGTTGGTGTACAGAAGAAGAACTTCTGGACATCTATGCCATCGGACAGTGCACTCCTGGGATCATCGCAGTTAATACTGCCACTTATGTCGGTTATCAGCAGGCCGGATTCTTAGGCAGTGTGGCCGGAACTCTGGGAATGGTATCCCCTTCCCTTATCATCATCTGTCTGGTTGCCTCGATTCTTCAGAATTTCATCCATATGCCGGTGGTACTTCATGCTCTGGCGGGAATCCGTATCGTAGTCTGCGCCTTGATGCTGAATACGGTGTTTACCATGGCGAAAAAGGGGATTGTAGATAAGCTGGGAGCGGCAGTGTTCCTGATTGCCTTTGTTCTGGCCTGCTTTACTCCGGTTCCCACGGCGCTGGTCATCGTCCTTGCCGGAATGACGGGAATCATCGCTAAACGCATGGAAAGGAGGCGGTCTGCATGATTTATCTGATCCTTGCATTTGAATTTTTTAAGATCGGACTGTTTTCTATTGGAGGAGGCATGGCAACGCTGCCATTTCTGATGGATCTGACCAATAAGTATGACTGGTTTACCGTAAGCGAACTTACGAATATGGTGGCCATCAGCGAGAGCACTCCCGGACCGGTGGGCATTAATATGGCCACCTATGCCGGATACAACGCAGCAGGCGTTCCTGGCGCGATCGTTGCCACTCTGGCGCTCACGGCTCCTGCATGGATCATTATTATATTGATTGCAAAGTTTCTTGAGAATTTCAGTGAAAATGCCAATGTGAAAGCAGCTTTTTACGGCATCCGCCCGGCGGTTGCCGCACTGATCGGATATGCGGTATGGGAACTGCTTAAGATTGCCATCGTTTCGTTTGTAGAAGGACAGATGCAGATGAATCTGGTGAATGCCGCGGTGTGCGCCGGGGCGTTTGCCCTGCTGCAGATTAAGAAACTGGGAAAGCTTCACCCGCTTGTGTGGATTGCGGCGGGGGCCTGCGTGGGGATTTTGCTCAGGATGTGATAACAATCTGGAGATAAACAGGAGCCGCCAGAACTACTATTTTCTGGCGGCTCCTGTTGTGGGGATTGTTCTTACCAGTATTCGATTTCTATCGGCAATTTCCTTTTTGATTCCATCCACTGGATTCCCCCTTTTACGTGGTATATCTTGCAATACAAAATATCTTTTCTCCGTTTCCCTCTTCATCTAATTGGATCTTATCATGGCGGAAACTGATTTCCTCAGAATCAACTTCAAGAACAACAATATTTTTCTTCCACTCCTTAAACGCCGCTGCTTCTGTCGCCGAATTGGCCGCACGCATTATTGTAGGATAATGTGGGGCGTTCCGTAAAATCCAGTCGTTGCGGTATGCTGTTTCCAGAACAATACCGTCAATCTCTATATTCAGAAATGCGGCTAACGCCCTTGCGTTCATAATTCCATATTGAAACTGTTTTCTGATTTTCTTCCATTTATCATGTTTGATACTCTTCTTAAATTCTAAAATGTGTAACTGCCATTTTCCATTTTCAGAATTCTGAATAAAAATAAATTTATCTGCACATTGACAGGCTTTTTTATGCGAATCCAGGTATGGTAGGGTTCTCTTCTCTGGAAAATGAAAGACAACCGCATTATCTTCAAATCTGCTTTTCAGAGTCGCAGCGCCTTCCTCTTCTTCCTCAATAAGCGGAACCACTGCGTTTTGATCCGATACAACCGTGTATTCTTCTGCCCGAAACAAATCCAGATTTTTCTTCAGATATTCAGGAACCATCTGTACATTCCTCCTGTTAAATTCCCTCGCTTACTCAGATTGCATAGGTCAGTTCAAGCATTTCTTCAAATGCATCGCTAAAAGTCGTTGTCTCAAATCCCATCTCTCCAGCCTTTAATTCTACAATCTGGGAACGGTCATTTTCCAGGCAGGAAAATTGATAGACTCCAACCTGCTCCTCTCCCAGTAAATCCTGTTCTTCAATCTTATATCTCCCCATTAGTTCCTTCTTTTTATCACTGTTTTTCACACGGAGCATATTATTTATATGCTGAATGATAATATCGCTGTGCGTGGTCATTATGACAGGAATTTCCATATTACACAATCGTACCAGAACTCTTGCAATTCTTGTCTGCAGTCTGGGATGCATACACATCTCTGGTTCTTCGATAAAAATATCCGTCATTCCATATCTATATTTACATAACAGATACAGAGGTGTAATCTCTGTGACTACAGCTGAAGCAAGATACATCTGAATCGGGTTATTAAACGTTTCCGGTTTGTATAAGAATGACTTTGCCATCGCATTCTGAATCTCTACCTGCCCATGTAAGATCGTCCGCTCCATAAATTCCGCCAGTTCTTCTAACTGATGAATACCATATTTCTTCTCCCCGATATTATTCAGTAATTTCAAAAAGCTGATTACTGGTTTCGTGAAATAAGAATCCTGGTCTTCCTGCATATCTTCCTGTATCATACTGTTAAATCTGTTAAAACTATTTTCATAAATATTATTAGTCAGAAGATTCTTCGACAATATGAATCCGGTTCGAGAAGATGGTAAAAACACTTTGCTGTCTTTTCGTCTATACATTATCTTATTCTTAAAATTAATCCAATGTCCCAAAAATACTTCTAAGATAAATTCAATATACCGCTCCCCATTCTGCATGTAATCATCCAATATATTAATTCCGCTCTTTGTTTTCGGAGTATCAGAAATCCACAATATTCTTTTGTTTTCGGCATTATTAGGGGTAATCCCTTCTTTTTTTAATTCTTTCGGATGTTCGTAATAAAAATTCGTTTCTACCTCAATTTTTAATTCTGCTTCACCCTCTATCTCTAATTCTAATTTCCCAATATGCATATTCTTATTAAATATCTCGGAAACAAAATGGTCTTTATTCTGTTTGATACAATCATTCAACAAATGCCAGAACCGTTCAAACCATTCGTATGACAGATGTTCCTCTCCTTCTCCTTTCATGATTCGTTCAATGACATACTGTTCACACTCTTTATACAGCTTTGATTTCTTTATCTCGTCATTCACACGGGTCAAGATCGGAATTCCCACCGATGACAGCCCCCAGAGCAGGCTCATCAGATAACTCTTTCCACTATTATTGTCTCCGACAAACATCATCATTGGTTTCATTTCTAATTCAGCATGTCCTATTTTGCCAAATTCTTCAATAATTACTCTTCTTTTCATATATGATGACCTCGCTAAAAATATTTCCTACTGAATCTCTGACCATTTCTCGATTACAGACTTATCATAGCCGATTGAGACTGAAATATCAAGCATGGATCGCTTTCATTCTATTGATTTATCCATCTTTCAATAGAATTTAATTGCCTCATTTTCATAATAAAAACTCGCACATCACCCCATTGCTCACGTCAATTCCCCGTTCCGTCAGCCGCACAAAATCGCCCTCTTCTTCCAGCAGTCCCATCCCATACATCTTCCGAAGCGTCTCGCCGTATACCTCATCCATCCCACGTCCAAATTCTTTCCTGAATTCCGTCTTTGACACTCCCGCCATCTTCCGAAGCCCCAGAAACATACACTCTTCCATCTGCTCCTGTACACTTAATATTTTCGGCTCTTCCCCGTCATTCCATCTCTGATGATTCAAAAGCGAAGCCGCGCCCGAACCAATCCCAAGATACTCTGTCCTGTTCCAATATCCCAGATTATGCCTGCACTCGAATCCCGGCAGTGCATAATTGGAAATCTCATACCGGTGATAACCATACTGGGAAAGAATCGCCTTCGTTCTCCAATACATCCGCCGTTCTTCCTCTTCGTCCGGCAGTTTCTCCACAAACGGAACGGCCGCCGTATCCCCTCTGCCGCCGTATTTCTCATAAAAGGGGGTCCCCTCCTCAATAATCAGACTATAAGCCGAGATATGCTCTGGCCTTAACC
Organism: uncultured Dorea sp.; assembly: GCA_910579925.1. Classification (GTDB taxonomy): domain Bacteria; phylum Bacillota; class Clostridia; order Lachnospirales; family Lachnospiraceae; genus Sporofaciens. The sequence continues at coordinate 53,691 of CAJTVY010000014.1, forward strand.
CGGCGACTTTATCCAGCGTCTCTTCCCACCCGGTAAGGGTCTGCCCTGGGATTGCTGACATCAGATCTACATTAATATTTTCAAATCCCCTCTCTCTGGCCAGTCGGTACGTTTCAAGAAATTCTTCATAAGTGTGGATTCTCCCAAGTCGTTTCAATTCTTCATTCTTTGCGGACTGCAGACCGATACTCAGCCGGTTAATACCTGCCCGGTAAAATGCTGCCAGCTTTTCTTCTGTCACCGTACCTGGATTAACCTCCATCGTAACTTCCGCTCCACAATCAATCACAAATGTATCCCAGACCGCCTCCGAGATCCTCTGGATCTGTGCCGCTTCCAATATAGAAGGGGTCCCGCCGCCTATGAAAATACTGCTGACATGATAAGCCTTTGCCAGTTCCCCGTATGAACGGATCTGCCGACAAAGGACTTTCACATATTCCTGCCGCTCCTCCTCGGTAGAAGGGGCTGACAGGAAATCACAATATTGGCATTTTCTGATACAAAAAGGAATATGGATATATAACTCTAATTCTTTCTTTTTCATTTCCGCCTTCATTCCCTATTTATCATCCAGCTTCAGCACGCTCATAAATGCCTTCTGAGGAATCTCTACACTTCCCACCTGGCGCATACGCTTCTTGCCTTCCTTCTGTTTTTCCAGAAGCTTCCGCTTACGGCTGATATCGCCGCCATAACATTTGGCAAGCACGTCCTTACGCATGGCCTTAACCGTCTCCCTTGCAATAATCTTGCTGCCGATTGCCGCCTGGATCGGAATCTCAAAAAGCTGTCTTGGAATCTCTTCTTTCAGCTTCTCGCACATCTTACGCCCACGCTCATAAGCCGTGTCCGCATGGATGATAAAAGATAAGGCATCTACTTCTTCCTTGTTGATGAGAATATCCAGCTTCACCAGATTGGACTGAACATAGTCATCCATCTCATAATCAAAGGAGGCATAACCTCTGGAACGTGATTTCAGTGCGTCAAAGAAATCGTAGATAATCTCGTTCAAGGGCAGATGATACCGAAGCACTGCCCGGGTCTCTTCGATATACTCCATCCCGTCATAGACTCCCCGGCGTTCCTGGCACAGATCCATAATCGCCCCGATAAATTCTGACGTAACCATAATCTCCGCTTTCACCATAGGTTCCTCCATATAGTCAATCTCCGAGGGATCCGGCAGATTAGAGGGATTGGTCAGTTCAATCACATCACCGTTGGTCTTATACACTTTATAGATAACTCCCGGAGCCGTTGTCACCAGATCCAGATTGTACTCTCTTTCCAGACGCTCCTGAATAATCTCCAGATGGAGAAGCCCCAGGAATCCGCAGCGATACCCGAAACCTAATGCAATAGACGTCTCCGGCTCAAACTGAAGGGATGCGTCATTGAGCTGCAATTTCTCCAAAGCGTCCCGAAGATCCGGGTATTTTGCCCCGTCTGCGGGATACATGCCGCAGTATACCATGGGATTGACCTTCTTATAACCCGGAAGAGGTTCTTCACACGGATTGGCTGCATTGGTAATGGTATCGCCCACCCGGGTATCCTTTACATTCTTAAGACTCGCCGTAATATAGCCTACCATACCGGCGCTCAGTTCCTCGCAGGAAATAAACTGCCCTGCGCCAAAATACCCCACTTCTACCACTTCCGCCTTCGCACCGGTAGCCATCATCAGAATCGGCGTTCCTCTTCTGACTGTTCCTTCTTTTATTCTGCAGAACACAATGACGCCCTTGTAAGAATCGTACAAAGAATCGAAAATCAACGCCTTAAGCGGGGCCGCCGGATCTCCTAAAGGCGCCGGAATCTTCTCCACAATCTGCTCTAACACTTCCTCCACGTTCAGCCCTGTTTTCGCTGAAATCTGAGGGGCGTCCATGGCCTCAAGTCCGATCACATCCTCAATCTCTTCCATGACCCGTTCTGGTTCGGCGCTTGGAAGGTCAATCTTATTGATTACCGGCATTACGTCCAGATCATGATCCAGCGCCAGATAGACATTTGCCAGCGTCTGGGCCTCCACGCCCTGGGCGGCGTCCACCACCAGAATTGCCCCGTCACAGGCCGCAAGGCTTCTGGATACTTCATAATTGAAATCCACATGCCCCGGTGTATCGATAAGATTAAAGATATACTCTTCACCGTTCTTTGCCTGGTACACAATGCGCACGGCCTGTGCCTTGATGGTGATTCCTCTCTCCCGTTCCAGTTCCATATTGTCCAGCACCTGGGACTGCATCTCACGGCTGGTCAGAAGCCCCGTCTTCTCGATGATACGGTCTGCCAGCGTGGATTTCCCATGATCTATATGGGCAATAATACAAAAATTACGAATTTTACTCTGCTCTATTCCTGCCACGTTATTGTTCCCCTTACTTCTTTCTACTCATATCCAGCGAAACACCCCTGTCAGTTGCGAGTGCCTTCACTTCGCTCAGTATACCATCCGAAATCAGATTTTACAATCCATTTTAAGTCACGCTATATTTTACGATGAAAATCTCCACACTCATCCTGTCGTTCAGACGCCCGGTCTTCACCATCTCTTCTGTAGCTGCGGCGTCCTCCATGATACTGCGAAGTTCTGCCTTAGAAAACGTCCTGCACTGCTGCATATATTTTCCCGCCACGAAAGGATGAAGCTTTGCCGTCTTTGCAATCTGAGCCTTGTCATTTCCTCTTCCCATCAGATCCTTCACCTCTAACAGAAGCCTGAACTGGCGGGCCAGAAGATATAAGATTCTCATGGGCGGTTCTTTTAAGGCAAGCAGATCGTAGTAATAATCCAGAGCCTTCCTCTGGTTCTTTGCCGCCACTGCCTCGATCATATCAAAGATCTTATTGGAAATCTGGGTCGTACAGATTGCGTCAATATCTTCCACTGTAATCTCACTGTTTCCTAAGGTGTACGAAAATAATTTTTCCAGTTCTTTTTCCAGATTCTCCATGTCCGTCCCCGTCTTGGACAGCAGATAGCGGGCCGCAGATTCCTTAATCTGCCGCCCCTCTTTCTTCACATTGCCTGCAATCCAGTAGAGCAGCGTCTTCTCATCCTGCCGCCCCATCTCTACAATGCGTCCCCGGTCCTTCGCTGCTTTGTACATCTTTCCCCGCTTGTCCACTTCATTTTCAAGAAAAATCATACATGCAGTATCCGGCATTTCTTTGATATAGTCTGCCAGTTCTGGCGTGGCATTCTTGAAAAACCCGGAATTTTCTACCACAATCAGCCGTCTTTCTGCGAAAAACGGCATTGTCTCAGCCAGGTCAATCAGTTCTGCCGGATTGATCCCCTTCCCTTCATAGTAAGCATAATTCATCGTGTCCCCGTCTGGAATCACGGCTTTTATCATACGGTCCTTGTACTGCTTCTTCAGATAAGCTTCTTCGCCATACAGAAGGTATACGCTCTTAAACTGCCCGGTTTTGATATCTTCATTCAGACTCTTCATGAACTACCTTACCATGTCTCTTGTAATCTCACTTAAGGAATGTGCGCCGCACATAGCCATCGCATCCTCAAGTTCTGCAATCAGTTTTGCGGTATAGACCTTAACGCCTTCGGCTGCCCCGCCGTACACGGCCGTCACGAAGGGACGGCCGATCAGAACTGCGTCTGCGCCAAGGGCAAGCGCCTTGAATACGTCCACACCAGAACGGATTCCGCCGTCTACGAAGATCTTCAGGTCTTCTCCCACTGCATCTGCAATCTCTTCTAACACTTCTGCCGTTGCCGGACACTGGTCAAGGACACGTCCGCCGTGGTTTGATACCACGATTGCCGATGCGCCTGCTTCTTTTGCCTTTAACGCGCCCTTTACGGTCATGATTCCTTTTACAACAAAAGGCACTCCTGCGGCTTCTACAATCTCTTTTAACTCTTCCACAGTCTTGCTTCCTGCCGGCGGTGTCAGATTCTTGAGGAAAGGCAGACCGGCTGCGTCAATGTCCATGGCCACGGCAAAAGAACCACAGGCCTTGATTAACGCAAGCTTCTCCTTTAAGGTATTGATATCCCAGGGCTTTACGGTGGGAATCCCGATTCCGTCCTTTTTCTGAATGGCTTTTGTCGCCGCCTCCATCACTGCCGGGTTCGTTCCGTCTCCTGTAAATGCGGCGATTCCCGCATCCGCACAGGCTGACACCAGAATGTCGTTGTATTCCAGATCGTCGTATTTGTCTCCGTAATGAAGCTTCATGGCTCCGATAGGAGCTGCAAAGAACGGCGCTTTAAATGTTCTGCCGAAAATCTCCAGGGATGTGTCCACCGGCTTGTTCTCGCAGATTGTGTCCATGTTAACAAACATCTCCTGCCATTTATTATAATTACGGATGGCAACCGTCCCGCTTCCTTTGGCTCCCGGCCCTGGAATCTTATTCGCACATGCCTTGCCGTTACATACCGGACATGCCTTACAGATATCGCCTACGCATGTCCTGGCGTTGCTTAATACTTCTTCATATACCATCTTATCTTCCTCCACTTTCTATTTCCGATATTGCAAATTACAGATTTCTCTGCCAGAGTAAACATAAGGAATGCCATTCATCGTTAGAATCTCTGATAGATTCAGTATAATGGAGAATCTTGACTTTTACAACATTTTATTAAGATTATCTGGTCCAAAGCCAAGCGGCAGCAGTTCTTTCAAGGTATACTCTGCCTGCCCGCCTTCCCCATCTGCCAGCACAATTTTAAATGTTTCCGGATTACAGAATTCCATCATTACCTGGCGGCAGACCCCGCAGGGAGCGCACAAGCCGTTTCCATCCGTTCCTTCCATTCCACCGACAATGGCAATCCTGGTAAATTCCCTTTCCCCCTCATATACTGCCCGGAAAAATGCCGTTCTTTCCGCACAGTTCGTCGGTCCATATGCAGCGTTTTCAATGTTGCATCCATGATAGATCTTTCCGCTCTTTGTCACTAAGGCAGCGCCTACGCTATGATGTGAGTATGGAACATATGCACGTTCTCTGGCCTTTTTTGCTTCTGAAATTAATTCTGCGTTTGTCATCTTTGTTCCCTCCTTACAGTACAGATCTGACTTCTCAATCGTCGAAACTAATGAATCTGTTCCTTTTTATTATTACCAAAGGCACACCTTAATGAATGCCCTTCCGGCAGGCGGCCTTCGTCCGACAGGTAAATATAGACTATACCATTATCTCTCATAAAAAGTAAATTTGCAAGAAAAGGAATATGTCTGTCATAATAGCAAGTAACTGTTCAGCCTGCAGCTGCGCACTTGCTATGCGGTTCGCAGCCAATGAATGGGAGCAGAAATCTCCTTTATTTTCAAAAAATAGATTGCTAACTATCAGATTACAGTGTAATATAAATATACCGATACTCGATATATATTGAACTGATATACCATTTGAATCCCATATTGGAAACGTAAACAAGCCGAAAAGAAAGGAGAATCATATGCCTGTAAGCAAGAATCAGATTTCTGGCAATACATCTATGCTGCTTCTGAAACTTCTGTCAGAAAAAGATATGTATGGATATGAGATGATTGATACGCTGTCCACACGTTCTGAACAGGTATTCGAACTGAAAGTAGGTACCCTGTATCCGCTGCTCCATAGTCTGGTACAGAACGGTTATCTTAACACCTATGACCAGCAGGTGAACGGGAAGCTCCGTAAATATTATCAGATCACATCCAGCGGACGCAGATATCTGGACAAAATGATAGAAGAATGGAACACTTATGCGAATGCAATCGGCAGAATGGTAGGCAGTAATGCGGGTATTATCATGAATCATGGATAAGAAAGGGATTTCACGAACAGGATAAGGGTCTGAGTGTAATGGATCAAACACTCCGGCTCTTATTTTATTTGCCAATTAATTTTAAACATATATATTGACATATATCGACTTTCGATGTAATATTATTATAATGATAAACGATATATATTGATTATAATAATACATTGATTATTAATATATATCGGAAACAAAATAACAGTAAGGAAGAGGTGAACAATATGACAGTAAGCAGGAATCTGGTTTCCGGGAATACATCTATGCTGCTTCTGAAACTTCTGTCAGAAAAGGATATGTATGGGTATGAGATGATCAATGCATTAGAGAAACGTTCGAATAACATATTTGAACTTAAGGTGGGAAGCCTTTACCCATTGCTCCACAGTCTGATGAAGAGCGGATACCTGAAGGGATACGACAAAGCGGTGAATGGAAAGCAGCGTAAGTATTACCAGGTTACAGCCAACGGGCAGAAGTATCTCAGACGAATGGCAAAAGAGTGGAAGAATGATACAAATGCAATAGATATGATGATAGGTGGTGTTTAATGATGAAGGCTGACAAATATTTGAAAGCACTGACGAAACGTATCGAAAATTCAAAAGTCCGGGAAGAAATCATGCGGGAGTATCAGAACCATATTCAGGACTGCAAGGAGGCCCTGATGGAGGCCGGCATGGGCGAAGAGGCGGCTGAGGAAGAAGCGGTACGGCAGATGGGCGATCCTGCGGAAGCGGGCCAGGAGATGAACCGGCTCTACAGAGAGATTCTGGATCTTGGCATGACTCTGTGGTTTTTAGGTGTGACACTTCTTCTCCTGCCGCTGAGATGGCTCATAGAGTTTGACGTCCCTTTAACCGTACTTGAATATATAGGCAGAGCATTTGTAATATACGGGCTGCTTTTAAGCGCATGGGAGAAGTACAATGATCTGGGGATCGGATATATGCATGCCAGAAACTGGACCACCGGCATGGGAGCCATGAACAACAGCGGACTGATTCTGGCAATTGGAGTTGCTTTTCTGGCCCATGATATACCAAGGGGTGTGTGGCTTACCCTGGGGCTGGCCGCCGTACAGGTGTTATTAAGAAGCTTTATCCAGTTGCTGAACCGGAAAAGAGAGACAGAACTTTTATGGCAGATCGGGGTTTCGGATACGGCTGTCACCTATAAAGGGAAAGGGACATTCTGCGGCAGGCAGATGAAGATTAAGACCAGAGATGATGAGATACAACCAGGCATACCTATCATCATTGTTGCTATGGAAGGACCGAAACCGGTTGTAGAAAAGGTATGATATCGGAGTTGATATAAAGGGGCAATCGGTTAGGTATCTCCTCCTAATGATCTTTCAGATACTTTATAACGACCAAGACATAACAATAGTCTTTCCGTAAAAATTTCCAGATGTGCCGTCAGATTACAACCGCACATCTGGAAAAATTTGTAGTCCTACATTCCAATATATGTTATAGTATACCCAAGGGCACACCGTAATACATGCCCTGCGGGCGGGTAGACTCCGTACAATAAGGTATACCCAAGGGCACACCGTAATACATGCCCTGCGGGCGGGTGGACTCCGTACAATAAGGTATACATTAGGGCACACCGTAATGCGTGCATTTCGGACAGGTGGCCGGCTATCAAAGTATAAAAGGGAGGTTATACAGAAATGAAGCATATGTTAGAAAACCGTTTTAAGAATCATGTAAAAGTAAAAAAATGGCTGCAATATTTCGTTGCTTCTTTATTGATCATTGTTCTGTCCCTGACCGGATGCGGCGCAGGACAGGAAGGTGATAATAAGAATACAGGCAATACCACAGTTCAAAAGACTGTAGAAAGTGAACCGGATACGCCGCTGGAAGAGGAAACGTCAGAACCGGCTGAGGACGGAACGTACAGCAGTAAAGATGATGTGGCACATTATATCTATCTCTATGGTCATCTTCCGTCTAATTTTATAACAAAAAAGGAAGCCGAAAAGCTGGGTTGGCAGGGCGGCTCCTTAGAACCCTATGCACCGGGCAAATGTATCGGCGGCAGCCATTTCGGCAACTATGAGGGACTTTTGCCCGAGAAGGACGGCCGTACATATACGGAGTGCGATATCGACACATTGGGGGCTGACAAGCGCGGTGCGAAACGAATCGTATTTTCCAACGACGGCCTGATCTATTATACCGAGGATCATTATGAATCCTTTGAACTTTTATATGGAGAAGACTGAATATGTGCGTATGTATATTGAACGGTAAACTGGTAAAGGACAGGGAAATGCTGCATAGAATCCTGGCAGATCTTCCCGGATTCCCGGACTGGTACGGAAAGAATCTGGACGCTCTGCATGACTGCCTCACAGATATACAGGAGGACGTATGGATTCGGGTTGAGAATAAAAATGACCTGACGTTGCATCTGGGGAATTATGCCGCTGCATTTCTGAAGGTACTCGCTGCATCGGCAGAAGAAAATAGCAAGATACATTATGTGGTTGAACCGGACTAAAACCAGGATAATCAAGGAGGGCGATTTTCCACTCCTCCTTGACATGTTCAAAAACTGCATTATAATACAAACAAGGACAGAACCCTTAAGATAAGACTCTGTCCACAGTAACTAATGATATATCTTATATCAGTTTTTTCAGTTTACACAAAACTTGAAACTCTCTCGTTGTGAGCGAAACATGCTGCGAAATTTTTCCTCTTTTCATTCAGCTTCATCAGCGTTAACTTTCGGGTTGTCTGTTTTTACTCTCTGTAGTCATTTCTGACGAACGGTTTATCAATTTTTGCATCAACCAGCATTCCATACTTCTTCGGATGTCGATATGCATTTCCATGCACCTCTTTTTCACGATAATTGCGCAGCTGCTCCAAATCAAGTTCTGCAATATAGATCCCTTCCCGTCCATCTGCCTGCAAAATACAAGTATCCCTGGAACCCTCTGAATCAGGAAGATACGCCACTCCGTCAAAAACACTTGAACCGCCGTTACAGTCAGGTACGGTTTCAGGATAATTGCAGGTAGCAATCGCCGTCATATTTTCATAAGCTCTGGCACGAAGCTGGGAAAGACGGTTGATTTCCATGGGACAGGCATTCGGGACAAGAATCAATTCAGCGCCTTTCAACATCAGTATTCTTGCGCTTTCCGGAAATTCCCTGTCATAACAGATCATAGCGCCGACTTTGACTTCGCCGCACTCCGTGTCAAGGACAGTAACATAAAAATCATCGCCGGGAGTTAAATTATGCTCTTCACCAAAATCACAGGTATGTACTTTTGCATAAACAAATTTTTGTTCCCCGAACCGGTCAAAAAGAACCAGTGAATTACGGGGAGCATTTTCGTATTTTTCAAGCAAAGTGATGCCAATCGCCATATTCAGTTCCTTCGCAAGACAGCCAAACCCTGTAACAAAATCACTGTCCACAGTAACGGCCTCCCTTTTCCATTCCCGGAAAGGCCTGCCGTAGATGTGATACCCATTGCTCCACATTTCAGGAAACAAAGCAATGTCAGCGCCGCTTTTTCTGGCTTTTTTGCAATATCGAATTCCCTTTTTGAGATTTTCTTCCGCTGTTTTACAGGGAGAAATCTGTAATAAGGCAATTTTTATTTTATATCTGGATTTTAGAGTCATATCTAATACCTCCTTGTCAATAAGAATTTCACATAAGGCAAAGAATCCATTTGCTACTTTTTCAAATTCATGCGCCTTAAAAACTTCTATTGCTTTTATATTTTTCCTCAACGGACAAATAACGTTGTGATTAACGAAGATACAATTCCTTTATCAGCAATCTCAGTAATCTACTTAAATTATTCTCATATACTTGAACCTTTTCCACCAATTCATGATAAGAATTCACACAAATTGTTGATGCCTTCCCAAGGGGCAAGTTATTGCCCAACAGGTTATATACAAGATATGAGGCCCTGCATGATAACTGATGGTGCCGTCTGCCACATGGATAGACGTGCTATTAGATGGCAATTCTCCTGCCATAATAAATATTGCCACTCCCCGTACAAGACGGCATGAAAAAGCCCTAAAACATACTTGCTCCAGAGCTTTCATTTACCTCTATTTTTATTATTTTTCTGCAAGCATAACCTTGCACCGTTTTTTATAACATGCAATCCCGTATTTGAGGATATTCTCTACACCGTCATCCTCAAGGTCATCTTCATATCTGGTATACTCGATTTGTTTTAATGCTTCTTTGCAAGCAGCATCCAGATTTCCGTCATGTGCGTATTTCACCTCTATGATAATCCCCATATCTCCGGTATCCGGTTCCGCAAGGATATCCGCATACCCCTCTCCCATTTCCCGGTTGGAAGAAATCCCCCATCGGTTCTTCACACCCAATATTCCTAAAAGAATGCCATGATAAAAGTTTTCTTTCATTCCCGTTCTTACAGCTGTGTCTCGAATACTGATGGTCTTCCTTAAATAATCATTGAAAATCTGTTCTACACCTTCTACATTTTCATTCTGCAAGGCATCACAGAAACGATTCAGTGTATCCCCATCTTCCCGGACATTCTCTTTAAAAAATTCCATGATCTGCGACACATATATCTCCCGAATCTCCTGATTAGGAATTGCCAGTCTCATCTGCCTTCCTTCTGACTTTCCCCGCTGGGTCAGATAACCGGTGGTAAAGAGCAGACTCCAGATATTATCAATCGTCTGGTAAATCTCTGAATATGTGAACTCCTGATGAATTTCTTTGACAATAACCTCACCTGCTACCAGACGCTCAATCTCCCGTTTGGTCGCAGCATTTGCCGATTCCTGAATAAACCTCTTCACCGCGTCATTGCTGCTGGTATTAATCCAGTAATTTTCCGGCTGCGCACGAGACCCGCTCCTGATTCTGTCACAATGGTTCAGCACATCCCACGGGCAATATACCGATGCATTTCCAAATTGATATCCGTCGTACCACCTTTTTACTTCCTCATAGTGATCAGCCACATCATAATACTCTAGAAGCCTCCTCACTTCTTTGTCTGTAAAACCAAAGTATTCATCAAAACGCTCATCTGCAATCGTCAATACCTTCAGATTATTAAGTCCGGTAAAGATACTCTCCTTTGAAATCCGAAGGCATCCTGTCAGCACCGCTAATTTCAAGCTGTTGTTTGTCTTCAGTGCCTCTCCAAGGAGACTTTGGATCAAGGAAATCATTTGGTCATAGTATCCATTCGCATAGGCTTTTGCCAGCGGAACATCATATTCATCAATCAGCAGAACCACTTTTGTACCATAATGCTTTTCCAGCATTCCCGATAACTGTCTTAGGCTGTTGCCAAGCGTACCTTCATTCATATTTTTATCCAGAAGGTCTTTATATTCTGCTTTGTCATGATCATTCAGCTTTTCACTGTCTAAAATAAAATAGAACTTTGCCGCCGCTTCTACGATAACCCGAACTGCCATCTGATATGCCGTCTCAAAGTGAAGTGCAGCAATCCCTTTTAGGGAAATGGATATAACCGGATATTTCCCCATATATTCCTCACAGAGCGCCGTTTCTTTTGAAATTTCCAGCCCGTTAAAAATACTCTTATCTCCATTCAACGAGAAAAAGTGTTCCAACATACTCATATTCAACGATTTTCCAAATCTCCGTGGACGAGTGAACAGATTCACCTCTCCCCAGTTGTTAAGAAGTTCCCTGATGAGTCCCGTTTTATCAATATAGTAAAAATCCTCTAAACGTAATTTTTCAAAATTTTCAATCCCAATCGGAAGTTTTTTCTTTCGCATCTCCATCTCTTTCCACGCTCCTTCCATCATCTCTAAGCCATTTCCTGCCTTAGATTATTAAATACATTATAGCAACTAAGCGGCGGCATTTCCATAGAAACCTTCCGTTTCTCATCCTCTTCTATTCTCCAACTGTTACCGTTCACTTCGTGACCAGTAACCTTCACAAATCCATCTAAAATTCGCTTCGCGGATGGGATTTGATCACTCTTGGATCACTTTCTACACACCCGATTTTCATCGTTTCCCCGCCTTCTACTTCCACTATAAGTGCTCCATTTTCCTGTGTTGAATAGATTTTACTTCCAACATCTGCAAGCCTTACTATCGTTTCCTAATGCGGATGTCCATACCGATTCTCCCGTCCCGCCGAAATAAACACATATTCTCCATTCTCAGCTTCTGTTCCTGGATTCCCCGGCTGTATACATGCAATCGATATATTCCCTTCCCTAATATTCTGCCCTGCTTCAATTACAGCTACATGCGTACCATTAGCTAACGCTTTTTCTGCCAGCCCCTTCAATGCCTCATTCCATACCTCCTGTACCGGCAGTACCAACGTTCCAATCCTTACGCCAATATCCTGTCTCTCAATCATCTCTTCTACACCACTTATATGATCACTGTCGCCATGGGATATCAACACATAGTCAACCACTCAGACACCCTGAGATTTTAGAAACGGTTCTATCCTGTATTTCCCTGCTTTTTTCACATCACTGCTGCCTCCGTCCACCAGATATGTGCCGCCCTTGGGCCCTCTCATAAAAATGCTGTCTCCCTGTCCTACATCTAAAACTACTGTTGTCAGCTTTCCCCGTTCTCCCCATCGGTATGTCAGAATAATAATACCTGTCACCCCAAGCATAAGCGCAAATCTTCCAAGCCTTGTCACATGTTTCTGTATACCTGTATCTGGCTTACCGTCCACATGTTTTTGCATACTTACATCTGACTCGCTGACCGCATATTTTTGCATGCTCACTCCTGAACCGCGACCTTTCTGCTTCGGGGAAGAACTTCCTCTTCCGCAAGATTTATGTTTCTTACTCTCTGCATTCTTAACATCATCCACATGCTCCATCAGCCTTTCCTTTTCTCTCAAAAGCAACAGAATGATTACCAATATCCCATAATATACCCCAATCTGCCACATATCCGGTCTTCCGATTACAAGCCTCGCCCCCGGCAGTTGAAGCGCTGTCTCACAGCTCATTTTATAAATCCACAGAATTTTACCGCATATCCGAAACAGTAAGACAGCTATAGAAACAAACCACAGTGAAAACAGGCTTCCTGCCATTCCCAGAAATAACAATACAGACATCAATGGAATCACAAAGAGATTCAGGATAAAAGAATAAAGCGGAAATTCAAAGAAATGATAGAGCAGAATCGGAAGGATGACCAGATTAATACCAATGCTCGCTATTAGTCCCTGTGAAATTATCTGCCACACATGCTCCCATGCTCCGCTCAAACACACAGCAAAAATCCCACCTTCTATATTCTGCTTTGGAAAATTCTGTGCAGGGGCTTTTCTAACACTCAGCATTCCCATCGACTTGTCACTCAGAACACTCTCATTACATGAAGTCCGTACAAACATACCTTGACGGATGAAGTCCTTCAGCGCCGGAAGAACATGAATTAACGAGTGCCCTTTGGATGTGCTTTCCTGCACCACCGGCACTACAGCAAGGATCGCAAACACCGCGCCAAAGGACAGCCAGAATCCGCCGTCATATAAACTTAACGGTCTCCATAGCAGCACTACGACCGCTGCCACAGAAAGCGCCGTCGGCGCATCATAATGCCGTCCCGTCATATCCGCCCCTACCCGGAATAAGAACATCGTAAGCGCCCGCACCGCAGACACGGTAAACCCGACCATAAGAATATACAACGCCAAAAACAATATACCGAACACTCCGCCAACCGGATAAGACCCCGTAATCCTCCGCAAAATCTGATACATTCCAATCCCCACAAAAGACAAATGCAGTCCCGAGATGGCCATAAAATGTACCCTACTTTCAGAAATATCGAAAAATCACAATGTCATTAACTTAAGGAATCTTTTACATTTAAAGTTGTAGAAGGT
>CAJTVY010000015.1 GCA_910579925.1 uncultured Dorea sp.
CAATTATTATTGCAGCTCTTCCGCCGGTTGTTCGTCAGACCGGTACTCCTCGTGCGGTAGCTCCGCTTGTTCCTATGGGTGCGAATGCGGGCGCTCCGAACAATGTAGAACAGCAGACTCAGATTGTAAAAGCAACGCTGGAGCAGTTAGTAGAGATCCAGACACCTGGAAAGATTGTTGCGCTGCCATTTGAGTATATTGCAAAAGTTTAAGGGTTAAGTATCAAAGGACAGATGTTTGATGCATCTGTCCTTTTTAGGAAGGTTATATGACAATATATCGGAATCTTATGCGATATATTGAATGACAGGTATGAGGTAGCCTGATTTTTCAGGCTGCGTTGACGGAGGTGATGAAGGTGGCTGATGAAGTAATAGACCTGAGAAAACTTGTGATCAAAGCATTCCATATGAATGATGTAGAATGGGGCGAGCATAATGATATAACAGTAGATGGCAGGATGACGGTCAGCAAAGAGCTGCTTGACGGACTGACCGCTGAGGAGGAGTACATAGATAAAATTGACATTCAGCTGATTAAACCGGGAGACCATAACAGATGGACGAACACGATTATGGATATTATACCGATCTCTACAAAAGTTCTTGGCAAAATCGGGGATGGGATTACGCACACGATTACCGGTGTGTACGTCATGCTTACCGGTGTGGATGTGAACGGGAAACAATGCCATGAATTCGGGTCATCGGAAGGGAATCTGAAGGAACAGCTGTATCTGAACCGTGCGGGAACTCCCGGAGACGACGACTATATTATTTCCTTTGACGTTACTCTTACTGCCGGAATGGGGCAGGAAAGACCAGGACCAACGGCAGCACACCGCGCCTGTGATAAGTTTATTCAGACCTATCGGGATAAGCTGAAGAAATTCCGTGGAGAGAAATGTACGGAGAGACACGAATACCATGACATTGTCAGACCTGGCAAGAAGCGGGTGCTTATCATTAAGCAGGTGGCAGGACAGGGAGCCATGTATGATACCCACTTCTTTGCAAATGAGCCGTCCGGCGTAGAGGGCGGTCGCTCAATCATTGATATGGGCAATATGCCGGTGCTGGTGACGCCGAATGAATACCGGGACGGAATTATCCGCTCTATGCAGTAAGGAGGTAGAAGATATGGGTATAGGACCATCAACCAAGGAGACTTCACTACATCATTTCAGGGATCCGCTTCTGGATGTAGTGTCGAATGATACGGATCTTGATCTGATGGGGATCCTTCTGGTAGGGACGCCGGATGACAACAAGGATAAGATGCTGGTAGGAACCCGCTCGGCGGTGTGGGCAGAGGCAATGAGGGCTGACGGGGTGATTATCTCATCTGACGGCTGGGGAAACAGTGACGTGGACTTTACGAATACCTGTGAGCAGTTAGGGATAAGGGGAATCCCGGTGACAGGGCTTAATTTCAGCGGTACGGTAGCACAGTTCGTGGTGGTGAATGAATACCTGGATGGTATTGTAGATATTAATAAGAGCGCAGATGGGACGGAGACCAATGTAGTGGGGGAAAACAATATGGTTGCGCTCGACTGTAGAAAGGCAATGGCGCTGCTCAAGTTAAAGATGCGCCAGAAAGATCAGCAGAAGAGATAGTTGCCGCTGCTTTGCCGGGAAACAGCTTGGAAGAAATAAGAAGAGGTTGAAAAAGGAGATTCTGTGTCAGGTTACTGATGCAGAATCTTTTTTGATAAATATAATGCCAAGATCATTCATCATAAAAGAAAAGACACGACCTGAATGTCGTGCCCTTTCTTTTTGGTATGTCATTGAGAGGTTTTCCTCGTTGCATTGCAGTTTTGTCTTATATACAAAGCTGGGGAATGCTCCTCTGTAAAAGAGGACGTATATATTAATTGGAGTCCACTGTTGCAAGAATGTTCTTGGGGGAAACAATCGGCAACTGTGTAACTGCAAATACAACCGCAACGGTTTACTTAATGCAATAATTTTTATTATTTTTATATGCATTTAAGATAGATTTAATATATCATCTTTATTTTCTAATGTCAATACTTTAATATTACAGAAATAAATTTTGTACAATATGACAATTATTTATTATAGAATGGGTATAAATTGTCTAACTTTATTATTTGTCCAGATATGGGGCGATGGGACCATATGCAATCTCTGGGTGGTGATCCTGCATCCATTGTCTGAAACTGTCTGCATCTCCTTCGGTAAAGCTGGATTTATCAATCATAACTCCTTCATTATGTTCAGCCGTTGACAGTTTGAAATAGGACCTGGCCTCTTCAAACTTAATAATCTCTTTCCATTCAACTTTATTATTAATTTTGCCGTTAATATATAAAGAAATATTCTTCTCTCCGACAATGACCTTACATGTCCAGTTCTGTCCATTAAAATAAGTGGCCCGAGTCAGTCGAAATGTTTTATCGGCATGCATCCAGTGAAAAAATACTCCCCTATATACGGCGACAAAAGTCAGAAAGGCTCCGATTGTCTGCCATCTTGAGGAAACATCTGCTTTTCCAAAATAGATCCATCCGAATATTCCCGCAATAAAAATAACGCAGTAAATATAAAAAACAGGTAACTTCCAGAACTTAGGAGTTGCCCATTTATCATAACGTCTTCGATCCATTACATATTCGTTTACAAACATAATAGTTTCTCCGTTTTTCATAATGATTTCCTAATATTGTGCCCCAAAGGGTACGTGGTAATACATAAATGGCCATCCCCTGGGACAGCCATTTATATTCTTTAAATATGAAATAATAATTTTCTTAATTGAATTAAGCTATTCCGGCCTTTCTGTCCTTCTCGGCTGCACTGAGCAGTGTGTATGCCGTCCAGAGAAGAACAACACAGATCAAGTTAATCAGCCAGAACATCGGCAGATTCGTAATGAGCTTCCATGCAATGAATACACCGATACATCCGCCCAGAGCATTACCGATTGTATGAGATACATCGTATCTTTTTGTCTTGATAAACTCAATCGAGCAGGCTGGCATTAAGCAGGCACAGGAACCCATGAATACTGGGAAGCAGGTATCCGGATTAACGCCAAGCAGAAGACAAGTAGCCATACATGGCGCATACAGACCGAAGCCGATATCCATTAATGCACCCCACAGAATGTTAAGTCCGGCAGCTACAATCAGTTTCCATCCAGTCAGACCAGCGGCATCACCGACTACTCCGAAAGGTCCGACACCGGTATTCTTGCAAAGCATGATAATTGCAAGGGGTATCATGATGAAACCAAGAGCGTATCTAATCTTATTACGAGGCCATTTCGTTACGATTGTTGCGAATCCGAATGAACCAACGGCGGCACATATGTACATAATCCACAGGAACATAGGATCACACTCTACGGAAGTTGTAAAGATAAACGCTTCGAAGATAACAGGGAAGGTATCTCCTACGTTCAATGTACCAGGAATGTCGATATCATCAATCTGGTTAAAAAGTTTGTACATGAATGTAGATGGGGCGAAGGAGCCGCATCCAAGCGTATCAAGGAAGTTGGCGATAATACCTACTGTAAAACCTGACGCCCATTGTTTGCCTGTCGCATTGCGAAGATCTTCCATACGGTTCTTAAAAACGTCGAAGATGAGGCCAATTCCGGTTCCGGCTGCCAATACGCCGAATAAGATTTGTAGTGCTAGTAACATAAAAAAGTCCCTCCAATCCTCAGATTATAAAATTAGGATAATTTTATCAGAGACAATCCCCCGATTTATCATCTCTGATATAATTAAATTTATCACTATAATATGAAAAAGTCAATGAATTATTGCAGGAATATAGAAGAATTGATTAAAATACCTGCTAAGTAATGGAAAGAATAGTGCATATTTAATAAAGCGGAGGGGATTCTTCTTTTCTGTTCAGCAGCAGAGAGACTTTGAAAGTCTGATCAGGATATTCAATACGGGCGATGCCATTATATTTGTCCGTAGTACTTAAGACAGAGGCGATGCCGATTCCTTTCCTGTTTCTGACCTTGGAGGAGAGGAAGGTTCCGTCGGGAGCCTGGCGGATGGTTCCTTCATAACTGTTGCTGACCTGGATGACAAGGATAGAGGAGCTTGCCATGGAAAGACTGACTGTAATGAAACGCTCCTTTGACGTCATGTTCCGGCAGGCTTCAATGGCGTTTTCAAGAAGATTTCCCATGATGATACAAAGTTCTGTGTCAGATACGGGCAGAGTGTGACATAGGGAAACGTTCATGGACATGGGAATTCCATCTTCCTTTGCCTGTTCCTGGTAATAGCACAGAAGAGCATTGACGGCGCTGCTCTCACAGTAAGAACGGATGGTCTTGGCAGGGAAGTACTGCATGGACTTGCATATGTATGTCCGAAGTCCTTCTGGATCTCTGTCATTGATAAAGCCTTCTATAGCCAGGAAATGATGGCGCATATCGTGACGGAACCGGCTGGTATCCTGGATATTATGCTGAAGAAGTTCCATTCGTTTCTGCTGTGCCGCAATCTGTATCTCCGAAAGATGCAGATTTTCCTGAAGCTGTGCGTTCTGGCTGATATCAATTACCATTTTTAACAGGATCACATAGGTTGAGAAAGTCAGCAAGACCCACAGAGGAGGTATGAGTGAAAAATCTTTTCCAGGATAAAGAGTGTAGTTAGATACATCCGGAGTAATGATGAGGGTAAAGATTGCATTGTTACAGACCGGTATGATCCATATGATCTGCCAGACGGAGAGGGATACCGTATAATCCAGGGCAGGCCGCATGATCTTTTTATAAAAAAGCCAGATCAGCGGAAATGTCAGAAGGGTAAGGGCCGCCGTAATAAATGAGATCTGCAGGATGGCGTGTTCCGGTAGTTTATCTGTAATCAGAAAATAAATATGTGAGGAGAGGAACCGGGTATTTTCAGAATAGGATTTTATAACGGCGATGATAAAGAAACTCTGGAAAAAACTGTATCTGCATGCGCCGCTAAAGATAAATACGCCGATAAATGTGGAAATTATGGAAAGGAAAAAACGCTGCAAAGGGCTGCCCAGCACCAGGTAGATGCGGCCTCCCCAGAAAGAAACGGCAACAAAGAGGGATATGCCTGCCAGAACCATGGGAATCACAGGAGACTTGATCTGGTCCTTGAAGACCAGGATAAGAAGCAGGATGCAGGGAATGACGAAGAGCAGATTGTTGATGATGAATGCAAGTGTCATGACATAAGGTCTCCTTTGGACTGATGGTCAAATATATAGTCTGCATAGTTCTGCAGGATTTCCTTTCTGCGGGCGGCTGCAATAGGGATTCGTTCTTTGTTTTTCAAAATGAATTCCTTCTGGGTAAAGGATTCCACGTAGTCCATGTTGACGGTGCAGTTCCGGTAACACCACAGGAAATTTGAGTAGGGCTCCAGCATCGGAAGAAACGTATCAAAGGACATGTAAGAACGCACAATACAGGATATCGTATGAACCTGAATATAATGGTTGGAATAATCGGTATACATTATGTCTGAGAGTCTTACACGCGTGTGGTAACGGCCTTCTTTCAGTTCAATGTAGCGGGCAAAGCGGGAAGAAATCTGTTCATAATGCCTCAGTGCGTCCTCCAGGTCCGCATAGTTGTACGGTTTTACCAGGTAGTCCACGGCATGGACACGATATGCGGCCACGGCATGTTCCTGGCTGGAGGTGATAAAGATTACCTGGCACTTGGAATCATTCTTCGCAATTTCGCAGGCAAGCTGGATCCCGTTCATACGTTTCATGTAGATGTCAAGGAATACCAGATCATAGGCGGTATGCTGCATGGAGTGTAAAAATTTATGTTCATCTGTGAATTTTTCGATATTCATATATACATGATGTTCTAGGCAATAACGAGACAGGCAATCTTGCAAAAGTTTTATGTCGCGGTCTGAATCGTCTACCAGTGCTATTGTCATAGTCTGCCTCCTGGAAACTGATGTCGTAATCGGAGATGCAGAGTGTGTGATAATGGAATGGGCACACACTCTGGTTTATACATACTCCCCAATTCGCTATTATAACACATTTTTTTTCATTTCCAGAGATAAAAAACAGTAAAAATGAGGAAATTCTGGTAAAATAAATGTCGTATTTTGAAAGTTTTTGAGTCCAGAGTATTGACATAAATCTTACTTTCTTATATTGTAAATATTATAATATCTTATGTTTTTTTGAGCGCTGTCAGTAAGTAAAGTGCGGCTATGAAATCCTTCTTTTCTGACGCCGGTCTTATGTCTGTAACATGTTATTACCGGACATTATTCAGAAATTTAAAAAGATAAAATACAGGAGGTAATTTAAGATGGAATTATTTGAAAAAGTGAGAGATTCTCTTTCAACAGCAGGGCAGGGAGTTTCACAAAAGGCCAAAACCATGACCGAAAGCATGAAAATCAGTAATGCGATTAAGGCAAATGAAAGAATGATTGAAAAACTCACTCTTCAGGTAGGCATGCAGTGTGTGAACAGGCATTTAAACGATATGGATTCAGAGTATTCCGAATTATTTGCAGAGATTCGCCGCATAAAGGAAGAGAATCAGAGATTACAGAAGGAACTGGAACAACTGAGCGCTTTCAAAGCATGTCCCCAGTGCGGTTTCAATAACGGCGCAACGGCAAGGTTCTGTATTAGCTGCGGGGCACCCCTGTCAATGGTTCCTTCCGGTGGAAAGAAATGTGCAAAATGTGGTTTCATGAATTCTGCCGAGGCGGCTTTCTGCGTGGAATGCGGTTCTCCAATTGAGAATCACACTGTCAGTCCTATGGCAGACAATGTTGCTAACGATGCCAAAGCTCGTATACCGGAAGAAATGAAAGAAGAACCGGCTCCGATAGAAGAAATCGAAGGAAAGGCTGAAGAAAAGCCTGCAGTCTTATGCAAGAACTGCGGTGCAGAACTGGAAGAAGGATGTGTGTTCTGTACGGAATGCGGAACCAGATTCAACCAGTGAATGCGTGGGAGGAGTAAGAGCGGTGAAGTTTTGTGCAAAATGTGGCAGGGAGATACAGGAGGGAGCAAAATTCTGTCCGGCGTGCGGTGCGCCTGTACAGAATGTGGAACCGGCGGCTGGTTTCACGCAGGCGTCTAAAAAAGCCTCCCCTAAAGTAATGTTGGCGGCAGCGGGGATTGTCGCAGTGATTGTTCTGGCTGTGATTGGGGTGAAGATTTTTTCCGGTACAGGTTATCAAAAGCCCATTGAGAACCTGGAAAAAGGACTCAATGAGCAGGATCTGGATTTACTTGCAAAAGTGTTTGTGGACGGAGAGTTTCTGTCGTCGGAAATTTTTGGCGTATTTGAAAGTCTCGGCGGCCTGATTGAGTATAATGTGGAGCTGGAGATTGAAAGTGAAGACAAGCTTGATAGAGACGAGATCGAAGAGGTTCTGACCGAAGATTACGATGTGGAAAGCGTGTATGCCCAAAAGGCATCTGCGGCGTATATTCTGGAGGTTGAGATGACCATGTCAATGGGAGATTACTGCGAAGAGGAGACTTCGGATATTCCTGTTGCAAAGATAGACGGTAAATGGGTGATTCCGTTAGACGTATCAGAGATGTTATAAGGAACAAGGCAGAAGTGCCCGTCAGTATCGCAAATGCCGTACTGGCGGGTGTTTCCCGTTTTCTGGAAAAGAGGAAAAAGGATGTATTGTACAAAGTGTGGAAAAGAAAACCCTAAGGGGGCAAAGTTTTGCGAAAATTGCGGGGAACCGATGCCGGAAAATTTCGTCATGCCACAGGAGGCAGAGGCGGAACATGAATCTGAGGTAACGGATAAAAAGAGGAAAAAGAACCGGACATTTCTGATTCTGGCATGTCTTGCCGTTGTTGCGGTTCTGGTCAGCGCTGGTATTATGGCGGTTCTGGCATTATCAGACGACCATAAAGAGAAGAGATATGATGAGAGCGTAGAAGCGGGACTTCGGTTTCTGGAGGAAGAAGAATATGAGCAGGCTGCCGCCTGCTTTGACGAGGCTATTTCCATAGATCCGAAACAGGTTGAACCTTACCGGGGCGCGGCGCTGGCATATACGCAGATAGAAGATTATGAGAAGGTAGAAAAGATCTACGTTGCCGTGACAGAGGTGATTGTGGCAGAGTATGATAATGGAAAGGAACTGCCAGAGGGAAGCGAGGATATTTATAAAGATGTGATCATCTATTATGGAGAACGGGGAGACGATGAGAAGGTAAATAAATATTATGACGAGATCTGTCAGATGACTACGGATGAAGAGAAGAAAGCGGAAGTGGAGGTACTGAAGCAGCAGTATGGCGTATATAAGAAATATTATGATCTGCTTATCCAGTACCAGGAGGCTTATGGCAGTGCGGAGAAATATATTGTTGGCCGGTATTCAACCTATCTGAAAGGCCTGTGTATGGCAAAACTGATTGATTTTGACTGGGACGGAACGGAAGAACTGCTTCTGGCGTATGCGGACCCCGATTCTTATAACCCGTCTGTCAGTTACATGCTGCCGGAATACAAGATAGAAGTATGGAAGGAAACGGATTCTGGAATCGAAAAAGTATATGAAGGCGGTGGGTACAGGAATGATGGAGGTACGACAACCCTGTATGTTGCAGGAGAAGAAGGGCAGTATTATATCGTGGAAGGCTCGGCAGATGATTTTGAGACTGATTACATATGGGGCTTTCGAGAGAATCGGTTTGAGAAGGTGAAGGAACTGAGGGCAGAATCCTTCAGCGACGGAGGTCCGTACCTTCTGGACGGGAACCCGATTACTGAGGAGGAATTTGGCCAGGAGGCGGCCAGGCTGTGGGAGTCGTGCGAGACATACGGGCTGTCCAGGATTGAGGAAGAACAGGACAGAAGTCTTCTGGAATTAGAACAGACTTTTGCAAAGCTGCGTGAGAAACTGAAGATTGAGGAACCGGAAGCTGAAGAAAATTTTGAAGCTGAAAACGAGCAGGTGTCTTCGGAGGTTACTTCGCAGACGTATGCAGATATCTATCAGCCAATCATAAGGAATGTTTATACGCAGTATGGAGAATCTAATCATTATAGTGTTTTTGATATTGACAAGGATGGAGTAAAAGAATTGCTGGTACGGGAAGGAACTTGTGAGGCTGATTATGCTTATAAAGTATATACCATCCAAGGGCAGGATTGCGTATATCTGGGCGAATTCAATGGATTTCATACAGGTTTATATGCAGATGAGAGTGGAGGAGAAGGTGATTATGTCATAAAAGTGAGCGGACATATGGGATTCGAAGAATTATCCAGGATCTATATCAGAAACGGACATGTAGAAGAGGAATTTATGTCCAGCCGAGAGTTAGGGATAAATGACGAATACTATTCCAATCCATATCCCCTGGAATACCGGGATGTAACAGACCTGTCTTTGTTACAGTAAGGAATAATAACCTTTTTGAGAAATGTTTCCAAGGATCGAAGACAGACCATAGAGAAAGGAGAACGAGCATATGGAAGAGTATCTGAAAGGGTGGAAGGACCAAAGTAACGTGTATATTCCGCCCGTGGAGCGTAGAGGATTTTTACAGGACATTATCATACGGAACAAGGTGGAACCGGTCTGCCCCGTTCGGGAGGAACAAAGAGGATTCACAGAGATAACGGAGACTTTAGCGTCTGAGTAAGAAGGAGAATCATATGAAAAAAAGATTGAGGTACATTATCGCATTGTTTATGCTTGGTTCCATGGGAATCGTATTTCTGCCGCTGGTATCGTTAGGAGATCTCAGACTGTCTGTCGCCAACGTAGTTCGGATGGGCTTTACGAAAGACGGGGATCTGGGATTCCTTCAGGAAGTGATGGAAATGGCAAAGTCTTATATCAGAAACTATTCTTATATGATTCTGGTGTGGCTGATTCTGATCTTTGCTGTGGCGGTTCTCACGGCGTTGCTTCCGACAGGAGCCGCATACATCGTTTCGATTATAGGGCAGATTGCTGTCAATGTCATTGCCATTATCTTTTATGTTCAGATTAAAGACCGGATCACGTCAGTAGAAAATGCGCTTGAGAGCGTAAAAGGATTCTTTAATTTCGGCGGCCTGCCGGGGGTGGACGGAATTGGTGAAATAGAAGTTCATATCCTGCCAGTGCTTTTCTGGATCGGGATCTATCTGGTCACGCTGTCACTTGCGGTCTGGGGTGCATTGATGAAGGAAGAGATGACGAATCCCATTCAAAATCCAGGAATACCTGAGGCTGTGGAACCCCGGACAATGGAAAAAGAAACGGTGTGTCTGGATTTTCACGGAGCAATTACCGGAGAAAAGGGAATCTATGCGGCAAAGACTTTCCTTATGGAGGATCGGGTGCCTGTGTATTGCTGCAAGGAGGATCGGCAGATGGTAGTGGTTCCCGGGCGGACAGGCGATCTGGCTGCAGAAATATACTATGTGACGGCATATGGAGAGTATTGTGTGAAGCCCCATCGGAGAATGACGGTATTCCTGGAAAGCGGTCAGCCTTTAGGGGAGGGACGAGAGTATTATCTTCCCAGGGGCATGAGGATTTATCTGGAAAACAGAGACAACTCATTTGTATTGGAATAAAGGAGGAGACGGATGATGAATGATAACGAGGCGACTGTATTTGTGAATTACGACAAGGTCAATGGAGGACCGCTGGAACTGGAGCGGGCATATATGGAACTTGGAAAGGCATATTATGAGGGAAAGTTTGAGGATCCTCTGCCCTGTCTGCTTCCGCTGTTTGACCGGATTACAAGAATTAAGGCAGCACAGGATAAAGCTCCGGGAATATGCCCGGGATGTGGGAAGCCGCTGAAGCCGGGGGCGGCTTTCTGCGGTCAGTGTGGATATAAGGTGAAATAAAATGATACTGGAAACACAGAGATTATATCTGCGGGAAATGAACCAGAATGATTATCGCTCTCTGTGCGCCATCCTGCAGGATGAAGAGGCCATGTATGCCTATGAAGGGGCGTTTTGCGATGAAGAAGTACAGGAATGGCTTGACAGGCAGATTGCACGTTATGAGAGATGGGGATTCGGCCTGTGGGCGGTAATTCAGAAGGAAACGGACGAGATGATCGGACAATGCGGGCTTACCATGCAGCCATGGAAAGAAACGGAAGTGCTGGAGATCGGCTATCTTTTCTGCCGCCGGCACTGGCATAAAGGGTATGCCATCGAGGCCGCCGATGCGTGTAAAAAATATGCGTTTGAAAAACTGGAAGCAGACCAGGTCTGTTCCATCATCAGAGACACGAACACGGCCTCGCAGAAAGTGGCCCTTCGAAATGGCATGACTAAATCTGACTGTTGGACGAAACATTACCGGGGTGTGGATATGCCCCACTTCAGGTATGTGGCGCAGCGCATCATCAGCGAATAAAGAATATCATGGAAAAGCTTAAAAAGAAATGTGAAAAGGTAGGAAAAAGTGGAGGAAAGTATTGATGAAAAAGCTGGGGTTTGGTTTCATGAGGCTGCCGGTGACGAACGGTGAGTTTGGAAACGTGGATAAGGAAACCGTATGTCAGATGGTGGATTATTTTATCGAAAAAGGATTTCAGTATTTTGACACAGCCTGGTTCTATCACAACGGGAATTCTGAGGCGGCGCTCAGAGACTGCCTGGTCAGGCGTCATAAACGTTCGGCGTATGTGCTGGCGGATAAGCTGCCCCTTGTGATTATTCAGAGAGAAGAGGAACTTGAGAAGTACTTTAAGAAGCAGCTTTCACGCTGCGGTGTGAAATATTTTGATTATTATCTTATTCACGATATGGGAGGGGACCGCAGGGAAATCGCAGAAAGACTTCATGTATTTGATTTCATGAAGCGAAAGAAGGAAGAAGGACTTGTAAAACAGATTGGATTTTCCTTTCATGATACGGCAGATGTGCTGGACGAAATTCTGACACAGCATCCCGAAGTGGATTTTGTGCAGATACAGCTTAATTATCTGGACTGGGAGAGTGAAGTTATCCAGTCCAGGAGATGTTATGAGACGGCGAAACTCCATGGGAAGCCTGTGATCGTCATGGAACCGGTCAAGGGCGGAACCCTTGCGTGTCTTCCCGACGAAGCAGAATCCCTGCTTCGTGCCTGTGATCCAGACCGGTCTATAGCATCATGGGCCGTCCGGTTTGCGGCAGGTCTTAACAACGTAATGATGGTGTTGAGCGGAATGAGCAGCATGGAGCAGATGAGGGATAATATTTCTTACATGGACAAGTTCGTCCCCCTGACAGAAGAGGAGATTGCCGCAACACAGAAAGCGGCGGATGTGATCAATAGCAGTATTACAATACCATGTACCGGGTGTTCCTATTGCTTACATAAGTGCCCGGCAGACATAGCCATACCGAAATATTTTTCTCTTTATAATATGGATATGCAGGAATCATCTGTAAAGACATGGACAGCGCAGACGGTGATGTACGGCCATATTGCCGAGCAGGCCGGGAAGGCAGGCGATTGCGTGGAATGCGGGCAGTGTGAAGAAATGTGCCCCCAGCATCTTCCTGTCAGAGAATGGCTGAAAAAGGTGGCAGATCAGTTTGAGGGTGTTTTATGATTGGGTATAGAAAGGGCGCTGCCGTTTCACGGATAATAAATCGTGAAGCGGCAGCATTCTTACTTTTGCAGCAGATATGCAGGGGAATATCTGCCAATCAGGCAATCCGCTGTAATAAGATGGACGCATGATTGACAGCCTGATTGTTAATACCTGTCCCTGCCAGGTAATCTTCAGTAGAAGATTTGTTGCGCAGTGTGACAACAGAACCAGCGGAAATCGAGGCAATAAACATGCCTGTTAATTCCCTGCGCTCAGTGTGCATCAGTTCGTCAGAGTAAGCCCCGAAAAAAGATAATGGGTTTTCAAGCCCGTTAATGGCTACTGCATAGGCGACGTTTTGCGCTCCGGCGGCAGGGCGGATCAGCAACGAGTAGTCTATGCGGTAAATACCGTCTGTATTTACGATGATTTCGGCAGTATTGGGGATAAATGAAAAATCGCCGGACTGAAAGGCCAGGAGAAAATTGACATTTCCTTCCGGGGGAATAGTCTGGTATCCGCCTTGCATGACAGCGTTAAAATAGGATGGCCATACCCCGGGTCCGGCAGGTCCGGCTTCGCCCTAAGGCCCCATAGGCCCGGCAGGTCCGGCTTCACCCTGAGGCCCCATAGGTCCCATAGGCCCGGCAGGTCCGGCTTCGCCTTGAGGGCCCATAGGTCCCTGAATTCCGGCAGAACCATGGCAGCAGCAATTACAATTATGATGATTGTTCATCTGATCTGCTCCTCCGGTTTATAACTATGTTTTTAATTCATCTTATGCGCAGGAGGAGGCTTTGTGCAGGAAGCTTTGTACAGGATAGAAAAATGTCGGTTTTCGGATAGTAAGGTGCAAGTGCAGGTGAAAAAGGCATGGATACAAATAAAAATATATGTTAGAATAAGGTGATTCAGATGAATGTTAAGGAGAGATATTTATGGAAGAAAAGGTAATTGCCGGACAGTTTGCGAAGGGTTATGACTGTTCCCAGGTTGTAGTGTCTCATTATGCGGAAGAGACGGGAATCTCGGAGGAATCAGCCAATAAGGTGGCCGCCTGCTTTGGAGGAGGAATGTTTCAGGCCGATACCTGCGGAGCGTTTACAGGGGCGCTTATGGTGATTGGACTTAAGTATGGTCATTATGATTCTGAAAAGCTTTCAGAGCAGAAAGAGGTGATGATGACAAAGAGCGGAGAGTTTAAGAAAAAATTTTTTGAAAAATATCCATCCTGCAGCTGCAGGGAACTGCTGGGTTATGACATCTCAGACCCGGAAGGACTCAAAGAGGCGGTGGAAACAGGAAGGATGATGTCATTCTGTCCAAAACTGGTGAAAGAGGTCATTGAGATCTTGGACAGGATTTAGAACGATTGCCAGGTCGGGAAAGAGGAATGAAAAAGTATGGATCGATTTACAGGATTAGGGGAATATATTCAGACAAAAGAATTTAAGGAAAGATTAGATATTCCTTACAGTGAAAAGATAGAATGCCGGCTGCTGGCCCAGGGAGAGTACAATGTCAATTATTTGTTCGTACATCCTGTGTCAAAGAAAAAGCTGATTCTAAGAGTGAACACCGCAAGTCAGATGCATCTTGACGATCAGATCGGATATGAATATCGTGCGCTGAGATTACTGGAAGATTCAGGGCGGACTCCAAAGGCTCTCTATGTAGATGGAAGTAAGGAGAAGCTTCACGTGGGTATCATGGTGATGGAATTCCTTGAAGGACACGCCCTGAATTACCGGCGGGAGATGGACTTTGCGGCCCAGTGCCTCGCAGATATTCACAGTGTTCCTCTGATCGGTAATGAAGGCCTTATGATATATGAGAACCCGCTGCAGGCAATATTAGATGAGTGCAACGAGATGGTAGAAACATACTATCAATCCCAGTTCGGAGAGCCTTTAAAGAAACGAAGAATAGAGAGGATGCTCAGAAGCGGGCAGCGGATGCTTGAGAAGGTTTCGAAGTATGAAGGATATCGCTGTTGTATTAATACAGAACTGAATTCCGGGAATTTTCTGATCAACGGAGAAGGGGAGAATAATTACCTGGTTGACTGGGAGAAGCCGCTGTATGGCGATCCTGTGCAGGATCTGGGACATTTCCTTGCTCCGACCACCACCTTCTGGAAGACGGACGTAATTCTTGATCAGAAAGAGACAGATCGCTTTATCAGGCAGTACAAGGCATATGTGGCAGGCAGATATGACGTACAGGGAGTGGAAGAGCGCCTTAGACTGTTCATCCCCATTACCTGCCTGAGAGGAATTACCTGGTGCGCCATGGCCTGGGTGCAATATCAGGAACCAGGCAGGCTGATTCGGAATGAAGAGACGTTTTCGAAAATAGAATCTTATCTTGAGGATGGGTTTCTGGAAAGGATAGAGGCAGTATTTTCTGCTTGACTTTTTCTTTTCCTGGATTTATCCTATAGATGTTACACAGGGGCGCTGAGAATGGCTGAGATGTATGCAAGGCATACAGACCCTTAAAACTTGATCCGGGTAATGCCGGCGTAAGGAAAGGAGAATTTCATAATGTCACAAATTCATTCTGTCACAGGCAGAAGTACGTCTTCTGCCGTCAGGAAACTCGTTTTTTCTGCTATGGGAATTGCGCTTGCAATGGTCACTTCCTATATAAAAGTATGGGAAATGCCTATGGGCGGTTCAGTCACACTTTTATCCATGTTGTTTATCTGTCTGATCGGGTACTGGTTCGGAGCCGGGTACGGAATCCTCACAGGAGTTGGTTTCGGTTTTCTGCAGTTTATTGTGGATCCCTATATGATGTCAGTTCCCCAGGTACTTTTCGACTATCCCCTGGCCTTTGGCGCACTGGGATTGTCCGGGCTTTTTTGCGGCCGCAGATACGGTCTTCAGATCGGATATATCGTAGGCGTTCTGGGAAGATTCCTGTTCTCGACTCTGTCCGGCGTGTTCTTCTTTGCTGCGTATGCGCCCGAGGGCATGAATCCGTGGGTATACTCTGCCTTATATCAGGGGAGTTATCTTGGGGCGGAAGGTCTGATTACTCTGGCCATTCTATCTATACCGCCTGTGGCGAAGGCGCTTAATACGGTGAAGAGACAGACCATGTAACGGTTACGATATAGAGTGAATATGCAGTTATGGACACCACCCTGAATGGATAAGGTTTCAAGGGTGGTGTTTTTATAAAATCATGTATAAAAGAAACCCTTTTGAGAGAGAATAAAACTGGATCTTTCTACGGAGGGCAGAGTATATGCACAATTTCTTTTATGGATGGTATTTTAAATGTCAGTCTGAAACGCAGACCCTGGCAGTCATACCTGCAGTTCACAGATCGGGACAAGAGGGCTTGTGTTCCATTCAGATTATTACAGAGAATCATGTATGGAACGTCGACTATCCTGCTTCGGCGTTTCATCGGACAGAAAGGGATATCTGGATAGGAAAAAACCGCTTTGGAGAGAGGGGCATTCTTCTGGCAGTACATACGCCGGAACTGGATCTCGATGGGGAAGTGAGTTTCGGCCCCCTTTCCCCGATTAAATATGATATTATGGGGCCGTTTTCCATATTGCCTTTTCTGGAATGCCGGCATAGCGTGCGAAGCATGCGGCATTCCGTTCATGGAAAATTTTTTGTCAACAGGAAGGAATATTTATTTCAGAATGCTTCTGGATATTGGGAGGGGGACCAGGGATATTCGTTTCCCAGAGAATATGCATGGACGCAATGCAGCTTTCCGGAAGGTTCTCTTATGCTGTCCGTGGCTGACGTGCCTATTGCAGGTTTTCATTTTCGCGGTATCATAGGCGTTGTGTTATGGAAGGGCAGAGAATACAGGCTGGCGACGTATTTAGGGGCAAGAGCGGCACAGGTTCGGGATGGACTGCTTCGGATTGTGCAGGGAAATCTGGAATTAGAAGCCAGGCTGCTGGAAAAAGTCAGGAATCCTCTGAAAGCTCCGTCTAATGGGAATATGACAAGGACAATCCATGAGAATGCGGCCTGCCGGGCATTTTACAGGTTCCGGAAAGGAGAAAATACGTTCTTTTCCTTTCAAACGGACAGGGCTTCTTTTGAATATGAGTTATAGTAAACGTAATGCGAAAGGAGCATTGAAGAGTCTGGCATTCACCGGAGTCAGAAATACTTCTTCATAGGTCTGTTTTATGATATGATGAATCTATGTATTAAAAGAGAGGAAATAAGAGATGTGTGAGCACAAAACAGTAAAGTATGAGATGAAACTATTAAGTTCCCTGGCAAAAGTATTCCAGGACGAGACCCCGGTCTATCGGCCGGAATGTCTGAAACTCAGCGCACTCTGGGGAGAAACGGTATCATTCCAGGCAGCATACACCGGAGATTGTTCAGAGAGAGAGCGTCTGGATGTCAGAGTCAAATCGCCTTTGGAGCAATGGATTCGCATTAGGACCGTAGAACAGGTTCCGGTGGGGCGCGCGGTCAATCGTATGGTGGATGACAATTATCTGAGAACGTCTTCCGGGCTGTATCCAGATCTTCTGCGAGACGTAAAGGACGGTAAGGTAATCGTATGTTCCCGCCAGTGGAGAAGCCTGTGGATTGACGTGGAAGTGACGCAGGAGATGGAAGCCGGGGACTATGAGATTGAGATTCAGCTTGTGAAAGACGAAGAGCCGGTATGTTCGTCCGTGATGAAGATACAGGTAATCGGAGCGGTTTTGCCGGAACTGGGGATCATACATACGGAATGGTTTCATGCAGACTGTCTTGCAGACTATTACCAGGTGGAAGTATTTTCAGAAGAACACTGGAAACTTCTGGAGAATTATTTCCATGAATACGTGCTGAGAGGATGTAACATGATGCTGGTTCCGCTCTTTACGTCTCCGCTGGATACGGCGGTGGGGATGGAGCGAACTACGACACAGTTGATCGAAGTGGAAGTAAAGGACGGAGAATACAGGTTTGGATTCCACAGGCTGAAACGCTGGATTGATCTGTGCAGATCCTGTGGGATTGAATATTATGAGATGTCCCATCTGTTCTCTCAGTGGGGTGCAAAATATGCTCCTAAGGTGGTGGCGACGGTAGACGGAAAAGAGGAGAAGATCTTCGGATGGCATACCCCGGCGGTGGGTGAGTACACCAGGTTCCTGCACAGCTTCCTTCCGAAACTGACTGAGAGGCTGCGGGAATGGGGGATTGCGGAGAATACATATTTCCATATTTCAGATGAGCCGGGAGAGGAGCATCTGGAAAGATTTAAGGCGGCTAAGGAATCGCTGGGAAATCTATTAGAAGGTTTCCGTACGTTAGACGCCCTTTCCAGTTATGAGTTTTACCGGCACGGCCTGGTTGACCGGCCGGTTCCGGGAAATAATGAGATTGAGGTTTTTCTGGAACATGGGGTAAAGGATTTGTGGACGTATTACTGTACCGGTCAGTTTTACGAGGTGAGTAACCGGTTTATGTCCATGCCGTCGGCAAGGAATCGGATCTATGGAGTGCAGTTGTTCAAGTATGACATTGCCGGGATACTTCACTGGGGATATAATTTTTATAACAGTCAGTTTTCCATTGAACATATCAACCCCTATCAGGTGACGGACGCGGGCAATGCATTTCCGGCAGGGGATCCCTTTCTTGTATATCCAGGCAGCGACGGATATCCGGAAGAATCTGTGCGAATGATGGTTCACTATGAGGCGCTTACAGACTTAAGGGCGCTGCGGCTGCTGGAAACGCTGACCAGCAAGGCGTATGTGATGGAATTGGTTGAGGGTGAACTGGCAGAGCCTCTTACTTTTAAACGGTATCCGAAGTCGGATATGTATCTGATTACGCTCCGGAACCGGGTGAACCATGAGATTGCGCGAAGGATGAAGTCAGTCTGACCAAAAGTACGGAAAGAAGAGAGATAGAAAGAGATAGAATATGAAGTTAGAAGAATTAATGGAACGGATTTATCTGCCCGGGGAAGCGCGAAAACTGGTTCGTAATGAGCGGATCGGCGTGAAGGAATACGGTCTCTGGAAAGATCGGTTTGACCGGGATATCATGCAGTTTATCGAAGAATGGAAGTTAATCGAAGATGGTTATACGTGGGCTTTAGAATTCTATCTGAAGCTGGCGTTGGATACTTATGAAGAATATCGGAAGAAGGGATATGGAGATCAGGTGTTTGTCCAGACTTTCTATGATATTACAATCTGGTGCAGGGAATGTGAGCGTAAGTATGGCGTCTATGGCCTGGAAGAGCTCGCATGGCTTGGACAGTCTGTGAAGATGATGTTGTTCCGGCTTGGCAGGCTGCAGTTTGAACCAATTGTGACTGACAAGGAGATGAGAGGGGAAAGCCAGGTGATTCCGGCGGAAACCAGGGCGCTGAACGTACATATCCCGGCAGGGGAGCCCTTGGTTTATGAGGAGTGCCAGAAGTCTTTTCAACAGGCATTGGATTTTTTCGGCCAGGAATACCAGGTGTTCGTCTGTGATTCCTGGCTGTTGTCTCCACATCTGAAAGAGATTCTGCCAAGGGCCTGCAATATTATCCGTTTTCAGAATCTTTTTCAGGTGACAGAGGTAGACTATGACAGCCTGCAGCCAGAGACGAGAATCTTTGGAGAGGTTCTGGCGGACCATCGGCTGTATCCAGAGGATACGTCCCTTCAAAAGAGAGCAAAGGAGTATATGCTGTCCGGCCATAAGCTTGGGACCGGCGTGGGATTTTTCATAATACAGTGACGTTGAATAGATATCATCTATAAATTGGTGAAATTATTATAATTATTGATTAGACGGTCATTTTCTCCTATGATAATATAAAAAAACGGACAGAAAATGTCTAAGATATTAATTTTTTATGAACCAGGAGGAAATCTTATGAGAAATCGAGACTGCGCATGATCGCACAAAAGAGGCAGAATAGAATGATGCAAAACAGGTGAAACTAGGGAATGATGGAAAAGAAAACAGAACAGAAAAAAAAGAACTGGATAGGGAAGTCGGTAATCATTTTGCTGTTTGCCGCGGCAGTCCTGGCGTATCTGTGGATTCCTTCTGTACATGACCTGTATCATGAGATAGCCTGGATGTTTACCAGCGGTGATTTTACGTTAGTACGGGAATTTGTGGAATCCTATGGTGCGTATGCAGCAGCGGTGTCGTTTGCACTGATGATTTTACAGTCTGTTGCAGCGCCGCTTCCGGCGTTTTTGCTGACGTTTGCTAACGCGAATCTTTTTGGATGGTGGAAGGGAGCGATTCTCTCATGGACAAGCGCAATGGCAGGGGCTGCGGTCTGCTTTTATATTGCACGGATTTTAGGCCGCGACGTGGTGGAGAAGATTACCAGTAAGGCCGGGCTTAAGCAGATTGACGTTTTCTTCGAGAAGCACGGGCGGTTAAGTATTCTGATTGCAAGGCTGCTTCCGTTTATTTCCTTTGATATCGTAAGTTATGCGGCCGGGCTTACATCCATGTCTTTCTGGAGTTTTTTTGCGGCGACAGGAATCGGCCAGCTTCCGGCAACCATTATTTACTCTTACGTGGGCGGTATGCTGACCGGAGGGGCACAGATGCTTGTAACGGCGCTTCTGATACTTTTCGCCCTGTCTGCGTTGATGGTACTTTGCAGACAGCTTTATGTAGAACGGCAGAAGAAAAAAGAAAAATAATCTATATGAGTAAAGGAGAGCATTACATTATGAAAAAGAGATTTTTAAGTGTATTACTAAGTATGGCAGTGGTGGCAGGCCTTGCCGCAGGATGCAGTTCCAATACAGACAATGCAGACAATAAGACTGAGAATACTGCCAACGAGCAGAAAGAGGATAAAGATACCGCGGATAAAGAATCGGAGGATACGGCGGATGTAGAACCGGTAGATCAGAGAACGGTTTATGTTACGCCGGAATGGGTGAAAAGCGTCATTGACGGAAACCAGGCAGGTTATGAGGAGGCAGTGATCGCAGAAGTCACGTATACCGGCGCATTAGACGACAGCGAGTCCTATAAAAAAGGGCACGTTCCGGGGGCAATCCTCGTAGGAGATACGGAAGTGGAAGATGCGGAAGGGACAGAGGAGAAACCATACAATCTTCTTACTCCGGAAGAAGTTGAGTCTTATATGTTGTCCCACGGCATTACGAAGGATACGAAGGTGATTCTCTACGGCGAGGACGTTTCCGGCGTTGGCCGTGTGGCATACGCTTATCTCTGGGCAGGCGTTGAGGATGTGAAGATCTTAAACGGCGGTCTGAAAGCATGGGAGAAGGCAGGATATGACGTGGAAACGGATGTCAATGAAGGAACGAAGGCAGACAGCTTCGGAACGACGGTTCCGGCACATCCGGAATTCTGGGTGTCTATCGAGGATGCCAGAGACAGGCTTGAAAATGATGACAACTTTAAGCTGGTAAGTATCCGAAGCGAAGACGAGTGGCTTGGAAAGTCAAGCGGATATAATTATATCGAAAGAGGCGGCGAACCGGAAGGCGCCGTATGGGGCAAAGGTGCAAAGACGGCGGTTGACGTGGCTGACTTTACAGATGCAGACGGAGTGGTTAAGGACTTAGAAGGATTTAAAAAGGTATGGGAAGACTGTGATTTTACGCTGGATAACCATCTTTCCTTCTACTGCGGTACCGGATGGCGCGCAACGGTTCCGTTCTTAGTGCTTTATGAGAACGGGTATGATGATATTTCCGTGTATGACGGCGGTTGGTATGAGTGGCAGATGAAGCCCGATTATCCGGTTCAGGTAGGCGATCCGGCCAGCGATGACTGTGAGCATACGACGGTCGGCGAGCTTCCGACGGATAAGGCGGCGGCAGAATAATTCGACAGATAAGATCAATGGCGGGGCATGTTTTGAAAGCATGCCCCCTGGTAGTTTTCATTGGAGTATGGAGAAGCTATGAAAAAAATACTTTATATCATTGCGGATCTGCTGATAGCGGCCCTGCTTGCGGGAGCATATGTCATTCAGTATTTTGCGAAGCGCAAGCTTGGGATGAACCGGTGGATTGTTTTTAAAATTTCAAAAGTAAAAGAAGCATTGCCAGTCGATATGCTGCGTTATTTAGCTGTAGCCGCAGTTCTCATACTGGCAGTCCTGCTTGTGATCGTTTATGTAAAACGCAGGAAGACGTATCAGAAGATCGTTTTTCCTATGGTAATCATGACGGTTTTACTTGCTGTATTTTATCTCATATTTACGTTATATTTTTCTCAGGAAATCATTCGTTCCTATTACCTGGCCCTGCCGCTGATCGGGCTGGCGAATGTGGTGCAGCTTCTAAAGACGTTTGCCGCTATGAAATGGTGCAGGGGCGGTCAGTCATGAGAAAATATATAAAAATACTTGCATTTGCAGTGATCGTACTGCTGATTCTGATTCTCAACCGGTATTTCGGATGGGCAAAATATCTGTCTGACATGGATAATCTGATGTTTCTGAAAAAGACGGTAGAAGAACATTTTCTGTGGGCGCTGTGTATTTATATCGTGCTTACGATCATCGGCTGCGTGGTGCTGGCGCTTCCGGGGATTACCTTTGCCGTTGCGGCGGGGATCCTTTTCGGGCCGTTTATGGGAATCTTTGCGTGCCTGGCTGCCACGACGCTTGGCGCCATGCTGGCGTTTCTGGTGGGAAGGTTCTTTCTTAAGGACTCCGTAAAGCCTATGCTTGAGAAAAACAGGCTGTTGAAGAGGGTTCTGTTCTCAGAGGATGGGAAGAGTGATATAATTGTGCTCATGATTACAAGGATGGTTCCGGTTTTTCCCTATAATCTGCAGAATTTTGCCTATGGGATCACGGATATAGGGTTCTGGAAATACTCTGTATTCACGTTTATCTTCATGCTGCCGGGAGTCTCTTTTTTTACCATCGGCTCGGCAGGGATTACGGCAGAGGGAGATAAGTGGAAATATTTTCTGACGGCAGGGGTTCTGGCGGTCACGGTGACGGCAGCCGGGCTGCTGATTCAGAAAAAGTTTCTGGGAAATGTAAAGGAGGAGGCTAAGGGAGAATAGATGAGACTTGCAATCATTCTGTTTACCAGAGTTCCGGTACCGGGACAGACGAAGACGAGGCTTATGCCCTTTCTATCGGGAGAGGACTGTGCGGCTCTGCACAGTGAGTTTATCCGCCGCACATTCCAGGCATGCCAGGGATGCGCGGCGGATATTCTGGTGTATTACACCTTAATGGACGAAGTCCGCCCGCCCCGCCGGGGGCATACCTTACCGGACGAAGAAAGGATCTTTGGAGATCTGGGGAAATTCATGAGAGGCGCCAGGGGTTTTTATCCCCAAAAAGGGGAAGGGCTTGGAGAGAGGATGAGACAGGCGTTTGCAGAAACTTTTGCCATGGGATATGAGTGCGTGCTGCTGACCGGAACAGATATTCCTCAGATTACATCAGACATTTTGGAGCAGTCCTTCCGGGAGCTGGAAAATTGTGACGCTTTATTGAACCCGACCTGTGACGGCGGGTATTATCTGATCGGGCTTAAGGAAGCAAGGGACGATATCTGGGACGTGCCTCATTATGGAACGAATACCGTGTTTGAGGACACGCTCTTAAGGCTTGAAAAGGCAGGTCTTCGTGTCTGTGCGGGACCGGAGTTAAGAGACATTGATACAAAGGAAGACTTGACGGCATGGTACGGGGCAGACCGTTGTATCCACTGCGGGGCCTGTACAGGAAACTGTCTTTTTCTGGAAAAATATGGGATCGATCTTTTAGGGCTGGCAGAACGTCCGGATCTTGCATATTCCTGTTTCCTGTGCGGCCGGTGTAAGGCGGTATGTCCGAAGGATATCGACGGTTCCCAAATGGCGGTCCTTATGCGGCAGATGAGGCCGGACAGAACCTCTTATAAAGGGCTTCTGTGGGAGAAAAGCCCCTACAGATTCGCAAATTACCGGAAGGGAAAGAAAAAGTCGGTCCTGTTTCCCGGATGTAATTTTCCTGCATTTTACCCAAAGACCACAGGATATCTGGAACGCCTCATGAAGAAACACGGCATAGGGATCATCTTTGACTGCTGCGGGAAACCTGTCTTTGAACTGGGGCTTCGTACAGAGTCCGAAGAGAATCTTGAAAGAATCCATTCCCGTCTGAAAGAGCGGGAGGTAGAAGAACTGATTGTGCTGTGTCCGAACTGTTATCATTTTTTGAAAGACAGGCTTGAGATTCCTCTGGTGACGATTTATCAGAAGCTTGAGGAACTGGGAGAAGGACAGATGGTGAAAAAGAACAGATTTCCCATTTACTATCCATGCCCGGACAGGGAGAACAAAGAGATGTTTCAGGAAGTCCGCCGCTATCTGGAAGGTGAGATTACAGAGCCGTTCCAAAAGGTTCAGTGCTGCGGGCTTGGAGGATGTGCCGGGGTGAAAGAGCCAGAGCTTTCCAGAAAGATGGCAGAGTCGGCAAAGCAATGCAGTGATGAACTGTACACTTACTGCGCTTCCTGTATCAGCAATTTCAGAAGAAAGGGCATGGAGGAGGCATATCATGTTCTGCCCATGATATTAGGAGTTGAGGAAAAGGTGCCCCTTGGGATACAGCCTTTTATGAATCGTGTAAGGAGAAAATTATTGTAGATGAAGGTATCAATTATTATTCCGGTCTATAACGAAGAAAAGACAATTCGAAAACTTCTCAGGTCCCTTGAACCTGTGAAGGAGAAGGCGGAGATTCTGTTTGTGGACGGCAAAAGCACGGACAGATCCCTTAGCCTGATACCCAGAGAATATACGGTGCTTCAAGGAGCAAAGGGACGGGCAGTACAGATGAATCTTGGGGCGGAAAAAAGCAGCGGGGACGTATTGTTTTTTCTCCACTGCGACAGTGAAATCCCCTCAGACGCCATAGAGCAGATAGAAGCAGTCATGGGGAAATACCGTGCAGGCTGCTTTGGGATTGCGTTTCATTCCAAAAATATCTGGATGAAATGCTGTCAGATCATTTCTAACCACAGGATTAAGGATCGTAAGGTCATGTTCGGAGATCAGGGGATTTTTATCCGACGGAAACTGTTCTTTGAGGCGGGAGGGTTCCCGGATCTGCCGATCATGGAAGACTATCAGTTTTCCCTTACGCTAAAGGAGATGGGGGTCAGGATTGGAATTACCAGGAAGAGGATTTATACTTCGGACAGGAGGTTCAGAAACGGCGGAAGACTTCGGGTGATGTGGAAAATGAACCGGCTGCGTTCAATGTATAGAAAAGGCGCGGACATTGAGAAGATCGCAGATCTGTACAGGGACGTCAGGTAATATTCGTGAAAGGATGGCTATGGGCAAAAGGAAAGGAGACAGAGAATGAAGTTCATTTCTTTGGATAGATAATGGAGATTGTACTGATGGGCGGGATTACAGAGCCGTTGGTGTTTAACAAGAAGGTTATGAATGAACTTAATTTGCTTTTTCGAAAGAAGATCTGGCGACAGGGTATCTTCGGAAGGATAGGGAATATGTCATGTATGGAAAGGGGCTGAAGGAAATAATTATTTTCTGACAGCCTTATTTTTGTAACCTTTCTGGAGATTTGGCGCACTAATAAATATAGAAAAAGACGTCTTTTTAATTTAAGTATGATAAAGGAGAAGTGCAATGAGTGCAGAGGAACAGATACGGCTTGTGAAGAAGGCGGTAAAAGGAGATCCCGATGCATATGGAACATTGATTGCAGAGCATCAGGAGTATTTGTATAAGATGGCCTATTTATATGTGCGCAATGAGGAAACAGCCCTGGATGTAGTGGGGGCTACTATTCTAAATGCATATCAGAGTATCCGCTCATTGAAAGAGCCGGAGTATTTTAAAACATGGATTACGAGAATCTTGATCCGTATGGCCCAGAACGAGCAGAAGAAGATTGTCTATTACAGTGAACTGGATAATATAAATATTTCAGAACGCTATCGGGGAGTGTCCCTGGAAGAAAAATGTGATCTGAACTCTGCGATCGGGCAGTTGTCTGAGAAATACCGGACCGTAATTTATCTGAAATATTTCAGTGAGTTTACGATTAAGGAAATCGCATTTGTAATGAATGCGCCGGAGGGTTCGGTAAAAGCATATCTTAGCCGTGCAAGAGAGGAATTAAAGCGAATATTGAAGGAGGATTATCTGTATGCAAATTAAATTTGACGATATCATAGTACCTACAGAAAAACTGGACCAGGTGGTTGCACAGAATCTGTATGATATAAAAAGAAAGTATAAGAAAAGAAAGCAATGGAATTATCTGATAAGAGGGATGGCAGCGGCGGCAATTGCCCTGGCCATAACAGGAGTGTTTGCGGCAAATCCGGCATTAGCGGCGAAACTGCCGCTGATCGGCCATATTTTTGAAAAGGTGCAGGATGATCAGATGTATCCGGGGAAATTTGACGAAGTGGCAGAGCCTGTAAGCGTCGGAAATGTCAGCGAATCCGAGGGAATCACGATGACATTGTCAGAGATTTACAGTGATTCAAGGTCTATGTATGTCTCTGCGATGATCGAATCCGAAGAACCGTTTCCTGACCAGGTGAAAGAATCTAATATAATAGAAGGAGATGAGATCGGCTATCATATGTATCTTTCAATAGAACAGGAATTTGACTTTATGACGCCGCCAGAAACCTATGAGGCCTTTGAATGGCCAGGGGAAGAGTATGAGTGGACATCCCTTGACCTAAAAGGGGAATATGTGGATGAACATACATTTGTAGGAGCCATGCGTATTAGTTATAATGA
The DNA here is from genome assembly GCA_910579925.1 of uncultured Dorea sp. Taxonomy (GTDB): domain Bacteria; phylum Bacillota; class Clostridia; order Lachnospirales; family Lachnospiraceae; genus Sporofaciens. Next base: position 26,300 of record CAJTVY010000015.1, read on the forward strand.
ATATCCTGTTGCCGGTTATGATGTTCCGGACACATTTCGCTGGAAGCTAAAGGTGAACGGTATGGAGAATATGTATTATTCCAAAGCAGGTACGTGGGAATTCGAGACGGATGTCTCGGTGGACCGCACGGGAGTAAAAGTCATTGACGTCAACCAGAGCGCGCCAAACGGCGATGTGATCCAGTCGGTAACGATGACGCCGTATGAAGTGGCCATAGACTATAGCTATGATGAAAGCAAAGTGAAGCCGGAATATGAGAAATACGATTTGCTTCAGAGTGTGATGCTGGATGCGGACGGGAAGCTTATTGTGGATAAAGTAGGCGTATTTTCACCAGAAAGGTATCACTTGTCGGAGATTACGATTTACTATTTCGAGGCGCCGTCGGATGAAGTCTATACCGAGATACAGGAGAAACTGTATGATGAGACATTAAAGGATCAGCTTAGGAATTACCTGGAGGAAATTTCGGTTCATAAGATCGTGATCAGTCTGGAATAAAAGCGTACGCTAATCCATATGCTCCTTACGGTAACGGCTGGGGGAACAGCCCATGTAACGCTTAAAGATCTGCCCATAGTAAGCGGCGGTGGAGAAGCCTGTCATGCCGGCGGTCTTTGTGACGCTCTCCCCCGCCCGAAGGAGCGCAAGGCTGTTCTGGATCCGCAGGAACAGGATATACTCGAAGATGGTCATCTTCATATATTTTTTGAAAAAACGACAGCATTCACTTTTGCAGATGTTTACATGGTCTGCAATCTCATCCAGGGTAATCTCCTGGGTATAATGATCCTGAATATAAGAGAGGATCTCTTTTAGTCTCGACAGATGCTTCTGCGGCTGCTGTTCGCTTGCAGGCAGGGAACTGTAATACAGATAGAGTTTCTGCCAGATGCCAGTAAGAATCAGGTGTACCTTAAGTTCATAGTCTGGAGGCGGATTCTGTGACATCCGGTAAATACTCTGAATCTGGATAAGCACATCCTGGTGCCAGTCCACATCTTTATATAATTTCAAGGAATGCCAGCTTTCGTTGGCTGTGATAAAGTCTACATATTTGGTCTGGAGCAGGCTGTTCTCATAGCCGTAAATGAATCTGGGATGGAAGGTGACGGACAGATAGCTGCATTCCTTCTGGTCAGTCATGCAGCCAGAGTGGAGAGAATTGCTGTTGCCAAACAACCCTTCTCCTTCTGACAGAAGATATTTGTTATCATTTACAAAATATTCAATCTGACCGGACATAACCCAGGTCAGCTCGATCTCTGGATGCCAGTGCCAGGGAAATGAATTCTGCTCGTATGCCTGGATTTTTTCAAGGCTGATGTGGACGGGAAATTCATAATTTCCATGTTTTTTGATCTCTTTATGGTCTTTCTCGGTCTGCAACTGCATAGTCTGCCTCATTTCCTCAATATATTGATAATATTATCAAATATTCTTATTGTATCCATTGACTAATCTCATTATAATTATAAAACAGATAAAGTTGATATGCAAGATTGATATGCAAGAGCAGCGTAAATAAGTGGGTAATGAACGTAACGGTTCAGAACGGAGGATATGAATATGAAGGAAAGATTAATTCAGCAGTTTCAGGATTTGTACAAAGGAGAAGGAGAGATCCGGTCTTATTTTGCCCCGGGACGTGTGAATCTGATCGGAGAGCATACAGACTATAATGGCGGCCATGTATTTCCATGTGCGTTGACGCTTGGGACCTACGGGATTGTAAGAGACAGGAAGGACAGGAAGCTTCGGTTCTATTCTGTGAATTTCGAGAAACTGGGTGTGATTGAGACGAGTCTGGACGAACTGGTGCCGGATCCGAAGGCAAACTGGACGAATTACCCCAAGGGTGTGATGTGGGCGTTTGAGAAACGGGGATACCGGCTGACCCATGGAATGGATATTCTGATCTATGGAAATATCCCCAACGGCTCCGGGCTTTCTTCCTCGGCTTCACTGGAGGTACTGACTGGCGTGATGTTAAAGGATACCTTTGGGTTTGATCAGTTGTCCATGGTGGATATCGCATTGATTGGACAGGATTCAGAAAATAATTTTAACGGCTGCAACTGTGGAATTATGGATCAGTTCGCAAGCGCCATGGGGAAGAAGGATCACGCGATTTTCCTGGATACCAATACGCTGCACTATGAGTATGCGCCGGTAGTCCTTGAAAATGCGAAGATTGTGATCACCAACAGTAAAGTAAAGCACAGTCTGGTAGACTCTGCTTATAATGACAGAAGAACTGAATGCGAGACAGCCCTTAAGGAACTGAAAGAAGTGGTGAAGATTGATTCTCTGGGGGAACTTACAGAAGAAGAGTATGAGGCCCACAAGGATGCAATCAAGGATGCCGTAAGACAGAAACGCGCAAAACATGCCGTCTACGAGAACCAGAGGACGATTCGGGCAGTGGAGGCGCTCAAGAACCAGGATGTGGAATTGTTCGGAAAGCTGATGAATGCCTCCCATGAATCATTAAGGTATGATTATGAGGTTTCCTGTGAGGAGATTGATATTCTTGTGGATCTTGCACAGGCAATGCCGGGCGTGCTGGGGTCCCGTATAACAGGAGGAGGCTTTGGCGGATGTACGGTGAGTATCGTTAAGAATGAGGCGGTAGATACATTTATCAGTGAGATCGGGAAGACCTACTTTAAGAAGGTGGGGCATGAAGCGGAGTTCTATGTAGTGGATATCGGAGATGGAGCCGGAGTGATTTAATTGTGGCTGCCATTGCAGACGATCGCGGAAGATATATGCAGATATAAATATGGAGGAGAAGAGAAGATGTTAAACGAGAATATCAAGAAGTTAGTAGAATACGGCATTCAGACTGGACTGTTACCGGAAACGGAACGGATCTATACAACGAACCTCCTGCTGGAAATGTTTCATGAAGACGAGTATGAGGATGTCAGGATCGATGCAGATGGAATCAGACTGGAGTCTGTATTAAAGGAATTGCTGGATGAGGCCGTAAAACGGGGAATCATCGAGGACAGTATCGGCTGCCGGGACTTATTTGACACGAAGTTAATGAATTGCCTTGTGCCAAGACCTGCCCAGATTCAGGAGACGTTTGCGAAAAAGTATGAGATTTCCCCTAAGGATGCAACGGATTACTACTATAAACTCAGCCAGGACAGTGATTATATCCGCCGTTACCGTGTGAAAAAGGATATGAAGTGGAAGGTAGATTCCCCTTATGGAGAGATTGACATTACCATCAACCTTTCCAAGCCTGAAAAGGATCCCAAGGCGATTGCGGCGGCGAAGAATGCAAAAGCGGTCGGTTATCCCAAGTGTCTGCTCTGTATGGAGAACGAGGGGTATGCGGGACGCCTGAACCATCCGGCAAGGGAGAATCACAGAATTATTCCGGTTACGATCAATGACAGCAGATGGGGATTCCAGTATTCCCCGTATGTATATTATAACGAGCATTGTATCGTGTTTAACGGACAGCATGTGCCCATGAAGATTGACAGGGCGGCGTTTATCAAGCTGTTTGACTTTGTAAAGCAGTTCCCGCATTATTTCCTGGGATCTAATGCAGATCTTCCGATTGTTGGCGGATCTATTTTAAGCCATGACCATTTTCAGGGAGGCAGTTATACGTTTGCAATGGCGAAAGCGCCGGTTGAAAGGGCGGTGACGATTCCCGGATATGAGGATGTGGAAGCTGGAATTGTGAAATGGCCGCTGTCTGTGCTGCGTATCAGAAATAAGGATGAAAAGCGGCTGATTGAACTGGCAGACCATGTGCTGGCTGTATGGCGGGGATATACGGATGAGGAGGCGTTTATTTTCGCAGAGACGGACGGAGAACCGCACAATACGATCACGCCTATTGCCAGAAAAGTGGGAGATACTTATGAACTTGATCTGACTCTGCGGAATAATATTACTACGAAGGAGCACCCTCTGGGCGTTTACCATCCTCATGCGCAGTATCATAACATCAAGAAGGAGAACATCGGGCTGATCGAGGTCATGGGGCTGGCCGTGCTTCCTGCCAGGCTTAAGGAAGAGATGGAGATCCTTGCTGACTATCTGGCAGAGGGTAAGGATATCGGCGCTAATGAGAAGATTGAGAAGCACAAAGAGTGGGCGGACGGGTTCCTTGCGAAGTATGACAGCATTACCAGAGAAAATGTGATGGATATTCTTAAGGAAGAGATCGGTATTACGTTTACCCGTGTGCTGGAAGATGCAGGCGTCTATAAATGTACGGAGGAAGGCCGCGAGGCGTTCATGCGGTTTTTAAAGACGCTGTAGGGCTGGTAAATGCCGGCACGGTGATATTCTGTCTGTATGCTCTGAATGTCATGACGTCGAGGCCAAAAGGCTGAAATACCTTTTGGCCGTAATACAGTCAGAAAAAAATTATAAAATCTCTTGACAATATAGGACAAGTAAGTTATAATAAGTATCGTTGTAAAAACATTGGTAATATGTGGGCGTAGCTCAGCTGGATAGAGCGTCTGGCTACGGACCAGAAGGTCGGGGGTTCGAATCCTCTCGCCCACGCTAAAAGTCCTTGCAGATTCTCTGTAAGGACTTTTATCGTACCTGTGACGATATGAGCTAGATGGATCGGGGAAGATGAAGACAGAATTTGTATAGTTCCATAAGGAGGAGTTCGCAGATGGAGAAGAGAAAGATTGTGTGTGAAGTCTGCCGCAACCAGTGCGAGATGGAAGCCGAGATTGAGGACGGCGAAGTTGTCGAGGTTACGGGCAACGGGTGTATGAAAGGTTATATTTTTGCACAGAATGCTGTAAATGGTAACAGTTCAGACAAGTGATCCCGTTACATGCAGGAATGGCCGTGAGGCGTTCCTTTGCGTTTTTTATGGACAAACAGATCGAAATATATTAAGCTAGTAATATCGTCAGCAATTTTTTAGAAAGAAAGGAATATGGAGACTATGAAGAGAAATGTTATTGTAGGGCAGTCCGGAGGACCAACAGCAGCGATCAACTCAAGTCTGGCCGGAGTTTACCGTACGGCCAAGGACCGTGGGGCGCAGAAAGTATATGGTATGCTGCATGGTGTACAGGGATTACTGGAAGAGAATTATATTGACCTGGCAGACCATATCAAGACAGAACTGGACGTGGAGCTTCTTAAAAGAACTCCCGCGGCTTTCCTGGGATCCTGCCGTTACAAGCTGCCGGAGATTCATGAGAACCGCGAAGTGTATGACAAGATTTTTGAGATTCTTGAGAAACTGGATATCGAGGCATTTATTTACATCGGCGGCAACGACTCCATGGATACGATAAAAAAGTTATCTGATTATGCAATCATTACGGGATTTTCGACAAGATTTATCGGCTGCCCGAAGACCATTGACAATGACCTTGCACTGACAGACCATACGCCTGGATACGGAAGCGCTGCGAAGTATATTGGTACTTCTATGAAAGAGATTATCCGCGACAGCTTCTGTCTGGAGAATGAGAACGGTATTGTTACGATCGTAGAGATCATGGGACGGAATGCAGGCTGGCTGACCGGGTCGGCGGCGTTATCCATGGGAGAAGACTGTGAAGGACCGGACCTGATCTATCTTCCGGAGACTACTTTTGATCTGCGCGCCTTTGGCGACAGGGTAAAACTGTTGTTGGAAAAGAAGACGTCTATCGTGGTTGCTGTATCTGAAGGAATCCGCACAGAAGACGGAACCTATGTATGTGAACTTGGCAATAACATTGATTTTGTTGATGCATTCGGACATAAGCAGTTATCGGGAACGGCATCTTATCTTGCAAGCTTTATTGCGGGAGAACTTGGATGTAAGACCCGCGCGATCGAGCTCAGTACACTGCAGCGTTCAGCGTCACATGCGGCTTCCCGCGTGGATATTCTGGAGGCTTACCAGGTTGGCGGTGCGGCTGTAAAGGCGGCGGACGAGGGCGATACTGGTAAGATGGTTGTTCTGCAGAGACTGTCAGACGATCCGTATCAGTGTGGAACAGAAGTGAAGGATGTTCATAAGATTGCCAACGATGAGAAACTGGTTCCGAGAGAATGGGTGAATGAAGAAGGCACTTATGTGACCAGTGAATTTATTTCCTATGTAAGACCGCTGATTCAGGGAGACGTATCACCGGTTATGGTTGACGGTATTCCGAGACATCTGTATACTCCAAGGGAGTTAAGCTACAGACAGAATAAAAAGAACGTAGAATAGAGAGAAAAGACCGCTGCACGGCTGTTTGGGACGTGCGGCGGTCTTTTTGGCTATAGGCAGGCTCTTTTTGAAAAAGGGCTTGTATTTTGGGGCAAAATCAAGTATTATATAAATTATTCAGATAGAAAAATCTTTTTAATCTAATTTCAACTTATTTCAAGAATTTCCACATGAACAAAAATATTCGGTAACGGTGTGACACATAGGGAGAAAGAGGTGGTATATGTGGCGGAAAAAGAAGGTTATGACGTACTGCGTCTGATTGAACACGGCAGAACCTGTTATATCAGTTCAGAGTACGTGGAAGGACAGATACTTGCAGAGTGGATCCGACTCTGCCCGGATGTTGAAAAGGAGCGGCTGTTTTCTTTGATGCGGGAGATCGCCGGTCAGCTTAATATGATTCATAAGTGCCGGAACAAGCCTTATTATCAGTACGTCAATCCTTACAGTATCGTGGTGACAGATGAAGAGAAGCCGTATTTTCTGGATATGGATGCAGGGTCCAATGAAAAACGGATGGGTTTTATGCTAAGGCGTATCGTCAGAGAATGTTTTCTTCCGCAGGAGGAAGCGTATTACCAGAAAGGAAGTGGCAAACTGGACTTCTATGGACTGGGAAAGACATTTCAGTATCTTCTTGCAGCGGCGGCGCCGGATCCTTCGCTTACCTTGAGGGAGGAAAGAAGATTTCTAAAGATCATCTCAAAATGTCTGAATTATCAATCAGGATCAGCTTATCAGAGCGCGGCAGAGATTCGAAAAAATATCCCGCAATATAAAAAGAGAACGGAACATAGGGCTGTCATCCGCAGAGGAACATGGATGGCTTTCGGGGCAGGAGCCATACTGGCCGGGGCGTGGACGCTGAAAGAGCATGGCGGTTTCGAAGACCAGGCTGCAAAGACGGAACTGACAACAGTCAGACCAGAAACAGGAGAAACAGAAAACCAGGGAGACGAGGCCGTGGATACAGACGGCAAAGGGGTGAACATGCACAGATGGATGCCAGGAAACGCAGAAGAATATCTGGAACTGGCGACAGCGTATCTTCTTGATCTTAACGACTATGAGAAGTGCCTGTATTATCTTGAGAAAATTCAGGAGTATGCCTTTGCGGGAAACCTAAAAGAAGTAGTGGAGGCGCTTATGGAAAAGCCCAAAGATCCGGGAATTCTGGAGGCAAGTCTGGATTTCCTTGAAAAGGAGACGAAAGAGGACGCAGACGGGCGGTACGGACTCTGTCTGATCAGAGGTTACGGCCTGCTGGATACAGAGCGTTCGGCAGAGGCTGTCCTTCGCCTGGGAAGAAGGTGCCTGGATCGAATGGACGGCGAGGGAGAAGGAGCGAAAGAGATCCGGGGCTACATGGTTCTGGCGTATGAAAAGATGGGGAAATCCGAAGAAGCGGTACGGTTATATGAGGAAATGCTGGAAAAGGAGACGGACGGGGCGAAGCGGGAAGAGACGTATCAGAGACTGATTACGCTATATGAGGCCTGCGGGCAGAAAGACCTGGCGGCGGAGACTTGTGTAAGGGGAATCGGAGAAATAGAAGAGGCGGCGGGACTGAAGGTAACGCATATCCGGCTGATGTGCCAGGATGATGCCGTAGGCAGGGATTTCTGTGCCCAGACCATACAGGAGTATATCTGTCGGCAGCCGGAAATTCTGGAAAGGGAAGAGTTTCTGGAACTTGAGAGAGAATACGGGATAAAGGTGGAAGAAGGCCAGGTATGGGCAGAATAAGAAAATATGGTGAAAATTTTGGATTTCTTAGTGAAAATAGTTGTGCAATTCGCTGTGATATGGTATAGTAATAACAGTTTCATAAACGTATTGAGATGGGAGAGCGAATGAGAACAACAGAAATGTTGTTATTTAATTTGCTCTTTTTCTTTATGAATCCTGGGGAACACAGGGGATACCATCAGGGCTTAGGAAGGCCTGCAAAGAGATACAGAGGGAAAAGGAATGGACAGAAGATATTACGATGCAATCGAGAGCAATCCTGTGGTTGCGGCAGTGAAGGATATGGAGGGGCTGGAAAGGTGCTGTGAACAGGAAGAGATCAAAGTGGTCTTTATTCTGTTTGGAGACATCTGTTCCATTGGGGGAATCGTCCAAAAGGTCAAGAATACAGGAAGGTTTGCCATGGTTCATGTGGATCTGGTTACAGGTCTGGGGGGAAAAGAAGTAGCGGCAGACTATGTGAAGCAGTTTACGGCGGCCGACGGAATTATCACTACAAAACCGCCGCTGATTAAGCGGGGAAAAGAATTGTCCCTGTGTACGGTGCTTCGTTATTTTCTGATTGATTCCATGGCTCTTGAGAATATCCGTAATCAGCAGCACATGGTGAGGCCGGACTTTATCGAAGTGCTTCCGGGGCTTATGCCAAAGGTGATCCGTAAGATCTGCCGCACGTCCAGAATCCCGATCATTGCGGGAGGGCTGATCACAGATAAGGAAGACGTGGTGGCTGCGCTTTCTGCAGGAGCGATTGCGGTATCTACAACCAACCAGGATGTGTGGCGGATGTGAACCAGGCGTAGAAAACAATAAGGATAAAAACAGGAGGATGCGGGGATGGCGAAGTATGTAATGGCGTTGGACGCAGGAACAACGAGTAACAGATGTATTCTATTTAACGAGGCTGGTAAGATGTGCAGCGTCGCCCAGCGGGAGTTTAAGCAGTATTTTCCAAAGCCAGGCTGGGTAGAACACGATGCCGATGAGATCTGGGCAAGCCAGATGGGAGTCGCAGTGGAAGCAATGAGTATGATCGGTGCGACGGCAGAGGATATTGCGGCAATCGGAATCACGAATCAGAGAGAGACGGCGATTGTGTGGGATAAGAATACCGGGGAGCCGATTTACCATGCTATCGTGTGGCAGTGCAGAAGAACCTCTGAATATTGCGATTCTCTGAAGGAAAAGGGGCTGACCGGGCAGTTCCGGGACAAGACCGGACTGGTGATTGATGCGTATTTTGCAGGAACAAAAGTAAAGTGGATTCTGGATCATGTAGAAGGGGCAAGGAAGAGAGCCGAGAAAGGGGAACTTCTTTTCGGTACGGTGGAGACCTGGCTGATCTGGAAGCTTACAAAGGGCGCTGTCCATGTGACGGATTATTCCAATGCGTCCCGTACGATGCTTTTTAATATCAATACGCTTCAATGGGATGACGAGATTTTAGAAGAACTTCAGATTCCCAGATGTATGCTTCCTGAGGCAAAGCCTTCCAGCTACATCTACGGAGAGGCGGATCCTTCTTTCTTCGGCGGTCCGATTCCGATTGCAGGTGCGGCAGGGGATCAGCAGTCGGCGCTGTTCGGGCAGACCTGCTTTACGGCAGGGGAAGCCAAGAATACATACGGTACAGGCTGTTTCCTTCTGATGAACACGGGAGAGAAGCCGGTGTTTTCAAAGAACGGGCTGGTTACGACCATCGCATGGGGGCTGGAAGGTAAGGTCAGTTATGCCCTGGAAGGCTCTATCTTTGTTGCAGGTGCGGCAGTGCAGTGGCTGAGGGACGAGATGCGTCTGATTGACTCTGCCATGGATTCGGAATATATGGCGAAGAAGGTGAAGGATACTAACGGGTGCTATGTGGTGCCTGCATTTACCGGGCTTGGCGCTCCCCACTGGGATCAGTATGCCAGAGGAACGATCGTAGGGATTACCCGGGGTGTGAACAAGTACCATATTATCCGGGCAACGCTGGAATCCCTGGCGTACCAGGTTAATGACGTGCTGGCTGCCATGAAAGCAGATTCCGGGATTTCCCTGGCTTCCCTTAAGGTAGACGGCGGCGCAAGCGCGAATGATTTTCTGATGCAGACCCAGGCCGATATCATAGGCGCCCCGGTGCAGCGTCCCCAGTGCGTTGAGACAACGGCCATGGGCGCCGCATATCTGGCGGGCCTTGCGGTGGGATACTGGAAGAGTAAGGAAGACGTGCTTAAGAACTGGGCCATTGACCGGACGTTTACGCCCTCTGCGGCAGAAGAAGAGCGGGCCAGGAGAATCCGGGGATGGAATAAGGCTGTCAGGTATGCCTATGGATGGGCGAAGGAAGAGCAGGAGACGTAGGAATTCTGACTGAGGTGTGTCGCAGACGACTGCGCGCGGCGCAGGAATGCGTCAAGATATTATCTTTATTTATAGAGGAATTGCGGGAGAAAAGAGCAGGGCAATGACGCATTGAGAGATATGCGTTTCTTGTCCTGCTCTTTTTTTCTGGTTTCAATGATAGGAAAGAAAAGGAGACGAGAAGATATGTCTGATTATGATGTTGTAATCATAGGCGGGGGTGTATCCGGCTGTGCGGCGGCCAGAGAACTGTCCCGTTACAAGGTGAAAGTATGTGTATTGGAAAAAGAAGAGGATGTATGCTGCGGAACTTCCAAGGCAAACAGCGGTATCGTCCATGCAGGTTATGATGCGGCCGAAGGCTCCCTGAAAGCAGAGATGAACCTTCGGGGAAATGAACTGATGGATTCCCTGGCAAAGGATCTGGACATTCCGTTTACACGAAACGGTTCGCTGGTCATATGCTTATCCAGGGATGATATGCCGAAGCTTAAAGAGTTGTACGAAAGGGGCGTTGCAAACGGGGTAAAAGGCCTTAAGATTCTGAACCGGGAAGAGGTTCTGAAAAAGGAGCCGAACATCTCTGAGGATGTGTACGCAGCTCTCTATGCGCCTACAGGAGGCATTATATGTCCTTTTGAACTGAACATTGCCCTTGCGGAAAATGCCAGTGCAAACGGCGTGGAATTTCATTTCTGTACAGAAGTGACGGATATTAAAAAGCAGGAAAAAGGATATGAGGTTGTTACCAGCCAGGGTGTGTATTCGGCGAAATATGTAGTAAATGCGGCTGGAGTATACGCAGACCGGTTCCACAACATGGTCAGCGAAAAGAAGATTCACATTACGCCAAGGCGGGGAGAGTACTGCCTACTGGATCAGTGTGCAGGCGCCCATGTAAGGAGCACCATCTTTGCTCTTCCGGGAAAGTTCGGCAAGGGAATTCTGGTTGCGCCTACTGCTCACGGCAATCTTCTGCTGGGGCCGACTGCCATAGACATACAGGACAAGGAAGGAACGAATACGACCCGGGAAGGCCTTGACCAGGTGCTTGGAAAAGCCGGGCTGAATGTGAAAAACATCCCTGTGCGGCAGGTGATTACTTCATTTGCAGGTTTGCGCGCCCATGAAGACAAAGGAGAGTTTATCATAGAAGAACTGGCAGATGCGCCAGGATTTATTGACTGCGCAGGAATTGAGTCTCCTGGACTTACAAGCTGCCCGGCGGTGGGAGAACGGATTGCCGGGATCCTGCGGGAACAGATGGGGCTTTGCGAGAAAGAGGATTTTGTCTCCACGAGAAAAGGGATTCTGAAACCGGCAACCCTCTCCTGGGAGGAGAGGGCGGCCTTGATCCGGGAGAATCCGGCGTATGGAAACATTATCTGCCGATGTGAGATGATCTCGGAAGGGGAGATTCTGGATGCGATCCGTCGTCCTCTTGGCGCAAGATCGCTGGACGGGGTAAAACGAAGGACGAGAGCAGGTATGGGACGGTGCCAGGCGGGATTCTGTTCGCCGAGAACCATGGAGATTCTGGCAAGGGAGTGGAAGACGGATGTGCGGGAAGTGACCAAATCCGGCGGAAATTCCTGTCTTGCCGTCGGAATCAATAAAGATGCTTTTTAGGGAAACGTGTAAGAATATGAGGAGGCAGCAGCATGGAGAATTATGATATTGTAATCATCGGCGGCGGTCCGGCGGGGCTGGCGGCGGCGGTTTCGGCCAGGGAAAACGGAATCAGCCGGATTGTGATACTGGAGCGCGACAAGGAACTTGGGGGGATACTGAATCAGTGTATCCATAATGGTTTTGGTCTGCATACGTTCAAAGAAGAACTGACAGGACCGGAGTATGCGGGGAGGTTCATCGACCAGGTTAAGACACTTGGGATTGAATACCGGTTAAATACGATGGTCATGGAGATCAGTCATGAGAAAGTGGTGACAGCCATGAACCGGGAAGACGGTCTGTTTAAGATACAGGCAGAGGCGGTCATACTTGCAATGGGGTGCAGGGAGCGTCCGAGGGGTGCGTTAAATATTCCTGGGTATCGGCCGGCCGGAATCTTTTCTGCCGGAACGGCTCAGAGGCTGGTGAACATGGAAGGATATCTGCCGGGGCGGGAAGTGGTCATCTTAGGTTCCGGTGATATCGGACTGATTATGGCAAGGCGGATGACGCTGGAAGGGGCGAAGGTGAAGGTGGTAGCCGAACTTATGCCTTATTCCGGCGGACTGAAACGAAATATCGTTCAGTGTCTGGACGACTATGGGATCCCGCTTAAGCTAAGTCATACGGTCGTTGACATTAAGGGGAAGGAACGGCTTGAGGGAGTGACGCTGGCAGAAGTTGACGGAAGAGGGAAACCCATCCCGGGGACGGAAGAATTCTATTCCTGCGATACCCTCCTTCTCTCGGTAGGGCTGATTCCGGAAAATGAACTTTCCAGTGGGATGGGCGTGGAGCTGAACCCGGTTACCTCCGGCCCAAGGGTGAATGAGAGCCTTGAGACGAATCTTGAGGGCGTGTTTGCCTGCGGAAATGTACTGCATGTGCATGACCTGGTGGATTTCGTGTCAGAAGAGGCAAAGGCGGCGGGAAAGAATGCCGCAGACTATGTACAGGAATCCGGTACTGGGGGAAGGGATTCTGTGATCCGTATTACCACCGGGGAAGGAGTACGATATACGGTTCCGGAAACTGTCTGTGCGGCATGTATGGACGACCGTCTGACGGTCCGTTTCCGGGTGGCAGACGTATATAAGAACTGTTATGTAAGCGTATATTTTGATAAAGACAGGATGATCCACAGGAAAAAGGCGGTGGCGGCGCCCGGCGAGATGGAAGAGATTGTGCTTACAAAAGAACAGTTGCTTAAATACCCCGGCTTAGAGACAATTCATGTGAAGATCGAGGAGGCATAAGAGTGATGGAAGAGAAAAATCTGATCTGTATCAACTGTCCGCTGGGCTGCATGCTCACGGTTAAGATGGAGAAAGACCGGATTCTCGGCGTGTCCGGGAATACCTGTAAGAGGGGAGAGGCTTATGCCCAAAAAGAGCTGACGAATCCCACCAGGATTGTGACGTCCACGGTAAAGGTTTCCGGCGGAAGAGACCGGATGGTTTCTGTGAAGACGAAAAGTGACATTCCAAAGGGGAAAGTTCTGGAATGTGTGCGTGCTCTGAAAGGCATTGCGGCTAAGGCCCCGGTCCATATCGGCGACGTGATCGTTTGCGATGTGGCGGGGACAGGGGTGGAGATTGTTGCTACCAGAGATGTGGAAGTACTCTGACTCTGGTTTACACCTGCGGTATCACAGCGGGGAATCCGGCCTGTTTAAAGCAGCCATATGGCAGGAGGCCGGATTCCAGCCCCAGTACAGTACTGGCCTGCGGCCGTGCAGCGTAGTGCGCGGTCCGGGAATGAACAGTAACCGTGCCGGCCGGCATGGATAGAAAATTAGAAAATCCCATTGACAGACCAGAATGTTTTGCTATAATATATCTTACGAGGCAATGCTGCCGGTTCTTTGTTTTTTTAAATTCTTATTTCAGATTTATCCAGTCCTGTTTTCTTAGGACGACCGTTTCACAATCCTACTTCATATGATTTTATTTCAGACGGATTCTTTTGTTTCTGTCAAAGTATTCTATATTCTGATTATCTGAAAGTTTCTAATGGATCATTGTAACAAATCCCCAATTTAGTGTAAAAGTTGTGAAGGGAATCTGTAAGTTCTGGATCGAAAAGGAGGTGTCATTCATACTGCAAAGAGCAATGAGCGTAACCGGGGCTGCGTTTGTCTCAAAGTAGCAAACAAAGTGTAACATTTTATTCAGGGAAGGAGAAAATGTATGACAGGAATGAAGAAGTGGATTTCCTTTTTACTCGCACTGGTAATCTGTATCTTATCCGTGCTGCCCTATGTGGGACGGGTATGGGCTGCTGATCTTAAAAGAGAGGGGCGGACGGTCAGCGTCAGGCAGACGGAGCATGGAAGGCTTGGGTTCGCAGACGCCGGGGAAGATCCAGATAAGGCGGATATGAATGAAGAGATGCGCAAGTACCAGGCAGGAGATAAGATTATGCTCAAGGCAGAGCCGCAGGAGGGCTTTTATCTAAGGCGCATCCGAATCCTTAATGCCGGAACCGGGGAAGAACTGTGGACAGAGGAAGCGACGGAAGGAGAGAATGGCGTTTCCTTCACCATGGGGGAAGATTCCGTGATTGTCTGCGGGGAATTTCAGAAGATGGAGAACGAAGAGGAGCCAAAGGAACCGTCAAAGGAACCGGAAGAGGAGCCAGAGATATTTCCGGCAGCAGGGTATATCTGGGGAAAGGACAGTAAGAAAAAGGATACCGGGAAGACGGCCAGACTCCTTGGAGGAAAGGCTGTGCGTATGCTGCGTTCGGCTTTAGGATCGGATGTGGTGATCCGGCCAGGGGCGCCTCACAAATACGGAAGCTGGGGAACATGTGAATTTACGGTGACGACCAGTTCCGGCCAGTATCTGGGGTATTGTGCGCAGCCTAATCTGAATACGCCGGACGGAACCTATCAGGTTGCAGAACTTGACAATGAGCTGATTACTGCCGCACTTCTGATTGCGCCGGGCGGCGTACCGGAATTATATGACAGATTTGGAAAGAATATTTATAATGAAGGAGATAACAATGTTTACGCTTACGCTCACGCACTGATCGGATACCTGTATATGGGGTCTCTTAAGGGCTTGTCAGCTTCCATGGCATCGGGGGTGCGGCATATGGCGGAAGTTCTAAGCGACCGGGCGCAGGATCCTGCGGACTACGCTTATGAGATCTTCCAGGGGTATCTGAAACAGTACAAGGCTTATGTGGCCTATACCGGAGCCTCGGACGTGCAGGATATCGTATGGCTTGAGAAGAATCCGACAGGGTATGCCGGATTGAAGAAGGCTTCGGCAAATCCGGAGATTACGGACGGAAACGGTTGTTACAGTCTTGCGGGCGCTCAGTACGGCGTATTTCGCGACCATGAGTGTACGCAGCAGGCGGCGGTTCTGACCACCGATGCGTCGGGAAACTCGGGAAAAGCAGGTCTGGACGAGGGAACATATTATGTGAAGGAGCTGACTGCGCCGGAAGGATTTCAGATGGATCCCAATGTGCATACTATTCAGGTAGAGGCAGGGAAAGAGACTGAACTGAAAGTCCGAGACGAGCCGGTTGTTTCCCCGGGAATCCGAATCTATAAGATTGATCGCGAGACCAGGGGAACCACGGCCCTTGGGGCGGCGTCGCTGTCCGATACACAGTTCCGGGTAAATTTTTACAACGGACATTACACGAAAGAGAATCTTCCAAAGACCCCTGAAAGATCCTGGGTGATCAGAGCAGGGGCGAAGGAACCTGACGGCGTCAATGCACGCAAGGCAAAAGGGGAGGAGCCGGTTAAGATTTCCGGCGATTCCTTCTATCAGGACAAAGAGGAGGTTATACTGCCTCTTGGAACCATCAGCGTCGAGGAGATCCAGGCGCCGGCAGGATATCAGCTTGACAGTTCTTACTTCCATCCTGCAGACGGCAGCCAGGTGACAGAGGCAGTCCATGTGGCAAGAATCATTCAGAACGGTAACCAGGGGAGTGTGGAGGATGGTATGGAATACCAGGTTGCAGACAGCGTAATCCGGGGAGACTTCGAACTGACGAAGATTGATAAGAATACACAGAGGCCGGTTGCACAGGTCCCGTTTCGTATTACATCCAAAACGACGAAGGAGTCCCATGTAATCATGACGGACGAGAACGGCCACTATTCTTCCAGTACGGCTTACGCTCCCCACAGTCACCGGACCAACGGCGGCCAGGCGGGGGACGGCCTCTGGTTCGGCCTCTATGAGAACCAAAAGAATGTGGAGGTAGATGATGCGGTCGGCGCATTGCCCTATGATACTTATACCATTGAGGAATTAAGGTGCGAGGCCAATCAGGGTAAATTCCTTTATTCCGGTTCCTTTACCATTTCAAGGGCGAATTATATGGTGAGTCTGGGAAATGTGGAAAATGCTGATATCGCAATCGGGACAAGGGCAAAAGACGAGGCTACGGGAACCCGCTATGCAGCAGCGGAAGAGGTAACGCTGATTGATACCGTTTCCTATATAGGCCTGCAGAAAGAAAAAACTTACCGTCTGGCCGGAACGCTGGTGAACCGGACAACGGCGAGAGCGGTTACAGATGGCAAGGGGAATCCTGTGACAGCCGAAAAGACATTTGTACCGAAGGATTCCAACGGAGAAGTGGAAGTGGAATTTTTCTTTGATGCTTCCGGGCTTAAGGGGACGGATGTTGTGGTGTTTGAAGAACTGTATCTTGGGGATGAAAAACTGGCGGAGCATACCGATCTTAATGACGCTGACCAGACCATACATTTCCCGTCCATCCGGACAGCGGCGTCCGACCATGAGACAGCCTGCAATCTTTCGAAAGCAGATGAAGAGATGACAATTGTAGACAGGGTGTCTTATGAGAATCTGTGCGTGGGGCGAAAGTATAAGATCACCGGGACACTGATGGATAAAGAGACAGGACGCAGCGTTCTTGACGATAACGGAAGCAAGGTGGAAGCAGAGACTACATTTACTGCAGAGACGGCAAAGGGTACGGTAGAAGTGATTTTTCGTTTCCCGGGCAGGAAACTGGCGGGAAAGACGGTAGTAGCCTTCGAGACGCTTACCAAGGATAATAAGGAATATGCGGCGCACCATGACATTACAGATGAAGGGCAGACCGTGTACATTCCAAAGATCGGCACATCGGTGCAGGATGTCGATACGAAGTCCCATTTGTCCCATGCAGACGAAGAAGTGACGCTGGCGGATACGGTGAAATATGAGAATCTGGTACCTGGAAAGGAGTATGTGCTGAGGGGCGCATTGATGGACCAAAGGTCGAAAAAGCCGGCAGTGGATGCGCAGGGGAATCAGATTACGGCGCAGACAGCTTTTACGCCTGCAGAGAAAAACGGAAGCGTACAAGTCACATTCCGGTTTGACGCAAGAGAACTGGAAGGAAAGACGCTGGTTGTTTTTGAGGAACTTTTATACAACGGAAAGCCGGTTGCCGAGCACAAGGATATGAAAGACGAGGGACAGACGGTCTACTTCCCAAAGATTGCCACGTCGGCGTCCGACCGGGAGACGGGAAAGAAGATTTCCTATGCAGATCAGAAAGTGACCATCGAGGATGCGGTGCAATATGAGAACCTGATCCCTGGAAAGAAGTATACGGTACAGGGCGTCCTTAAGGATCAGTCTACGGGAGAATCTCTGCTGAATGCAGAAGGGAAGGAGATAACGGCACAGAAGGAATTTACTGCAGAAAGTGCGAAGGGAGAAGTGACCGTGGCGTTTGAATTTGACGGCAGTCTTCTTGCAGGAAAGACTACGGTAGCCTTCGAGGAGTTATTTATGGACGGGAAAAAGATTGCGGTCCATGGGGATATCCGTGACGAGGCACAGACAGTCAGATTCCCAAAGATACAGACCCAGGCTGTCAATCCAGAGACAGGAATGAATCTGGTCATGGCGGCGGATGAGATTACGGTAGTGGACAGGGTTACTTACCGTCATCTGGTTCCGGGCTGCAGATATCATCTGGAGGGTATGATGATGGATCAGAAGACGGGCGAACCGGCCCTGGATGCAAAGAAAAAGAAGATTAAGGCAGATATGGAATTTGTGCCCGATGAACCGGACGGAACGGTGGAACTGACATTCCGGTTTTCAGGTAATAGTCTGGAAGGGCGTACATTTGTGGTATTTGAAGAATTGTCTTTAGAAAAGTCATGGTTCAGGAAGGAGACGGTTGCGATTCATAAGGATCTTGAGGATGAGGCCCAGACCATCCATATTCCGATGGTCTTTACGATGGCGGCGGACGACGAAACACTGACCCGCCAGGCGATGGCCGACGGAGAGATCAGTGTGACCGACGTGGTCTGTTATTCCAATGTCCTGCCAGGAAACGAATATACGGTGAAAGGAATTCTTATGGACCGTGAGACTGGAGAAGAACTGAAAGATGACAATGGAGAATCAGTAAAAGGAGAAGCGACTTTCACTGCAGAAGAGGCCGAAGGTGAGATTGCGGTAGGGTTTTCCTTAAGCGGAACCTCTCTTGCAGGGAAGACGGCGGTTATCTTCGAGACACTTGTGTATGAGGATACTCCTGTGGCAGGTCATGAAGACCTGGAGGAGACGAAGCAGAGTATCTATTTCCCGACAATCAGGACCAGTGCAAGGAATAAGGAGGATGGAGATAAGGAACTTGTGATTCAGGACATGGCCGCCATTACAGATCGGGTGGAGTATGAAAATCTGATTCCGGGTACAGAATACCGGGTAATCGGAACGATCATGGACAAGGCGGCGGCAGAGCCGCTTAAGATTGACGGAGAAGCTGTCACGGCAGAAGCGGTGTTCGAGGCAGAGAAGCCATCCGGGAGTATTGAGATTGACTTCACTTTTCAGAGTAAAGGGCTTAAAGAGAAGGAACTGGTGGTGTTCGAGAAACTTTTGATGACAGAGAATGGAGAAGAGGTGGCAGGACATGAAGATCTGAAGGATCAGAATCAGACGGTGAGGCTGGTGAAGAAGCCGGACATATCAAGGTCGGTTAAGACAGGGGACGACTCCCTGGGAAAGATCTGGATTTCTATGATTCTGGCGTCAGTCAGTGGTATCGCTGCAGTATATAGTGCGGGCAGAAGACGGAAAAGAAAGATTTAAGGATATTGCGGTAAATGCAAAGCAGCGGGCTGAACAGTAACAACTGTTATGGATATTTTACGAATGGAATAAATTCTATATAGACAGAATCCGTTTCTTCGAGTACAATAATGGATGTGAGAAAACAGAGTACACTCGGTAATAATTTAAGAAAGGAAGAAGGAATATGAGGAACCTTACAGAGATCAGATGGCATGGCCGGGGAGGCCAGGGCGCCAAGACCGCTGCGCTGCTCCTGGCAGACGTGGCGTTTCAGACGGGAAAATACGTTCAGGGATTTCCGGAATATGGGCCGGAGCGTATGGGTGCGCCGATTACAGCCTACAATCGGATCAGCGACAGGCAGATCCGTGTACATTCCAATATTTACGATCCGCAGTATGTGGTGGTTGTGGATGAATCGCTTTTAGAGGCAGTTGACGTGACCGGCGGCCTTAAGAAAGACGGGGCGATTCTTGTGAATACTTCCCGTCCAAAGGAAGAGATTCTTCCTCATCTGAAAGGATATGAAGGGAAAGTATTCACCATCGACGCTCATAAGGTGTCTATGGCTGCCATGGGAAAGTATTTTCCCAATACACCGCTTCTGGCGGCAATCGTGAAGGTAGCGGAAATTATGGACGAAGAGACATTCTTAAGAGAAATGCGCGCATCTTTTACTCATAAGTTCGCCAGCAAGCCGGAGGTTATTGACGGCAATATGGCGGCTCTTAAGATGGCGCTTGAGGAGGTGCGGTAGATGGCGACAGATATCACAAAGTTAGGCGTAAAGGCAACCTGGAAGGAACTGACCGAAGGCATGGTGATCGCCGGGGCAGGAACGTCTAAGGATTTTAACACCGGAGAGTGGTCTACGGACAAGCCGGTATTCATTGAGGAAAAATGTAAACAGTGCTTACTCTGTACGCCAGTCTGCCCGGATAGCTGTATTCCGGTGACAGACGGCAAAAGAGGAGAATTTGACTATGAACATTGCAAGGGCTGCGGCATCTGTGTCAAATCATGCCCATTTGGAGCAATCACGATGAAAGGGGTGGAGTAAGATGGCAAAAAGAGACCGTTTATCTGGAAACGAAGCAATCGCAATCGCATTAAGGCAGATCAACCCGGATGTATTTCCGGCATTTCCCATCACACCCTCCACGGAGATCCCGCAGTATTTTGCATCCTTTGTGGCAAACGGACAGGTGGATACAGAGTTTATTCCGGTAGAGAGCGAACACAGTTCTATGAGTGCGGCTATCGGCGCATCGGCTGCCGGGGCAAGGAGCCTGACGGCAACCTCTTCCTGCGGGCTTGCCTATATGTGGGAAGAGTTATACATAGCGGCTTCCAATCGTCTGCCGCTGGCGCTGGCGCTGGTGAATCGTGCGCTTTCGGGGCCGATCAATATCAACTGCGATCATTCGGACAGTATGGGCGCAAGAGATGCCGGATGGATTCAGATCTATGCGGAGAATAACCAGGAGGCCTATGATAATATGGTGCAGGCATACCGTATCTCTGAACACAAGGACGTAAGGCTTCCCATCATGATCTGCCAGGATGGATTTATTACAAGCCATGCGGTGGAGAATATGGAATTGTTAGAGGATGAAGAGGTGAAGAACTTTGTAGGAGAATACCGGCCGGAGAACTATCTGCTGAATCCAGACTGCCCTATGGCGGTAGGGCCTTATTCCATTACGGATTATTATATGGAGGCAAAGCGTAACCAGGCGGAGGGTATGAAGCATGTAGAGAAGGTTGTGCTGGAGACTGCGAAGGAATTTGCGGCAGTTTCCGGCAGGGAGTACGGCCTGTTCGAGGCATATTGTATGGAGGATGCCGAGTATGCGGTTATCATGATCGGTTCGGCGGCGGGTACGACAAAAGATGCCATTGACAGACTGAGAGAACAGGGGGAAAAGGTGGGGCTCTTAAAAATCCGTCTCTACCGTCCGTTCCCGGCGGAAGGGATCGCACAGGCTCTCAGCCATGTTAAGGCCGTTGCCATTATGGATCGTGCGGAAGGATATACCAACCACGGCGGCCCGTTGGGTGCGGATGTGATGTCAGCATTATACCGGGCAAGGTCACAGGCTTATGCGGTGAACTATATCTACGGACTCGGCGGGCGTGATGTGCGTATAGAGGATATGGAAAGCGTATTTCATGCCCTGAAACAGATTGCGGCAGACGGTTGTGCAGGAGAGACGTACCGTTATCTTGGAATCAGAGAATAAGGGGGGACGAAAGATGAGTTATAATTTTAAAGAAACCATGAGCAGACCGGAACGGCTGGCGCCAGGACACAGAATGTGCGCCGGCTGCGGCGGAACCATTGCGGTAAGAAATGTACTGCGAGGTCTTAAAAAGGGCGATAAAGCGGTCATCGGAAATGCCACGGGATGTCTTGAGGTATCCACATTTACCTACCCGTATACTGCCTGGGAGGACAGTTATATCCACAACGCATTTGAGAATGCGGGAGCAACCTTAAGCGGTGTGGAGGGCGCCTACAGGGTTATGAAAAGAAAAGGGAAATTGGACGAGACATACAAATTCATTACGTTTGGCGGAGACGGCGGTACTTACGATATCGGATTCCAGTCATTGTCAGGCGCCATGGAGAGGAACACAGACATGGTATACGTCTGCTATGATAACGGAGCATACATGAATACCGGAATCCAGCGTTCTTCTGCGACGCCGATGTATGCAGACACCACTACGACCCCGGTGGGAAGCCAGAGTAACGGAAAACCACAGAACCGTAAAGACCTGGCGGCGATCATAGCAGCCCATGATATCCCTTATGTGGCGCAGACCACGTTTATTCAGAACTTCAAAGATCTCCATTTGAAGTCTGAGAAAGCAATCTATACGCCTGGAGCGGCGTTTCTGAATATTATGGCGCCATGCCCGAGAGGATGGCGGTATAACACGCCGGATATCATGGAGATCTGCAGACTGGGCGTAGAGACCTGCTACTGGCCGCTGTTTGAGGTGGTGGAAGGAAAGTGGATACTGAACTATGAACCGAAGAAGAAGCTGCCGATTGAGGACTTCTTAAAGCCGCAGGGACGTTTTAAACATTTATTTAAGAAAGGAAACGAATATCTGATCGAAGAATTCCAGAAGGAAGTAGACCGAAGATGGGAAGAACTGAAATTCAGATGTTCGAGAGGATAGGATACGTGAAGAGAGAAAAGTTCGGATCCCGTCTGGGATTTATCCTGGTATCAGCCGGATGCGCCATCGGAATCGGAAATGTATGGAAGTTTCCCTATATGTGCGGGGAATTTGGAGGAGCGGCATTTATTCTGATTTACCTGGTATTTCTGCTGATGATGGGAATACCGGTCATGGTCTGTGAGTTTGCGGTGGGAAGAGGCAGCAAAAAGAGCGTAGCGGCAGGTTTTGAGAAGCTTGAGCCGGCAGGAACTCGCTGGCATGTGACCAAGTGGATCGGTGTGATCGGATGCTATCTGCTTATGATGTTCTATACCACGGTGGGCGGATGGATGATGTATTACTGTTACCGCAGTATCAGCGGCGAATTCGCAGGCGCGTCTTCTGAGGCGGTGGCGGCAGGCTTCTCGGATATGCTGGGAAATGTGCCCGTAATGTCCTTCTGGACTATTCTGATCTGCCTCGTCGGGTTCGGGGTCTGTTATTTCGGAATCCAGAAGGGGATTGAGCGGGTGTCCAAGGTAATGATGTCTGCACTTTTACTTATCATGGTAGTGCTGGCAGTCCGCTCGGTATTTCTGAAAGGTGCAGGCGAGGGGATCCGCTTCTATCTCGTGCCGGATTTTGCCGCCATGAAAGAGATCGGGATCGGCAACGTGATCTTTGGGGCCATGAGCCAGGCGTTCTTTACCCTTTCCATCGGAATCGGGGCGATGCTGATTTTCGGCAGCTATATCGGAAGAGAGCGGAGTCTGATGGGAGAATCCATCAGCATCACGGCCCTTGATACTTTTGTGGCGCTGATGGCAGGTTTCATAATTATACCGTCCTGCTTTGCCTTTGGTATTGAGCCGGGGGCAGGGCCTGGCCTGATCTTTATAACGATACCGAATATATTCGCCCAGATGCCGGGAGGGCGGCTTTGGGGAGCGCTGTTTTTCCTGTTTCTGACCTTTGCGGCATTCACGACTATTGTGGCGGTGTTCGAGAATATCATCTCATTTGCCATTGATCTCCTTGGATGGTCAAGAAGTAAGAGCGTGTTTGTGAATGCCGTTCTGCTGATTGTACTGAGCATGCCGTGCGTACTGGGATTTAATGTTCTGGCAGGATTTGAGCCTCTGGGAGCCGGGACGAATGTGATGGATCTTGAGGACTTTATCGTGTCCAATAATCTGCTTCCGCTAGGGAGCCTGGGCTATGTACTGTTCTGTACCAGAAGGAACGGATGGGGATGGGAGAATTTTCTGCATGAGGCCAATGCCGGCGAGGGAATCCGTTTCCCCCGGGGATTAAAAGGCTACGTGTCATATGTGCTTCCGCTCCTTATCATCGTGATCTATCTTAAGGGATATTATGACATGTTCGCCGGCCGCGGCACGGCCGCACTTGCAGGGTGGATGGCCGTGGCTGTATTGTTTCTTGGGTTTGTGTTGTTGTGCGCCGGAGCGAAGGGGAAACGGGAATCGGCGTAGACCTGTAATTGCTAATTATATTTTCAAGACATTCTTTATGTGTTAAGATTTACCAGGAGGTACTAAAATTATGAGATACGAAATTAAGGGAGAGACGCTTCCGGTTGTCATCTGCCAGCTTGAAGGCGGAGAGAAGATGATCACAGAAGGCGGAGGCATGTCGTGGATGTCGCCGAACATGCTGATGGAGACAACGACGAATGGAGGAATCGGGAAAGCGTTCGGAAGGATGTTTTCTGGCGAGAAGATGTTCCAGAACGTCTATACGGCTCAGGGAGGAAGCGGAATGATTGCTTTCGCCTCCAGTTTCCCAGGTTCAATTAAGGCTTACGAGATTGCGCCCGGACAAGAGATGATTTTCCAGAAAAGTGCGTTTCTGGCCGGAGAAGCAGGGGTAGAGTTATCTGTATTTTTCAATAAGAAGTTCAGTTCTGGCCTGTTTGGAGGAGAAGGTTTCATCATGCAGAAGATCAGCGGTTACGGAACGGTATTTGCTGAGTTTGACGGTCATGTGGTGGAATATGAACTGCAGCCAGGACAACAGATTGTTGTAGATACCGGACATCTTGCGGCTATGTCGGCAACCTGCCATATGGAGATCAGGAGTGTGCCGGGAGTTAAGAATATGCTCTTTGGCGGAGAAGGACTTTTTAACACTGTGATCAGCGGGCCGGGAAGGGTATGGCTCCAGACGATGCCGATCAGTAATGTGGCAGGTATCCTGCGTCCGTATCTGCCGTCCGGGTCATAGAAAGGGTGTATATCGTTTCACATGTCTGAGCAAAAATAAGAGAGAACCAAATAAAATCCACTGTACGAATCTTTCATTCTGTACAGTGGATTTTAAAATTCTGTATCCATCGGACGATACCTCTCTTTTCTTTATACTTTGAAATTTAAAGACTTAAGTTTTTGGTGGTCTGTCCTCCTTTTCTTTTGATGTATTTATGATATCACACGATAGAGCAAATGTCAATAGATAATCAGAAAAAAATATTTAAAAATATAAAATAACTGACAAATATAGGCTGTTATGGAAGATAAACAGATATCGTCTATTCAGAAACATTCCGGGCAGGTCTGGCTATGCGCTGTAAAAGCATGACCATTTCCTCCGGTGTTTCTTTCGAGCCATTGGAAGACCATGAAATGTAGAGATTATATAAAGCCCCTGCAAAAGCCTGCAGACCGTAATAGGTTTCCATTCCGTCTTCAGGCTTATACCAGAAGTCGATGATATATTTGCTGATTGCAGACAGGAGCAGATGACCAAGGCCGCTTTTGAACAGACTATCAAGAAAGTCTTTATGTTTCTCGAAGTAGGAAAAGCAGTGGTAAATATTGGCAGAATCATAGATCTGACTGTCCAGCGATAGTCTTCTGGCTTCTTTCTGATAATCGGTCAACGCTTCTTTCAGATATGAAGAGAAGATGTCTTCTTTTGACTGGTAATTTCTATAATAAGTCATTCTTGACACACCGGCTCTTTCTGTCAGTTCGGAAACAGAAATGGCGGATAGTGGTTTTTCCTTCAATAGCTGCATAAGAGCAGTGACGATACATTCCCGGGCCAGTCTGTTTGCCTGGTTTTTTCTTTCAGTATGCATGAACAAAACCCCCTTTTTTGTAACAGTTGTGGGAAGAGATATTGAATTTTCGGTTTTAAAGTGTTACAATTTGTCACAC
This sequence comes from uncultured Dorea sp., assembly GCA_910579925.1. Lineage (GTDB taxonomy): Bacteria > Bacillota > Clostridia > Lachnospirales > Lachnospiraceae > Sporofaciens. The sequence goes on from CAJTVY010000015.1 coordinate 51,722, forward strand.
TTGATTATAGTCAGACGGGCTTTAAATTTCAAGGAAAATGTGGAATGTTTTAGTGTGAACAATAAGTTTAGAAGTAACAGGGCAGTCTGTCTGAACTGTTACAATTAGGAATAACCAGGAGGAATTGCGGTATGAAGACGGCTGTTATGACAGACAGTAACAGTGGAATCTCAAGAAGAGAGGCAGAAAAGTTAGGGATATTTTCACTTCCGATGCCTGTGATCATTAACGGCGAGACTTGTTATGAAGGAGTGGATCTAACTCAGGAAATGTTTTATGAAAGTCTGAAGGGAGGAAAGGATGTGTCAACTTCCCAGCCGTCGCCAGGAGAGGTAATGGGGATGTGGGATGAGATTCTGGCAGGCGGATATGACGAGATCGTACATATTCCTATGTCCAGCGGTCTCAGTAATTCATGTGAGGCTGCAATCTCTCTTGCAGCCGAATATGACGGAAAAGTCCAGGTAGTGGACAATCACAGGATTTCCGTGACTTTGAGGGAGTCTGTACTCGAGGCCAGAGAACTGGCTGAATCGGGACTTTCTGCCAGGGAGATAAAAAAAGAACTGGAAGAGAGGGCATATGACTCGGTAATTTACATAGCGGTGGACACACTGGAGTTTCTGAAAAAAGGGGGAAGAGTGACGCCTGCCGCTGCGGCTCTGGGAGCAGTGCTGAATATTAAGCCGGTACTTACGATCCAGGGAGAGCGGCTTGACGCATTTGCAAAGGTACGGGGAATGAAGAAGGGGAAGCACAGGATGCTGGAAGCGTTAAAAAACGACCTGGTCACTCGTTTTCAAGGTGTGGACATGAGCCGTGTGGTGATTGGAGGAGCCGGGGCCGGTCTTAGCGCTGAAGAAGAGAAGGAATGGACGGACACCCTAAAAGAGACGTTTCCTCAGGCGATGGTTTATTATAATCCTTTGTCCTTCAGTATCGGAAGCCATACCGGCCCGGGTGCGGTGGGGACGGCCATTAGTATACGGCGGGCGGGATCCTTGTATTGACAAAATCTGTTTTCACGGATATACTAATAATCAGAAGAGCAGTTGCGAATTATATTTTATACCCAAAGGACATTCCTTGCTGTATGTTTCTGCGGGACGGGCGTATTTTGTCCGATAAAGTATAGTTCGCAGCTGCTTTTTTAGGTGCTTCACAAAATCCTGTCATAATACAGGCAGAATCATTCTTACTTATGTGATTTAGGAGGTTTGATAAAATGAATTACAAAATCAAATGGAAAGAATTAGGAATTGACCTTATTGTCGATATCGCAGCCAGTATGCTGATCGCAGTCGGAATCTATAATTTTGCGCTGACCGCCAATTTTCCGGTAGCAGGATTCTCGGGAATCGCCATTATCCTTTACCACCTGTTCGGCCTTCCGGTGGGTGCGGGAACCTTGCTGTTAAATGTTCCGGTCGCCATCTTCTGTTATAAATTCCTGGGCAGGACGTTTTTTATCAAATCCATTAAAACGATGATCATTTCTTCTGTTTTCATGGATTACATTGCCCCCATGTTTCCGGTGTACGACGGTAACCGTCTGCTTGCGGCTCTCTGTATGGGCGTACTGTCGGGCGCAGGGTATGCCATCGTATTCATGCGCAGTTCATCCACTGGCGGTCAGGATTTCATCAGCATGGCGATCAAAAAGGTAAAACCCCATATGTCCTTAGGAATCATTACCTTTGTGCTGGATACTTCCACGATCATATTAGGAAGCCTGCTTGTGTTCAAAGACATTGACGGTTTTATCTACGGAATTATCGTGACTTACCTTATGGCAATCGTGATGGACCGTATACTTTATGGGGTTGACGAAGGAAAGATGACGCTGATCGTAACTGAGCACGGCCAAGAGGTTGCAGAGCAGATTGACGAATATTCAGGAAGAGGTTCCACCATCCTTAAGGGAACCGGAAGCTACTCTAAGAAACACAAGGACGTCGTCATGTGCGCCTGCAACAATAAACAGATGTATACGATCAAGAAGATGGTACGCCAGATCGACCCCAAGGCATTTACGATTATTATGGAGTCCAATGAGGTCGTGGGAGAAGGATTCAAAGAAGAAGTATCATAATCCGCAAAGCGGCGGGCATGATCCGTTCAGATCAGGATCATGCCCGCCGCTTTCATCTCTCTGAGGAGATCAATGTTTTACTTTGCGTAAAGTTTCACCAGTTCCATGACAACATCCACGCTCTGATCCATTCCTTCCGCCGTAATATGTTCATAAGGCCCGTGGTATGCGTGGCCTCCCGTCCCCAGATTCGGGCAGGGCAGACCCTTGAAACTTAACTGGCAGCCGTCCGTGCCGCCGCGGATCGGGATTACAAGGGGCGTTACTCCTGCGTTGTCGCAGGCAGTCTTAGCGTTATCAATCAGATGCATGCACCCGGCGATTATTTCTGCCATGTTCTTGTACTGCTCGGTGATGGTCAGCGTAACCGTGCCCTCGCCCCATTTCGCATTCAGATTCTTCTCAATCAGCCGGAGCGTCTGCTTCCTTGCCTCGAAAAATTCCTTATTATGATCTCTGACAATATAATTCAGCTGTGCTTTTGCACATTCCCCCGACATACTCATCAGATGGTAGAAACCTTCATAGCCTTCTGTGCCCCGGGAAGTCTCCATGCCAGGCAGGAGAGAATTAATCTCCATGGCAACCAGACTTGCGTTAATCATGGTGTCTTTTCCGGAGCCGGGATGTACGTTAAATCCCTTCACGTCAAACTGCGCTTTACAGGCGTTAAAGTTCTCATACTGAATCTCGCCTTCCGTATCGCCGTCCAGCGTGTAGCCATAGTCTGCGCCAAAGGCCTCTACATCAAAGTGTGCCGCTCCTGTGCCGACTTCCTCGTCCGGGGTAAATGCAACACAGACAGGGCCGTGGGGAATCTGTTCCTTCTGAAGCCGTTCCACCATGGTAAGGATCTCTGCAATTCCGGCTTTGTCATCTGCGCCAAGAATGGTCGTTCCGTCGCTTGTGATCAGTGTCCGTCCCGCAAGACTTTCAAGATGTGGAAAATCTTTTGGGCTTAAGACAAGGCCGCTGTTCCCAAGAGCCAGTTCCTTTCCGTCATAATTCTCTGTAAGGACAGGCCGGATCTCATGGTCGCAGAAATCCGATACAGTGTCCATGTGTGCGATAAATCCGATGGCAGGCCTGTCTTCCAGGCCTTCCGTTGCAGGCAGTTTCCCATACAGGTAACACTGGTCGCTTAGACGCACGTCTGTAAGTCCAAGATCCTTCATCTCCTGCTCAAGAAGACGGGCAAGGTCAAACTGGCATTGGGAAGTGGGAACCGTGTCGCTGTCCTCACTGCTGGGTGTGCGCACAACCACATACTTCAGTAACCGTTCGTATGCTCTCATAAATTATTCCTCTTTTCTTATATATTTCTGCAGACAGCCGCATATACATTAGCAGAAGCTGACTGTAGACTGGTCAGTATGCTATTTATTGTATCATAAAATTTCATCTGATGCATTAATAAATACTTCTGTTATGGAAAATTAATCTGAAGTATGGTACAATTTCATTTGGCGCAAAAAAGAAACAAAAAGCAGTCTGTTTTAAAATTAATATAGAAGGATTTCGTGACAGGAGGCAGTAAGAGGAAGATGAGATTAACTGAGTTGTTGGAACATTTGGAATATGAAGTTGTGAAGGGAAATGATGAGATCGAAATAACGGAACTTGTCAACGATTCCCGGAAAGTGACGACAGGAAGCGTCTTTGTCTGTATCAGCGGCGCAGTGTCTGACGGACATGCTTACGCCGGGGAGGTGGCGGCAAAAGGAGCGGCGGCGCTGATTGTAGAGAAAGAAGTAGAGATTTCGGAAGAAGTAACCGTTATCCGGGTGGAAGACACCCGTTACGCCCTTGCGCTTATGTCGGCGGCGTACTTCGGATATCCGGCCAGACAGCTTAAGATTATCGGTATTACCGGAACAAAGGGAAAGACAACCACTACCTATATGGTGAAATCTATTCTCGAAGGTGTGGGACATAAGGTGGGACTGATCGGAACCATCGAGGCCTTGATCGGCGACAGGTCCATACCGGCCAATAACACGACGCCGGAGTCTTACACAATCCACCAGTATTTTGCGGAAATGGTGAAGGCAGGTTGTGACAGCGTAGTGATGGAGGTTTCCTCGCAGGGGCTTATGCTCCACCGTACGGCAGGGATTCCCTTTGAGATCGGTATTTTCACTAATCTGGGAGAGGATCATATCGGACCGAACGAACACAAGGATTTCGAGGACTACAAACGATGCAAGGGAATCCTGTTTACACAGTGCAGGCTTGGGATCGCCAATGTGGATGATCCCTGGTACGAGGACGTATTTCGGAATGCAGCCTGCCAGGTGGAGACTTTTGGAATGTCGCAGAAGGCGGATCTTCGCGCCGAGGACATTGAGCACATTACAAGGCCTGGGTATCTGGGAGTGCGCTATCATGTAAAGGGGCTGATGGACTTTGATGTAGAGATCGACATTCCGGGAGATTTCAGCGTCTATAATTCACTGACGGCCATTGCCGTGTGCAGGCATTTTGACGTTCCGGCAGAAGATATCCAGAAAGCGCTGAAAGTGGCGAAGGTGAGAGGGCGTATTGAGATGGTGAAGGTATCGGATGAATTTACCATGATGATTGATTATGCCCATAACGCCATGAGTCTTGAAAGCCTGCTGCACACTTTGCGGGATTATCGCCCGGAACGGATCGTGGCCATTTTCGGCTGCGGGGGCAACCGTTCCAGAACCAGGCGGTATGAGATGGGCGAAGTGTCCGGCCGGATGGCGGATTTCACCATCATTACGTCAGATAATCCGCGGTTTGAAGAGCCGGAGGCAATCATTGAGGATATTATCGCCGGAATAAAGAAGACGGATGGAGAATACATTGCCATCTGTGACCGGAAAGAGGCGATCCGGTACGGGATTGAACACGGCAGGCCGGGTGACGTGATTGTCCTGGCGGGTAAGGGACATGAGACGTACCAGGAGATCAAGGGTGTGAAATATGATATGGACGACCGGAATCTGATTCAGGAAGCGCTGAAAGAGATCAGGGGATAGACAGCAGAACGGCTGACAGTTCAGAATATTAGGGGAGATACATGTACGCCGATATTATTGTAGATATTACACATGAAAAACTGGATAAGGTATTCCAGTACCGTATTCCTTCGGAACTGGAAGGAAGGCTTAAGACTGGTATGGAAGTGGTAGTACCTTTCGGAAGGGGGAATAAGGAGATCCGGGGGTATGTGACTGGATTTTCCCAAAAGCCAGGATATGACGAAGGGAAGATCAAGCCGGTTCTTCGTGTGGCCAGGGACAGCCTGGCCATTGAGTCAAGACTGGTCGCCCTCGCGGCCTGGATGAAGGAACATTACGGAGGAACCATGATACAGGCTCTAAAGACGGTGATCCCCATTAAGAAACAGGAGAAAGCCCGTCAGAAAAAGCGCGTCCGGCTTCTGCTTAACGAGGAGGAGGGAAGGCGGCAGCTTGACGTATATCTCCATAAGAATCAGAAAGCCAGGGCAAGGCTTCTGGCAGCGCTGCTTGATCAGCCGCAGCAGGATTACGAACTTCTGACGAAGAAGCTTAATGTTACCAGCACCGTAGTCCGGGCGCTGGAAGAGCAGAAGATTATCTGCCTTGAATCCGAAAAAATTTTCCGTAATCCGATCCGTCATAAGGAACAGGAGAGGAAAATACCGGATTTTACTGCAGAACAACAACATGCTATCGACGTTTTCCGGGAAGACTATGACAGGGGGCTTCGAAAGACGTATCTGGTATATGGGATTACCGGAAGCGGGAAGACGGAAGTTTACATGGAGATGATCGCCGGGGTACTGGCAGACGGCGGACAGTCGATCGTTCTGATTCCGGAGATTGCGCTTACTTACCAGACGGTCATGCGTTTCTATGCAAGATTTGGGGACAGGGTGTCGATTCTGAATTCCAGGATGTCTCCCGGCGAGCGTTACGACCAGATGGAACGGGTGAAAGCAGGCGAAGTGGACGTGATGATCGGCCCGCGTTCCGCCTTATTTACACCGTTTCCAAGACTCAGGCTGATTGTGATTGACGAGGAGCATGAATCGGCATATAAGAGTGAACAGGTTCCCCGGTATCATGCCAGGGAGACGGCGATCGAACGGGCGGCTCGGGAGGGCGCAAGCGTAGTGCTCGGCTCTGCCACTCCGTCTCTGGAAGCGTTCTATGCCTGCAAATGCGGGCGTTTTCAGCTTCTGGAACTTAAGATGCGGGCAGGGTGCGGTGAGCTTCCAGGAGTCTTTGTGGAAGATATGAGAAACGAGCTGCGTAATGGCAACCGTTCCATCATCAGCGACCGGCTTAAGAATCTGATAGATGACCGGTTAAAGAAGCGTGAACAGATCATGCTGTTTCTGAATCGCAGGGGATATGCCGGTTTTGTTTCTTGCAGGTCCTGCGGATATGTAGTAAAATGTCCTCATTGTGATGTTTCTCTGTCCGTACACCGGGGAGGAAAGATGATCTGCCATTACTGCGGGCATGAGGAACCCCAGGTGAATATCTGCCCTTCCTGCGGCTCTTCGTATATCGGGGGATTTAAGGCGGGAACCCAGCAGGTGGAGGAACTGGTGAAAGGGATGTTTCCCGTTGCACGCGTCCTTCGGATGGATATGGATACTACCAGGACGAAAGACGGGCATGAAAAGATACTGGAAACATTTGCCAGTGAAGAAGCCGATATTCTGATCGGTACCCAGATGATCGTCAAGGGGCATGATTTTCCCAATGTGACGCTGGTAGGAATTCTGGCGGCGGATATGTCCCTGTATTCCAGTGATTACCGCGCTGCGGAGCGTACATTCCAGCTTCTGACCCAGGCTGCGGGCCGGGCGGGGCGGGGAAAGAGCCTGGGGCAGGTGGTGATCCAGACTTACAGCCCGGACCATTACAGTATCGAGATGGCGGCGGCGCAGGATTATGAAGGGTTCTATGCCGCAGAGATGGAGTACCGGGGACTGATGGGATATCCGCCGGTGGAACAGCTTCTGGCAGTACTTATGACAGGGCCTGACGAGAATCTGCTTGATACCGCTGCAAAGTATCTGAGAGAATTTGCGGTACGGATTGACAGAAACCGGCGATTACAGATCGTCGGGCCGGCCAGTCCTTATGTGGCGAAGGTCAGCGATCTGTATCGGAGGGTATTGTATCTGAAAGGAAGAGAAGGCCGTCTGCTGGTAGAAGTGAAGAACCGGATGGAACGGTATATTGAGATGAATCAAGGTTTCCAGAATATGAGGATTCAGTTCGATTTTAATCCGATGAATGTATTCTGAGTTTTTATATGATAAATGGCAGACAAAAAGGAGAGGAGAATCGGTTATGGCAATCAGAAAGATCCGGGAACTCGGAGACGAGGTTCTCACAAAGAAATGTAAAGAAGTAACCAAGATGACGTTAAGGAACAGGATTCTGATCAGCGACATGCTGGACACCATGTATGAGGCGCAGGGGGTAGGGCTTGCGGCGCCCCAGGTAGGGATTCTGAAGAAGATTGTGGTCATTGACATTGGCGACGGTCCGATTGTGCTGATTAATCCTGAGATTCTGGAAGTGTCCGGGGAGCAGACAGGGGAAGAGGCATGCTTAAGTGTTCCCGGCAAGGCGGGCACTGTAACCAGGCCGAATTACGTCCGTATCAAGACGCTGACCGAAGATATGGAAGAAATCGAGCTGGAAGGCGAAGAACTCTTAGCAAGGGCATTCTGCCACGAGATCGACCATCTGGAGGGAAGGGTGTACGTGGAACTGGTAGAGGGAGGACTGCATGACGCAGTATATGAGGAGGATGAATAGATGAAAATTATTTTCATGGGAACTCCGGATTTCTCAGTAGGAACTCTTAAGGCTCTGATTGAGGCAGGACATGAGATCGTACTTGCAGTGACGCAGCCTGACAAGCCAAAAGGGCGGGGTGGGAAGATGCAGTTTCCACCTGTGAAAGAAGCTGCCATGGAATATCAGATTCCGGTGTTTCAGCCAAAGAAGGTTCGGGATCCGGACTGTATCGAAGAATTGAGGAAATATCAGGCAGATATTATGGTGGTTATCGCTTTCGGACAGATCCTGCCGGCGGAAATCCTTAAGATGACGCCTTATGGCTGCGTGAATGTCCATGCGTCGCTGCTTCCGAAGTATCGGGGAGCCGCGCCGATTCAGTGGGCGGTGATTAATGGAGAGAAGGTTTCCGGCGTTACCACCATGCAGATGGACGAAGGGCTGGATACCGGAGACATGCTGCTTAAGACAGAGGTTGTTCTGGATGAAAAGGAAACAGGAGGAAGTCTTCACGATAAACTGAGCGAGGCAGGCGCTAAACTGTGTGTCCGTACGCTGAAAGCTCTGGAAGAGAAAACTTTGAAGCCTGAGGCGCAGGGAGAAAGCCCTACCGAATATGCCAGAATGTTAGACAAAAGCCTGGGTAATATTGACTGGAATCAGAGCGCTATAGAGATTGAGCGTCTGATCCGGGGACTGACCCCCTGGCCAAGTGCGTATACTGACTGGGACGGTAAGGTAATGAAGATCTGGGAGGCCCGGGTGATTGCGGGACAGGAGCCGCAAGAGATACCGGGAACGGTCGTCGGAGTGGATAAGGACGGTTTTTGTGTCCAGACAGGACAGGGGTTACTGAAAGTACTTGCACTGCAGATTCCGGGAAAGAAACGGATGGAGGCAGGCCCATTCCTTCGCGGATATCCCATAAAGCCAGGGACGATTCTTGTACGGTCCAGGATTGAACAGTAACAAGAATTCATTAAGAATTGTTAAATTTATATGAAAAACAGGTATTTTACCTGTTTTTCATATATAATACTTTGTGTACGTCGATAAGTGACGAGTGATAGACCGTAATAGTAATCAGGAGGTGCATGTTATGTATTATGGTATAGATCCCACGTATATATTGGTAGTAATCGGATTTCTGATATGCCTTCTGGCTTCAGCAAAGATGAAGTCTACGTTCAGCAGATATTCCCGTGTAAGGAATCACTCTGGTATGACGGGACGGGAAGCGGCAGAACGGATTCTGAACCAGGCGGGTATCTACGATGTCCGGGTGGAGCATGTTCCGGGTGATCTGACGGATCATTATGATCCAAGATCCAAGGTGCTGCGTCTGTCGGATGCTACTTATCAGTCAACGTCTGTTGCAGCTCTGGGAGTTGCGGCCCATGAGTGCGGACATGCGATTCAGCATGATACAGGTTACGTGCCGCTTCAGATCCGCGGTGCGCTGGTTCCGGTGGTGAATATCGGAAGCACCATTGCATGGCCGCTGATTTTTATCGGGCTGTTCTTCAGCAGCCGTTCTTCTCTGCTGTTTCTGAATCTGGGTATCCTGGCGTTTTCTCTGGCAGTTCTATTCCAGATCGTGACACTTCCGGTAGAATTCAATGCTTCAAGCCGCGCGATCCATATTCTGAGCGGCAGCGGAATGCTTTATGAGGATGAAGTGAACGCAACCAGGAAGGTGCTTTTTGCAGCAGCCCTCACGTATGTGGCGGGTGCGCTTTCTTCGGTGTTACAGCTTCTGCGTATTGTTTTGCTGGCCAATAACAAGCGGAGATAGGCAAAAGATATCTATCGAGATATCTATTATGAAGGAGGATCTCTGTATGGCTCAATCTGTGAACACCCGTGATCTGATCCTGGAGATCCTGCTTCAGATCACAAGAGACGGAGAGTACAGTCATATTGCGCTTAAAAATGCTCTTGACCAGTATCAGTATCTGGAAAAGCAGGAGCGCGCATTTATCACCAGAGTGGTGAACGGCACTCTGGAACGGATGATTGAACTGGATTATATCATTAATCAGTTTTCAAAGGTAAAAGTGAATAAGATGAAACCGGTAATCCGTACTATATTAAGAAGTGCGGTATACCAGTTGAAATATATGGACAGCGTTCCCCCTTCCGCAGCCTGCAATGAGGCGGTGAGGCTGGCGGCAAAGAGAGGATTCGGGAATCTTAAGGGATTTGTTAACGGAATTCTCAGGAATATCAGCAGGAATCTAAAGGATCTTACCTTTCCGTCGGGGAAGGATAAGATCAGTGATCTGTCTGTGCGCTATTCCCTGCCCGAGTGGATTCTAAAACAGTGGATGTCAGAATACGACGAAGAGACGGTATGCGCTATGGCAGAGGATTTCCTTAAGGAAAAGCCGGTAACCGTGCGTTTCTGGCCGGACAGGATATCGAAAGAGGAACTGCTTTTGCTGCTGAAGAAAGAGAACGTCCGGGTCAGTGAAGAACCTTCGGTACCCTATGCTCTGAATCTTTCGGGGTTTGACTATCTGATGAAGCTAAAGAGTTTTCAGATGGGTTATTATCAGGTACAGGATATCAGTTCTATGCAGGCGGCAGAGTGGGCGTCTCCGAAGGAGGGCGATTACATCATTGACGTCTGCGCAGCGCCCGGCGGAAAGGCGCTTCATCTTGCACAGTTGCTGAAAGGGACGGGACATGTGGAGGCCCGTGATCTGACAGAATATAAGATCGGGCTGATAAAAGAGAATATCCTGCGAAGCGGCCTTACGAATATAGAAGCGGTACAGATGGATGCACGGATCAGGGATGAGGCATCCGTTGGAAAAGCCGACATTGTGATTGCTGATCTGCCCTGCTCTGGACTAGGCGTGCTGGGCAGAAAGCCGGATCTGAAGTATAAGATGACGCCAAAGATCCAGAAGGAACTGGTAAAGCTTCAAAGGGAGATCCTGTCTGTGGCGGCAGAGTATGTGAAGCCGGGGGGAACTCTGGTTTATAGTACCTGTACGATACACCGGGAAGAGAATGAAGCCAATGCAGAGTGGTTTGCCAGAGAGCACCCGCAGTTTCATCTGCTTCGCGACGGACAGAGGTTACCCGGGCGGGAACCGGGAGACGGCTTCTACCTTGCGAAGTTTGCCCGGCAGGAATCATAGATTGACAAGTATTACGGTATGTTCCGGGAGACGACCGGATAGAAAGAATGATTGAATTGGAAAGTATGAATCGCAAAGAAGTAAAAGATATCTGTTCCTTCGATTACGAAGAACTGGCAGAAGAGATCGGAATATTGGGTGAAAAGCCTTTTCGCAGCCGTCAGATTTACGAATGGCTGCATAGGAAATCAGCCGACAGTTTTGACGAGATGACGAATCTTTCCAGGAATCTGCGGGAAAGACTGTCTGAGACATATGAGATTCGGAAGATGGAACTGGTGGAACGTCAGATTTCGAAAGAGGATTCAACCGAGAAGTTTCTGTTTGAACTCTGGGATGGGAACATGATCGAGAGCGTCCTTATGCGTCATCCTTATGGGAATTCTGTGTGTGTGTCGTCCCAGGCCGGATGCCGGATGGGATGCCGGTTCTGTGCCTCGGCGATCGGCGGCCTTAAGCGCAATCTGTCCCCTTCGGAGATCTTAAGACAGGTATACCGGATCCAGAGGATCACAAAAGAGCGGGTTTCTCATATTGTGGTGATGGGAACCGGAGAACCCCTTGACAATTACGAGAACTTTGTCAGATTCATCCGTATGATCAGCGATGAACATGGACTGAATATCAGTCAGAGGAATATTACGGCTTCTACCTGTGGGATTGTTCCCAATATAAAAAGGCTGTCTCTGGAAGGATTTCAGATCACGCTGGCCTTATCTCTCCATGGATCCAGTCAGGAGAAAAGGGAAAGACTTATGCCGGTAGCCAGACAGTATGAACTGCAGGAGGTTCTGAAAGCCTGCGACGACTATTTTAAGAAGACAGGAAGAAGGGTGACTTTCGAGTATAGTCTGATCGAAGGTGTGAACGACCGGACGGAGGATGTACAGGAACTTACGGCTATCTTAAAACCGAGGAACTGCCATTTGAATCTGATTCCGGTAAACCCTGTAAGAGAGCGGGATTACAGGAAACCGGACCGGAAAAATGCCGGTATATTCAAAAATAAACTTGAAAAAAATGGAATTAATGTTACTATAAGAAGGGAAAGAGGCTCAGACATAGACGGAGCCTGCGGTCAGCTGCGGAGACGTTATGCTGCCGCGGACGGGAGAACCAGATGAAAATATTTGCAATGACTGATGTAGGGAGAAAGCGTGAAGTCAATCAGGACTATGTATACGTGACGGATAAGCCTATCGGGCCGTTTCCGAACCTGCTTGCGGTTGCCGACGGAATGGGCGGCCACAAGGCGGGGGATTTTGCGTCAAAATATACGGTAGGCGTATTGCGGGAGGAACTTGAGAATACGCCTCTCAATAAGCCGGAAGAGATCTTGCGTAACGTAGTCAGCATTGCAAATGATAAACTGATCGAAGTCGCATCTGCAGATATTAAGCTGGAAGGGATGGGGACCACTCTGGTAGTGGCAACGGTTGTTGGCAATACGCTTTATTTTGCCAATGTGGGAGACAGCCGGCTCTATCTCATCAACGAAAAGATCCGTCAGATCTCAAAGGATCACTCTCTGGTAGAAGAGATGGTCCGGCTTGGCGGAATCAAGGCTGAGGAAGCCAGGAACCATCCTGATAAGAACATCATTACAAGAGCCATCGGTGTAAAGGAAGGCGTGGAGGCGGATATCTATGAATTCCGGCTCAAGAAGGGAGACATCATACTGATGTGTACGGACGGCTTAAGCAACATGGTGGAGGATGAGGATATGTTCGATATCGTGCGAGGTTCCAGAGACGTTGTGGAAGCGGTGCAGATGTTGATTGAGAAAGCAAACAGCAATGGCGGGAGGGATAACATAGGGGTTGTTATTGCAGAGCCACTTGCAGACGAGGTGAGTGTATGAGTGTGAAAGACGGTATTATCCTTGGAAAACGATACGAAGTGCTCAGTAAAGTAGGGGCAGGCGGGATGGCCGACGTCTATAAAGGCCGGGACCGTATGCTGAACCGTTATGTGGCAATCAAGGTATTGAAGAAGGAATACAAAGAAGATGAAAATTTTGTGCGTAAATTTCGTTCGGAAGCCCAGGCAGCGGCGGGACTGAACCATCCGAACATTGTCAATGTATACGACGTTGGTGAAGACCGGGGTCTGTACTATATGGTAATGGAACTGGTAGAAGGAATTACGCTGAAAGATTATATAGAGAAAAAGGGCAGGCTGTATCACAAGGAGATCATCAGTATTGCGATCCAGATGTGTACGGGCGTAGGAATTGCACATGCGGCAGAGATTATCCACAGGGATATCAAGCCTCAGAATATTATCATTTCCAGAGAAGGAAAGGTAAAGGTGACGGATTTCGGGATTGCCAAGGCAACCACATCCAACACGGTCAGTTCCAATGCGATGGGGTCGGTTCACTATACTTCGCCGGAACAGGCCAGAGGCGGTTTCAGTGATCAGAGGAGCGATATCTATTCTGTAGGTATTACGCTGTACGAGATGGTGACGGGCCAGGTGCCTTTTGACGGTGAATCCACGGTATCGGTGGCAATCAAACATCTGCAGGAAGAGATTACACCGCCTTCAGAGCTTACGCCGGACATTCCTTACAGTCTGGAACGTATCATTCTGAAATGTACCCAGAAGAACAGCGAGCGCAGATACCGGAATACCGATGAACTGATTCGCGACCTGAAGCGTTCCCTGGTGGATCCGGACGGAGACTTTGTGGTGATACCGCCTCTTCGCAGTGTGAATACGGTTATCATTACCGGGGATGAACTGGACGATATCAGAAGTTTTGACGAAGATGATTTCGAGGATTATGGTGATGATGACAGATATCATGATCATGACGATTATGGCGGCCATGACGACTACGGTGACGAAGATTATGATGAAGACGACAGGTATGACGAAGACGACTATGACCGGGATCATGAGTATGACACCGACGATTATGACGAAGATGACGACGAATTCGACGATGACGATTATGATTCGCGGGGAAGAAGACGTAGAGATTCCGAAGGTGTGAATCCCCGCATGAATAAGGTCATGAAGATTCTCATGATTGTGGTTGCGGTAATTATTATGTTTATACTGGTCTTTGCAATCGGGAAGACGGCGGGACTGTTCAAGTTTACGCCGACTCTTAAGACCGATAAGAAGGAAGAGGAACAGGTGAAGGTACCCAACGTGGTGGGTAAGACCGAGGAAGCCGCAAAGAAGGAGCTGAACGAGAAGGGGCTGGGATTCAAGGTCGCAGAACGTAAGGAATCCAATAAGTATGAGGAAGGAACCGTATCAGAACAGAAGACGGAAGCTGGTAAGAAGGTTGACAAGAACACCACAATTCTGGTAGTGGTGAGTTCCGGGCTGGTAGGCGAGAAGATTCAGGTGCCGGATGTCAGCGGCCGAAGCGAGAGCGAAGCGCAGAGTATGCTGACCCAGGCAGGATTTAAGAAGATCTCTTCGGAGTTTGTGTTTAGCGACAGCGTGGCAGAGGGAGACGTGATCGAGACTACCCCGGCTGCCCATGCAGAGGCGACGGAAGACACGCAGATCGTGATGAAGGTCAGCAAGGGCGCAGAGAAGAAGACTGTTCCCAATGTGATCGGCCAGGCGGATTCTGACGCCCAGAACGCCATTGTAGGCGCCGGACTTTCCGTAGGTACGGTGACATACGACTATCATGACAGCGTCCCCGAGGGGCAGGTGGTGTCTCAGAGTGTGGCCGGAGGTAAGAAAGTACCGGCTGGGACATACGTGGGGCTTGTGGTCAGCCGGGGGCCGAAGCCGCCGGAGAAGGTGAACGTGCCGCCTGTGACCAATACTTCCCTGGATAATGCAAAGCAGCTTCTTAGCAGCGCCGGGCTTCATGTCGGCAACATCTCATACGAGGAGACTGACTCGGTTCCTGCCGGAAGCGTCATAAGCTGCAGTCCCGGTGTGGGAAACAGCGTGGAAGAGGGGACGTCCGTGAATCTGGTGGTCAGCAAGAAGCCGACGCAGACGACTCCCGAGCCGGACGATAACGTTACGCCCGAGGAATAGAGGCGCATATGCAGGGAAAGATTGTTAAAGGGATTGCCGGATTCTACTACGTTCATGTAGTAGAATCCGGTGTTTATGAATGTAAGGC
>CAJTVY010000016.1 GCA_910579925.1 uncultured Dorea sp.
TTCCCCTCATGAATGAGGGGCTAGGGGAGTTGAAGTGTCGAAGACACTTTTTTATCTTATAGGAAAGACCTTGTCACGCTAATGCGTGAAAGTATCTTTCCTATAAGATAAAAATAATATGCGCACTCGCACAAGAGGTAAAATATTGCTTCGCAATTGTGCTCGGCGCACAAAGTGTCCAGGCCCCTCATGAGTGAGGGGTTAGGGGAGCTGAAGTGGGCCTGCCCACTTTGTTCAGTTTGTCCGTCTGGGGCTGGCGGAGGGGGGATGGTAATAGGAAAACCGCCTGTGGACGGCGGGTCAGTCGCGCAGGCGGAAGTGGAGAAGTTTATGGGTTCTGGGGTGGTAGAAGTCCAGGCGGAAGGCGCAGAGGCAGATGTTTCGCCATAGAGGGGAGGCGGTGCAGTTGGGATTATATTTGGTGTCGCCAATGATGGGGCAGCCGATGTGGGCGAGCTGTACGCGGATCTGGTGATGGCGGCCGGTGTCCAGTCTGACCTCCAGTTCGGTGACATTTGGGAGGGCGGCGTACTCGCCGGAAAAATATCTTTGGGGAACCGGTACGGTCTGGTAGCGCAGTCTGGCATGTTTTGCGCCGCGGGCGCCCGGACGGCAGACGCAGGACCGGTTGGTGCGGGGGTCTTTGACAAGATCGTGTTCCAGTATGCCTTCGGGAGTCTGGGGACGGCCTTCTACGAGGGCGCGGTAGTATTTCCCGAAGCCCTGGCCGGTAAGCTGGCGGTTAAGTTCACGAGCGGCGAAGGGAGTCTTGGCGAAGACCAGAATTCCGGTTACGGGCTGGTCTAAGCGGTGGATGACTGCGAGGTAGGGAGCCCCTTTGGAGCCGGAGGTTTTGTGGATGTGGTTCTTTAGAAGACTTACCATATCGGGTCTGCCGACGGTACGGCTCTGGGTGGCAATACCGCAGGGCTTTACGCATACCAGGATGTGGGGGTCTTCGTATAAGATTTCTAATGTATTCGTTATCATATGTGAATTCTCCTTGACTTTCATTGAATCTGCTCTTATCATTTAAACATAGTGTGAGAAAATATGCAAATAGTAATTGACCGAGACTTAGAGGGATGGGGAAGGATTATGATGGACTATATACTGTTGATAATCGGATTTATACTGTTGATTAAGGGTGCGGATTATTTTGTGGACGGGAGTTCTAGTGTGGCGCGGATTCTGAAGGTGCCGACGATTGTGATCGGGCTTACGGTGGTGGCGTTCGGCACCAGTATGCCGGAATTTTCAGTCAGTGTTACGGCGGCTATGCGGGGGGATAATGATCTTGCGGTAAGCAATGTGCTTGGATCGAATATTTTTAATCTGCTGGTGGTTCTTGGCTGCTGTGCTCTTGTGAATCCGGTTCAGGCAAAATGGTCGTTGCTAAAGAAAGAATTTCCTTTCTCCATATTTATTACCGTAATTCTGCTTCTGCTGAATTCTGATTTTTCCGTTATAAAGGTGTTAAGCGGCGGAGGGAAGTTTGTGCTTGGAAGATGGGGCGGAATCCTGTTTTTAGTGCTGTTTCTTATTTTCCTTTATGCAACGGTGAAGGAGGCGCTTGCGGCAAGGAATCGGCAGGAGACGGACGATGAGGACGAATATAAGGTGTTAAGTCCGTTAAAGAGCGCATTTTATATCGGATGCGGTCTGGCTGGAATCGTGCTTGGCGGAAATCTGGTGGTGGACAGCGCAAGTGTGATTGCGCAGCGGTTCGGTCTGAGCCAGACATTCATTGGGCTGACGATTGTGGCTCTTGGGACGTCACTGCCGGAACTGGTCACATCTGTGGTAGCGGCCGGCAAAGGGGAGAACGACCTTGCGGTGGGCAATGTAGTCGGTTCGAATATTTTTAATATTCTTCTGATTTTAGGGGCATCTGCGACTATTACGCCGATTGTGATGGACGTTACGGCGGTTTATGATACGGTGATTCTGATTGGGGCGAGTCTGCTGGTGTATGTGGCGGCGCTGAGTAAGCGGGAGATTCGAAGGAATGAGGGCGTGATGTTTCTGCTGGCGTATCTGGTGTTTTTCGTATATATCCTGCTGCGGTAGACGGCGGAGAAAAATTTCCCCTTGACAAATATCCTGTGATCCATTAGAATTACATTCAAATTAAAAACCCCGCTGGCAATGATGGTTGCAAAGGCGGGCTTTGGCTGTGAAGAGGAATAGTAGTTGCAATTGTGCGTCCTACAGAGAGAGAATCCTAAGGCTGGAAGATTCTTGGATTAGCAGGTAACGAACCTACCTTGGAGCCTCTGTATGAAAGTGCAGCGTGACGTCAGCGTTAATGGCGATAAAGAGAGAACTGCGAAAGGGTCGCAGTTAACTAGGGTGGTACCGCCGAGCTTTTCGGTCCCTTTTATTTGTGATGGGGAGTCGAAGGTTCGGTGTTTTTTTGTTGTTACGATTACCGTGATCAGGTATGCTTCCTACAAGCAAAGGAACTTTTGGCAGATGAAAAAGGAAGCCGGAAGAACCGACAATATCGTGGGGCAAGGGTCCTGCAGGAAAAGAAAAGGAGAAGAGAAACATGGCAAAGGAAAAACTGGTAAAGAATATCACGTCCCGTGATGAGAATTTCGCTCAGTGGTATACAGACGTGGTACGCGAGGCTGAGTTATGCGATTATTCGAGCGTGAAGGGATGTCTGAACTATCTTCCCAATGGATATGCGATCTGGGAACTGATTCAGGCAGACCTTGACAGAAGATTCAAGGAGACCGGAGTAGAGAACGTATCTCTCCCGCTGCTGATCCCGGAGGCGCTTCTTGAGAAAGAGGCAGATCATGTAGACGGATTTGCACCGGAGGTTGCATGGGTAACCCATGGCGGTATGGAAAGGCTTCAGGAGAGACTGTGTATCCGCCCGACATCAGAGACATTGTTCTGCGACCTGTGGGCAAGGACGGTAAAATCTTACAGGGATCTTCCGAAAGTATGGAATCAGTGGAATTCTGTGCTTCGCTGGGAGAAGACTACCAGACCGTTTTTACGTTCCAGAGAGTTCCTGTGGCAGGAAGGGCATACCATCCATGCAACGTATGAAGAGGCTGAGGAGCGTACGATCCAGATGCTCCATGTATATGAGGATTGTTACAAAGAGACGCTGGCGATTCCTTTCGTATCGGGAAGAAAAGCAGAGCATGAGAAGTTTGCGGGAGCGCAGGACACGTATACCATTGAAGCTCTGATGCATGACGGCAAGGCTCTGCAGTCTGCAACCAGCCATTTCTTTGGAAGCGGTTTTCCGGATGCGTTTGATATTAAATATGTAGATAAGAACAACGAACTGCAGAGTGTATATGAGACTTCCTGGGGATGGTCCACCAGGAGTATCGGCGCTTTGATCATGGTTCACGGCGATGACGACGGACTGGTACTGCCGCCTCATGTGGCTCCTGTAGAGTGCCGGGTAATTCCGGTCGCACAGCATAAAGAGGGCGTACTTGATAAGGCTTACGCACTTCTGGCAGAACTTAAGAAGGCCGGATACAGGGTGAAGATTGATGATTCTGAGAAGAGTCCGGGATGGAAGTTCTCAGAGCAGGAGATGTTAGGAATTCCGACCCGTATCGAGATCGGGCCGAAGGATCTTGAGAAGAATCAGGTAATTGTAGTACGCCGCGATACCCGCGAGAAGATCGTGGTTTCCATGGATGAGATCGCAGTGAAGCTTCGTGACATCTTAGAGACGATGCAGCAGGATATGTACGACAGGGCGAATGAGTTCCTTCAGGGTCATATTGACACAGCGGTTACGATGGATGAGATGACGGAGAAGTTCAAGAAGAACCGCGGGTTCGTGAAAGCCTGCTGGTGCGGCGATCCCGAGTGTGAAGGCGAAGTGAAGTATGTGACAGGCGGTGCGGCAACCAGGTGTCTGATTGAAGACGAGGATATGATTTCAGACAAATGTATCTGGTGTGGAAAACCGGCGAAACATATGGCGTATTGGGGTAAGTCATACTAATTGACGAAGCGGATTTCCCATATAGAAGCGAACAGAAGCTGCCAGGAAATATTAAATTTTCTGGCGGTTTTTATAATATAGGAAACTTCGTTCCCTATATTATAAAAACCCTCCGGGAGGATGCGCACTTGCTTTTTTAATTGATTTCAACAAAAATAATAATAAATCAATAGATTCAACATACAATAAGAATAAGCTTCATATGAAAACGGGGAGTTCG
The DNA here is from genome assembly GCA_910579925.1 of uncultured Dorea sp. GTDB lineage: Bacteria > Bacillota > Clostridia > Lachnospirales > Lachnospiraceae > Sporofaciens. The sequence goes on from CAJTVY010000016.1 coordinate 4,212, forward strand.
TGTGAAATTATTATTGTTTATGACAGATTTTATCGTGCCGCTGGTAATCTTCGGAATCATAAGCTATGGAATCCTGATGGAGGTAAACGTATACGATACCTTTATTAAAGGCGCCAAAAGCGGATTTTTTACGGTTATTAAGATTATGCCCACCCTGGTAGGACTCATGGTGGCAGTCGGTATCCTGCGGGCTTCGGGTTTCCTGGATTTTATTTCGGAAATCATAGGAAAATTTACCGGTTCCATCGGATTTCCGGGAGAACTGGTGCCGCTTACGGTAGTTAAGATGTTCTCTTCTTCTGCGGCAACGGGGCTTTTGCTGGATCTGTTCAAAGAATCGGGGACAGATTCCTACATAGGGCTGATCGGATCGATCAGCATGTCCTGTACGGAGACGATCTTTTATACGATGAGCGTTTACTTTATGACGGCAAAAGTGACGAAGACGAGATATACCTTGACAGGAGCTCTGTTGTCTACTCTGGCGGGGCTTATTGCGAGCGTGGTGCTGGCGGGGCTGATGGTATAGAGATTTTTACAGAAATGAAAGACAGCAGTTATGGGCTGGCTGTTCGTTGTCCATAACTGCTGTTAGCGGTACGTTATTTTTTTCCTTTTCCCCATCCCTTGTCATGAGGATTCCTCCATGCGTTCAGAGCGGCTATAATTCCCACAATATATAGAATACTGATGAGGATTGTCGGATTATCCTGTAACAAATATGTAATTCCTACAATGGCGGCCAGAGAGATTAAAAGCTGAAATGCGATCAGTATCCGCTTTTCCTTTGCCTCCTTTGCCTGCTGCAGGAATTCCAGTCTCCGCTGTTCCAGGGCAAGGTATTCCATAAGATCCTCATCCTTAATCCGGGACAGGATCATCTTATCTCTGGATTCTTCGTCGCTGAAAGAACGGAACCGGAAGAAACGATTCTTCGGGCGTTCATCCTCGTCAAAATCAAAATCATCATCCGGCTCCGACCGGAAGGAATGGCGTTTTTTGTCATGCCTGGAAGTTCTTTCATCTTCCGGAACAGTGTAGCCGGTGTCGGAAGCGGTTTTTTGGGCGTGGTCTGAAGTGTCTGCTGAGGCAGAACTTTCAGTGACTGACTGGCTGCCTGTGACTGGCGCCGGCTGCCCTATAGAGGCTGCCCCTGCCTGCGGTTCGGTACCGGAAGCGCCGGATATTCCAGACTGCAGTACTGACTCGACGGGTGCATATACAGTAGATGGAACCGCAGACGGAACTGTCTGTTCCATAGACGGGCTGGCTGCCGGCATCGCCGGTTGTACCTGAGCCGCAGACTGCCCGGTCGTCTGAGCCGCAGACTGCCCGACTGCCATAACTGCGGGTATGGCGGCATGCTGCGCAACCATCTGAGCCGTTGTCTGAGCCGCCTCTGTCACATTCCCGGAATCTTCGGGATTCGTTTTATTCACAATAGGAACAATCTTATTCTCATCCATTACCCCTTTGCCCTCCCCTGCAAATGTCTCTGCTTTGTTCGCCCTGGCGTCTTCCGGGGCAATATTCAATTCATGATACACAAATACTCCCTCCTTTTGTGTGTGCGCTTTGAAAAACATTCTGCTTTTTAATCATAACAATTTTCGACATAAAATTCAAGGAATCTGACAGATATTTTCGTGTAACAGTGAAGCCGGACGGTTTCACCGTTACATTTTCATTCCTGGTTTTAGCGGTTGTTCTGGAAAATACAGAACGTGTATGTTATACTAATCACGTCAAATTAAGAAAGAAGAAGGATATATGTATATGGATAAAAAGAGAATAAAGACGGGAAGGAATCTGATCGGCGCCGCGGCAATGATGTTTCTCCTGTGGGGAGGGCAGCCGGCATATGCGGCAGACGACGTTCATCTGGATCTGTCGAAAGGTGACATTGAGATCAGTTCGGACGGCTATCGGCAGAACGGCGGTGAAGAAAAGGACGGCCCTGAGGACGGAAGCTATGTGATTACCTCGGATGGCAGGGAGACGGGCAATGTTGTTACAGTAGCGAGCGGTAAGCGTCATTCGATTATCTTTGACGAAGTCAGAATTACGACTCCCCCAGACAAGGGAAATCCTCTCTACATAGCGCCGAAGTCGAAAGTCAGTCTGACGCTTAAGGGAACGAATATACTGCGTTCGGAAGGATATGCGGGAATTGCGGTTCCTAAGGAGGCGACCCTTATGATCGGAGCGCAAAAGGGCGGTTCATTAGACGCCTGGACTGGTCAGGCTTCCGCAAGCGCGGGTATCGGCGGTACGCTTAGGGATAACCAGGGAAACGACACGGCCAGTGCTGACTGTGGTACGATTGAGATTAACAGTGGTGTGATTCATGCGTCATCCATCGGAAAGGGCAGTACGGGCGCAGCGGCAGGGAGCGGTACGCTGTCTTCTGGCGACGACGGTACGGCATGGATTGACACTGGAAGCGTGAGCGCAGGAAAAAGTGAGTTTGTCTCCGGTGTTCTGTTTGACGGTGCAGAGGGAAAGGTATACGGCAGTTATACTTTGAATAAAGAAGGTATGCTGGTGCCATATGGAAAGACACTGACCATATCTGCCAGAGGTACGTTGACGGTTCCGGGGAATTATCCGCTGACCCTGGAGGGAAGCCTTGTGAACAATGGAATTCTTAAGATCGGCAGCGAGAACAGCCTGCCTGGGAACGGCTGGCTTGGCGGCGCTGGCGAATTCTACATACTCAGCGGAATTACGACGGATATGTTCTCGGTTCCAGACGGACTTTTATACGGGACTGGCGAGGACCATACAGAGTACGTGAAGAAATACGTCCAGGACAGTATACAGAAAAGCGGCGCCCAGGCCGTTGTGCATGGGCAGGTATTTACCAGGGCAGAGGGAAGCGACTGGAAGATGGAGATCAAACCGTCCGAGGTCATTGAGAAGGGAACCTATACGGTTACTTTTACAGACCCGGAGGATAGCTCGAACCAGGCGGCCAAGTCTTTCGAAGTGCTCGATGCGGGGGAACTGACCGGACTTGTTCTGAATACGCCGCCCGAAAAGACGCAGTATACTTATGGAGACCGTTTTAGTAAGAAAGGAATGGAAGCTTCTGTTACTTATAGTTCCGGGGCTTCAAAGGCGCTGACCAATGACCAGGTTAAAGTGAAGGATGGGAAACTGAAAGTAGGTCAGGAGTCGGTTACGCTGTACTATAAAGAAAATGGCAAAGAAGCGACCTGTATCGTGGGTATTCAGGTATCTCCCAAAGAGATCAATCTTTCCCAGATTAACTGGGAGGAGAGGAGCAAGACGTCGTTTGTCTATGACGGTACGGTTCAGTCTTTTACGTTCCGCGCCGATATGCCGGAGGGACTGAAGGTAAGCGTCGGCGGGGTGAATAGCGCGACTAATGCCGGTACTTATACGGCTATGGTGGATTTCTTTCTGGATGAAAGCTATACAGGTAACTATGTGCTTGCGGGGAATACATCTGTGGCGAAAGAATGGACGATTACTCCGATACAACTGGAATGGAATACCGGTGATCTTGAGATTGCGGGGAATACCAGGGACGGCAATGTCTATGTCTATGGCGAACTGAACGTGGAAGGGCTTCTTCCGGAGGATGCCAGAAACGAGAAGATTACCACGAGTTTTCCGGCAGATAAGATTACCGGAACCCATAACGGGCTTGCAGGAGACGAACAGGAGATTACGCTTGCATGGGTGGATGAGAATGACCGGTATTCCCTCGGAACGGATGAGGCGGCAGGTAATTACTCTCTGCCAGAAGAGCTTCCGGTTCTTCCTGCTGTGATTCATGACGTAAAGATTATGGTCGCTCCGCCGGAACTGAAGTTCGGAGGGGGACTTGCGTACCGGCTGGATATCGAGAGCGGAATCTCTTATGTGCCGGACGGATTAAGAACAGAACCGGATTACGATTTCCCAAGTGAGATTGAGAAGGGACTGATCGAGGCGGTCATGAAGAAAGGAATCAGACAGACCTATGTGAATGCCTATGACGTTTCCCTGATGAAAAAGGATAAAGGAGAGTCTGAGTGGAAGCGGACGAAGGCAGACATTGACCCGTCCGAAGGTATGACCGTTACGATTCCATACCCGAAGGGAATTACACAGAATGCCTATGATGCCGTGGTTGCTTATATCTATCCTGGGAAGATCGGGGATGAAAAGGCGGGAACCATCATCTATCCGGAGGTGACCAATACGGACAAAGGGATTCAATTCGTGGTTCCAGAGGCTGCGCCTGTTGCAGTGGGCTTTAAAGAGGCCGAGGGTCCCGCAGGATTTAACTTCTGGAGGGATATTCTGGGGATCGGTTCGGATCAGGATGACAAGAAGGATTCAAAAAGGAAGTAATTATGCAATTACGAAGTGAGATCCCGGACACGTTTTGGAGTTTATTCCGAAGCGTGAACCGGGAGATTTATATAGAAGCGCTTTTGTGTATCAATGATGAATATCAGTATAGTAATTATTTTCTTACACGGGAAGTGTGTATCCAGGCGCTTAGTGATATGAGCGCAAGGAAACGCTTTGAACTTAAGGCGGAGGAGGGGGAGACTGAATCGGATATGACGGAGACGCCCTCTGCCAGAATTCTGGGCTGGCTTCTGAGGACAGGCTGGCTGAAACGAATTGAGGATTACCATACACTGGTGACGAATATCGTAATTCCCGACTATTCGGCTGTGTTTATCGAGGCCTTCGAACGGCTGAGTTCGGAGGAGATAGAAGAAACGGACATTTATATCCAGAATGTGTATGCCACTCTGTTTTCATTCCGCAATGATCCCAGGTCAAGTCTAAGCATGCTGAGAACAGCCCTGGTAAACACCCGGCGGCTTAACAAGGCGCTGCAGGATATGCTTCACAATATGGATAAGTTCTTTGCAAGGCTTCTTGAACAGGAGTCTTACGGGGAACTGCTTAGGGAACATCTGGACGGATATGTGGAGGAGATTGTGCGTAAGAAGTATCATATCCTGAAAACTTCTGATAACTTCTACATCTACAAGATGGATATCAAAAAATTTATCCGGGAAATGCGTGAGAATGAGGAATGGATTGAGAATGTCCGCAGATGCGCCCGGGCCATGGGCGATACCAGGGACGATGTGCTCTCGCTTCTGGATCTGATAGACAGGGGATTCGACGACATCGAACACAGGATCTCCAACATGGATAAGGAACACACAAAATATGTAAGGGCTACTGTGACCCGTCTAAACTATCTTTTAAGCAGTGAATCGGACACCCGGGGGCTGGTGGTGCGTCTTCTGAATCGAATGGCAGCGGAGGAAGATCAGGAGGAACTGGTTCAGAAGACGGGAGAGAAGATGAATCTGTCTCTCGTAGGAATGTTATCAGAGGATTCCCTGTACCGGCGGCGCAGGAGCCGGAAGGATTTTGTAAGCCGGCTTATGGAGGACGAGGAGACCAGGGATCTGGATAAGGAAGACGTTCTGAAACTGAACCGGATCCAGGTACGATTCAGTAAGGAGCAGATCGAAGAGTTTATTGAGGCGCATATGAAGGATGAGATCATGGATGCGTCAAAGATGGCGATAACGAATGAGGAAGAGTTCGAGAAGCTGATTCTGGCATATGACTACAGCACGAGGAAGAACAGCAGATATGCTGTTCTGGATGAGCCGGAGGAAGTTGTGGAACAGAATGGCTACCGGTATCCGGCTCTCCGGTTCGTGCGAAGAAGGGTCTGAGGAAAGGAGATTTTTATGATTTTTGATACACATGCACATTATGATGACGAGCAGTTTGATGAAGACCGGAAGGAACTGCTGCATTCTATGGCAGATAAGGGCGTCGGAACGATTGTGAATGTCAGCGCCTCCCTTAAGTCCTGCGAGCGTGTTGTGAATATGGTTCAGGAGTATCCCTTTATGTATGCGGCGGTAGGAGTACATCCTGACGAAGTGGGCGGACTTTGCGAGGAGTCCTTTGCCCGTGTGAAAGAACTGGCGGGAAGGGACAAGGTAGTTGCGATCGGAGAGATCGGACTGGATTATTACTGGGATCAGGAATCTCATGACATCCAGAAGAAGTGGTTTGTCCGCCAGCTTGAACTTGCAGGAAATCTTGATCTTCCGGTTTTGATCCACAGCAGGGAGGCGGCTGCCGATACAATGGCGATTATGAAGGAACATGCACGGGGATTAAAAGGGGTGATCCATTGCTACTCTTATTCAGAAGAAATGGCGAAGGAATATGTAAAGATGGGATTCTATATAGGGGTTGGCGGTGTGGTTACATTCAAGAATGCCCGTAAATTAAAGCAGACTGTGGAAGGTATTCCCCTTGCGTCCATTGTGTTGGAGACGGATTGTCCCTATCTTGCGCCAGTCCCATACCGGGGGAAAAGAAATCAGTCTGCATATATCCGTTATGTTGCCGAAGAAGTGGCGAAGCTTAAGGGAATTACCTGTGAAGAAGTGATCAGGCAGACCGAAGAGAACGCAAAGAAACTGTATGGAATCATGTGATATGATTCCATACAGTTTCTTTGCGTTCTGGGAATTCTGGCTAGTGTGCTGACCACATTATATCTGGCGAAACTCCGCAGGATATTCGCTCATCAGCAAGGCGGATTTTCGACGGCGTAGCGGTGGCTACGGATAGAAAATCCAACGCAGCAGATGAGCGGATAGACAAGGAGGTTTGACTGAATATAACGCAGTCAGCACACTAGTGTGACGACACATTTACTTTCAGACAAATGTGTCATCACACTAGTATTTCGTCAGAATTCGACTTCGGTCACAATCTTTCCGGTATCGTTACATAAGATCGTATCATAGACCATGCCGAGTCTGTAATGCAGTTCGGTCCGGTACAGTTCCAGTTCCAGATACTGATTGGGCCTGTCGCCGTTCAGCCGCATATGGTCCGCTACGATTTTTTTGGCCAGAGACTCCTCGTCAATGGGAAGCAGGGTGTGTATCACCAGAGTGATTTCATTTTCCGTAAGGTTCGGGGAGGACATGACCGTGGAGTGAAAGATCTCATAAGGCTTGGCTTCCTCAATGGCGAAAAGCGTCAGCAGGATCAGTGCGAATACGGTTATGCCCAGGACTTTTTTTCTTTTTTTCATGTTAAAATACCTCCTTTGTAAGTGTCAAAGAGCAACTGTGTAATTAAATACAGTGTAATTTATTACATCTATTTTTTCAACAAAAATCTGGGTATACTAATGAAAAGATGTAAGTGTGGGGTTGAAACATGAAGAAAATAGTGATTGATATTGAGAGGGTTCTGGCTGAAAAAGGAGTCAGTAAGACAACGCTCTGTTATTGGTGCAGGTTGCAGCGCACGCAGCTTAACAATTACTGTAAGAACAAGGTTGTTCGTGTGGATCTGCATACGCTTGAAAAGGTGTGCGATTATCTCGAGTGCGATGTGTGCGATATCCTTAAGATGGTAGAGGCAGAGGAAGAAGAGGCTGGAAGAGAAAAAGTGGACGGCAGTATTCTGTAGGATTACGGGGTGCTGCCGTTTTTATGATTGTGGCTATGATCTAAAATGGAAAAAATAGTAATGAAATTGTAAATTGTATTTAAAATCACGCAGAGATATTGTACAATATATAGATGAGGTAGAAACAAGATTAGATGAGGCATCTTTGAGAGAGGGATTGGACTGATGGGGAAAGTAATATTTCTGGACGTTGACGGAACAATTAGAAACTTTGACGGAACAGTTCTTCCATCTTCGGTGGAAGCGATCAGAAAGGCCCGGCAGAATGGCCATGAGGTGATTCTTAATACGGAACGGCTGTATTGCCATATTGAGAAGAAAATCCGGGATATCGGGTTTGACGGGGTGATCGCAAGTTCGGGCGGATATATAGAATACCGGGGGGAGAGGATCGGACATAAGTATTTTACGCAGCTTGCATATATTGAACTTATGAAAGATCTGATAGATCAGCATTGTGTTGTGGAGATGGGCAATAACAAAGAAAGTTATGTGCTAAAGGAGAGTTGGGAGGAGTACTGCAGGATTTATACGGAGTTGTGCGAGGGGCTTGGCGTGGATATATCCGAGGCGCTGCTTCCCCGGCCGGTAGAATCGCTGCTGGAAGTGCAGGATGTGGAGCATCTGATCGTATTCAGCCAGGAGGAGGTCAGCCAGGAGATTCTGGCAAAATGGGGGTATTCCTTCCATATTACAAATCTGCGGCTTCCTTATACGGAGAAATGGGCGGGAGAGATTACGCCGAATTATATCACTAAGGCGGAAGGGGTAAGACAGATTCTGAAAGCGAAGGAATGCGGCAGAGAGGAGGCGGTCGCCGTCGGAGACAGCGACGGCGATATTGAGATGATCCGTTATGTCGGAACGGGGGTTGCTATGGGAAATGGTACGCCCTGGGTAAAGGAGATTGCGGATTATGTGACGGCGCCCATTGATGAGGACGGCCTGTGGAAAGCGTTTGAACATCTGGGGCTTGTGTAGATGTTCAGGGTAATGGCTTTTTGGCAAGAACGCCAGAAATGCCGAAGCAGCGTTGTCAATTATCATAAATGGAGAAATCCGATAGAAAAAAACAGGAGATATTTGGTGAATTTTTTTTATTACTTCCCCTTCACTTTCTCATAAGTTTAGTGTATTATATACATGACCCAACATATTGTGTAAATTAACAAGGGAGTATCAATATTTTGTGTGTATGTGAAAGCGAGGGAATATAATGGGTGTGGATGTGAAGACGAATGTGATCAAGCGGAATGGGGAGGAAGTCCTGTTCGATCTGTCGAAGATTGTGAATGCGGTGAAGGCTGCCAACGGTGAAGTAGACCGGATCCATCAGATGAATGACTACCAGATTGTGGCAATTGCAGATAATATTGCGTCCAAAGTAGGAGAACTGTCCCATGCGGTGAATGTAGAGGATATTCAGGATATGGTGGAACGAGGCATCATGGAGATGCGCGGATATGAAGTGGCGCAGAAGTATGTGCGTTACCGCTACCGCCGGGAACTGAAGCGCAAGTCGAATACAACGGATAACGGAATCCTTTCTCTGATAGAGAATATTAACGAGGAGGTCACGCAGGAGAACTCGAATAAGAATCCGGTGATCAATTCCACGCAGAGGGATTATATGGCCGGGGAAGTCAGCAAGGATCTGTCAAAGCGGGTGCTGCTTCCGGCAGAGATTGTGAATGCACATGAAGAAGGAATCATTCATTTCCATGATTCCGATTATTTTGCCCAGAAGGAGCACAACTGTGACCTGATTAATCTGAACGATATGCTGCAGAACGGGACGGTGATCAGCGAGACGCTGATCGAGAAGCCGCACAGTTTCTTTACGGCATGTAATGTGACGACGCAGATTGTGGCGCAGGTGGCGAGCAACCAGTATGGCGGGCAGTCGTTTACGCTGGCGCATCTGGCTCCTTTTGTAGATATCAGCAGAAAGAAGCTGCGCAGGAGTGTGATCGAGGAGCGTAAGGAGTGCGGCGAGAGTCTGGATGAGGAGATTGTAAGCCGGGTAACGGAACGGCGCCTGCGTGACGAAGTAAAGAGCGGAATCCAGACGATTCAGTATCAGCTGATTACACTCATGACCTGTAACGGTCAGGCTCCGTTTGTGACCATATTTATGTATCTGGACGAAGTAAAGGAAGGACAGCTAAGGGACGACCTGGCTCTGATTATAGAAGAAGTTCTGGTTCAGAGGATGCAGGGAGTGAAGAACGAGAAGGGAGTATGGATTACGCCGGCATTTCCGAAACTCATCTATGTGCTGGATGAGGACAATGTGAAAGCGGGTACCCGGTACTGGCATCTGACGGAGCTGGCGGCGGAATGTACGGCGAAGCGTATGGTTCCCGATTACATCTCCGCTAAGATTATGAAGGAATTGAAACAGGGAGACGTCTATCCGTGTATGGGCTGCCGTTCGTTCCTGACGGTGGAGGATTCTCAGAGGAACGAAGATGGAAGCCATAAGTTTTACGGCCGGTTCAACCAGGGAGTTGTGACGATTAATCTGGTGGATGTGGCCTGTTCCTCGGAAGGGGATATGGACCGGTTCTGGGAGATTCTGGATGAACGTCTGGAGTTGTGCCACAGAGGGCTTCGCTGCAGACATGAGCGTCTATTGGGGACCGTGTCGGACGTGGCGCCGATTCTCTGGCAGTACGGTGCGCTGGCACGACTTAAGAAGGGACAGGTGATTGACGACCTGCTGTTTAACGGCTATTCTACCATTTCCCTTGGCTATGCAGGGCTGTATGAGATGTGTATGCGGATGCTTGGAAAGTCTCATACGGATCCAGAGGCGAGGCCCTTTGCCCTGGCGGTTATGCAGAGGCTGAATGATAAGTGTAAGGAGTGGAAAGAGGCGGAGCATATCAGTTATTCGGTATATGGGACGCCTATGGAGTCCACCACGTATAAATTTGCCAAATGTTTACAGAAACGTTTTGGTATTATTGAGGGTGTTACGGATAAGAATTATATTACGAACAGTTACCATGTGCATGTGTCCGAGGATATTGATGCATTTAAGAAGCTGAAATTCGAGGCGGATTTCCAGAAATTGTCTCCTGGCGGTGCGATCAGCTATATTGAGGTGCCGAACATGCAGAATAATATTCCGGCGGTTCTGGCGGTGATGAAGTTTATTTACGACAATATCATGTATGCGGAACTGAATACCAAGAGTGACTATTGTCAATGCTGCGGATATGACGGGGAGATCTCCATTAAGGAAGATAAGGCGGGAAAGCTGATCTGGGAGTGTCCGAACTGTCAGAATAAGGATCAGGATAAGATGTTCGTGGCACGAAGGACCTGCGGGTATATCGGTACGCAGTTCTGGAATCAGGGGCGCACCCAGGAGATTAAGGATCGGGTGCTGCACCTGTAGGGATGATGTGAGAATCTGCTTTTTGCGCCTGGCGCCCCGTGCGGCCGGAAAGCGAACTTATGGAGCGCTGAAGTGAAGGTGAGAATATGCATTATGGAAAGATAAAGGAATGTGATATTGCAGATGGCCCGGGCGTCCGGGTCAGTCTGTTTGTCTCGGGCTGCAGGCATCACTGTAAGGGGTGCTTTAATCCCGAGACATGGGATTTCAAATACGGACAGCCCTATACTTCGCAGACGGAGGACGAGGTGATAAGGCTGCTTGAGCCGGAGTATATTCAAGGGTTTTCTCTGCTTGGCGGAGAACCTTTTGAACCGGAGAACCAGGGTGTACTGACGGGTCTTTTAAGGAGGATTAAGGAGACCTATCCCCAGAAGGACGTCTGGTGTTATAGTGGATATCTATATGATGTGGATCTTGCCAAAGGCGGAAAGGTTCACACCGACGTGACGGAGGAGATGCTTTCTTATATTGACGTACTGGTGGACGGTGAGTTTGTGGAGGAACTTAAGGACGTGACTCTGGTGTTTCGGGGAAGCAGCAACCAGAGGTTGATAGAGTTGAAGAAGAATGAAGGATAACAGGATCTGGAGTGAAAGGAGTATAGGTGATTATGAGAATTGCAGTGACATATGAGAATGGACAGATATTTCAGCATTTTGGACATTCCGAGCAGTTTAAAGTATATGATGTGGAAGACGGAAAAGTGGTGAAGAGCGAGGTGGTCGGCACTAACGGACAGGGGCACGGCGCTTTGGCCGGATTTCTGCTTCAGGGGAATGTGGATGTGCTGATCTGCGGAGGTATTGGAGGCGGCGCAAGGAACGCGCTTGCTGAGGCCGGGATTAAGCTGTTCCCAGGGGCCCAGGGAGAGGCAGACGCACAGGTTACGGCTTATCTGGCGGGAGAGCTTGACTATGACCCGGATACGATGTGCATCCATCATGAACATCATCATGGAGAGGGCTGTCATCATGAAGGGGGCGGCTGTGGACATCATTGCGGATAGGTGGTCAGAGTCAGGAATATTATAGAATGGGAAAGAATAAGGGGGCGCCTGCATGCAGGCGCCCCTGACTATTCGTGTCTGGTTTCTGTGATTTCGGCCTGGATGGTCAGATCTTCCTTCCGCGCCGCAATAGATGCTCCAGGGATGGAGAAGGAGGGCAGTCCGCCATTTCCCCAGAAAACCTTCCCCACGTAAGTGTTCCTGCCGGCATCATACAGAGGCTGGTAATCACCTTCGCCAAGATACCGTTCTTCCTGGCGGCCATGGTAAATGAGCAGATCGTCTCTTCCGTCGGTTGACCTGGTGAAGCTGTTGTGGCCCGGGCCGTAATATCCGGTAACTGCGTTGCTCTGGAATACCGGGTATGGACATTTGGTCCAGGAAGCGGCATCCAGTAAGTCGGCATCTTCATCGGCATAGAGAAGACCCATGCAGTACATGGCATCTGTGCCGCTGGCAGAGAAGGTCAGAAATACCTTCCCGCCGTGCCTAATGACGGCAGGGCCTTCGTTGACGGGAAATCCATGCTGCTCCCAGTTGTACTCCGGATGGGTCAGACATACGGCCGGTGTACAGACTGTCCATGGATTAGACAGTTCGGCAATAAAGATGTCTGAGATATTATTGGTCTTCTGCGCCCACAGAAGATAGTCTTTTCCGTTATGATTCAGATATGTATGATCCAATGAGAAATCGGTAAATGCAATATCTCCCTCTACCGTAGTCCGAATCGGGCCCTTCTCAATCCAGGGAGAAGTCATGGGGTCGATTCCTTCACAGGCAAGGCAGTGAGGACGGATCCGCCAGGAGGATTGGTCTGAAATCGTGGTGGTATAATAGATAAACCAGTTTCCGTGGATATAGTGAATCTCCGGCGCCCATAGATGGGGGCTCATGGTTCCGTCCTTCACAGGTCTTCGCTCGTAGACGGTCTTCTCTGTATATCGTCCCGAGTTATCGGTCAGATCTTCCAACGTATCCGCACATCGGAGGATCAGATAGAGGTATTGGTATCTTCCATCCAGATTATGACCGGCATCAGTGTGAGACGCAATAAAATAGTATTTTCCATCGCTGTGTCTGTAGATGTAGGGGTCCGCCCGATGGCTGACAAGCGGAGCGGCATAAGCGGGCTCCTGTATCCTGCCGGTCAGACCGTCCCAGATTACCGGACGTTCCTCCGACATGCCGTTTGTATAAGAGACGGTAACCGTCTGCGGCAGACTGGCATTGGTATCTGGAACCGCAACCTTCTCCACGGAGGATAAAACCACTGGCTCTGGCGCTCCGTATCTTTTCTGAAGCGCTTTCAGCATCCCGACGGATATCTCGCAGCCGCGGGAATCATGGGTTAAAAGTCTGAGATCAGCCATTAATTCATCCCAGAAAGAAGAGTCTTTGCCCGTTTCCGGTATATTTGGGGGCAGAGAAATAGCGTTCCCGCCGTTGAGTGCAAACCAGTCGGAACGGTTGTAGCTGTATTCGAGATAATACTGATTATCAACAGGGGGTTCCCACGTTACCGTATGGGAACGGAGATAGGCTGCGCTGCCTGCGGTTAAGCAGTCAGGGGCGGGAAGCATACGCATCTGCTTTGCGGCAGTATACGGAAGCGGCTGCCCGCTGTAAATTTTACAATTTGAGTTTTTATAATTTGAATTCATCATAATTCTATTGACATTTATAGTTAGAAAATTAAGAGCGTTACCATGATAACATAGAATTAGAATATTGACAAGTGGGAAAGAAATATCTTAAGATATATTATAGTCGGCAGCGCTGGTGGGGACTGGCCTGCTTTTCTGATTGGTTACGAGTGGGGAGGAAGGTTTTATGGCCACCATAAAGGAGATCGCCAGAGCCTGTAACGTCTCGGTGGCTACGGTTTCAAATATATTGAACCATAAACCGGGCGCCAGTGACGAGACACGCAAGATGGTGATGAAGAAGATTAAAGAGATGAATTACACGCCGAATACGGTAGCAAGGAATCTGAAGACGAAGAATTCCAGGAGTATCGGGGTTATCGTGGAGGATATGACGATATTCAGTATTCCGGATATTGTAGACGGGATTACGGAGCACTGTGAGGAGAAGAATTACCAGATTCTCCTGATTAACCTTCGGTTGTTTAAGAAATATAATGATACTTATTATAATCGGGATGATTATTATGGCATGGTGCAGGATGAGATCTGGAAACTAATAGCGAAACAGGTAGAAGGGATTATCTATGTGGCGGCTCATGAGAGGACGATACGCTGTATTCCAGAGGATCTCCCGATTCCTGCGGTGATGGCTTATGGCTATACAAAGAGTGAGAAGGTGCCGTCTGTTGTAGTCAATGACGAGGACGGCGCCTTCCAGATTACGAAGCACATTATTGACCAGGGGCATCGGCGGATCGGTGTTATCACTGGAAAGAATGACAGCCCGCATGCGCAGGAGCGGCTGGTAGGGTACCAGAGGGCGTTGTATGAGAGCGGGATTCTGTATAATCCATCCGTGATCTGTACCGGGGACTGGACCAGAATCAGTGGTTACCGATGTACAGACCTGCTGCTTAAGCAGCAGGTTACGGCCATCTTCTGTATGAACGATCTGATGGCGGGAGGCGTCTATGACCGCCTGGAAGAACTGTCTCTAAAACCGGGAGAGGATGTTTCGGTGGCGGGTTATGATAACCGGGAGCTGTCGGGATATTACAAGCCGCCCTTGTCTACCATTACATTGCCGCTGCATGATATCGGATACGAGGCCAGCGAAGTGATTCTGGAGATGTTAAGCGGGGAGAATCGAGAGGCGGTCCGCCCGATTTACCGGGTGAATTGTTATCCTCTGCTACGCAGATCTGTGAGGGATATCAGAGAGTAGAAAGGTCTGGAAATGACAAGATAAAAAAACAGGGGGGTTCGGAGTTCGATAAGATCTTCGAAACCCCCTGTTTTTGTGCTCTTTGTGCATAATGCACAATATTAAACGTTTAATTTCTACTTGCAATTGTGCAGGTAAAGTGATATAACAGGATTAACAGATAAATAAAGTAATATAATATGGAATCTGGAACGAAAAAGGAAAATAAATGGAAAGGAAAAGCATTTATTTAGAAAAAAGAGCGCATAGAAAGTTAAACGATTAATACAATGAGAAAACGAATTTGGATGTGGATTATTAGACGGAAGCTGTAAAGCAGGTGTCTGCAGTTTTTTGAAACAGCGGTTTAGAATGCCTTTCTGATAAAACGATTAAGTTCATAAAGGCCGGTTCAAGAGCGCAGGCGTGTGGTTTTGCGCAGATGGCGAATAAAAGGAGTCTTACAGGGATACATCCCTGAAAGAATAAAAAACAAAGAAAAAGGAGGACACAACATGAAAAAGAAACTGGTAGCTGCATTATTATGCGTCGCCATGACGGCATCTATGCTGTTAGGCTGCAGTGCAGGAAGCGAGGGAGGCGGATCTGATGATTCTAAGGGAGCGGGTTCGGCCGGAAAGAAGGAAATGGAAGTAGAAGGAGATGCCACTGAGATTGAGGTATGGACGTTTATCGAACTTCATCAACAGTTCTACACAGATATGGCCGAGAAATGGAACGAAGAGAATCCGGACAAGAAGGTGAAGCTGGTATTAAGCAACATGGCGTATGACGATATGCATAACAAGCTGTCGCTTGCACTTGAATCGGGAGAAGGAGCTCCGGACGTGGTAGACATTGAGCTTGGTAAATTCCCGGCATTTATGACAGGAAAGATCGGACTTAGGGACTTAAAGCCAGAGATTGAGCCATATATTGACAACATTATCGAATCGAGGCTTGAGATCTACGGAAAAGACGGCGCATACTATGGCTTCCCCACACACGTAGGGGCTATGGTTGCATTCTACAACACAGAAGCGCTGGAAGAAGCGGATGTTGATTACACGGCGATCAAGACATGGGATGACTTCAAGGAAGCAGGCGTTAAGTACAATGAGGCTACAGGCAAATATTTTGCATGTGTAGAGACAACGGCACAGTGGATGATTAATCTGATGCTGGCACAGAAAGGCGGAGATTACCTGGATGCTGACGGCAGCCTTGACCTTACCAACGACAAGATGGTAGAGGTTCTTGAGTATATCAAGGGAATGCAGGAGACAGGAGCGTTTGAGACGGTACCGGGAGGACAGCCGGATAATGAAGAGGCTTACCCGTCCTACAATAATGGGGACTATGCAGTACAGATTATGCCGTTCTGGCAGACATCCAGATTCACGAACTATATGTCTGACCTTTCCGGCAAAGTAGCGATTGCGCCGACTCCTGTATGGCAGGAAGGTGACGAAGTGAAGTCCATCGGCGGAGGCGGTACCGGTACGGCCGTAATCGCTGACGGCGAGAATGCAGACCTTGCGGCTGAAGTGTTTGCATACATTAAGCTGTCTGAGGGCGCTAACGAAGAGGTATGGAATGTGTTAGGATTTGACCCGGTCAACACGGCAGTATGGACAGAAACCGAACTGACGCAGAACCCGGATAACCAGTTTGTAAAATTCTTCAATACATATCCGTTTGATACATTATTGGAGATTCAGGATGGTATCATGGCGCTTGAGTCGCTGACAAGTGAGAAGTTCCCATCCATTAATAATGAGTTCTGTAATGTAACGCTGAACAATATCTATGAGAATGGCATGGATGTAAAGGAAGCGCTGGAGGAGTCCCAGGAGACTTTGAAGAACGAATTCGGCGAGTAATAAGCAGGGCTGCGTGTGTAGACCGCAGCCCTTTTATACTGCAATATGCGGGAAATCTGACTCTGGCAGACTTCCCGGACGACACAAAATGGGCGCTGCCCAAGGATAGGAATCGTTTAAGGGCGGCACGTTTTAGGAAAGAGATGTGAGAGTATGAAGAAATTATTCTATTCACAGAAATTAGCCCCGTATGTATTTGTTCTTCCGTTTGCTCTGACGGTAGTAATATTCTGGCTGTTCCCGATCGGAAACGGTGTGCTGTTAAGCTTCCAGGATGTACTGAAGGACGAATGGGTTGGATTGGGCAACTATCAGAGGTTATTATCAGATAAGATTTTTTTGAAGGCAGTATATAACAGTGCGAAATATATGGTGGGTACGCTGGTACTTCTGATACCGTTTCCGATGTTATTCGCAACACTTTTGAACAGCAAGCTTATGAAGAAGCCGGGACTGTTCAAGTCCATCTATTTTGTTCCGGCATTGACATCTGTTGTTGTTGCAGGTACAATCTTCCGTCTGATGTTCGGCGAGATGGAGACCTCTCTTGCGAATCAGATTATTGCGGTATTCGGCATATCGCCAATCAAATGGCTGAAGGGGGAATGGACCAGTTACTTTGCGCTTCTGCTTCTTGCCTGCTGGCGGTGGACGGGAGTCAACATTCTGTACTTTCTGGCCGGACTTCAGAGCATTTCCACGGACATCTATGAGGCGGCATCCATTGACGGAGCGAGCAAATGGCAGCAGTTTGTCAAGATATCCTTCCCTCTGGTGAAGCCGACCACCGTATATGTGCTGACGATCAGTATCTATGCGGGATTGTCTATGTTCAATGAGAGTTATATGTTATGGAAAGGAAATAACTCTCCGCAGAATATCGGACTTACGATTGTAGGATACCTGTACCGGCAGGGAATCGAGAAGCGTGCCATGGGTTATGCCTGTGCCGTAGGACTGATCCTGCTGATTATCGTCATGGCGGTGAACCTGGTGCAGCTGAAAGCTACCGGAACATTTGACAAGGAGGAGAGATAGTATGAAGAGCCAGAAGAATAAAAATACACTTGCCACAGTCATGTTGATTGTACTCTTTACAATCCTGGCAATCCTGATCATCATACCAATCTATACCATCTTCCTTGCAAGCTTCAAACCGGGCGGGGATCTTCTGCAGTATGGCCTGAACCTGGGGATTGACTGGAGCCGGATGAGCCTTGATAATTATGTGCTGCTCTTTACCGGACAGCATGAGTACTGGAAATGGTTTACCAACAGTATCGTGCTGACGGTGGTTACGGTAGTGTCTACCCTGCTTGTCAGCGCATTCGTGGGGTATGGGTTTGCTGCGTATGAATTCAAGGGGAAGAATGCGTTATTTGTTGTTGTATTGCTGATTTTGTCCATACCGCTGGAGGTTGTGATGCTTCCGCTGTATAAGCAGATGACGTCCTGGGGGATGATGGATAGTTTTGTGGCGATTGTGCTGCCTTTCGTTGCCCATGCTTCGACGATATTCTTCTTTCGGCAGTATCTGCTGGGCCTGCCAAAGTCACTTCTTGAGGCAGGGCGTATTGATGGAGCCACGGAGTACGGAATCTTCTTCCGTCTGATCATCCCGATCATGAAGCCTGCGTTTGCGGCGATGGCGATTCTGAACGGAATGAATGCATGGAACAATTACCTGTGGCCATTACTGGTCATCCGTTCTTCTGATAAATATACACTGACGCTTGGATTGAATACGCTGATAAATCCTTATGGGGACAATTACAGTCTGCTGGTAGTCGGGTCCTTCTTCTCGATTATCCCGATCTTCATCCTGTTTGTATGTTTCCAGCGGTATTTCATCGAAGGTATGACGGCCGGAGCGGTGAAAGAGTAAGGAGGATAAAATCTGGTAAAGCTGTAGGCGGCTGCGGGAATTTGTGATATAGTGAAAGAATAGGTTTTAGGAGGTATTGCATGAGTAAGACGGCAAAAATGGTA
This sequence comes from uncultured Dorea sp., assembly GCA_910579925.1. Classification (GTDB taxonomy): domain Bacteria; phylum Bacillota; class Clostridia; order Lachnospirales; family Lachnospiraceae; genus Sporofaciens. The sequence goes on from CAJTVY010000016.1 coordinate 22,852, forward strand.
ATTGACAAGGATTTTCGGATTTCAAAGGTGGATGAGAGAATCTATGGTTCTTTCATTGAACATCTGGGGCGGGCTGTGTATGACGGTCTGTATCAGCCGGGGAATCCTCTCTCTGACGAGGAAGGGTTTCGTAAGGACGTGATGGAGATGGTGAAGGAGCTGGATGTTCCCATTATCCGGTATCCGGGTGGGAATTTTGTATCGAATTTCTTCTGGGAAGACAGCGTGGGGCCGGTGGCTGACCGCCCGAAGCGGCTGGAACTGGCCTGGCGGAGCCTGGAGAAGAATGAAGTCGGCCTCAATGAATTTTCGAGATGGACGGCGAAAGTGAATTCGGAGATGATGATGGCGGTGAATCTGGGAACGAGGGGAATTGCTGACGCATGTAATCTCCTGGAATACTGTAATCACCCGAAGGGCACGAAGTACAGCGACATGCGTATCGCCCATGGGGTGGAGGAACCGCATAATGTGAAGGTATGGTGTCTGGGAAATGAGATGGACGGTCCGTGGCAGCTTGGGCATAAGACCATGGAGGAGTACGGACGGCTGGCAGAGGAGACGGCGAAGGCGATGAAGCTGATTGATCCGTCCATTGAACTGGTGTCGTGCGGAAGTTCGGCTCTTGACATGCCGACCTTCCCGAAGTGGGAATCAAAGACTCTGGAGTGTACCTATGACCATGTGGATTATGTTTCTATGCATCAGTATTATGGAAACAGGAATCATGACAGCCTGGATTTTCTGGCACAGTCTGACGACATGGATGAATTTATCCGTACGGTGATTGCCACCTGTGATTATGTGAAGGCGAAGAAGCGCGGGCGTAAGAATATCAATATCAGCTTTGATGAGTGGAACGTATGGTTCCATTCCAATGCGGCAGATGACGATATTACTAATAACCATCCCTGGCAGGTGGCGCCGCCTATGCTGGAGGATATCTATACCTTTGAGGACGCTTTGCTGGTAGGGCTTATGCTGATCACGCTGCTTAAGCATGCCGACCGGGTGAAGATTGCCTGTCTTGCCCAGCTGGTCAATGTGATTGCGCCGATTATGACTGAGACAGACGGGGGTGCGGCATGGAAGCAGACGATCTTCTATCCGTTCATGCATGCGTCTAAGTTTGGAAGAGGCGTTGTACTGCAGCCGATGGTATCGGTGGCGAAGCATGATACGGCGAAGCACGAGGATGTTACGGATGTGGAGAGCGTGGCCGTATATAATGAAGAAAAGGAAGAACTGACTATATTCGCAGTGAACCGTACTCTGGACGAGGACATTCTTCTGACGACGGATGTGCGGGGAATGGAAGGGTATCAGGTTCTGGAGCATATCGTCCTGGAAGAATCTGACCTTAAGCTGGTGAACTGTGCCGGTGAACAGAGAGTGTATCCCAAGTCTGTAAAGCAGTCTTCCATGGATGGCGGAATGATGGTCAGTATGCTTCATAAGGCATCCTGGAATGTGATCCGCCTGGGAAAATAGTTTCGGAAGGCAACACTTGGAAAATGTCCTGCGGGGAAAGAAGTTGGTGGAAATGAATTTTTTTGCAATTGATAATCCGGTAATGAGGCTGCTTGGAAGGATTGGGGATCTTATCATACTGAATCTGATCTTCGTGGTAACGTCTCTTTTGGCGTTCACGGTCGGGGCGTCGCTGAGTGCGCTGTATACGGTTGCAATGGAGCTGGCGAAGGGAGAGGATCCTTCTATATTAAGAGAATATATGAAGGCGTTCAGGAGGAACTTTAAGCCTGCGACCATATGCTGGCTTTTCATGGCTTTGACAGGGGCGCTGATTTTTGTGGATTTCCGCCTTGTCGGTGTGTTTGTGGGTGCGGCTTATACGGTCATGCGGCTGCTCCTTTCCATGATAACCGGGATTTGGATTCTGATTTTTTTGTACCTGTTTCCATATATTGCACGGTTTGAAAACACCGTATTTCATTCTATTAAGAATGCAATGTTTTTAAGCGTGGCTCATCTGCCGTCAACGGCGATGATGCTGGTAATCAGTATCGGGCTTATGGTGGCGACTTGTTTTACATCCCGGACTTTTGTGATTGGGACGATTGCGTGGTTTTTTGCGGGATTTGCTGTGGTGGCGTATAGCCAGGGATTTCTGCTTGTCAGGATCTTTTCCAGGTATGCAAGGCCGGATGGGATGGAATGATGGCCCGCGACAGACAAATCGGACGCTGTTAGTGAGAATAAGAATCTAAGAAGAGGGGCAGAATACACTGCCCCTCTTCTTAGATTCTTTTCTGAATATAGGAATTTTTCGAAACTGCTTAATAATTCTCTGCATGTATCTCGAAATAGCTTTGCGGATGATTACACGTCGGGCAGACTTCCGGCGCCTTTGTTCCGACGATGATGTGTCCGCAGTTGCGGCACTCCCATACCTTCACTTCGCTCTTTTCAAATACGGCCGCCGTCTCCACGTTCTTAAGCAGAGCGCGGTATCTTTCTTCGTGGTGTTTCTCAATTTCACCCACTAGTCTGAATTTTTCGGCAAGTTCCGGGAATCCCTCTTTCTCGGCGGTTCTGGCAAACTCTTCATACATATCGGTCCATTCGTAATTTTCGCCGTCTGCGGCTGCCGCAAGATTCTCTTTGGTATCGCCGATTCCGTTCAGTTCTTTGAACCACATCTTGGCATGTTCTTTTTCGTTATCAGCCGTTTTCAAAAACAATGCTGCGATCTGCTCAAAACCTTGCTTTTTTGCTGCGGAAGCAAAATAAGTGTACTTATTTCTTGCCTGTGATTCTCCGGCAAACGCTGCCTCCAGATTTTTTTCTGTCTGTGTTCCTGCATACTTTGTTGTTCCCATGATTCTTCCTCCTTTTATTCTTCTTTGCACTTTGGGCAGAGATAAAATACCTTTAAGTCATAAGACAGAATTCTTTGTCCAAGCTGATGTTCAAGATTCTTTGTCAGATCTTCAAGACTGATATCGGATAGAGCGCCGCATGTTCTGCATACGAGATGATCATGCTTACGGATTCTATCGTAGCGGTCGGGGGAACTTTCTATAGACAGTTTTCGTATCAGACCTTCCCGATACAGGGTATTCAGGTTATTGTACACGGTTGCCTGAACGACTTTAGGCTCTGTCTTTTTCAGCGCTAAAAAGATCTGCTCTGCCGTCAGATGTTCCTTGGACTGATTGATTAATTCTAATATCAGTTCTGCGTATCTTGTCATCTTCCCACCACCTTTGAATTAGAATTATTCTAATTATAACACCTTTTCTTGTTTTTGTCCAGAGAAGATATGTATATTTATATATAGTGACTGACAGGAATCTGTGATAAAATGATCTGAGTAATACAAGTTGCTTTCTGGAGCCTTGTCGTTTAGACTATGCATAGGGTACAGAACATTAATATTGGAGTGGATATATTTATGAAAATATTTCATAGGACAAAAGTGATCACCGTAGATGATCATTCGAAAAAAGAACACATTCAAGACCTGTTTGCCCAGTATCATATAGAATATAAAATCAAAATAAAAGAGATTTTACAAAAAAATCCTATGGATACTGCGGTAATAGGAACTCTTGGAATGAATAAGATGAAGATCAGCTATTCCTTTTATGTGGAAAAAGAGAATGCTGCTGCAGCAAAAGAATTACTGAAAAGTATCTGACAAAAGGGTAGGAAAAGTCAGGAGGAATAGATGTGCAGAAGATATTGATTGTGGAAGACGATGCAAAGAATAACCAGATGCTCAAAGACTATCTGGAAGATCATGGGTATGGGTGTACACAGGCGTTCTCTGGCAGCGAGGCGAGGCTGCTATTTACTCTGGAGGAGTATGATCTGGTGCTTCTGGATCTGATGCTTCCGGGAATCTCGGGAGAGGAACTGGTAACTGTATTTTCGCAAAAAGTACCGGTGATTGTGTTGTCCGCCAAGAGCGGGCTTGACAGTAAGGTGGAGGTGTTATCGGCGGGAGCGGAGGATTATCTGTGTAAGCCTTTTGATCTGCCGGAACTGCTGGTGCGGATTCAGGTACAGTTCCGGCGTCGTAAGAACGGAAACGGGACAGGAGGAGAGGTCTGTTCGTACCGAGGGTGGACGCTGAATCCGGATACGCAGGAGATGCGGGCGCAGGGAGAACTGGTGGAACTGACACGGCATGAATTTATGATTATGGAACTACTGATCCGTAATCCCAAACGGGTGTTTACAAAGCAGATGATCTATGAATATGCCTGGGGGGAGGAATATCTGGCTGAAGATAAGACCATTAATGTTCATATCAGCAATATTCGTTCAAAATTAAAGAAGAGCGGTACGGATTCCTACATTCAGACAGTGTGGGGAATGGGCTTTAAACTTTCTTAAACTTTTCTGAGCGCTTTTTAAATATTTCTGTATTAGAATATTTTTTGTAAGGAGCAACAGGAAAGGAGACGAAATGATGAGTGAAGAAAGAGGCGGAATGTTAGCCATAGAAACCACATCTCTTACGAAAATGTATGGCGGAAAAGCAGCGGTGAAACGGCTGAATCTGAAGATACAGGAAGGAGAAATCTATGGATTTATCGGCAGAAACGGAGCCGGGAAATCTACAACTCTGAAGATGATCTGCGGGATTGCATGGCCTACGGAGGGTGAGATCCGTTTATTCGGGAAGCCGGTCAGCGACCCGGTGGTGCGCAGAAGATTAGGGGTTCTGATTGAATCGGCGGGGGTGTATCCACATATGACGGCCAGACAGAATGTGGTGATGAAAGCCATGTGCATGGGGCTTGCGGACGAGAGGAGCGTGGACGATGTACTGCGGATGACGGGACTTGCCGATGTGGGAAAGAAGAAGGTGAAGCATTTCTCTATGGGAATGAAACAGCGGCTTGGCGTTGCGCTGGCGCTGCTTGGGAACCCGGACCTGCTGATTCTAGACGAGCCGATCAACGGCCTGGACCCGGAAGGGATACGGGAACTTCGGCAATTGATCTGGAAGCTTCATGAAGAGGGAAAGACGATACTGATCAGTTCCCACATTCTGGGAGAGTTGAGCAAGATATCCACAAATTATGGGATTATCAAGGATGGGGAAATGGTTGAGCAGCTTACCAGAGAGGAACTGGAAGAAAAGTGCCAGGATTATTTCCAGATTGAGGTGCAGGATGTGAAACGGGCGCTTGCGCTGCTTAACGAGGCGTTCCCCAATGTGCAGGCAGAGGTTCTGGATACCAGGAGCATCAGGCTTTACGGAGTGGGGAATTCGGCCGGGGTGAACCAGATGCTGATTGAGAATCAGATCCAGGTGTATGCTTCGGGGTTTCATCATATGGATCTGGAAGAGTATTTTTTAAACCGCATGGAAGGGGGACGTCAGTATGTTTAATCTGTTGCGTATGGAGCTTTACCAGGTGAAGAGAAGTAAGTCGGCGTATATCTGTTTCGGGCTGCTGCTGTTTGCAACCGTGTTTATGTTCGGAATGATGTGGCTTCTGGCATCGCCCCAGGGACAGGAGATAGCTCTGCGTATAGGAATGCTGTCTTTGGAGGAAGTAAAAGAATCGGAGTATATACTGGAAGGGTATGATTCTCTGAGCTTTTTTCGAAATATCTGTCTGGATGGCGGAGCGTATAATCTGATATTCGGTATCTGGGTGATGCTGTTTGTCTGCGGGGATTTTCAGAGCGGATTTATCAAAAATATTATGGCTCTGCATCAGAACAGGTGGAATTATATCGGAAGCAAGGTTCTGACAGCGTGGATTGTTAATTTTTGTTTTCTGACGCTCCATCTGTTCTCTGCGCTTGTGATGAACCGGATGTGCGGCGATCTGGTGCCCTATGCGGGGTGGAAAGAGATCGTATTTTACCTGTCGTGGATCTGGTTCGTGACTACGGCGTTCGCTGCGCTGATCGTCTTTATCTGTGTTCTGACCAGAAGCGTGGCGGCGGGGTCATTGGCGGCAGTTCTCCTTGGAAGCGGCGCTATTGTCAGGCTGCTATGGGGAATCCTGAATCTGTTTCATTGTGGAGAATGGCTGAAATATTCGATTTCTATGACTTGTGAACTTGGACCGGAGAAATATACTTCTGTGAAGGATCTCTATGTGTATGCGGTAGGATTTGGATTTCTGGCGTTGTACACTCTGATTGGAGTGATCGTTTTGCGCAGAAAGGACATATAGGTCTATAGGAGGTGTATATGGTGTTTGCAGTTGCGGCTTTGGGCGGCGTCTGTGTCCTGCTTGTAATGCAGTATATCCGCAGTATTCGTGCGGTGCGTTCTTTATACAGGCAGCTTACGGAGATTGAGCGCGGCAGCCACATAGAACTGGGGATGGATTGCCGTCAGAAAGATGTGATGGCGTTATGCCGGCAGTTGAACCGGCTCAGTCAGCGTTGGTTTGAGAATCAGAGGCAGTATGAGAAAACACAGAAGCAGCTGAAGCAGAATATTTCAGGTCTGGCCCACGATATCCGCACACCCCTTACCGGTGCGGCGGGTTATGTGCAGCTTGCCCGGGAATGTGAAGAACCGGTGAGGCGGGAGCGTTATCTTCAGATTACGGACGACCGGCTGAAAGAACTAGGAGATATGCTGGAAGAACTGTTTCTGTTTACAAAGCTTTCCAGTGCGGAGTTTCAACCGGATCTGAGCGAGATTCAGGTGCTTCCCATTCTGAGCGAGTGTCTGGTGGGCCTGTACCGTCAGTTCGAAGAAAGGGGAGTGTCCCCGGAAGTAGAGTTTCAGTCAGAGAGCCTGCGGGTATGGGCGGATGCGGAATGTCTGCGTCGGATTTTCCATAATCTGATTCAGAATGCACTGGTGCACGGCAGAGGCGGGATTGTGATACGGCAGACAGAAAGATGTATTTCCTTTGAAAACCTTGTGTCAGAAACCAGCAGGCCTGACCCGGAACAGATTTTTGATCAATTTTATAAGGCGGATTCAGCCCGGCGGAAAGGATCCTCCGGGCTTGGGCTGTTTATTGTGAAAGAGCTGACAAAGCGGATGGGGGGAAAAGTGGAGGCAGAACTTGAGGGGGAATGGCTTAGGGTGAGACTGGAATTATGAAAATCAGAATATAAACATGACATGCGTTTGTCCTGTTTATATGGTATACTTGTCATATCAGCCAAATTTCAGAATCAGCTGTAAAATGATTGTTTTGTGTATCAACGGCAGACGTTCGTAATGATAACAAGAAGTAAGGAGGAAGAAACATGGCGTTTGACTACAAGAAAGAATATAAAGAATTCTATCTGCCCAAAAGAAAACCGGGACTGGTGACGATTCCCTCTATGAATTTTATCGCCGTGCGCGGCAAGGGAGATCCCAATGAAGAAGGAGGCGCATATAAGCAGTCTATCGGGCTGCTTTACGGAATCGCTTTTACGATCAAGATGAGTAAGATGGGCGACCATCGGATTGAAGGGTATTTTGATTTCGTCGTTCCGCCCCTGGAAGGTTTATGGTGGCAGGAAGGGGTCAAAGGAATCGACTATTCCAGAAAGGAGGACTTTGAGTGGATTTCTATGATCCGACTGCCGGAGTTTGTCACAAAGGAAGAGTTTGACTGGGCGATAAGGGAGGCAGAGGAAAAGAAGAAGAGTGATTTCTCCCAGGTGGAGTTTTTTACCTACGAGGAAGGGTTATGTATTCAGTGCATGCATATAGGAAGCTATGATGGGGAGCCGGCAACCATAGAGATCATGGATACCTTTGCCAGAGACCAGGGCGTTGAGCCGGATCTGGACGGCGGGCGTTTTCATCACGAGATTTATCTGAGTGATGTGCGCAGATGTAAGACTGAGAATCTGAAAACGGTGATCCGGCATCCTGTGAGGAAACAAAACGGTGGTGTGGAATGAAGCTTGACCGGATGATCGGGATTTTATCGATTCTGTTACAGCAGGAAAAGGTTACGGCCCCCTATCTTGCGGAAAAGTTCGAGGTTTCCCGCCGCACCATCAACCGTGACATTGAAGCGTTGTGTATGGCGGGAATTCCCCTGGTGACGGAACAGGGGCCAAACGGCGGCGTTTCGATTATGGAAGGGTACAGGATAGACCGCACCCTGCTCAGTACGTCGGACATGCAGGCAGTCCTGGCGGGACTGCGAAGCCTTGACAGCGTATGCGGTACGAACCGTTACGCTCAGTTAATGGAGAAATTATCGGCAGGGGCCTCCAATCTCCTTGCAGGAGATATGCATATTCTGATTGACCTTTCTTCCTGGTATAAAGATTCCCTTGCTCCAAAGATAGAATTGCTGCACAGTGCAATTCTGTCCGGCAGGAAGGTTTCTTTCCGCTATTTTGCGCCAAAGGGAGAGTCAGTGCGGACAATAGAGCCTTATTATCTGCTGTTTCAGTGGGCCGGCTGGTATCTGTGGGGCTGGTGTGAGAAACGGGCGGATTTTCGCCTGTTTAAGCTGGGAAGGATGACAGAACTGAAACTGGGAGAAACCTTTGAAAAGCGCACCGGTCTGACGCTGCCGGATCTGTCCCCGGAGCGTGTGTTTCCCCCCGCCTTTCAGATAAAAGCGAAGATTGCGCCGGAATATAAATGGCGTCTGATCGAAGAATATGGAATCGAGTGCTATCAGGAACAGCCGGACGGTACGCTGTTGTGTTCGGTTGACTTCATGGATCAGACAAGCGTTGTGGGATGGATCGCCTCTTTTGGAGGCGGCGCGGAACTTCTGGAGCCGGAGGAATTCCGTCAGGATGTTCTGGAATTTGCAGAAGGAATCCGCAGTAAATATCTGAAATCATGATCTCGATTATGAGATATAATACACTGGAGGAAGAATCATATATGGCATCAAGAATTGAATTTGTTGAATTTATTGCAGACCAGCTTCGGGAGGCTGGAGAGATTACTTACCGGAAGATGTTCGGAGAATATGGAATCTATTGTAACGGTAAGATTTTCGGCGTAATCTGCGAGGATCAGTTATTTCTTAAGATTACCGAGGCGGGACGTAAGCTGAGGCCGGAGCTTGCACAGGCGCCGCCCTATAAAGGAGCAAAGAATTATCTTCTTGTGGAGGACGTAGAGGACGCAGAAGCGCTTACGAGGCTTGTTAAGGCGACCTGGCGGGAACTTCCGGAGCCGAAACCAAAAAAGCCTAAAAAGTCTAAAAAGCAGTAATCGGAAAGGCGAAAAAGTATATGGGCGACATGCAGAAGATATTACTACTGGAGGATGACGGGAATTTAAACAGAGGGATTACGCTGACCTTACAGAAAGCGGGATACGCCGTTACGTCGGCGTTTACGCTTAAAGAGGCCAGGGAGTGTCTGAAGCGGGATACGTTTTCTCTTATTATCTGTGACATCACCCTGCCGGACGGCAGCGGTCTGGAATTGGGCAGAGAGGTATGCGGGGCGGGAGACGCTTATTTTATCTATCTTACGGCTCTGGATTCGGAGATCGACATGGTAAACGGATACGACACGGGAGCAGACGACTATATCACGAAACCATTTTCCCTAATGGTTCTGGTATCCAAGGTCAACGCATTAATGCGTCGGATTGGCAGCACGGATGAATCCAGAGGGATACTGGCGTGCGGGGAGACGGAGGTGAACTGCCGGGAGATGAAGGCGTATCAGAGGGGGCAGGAGATTCCCCTGAGTAAGAAGGAACTACAGCTTCTTGTCTACCTCTGGGAGAATGCGGGACAGATTGTATCCAGAGAAAATATCCTGGAGCATATCTGGGATATAGACGGGCAGTTCGTGGATGAGAACACGGTGACCGTCAACATCAGCAGGCTGAAGAACAAGCTTGGGACAGACGAGATTTCTAATGTGAGAGGATTAGGGTATCTATGGACAGGAACGGTCATAAGAAAATAAGAAAATATCTCATGATGTATCTGATCTTTTTCGTACTGTTCTCTGTCTTTCTGCTTGCGTTGGGGAAATACCAGATTTCTATGGATCGGCGGAAGATGTTTGCGCTCATGAACGAGCATCCGGAACTGGAGGCAGAGATCATTGCCGTGTGGGAGAAGCCGGAGAGCCGGGACTTGGGCGATATCCGGGGCGCAGAGAATGAGAAGATGGCAGAGGTCTTAGAAGAGAAGTACGGCTATAGGGATGAAAGCTTCGGTCTGGAACTGTCCTGGCGGGGATTCTGGGCGGTCGGAATCCTGGCGGGGGCATTGCTGACCGTGGCCATGGCAGGTATGAGCAGTAAGAAGCGCAGGGATTCCAGAGAGAATCTGAAGGCCCTGTATGAGAGCCTGGAACAGTTCCGCAAAGGAGAGTTCGGGGATATCCCGGATTATGCAGCCGATTACCGGGAGGATTCAGAAAGCTGGATGAAGGTGTGGGAGTCTCTGCGTGAACTGGGGGTATATTTTGACGACCTGAAACGAACACTAAAGGAAGAGGAGAATCGTATCAAGGCTCTGATCACAGACATTTCCCATCAGTTGAAGACGCCCCTTGCTTCTCTTCGGATGAGCCATGAACTGATGACAGACAGGAATTTAACGGAGGAAGAGCGCAGAGAGTTTCAGGAGCAGGAGGAAAAAGAAATTGAGAAGCTGGAAACACTTCTGAAGGAACTGGTGAACCTGTCCCGGATGGAGGCCCATATGATTCAGATCAGACCATTGCCGGCCAGTCTTAAAAAGACTATTGCGGAAGCTGTCAGCCAGATTTATGTGAAGGCCAGGAATAAGGAGATTGAGATCCAGGTGGAGATGAAAGAAGATCTGGAAGTCTGCCATGACGTGAAATGGACAGAAGAGGCGTTCGTCAATATCCTGGATAATTCTGTGAAATATTCCAGGGAGCATACCACGGTAACGGTGCGTGTGAAGCGGCTGGTCAGAAATGTGCTGATTGAGGTGGAAGACGAAGGAATCGGGATTGAGAAAGAGGAGTTATCCAGGATTTATCACAGGTTCTACCGCGGAAAGTCTGCGAGAAAGATGGAGGGAGAAGGCGCAGGCGTGGGCCTGTATCTGGCAAGGCTGATCCTGGAACGCCAGGGCGGGACGATTTCAGCAAAACAGAAGTCAGGAGAAGGTACGATTTTCCGTATAACCCTTCCTGCTGTCTTATAAATGAATGACGGCAACCCTTACAAAACTGTTATGGTTCTTGTAAGGGTTTTGTAATGTCCGGCTGTTATAATCTGATCATGAAAAAGCACTGAAACTGGTTGCAAAAGGCAGGAGGTAAGCTATGAATAAGGACAGCGGTAAGATTTTAGTAGTGGAAGATCTTGTAAAATATTACGGAACAGGTGAGAACCTGGTGCGTGCAGTTGATCATACAGACCTGGAAATTGAGAGAGGAAAATTTACGGCGATCGTAGGCCGTTCCGGTTCCGGTAAGTCTACGCTTCTGCATCTGATCGGAGGACTGGACCGGCCGGATGAAGGAAAGGTATGGATTGAAGGGAAGGACATTTTCGCTCTGAAAGATGAACGGCTGGCAGAATTCCGGAGAAAGAAGATTGGATTCGTTTTTCAGGATTTTAATCTGATTCCGTCATTGAATGTATGGGAGAATATCGTTCTTCCCCTGGGGCTGGATAACCGGAAGGTAAAGAAGGAGGACGTGGAAGAAGTGCTTGAGAAGATCGGGCTTACGGATAAGATGAAGACCATGCCCAACGCACTGTCGGGCGGCCAGAAGCAGCGGACCGCCATTGCAAGGGCCCTGGTGACCAGACCTGCCATGATCCTGGCGGACGAACCTACGGGGAATCTGGACTCGCAGACAGAATTAGAGGTCATGAGCCTGCTGAAAAGCTGTGTTGCGGACATGGGGCAGACGCTGATTATGATTACCCATGATGAGATGATCGCACAGATGGCAGACCGGATGATTGAGATTGAAGACGGTAAGGCGGTGAATTGCTGATGAAGATGACAACGTTAGTCGCATACGACAATATGAAATACTATAAGAGCCGGAATATCCTGATTGGCATTGCCATCATTCTGACAACCATGCTGTTACTGGTAATCCCAACGGTTGGGAGGGGGATGGTAGATCTCCAGTTTGCAGCGACGAACAAGATATATCCTTCCTGGCATGCCCTTTACAGGGGCGTGAATGAAGAGACTGTACGCGGGCTTTCGGCCCATCATGATATTGCAAAGTACGGTCTTCGAAGCGATGCAGGGTATATGAGCCTCGAGGAGGCTTCGGTTGCCATGATGTTTGTGGATCAGACGGGGATGGAACTGTATCATTTAAAGCTTACCGATGGGAATTTACCCCGGCGGGAAGACGAGATTGTGGTCTCTGCCGGAATACTTAAGGAACTGGGACAGCCGGGGGACATTGGAGATATGATCACGGTTCCTTGTCAGATCTTCCGCAATGGAGAACTGGATCTGACGGAACAGAAAGTGTTTCAGATCTGCGGTTTTATAGAGGAAAGCGACAGTAACCGGGAACAGAGAGCCTATACGGCCCTGGTATCAGAAGCCTTTATCAAAAAAGAAGTACCGAAAGAAGAGATTTCCTATCGTTTCCTTCTTCAGATTCTGGACGAGGGGGAGCCTACCACGGTGGGAATCGAGGATCGGATTCAGGAGATTGCCAGGCAGTTTCAGATTCCTGAAAATGAAATCAATATCAATACGGAGTATCTGGCGGCTAATTATGTAGATCCGGTTACGATTCCGGTTATTGTTCTGATTATGCTGATTATCGTGATTGCAGGTGTGATTACAATCTACAGTATCTATTATGTGTCCATGAATCAGAGGATTCAGGAGTTCGGAAAACTCAAGGCGATTGGAGCTACAAAACGCCAGATCAGGCAGATTGTACTGCGGGAAGGACTTTGGGTGGCTGCTGCTGCGGTTCCGGCGGGACTTCTGATCGGCACGCTTGTGTCGAAAACGGTTATCTTCCTCTTTATCTGCGCCAACGACGGCCGCGGGGGATTTATGGAGGAAGTGAAAGAGGCGGCGCAAAGCGGCGAAGTGTCCTTGTATTACTGGTGGGCGTATCTTCTTGCGATTGCAGTCACCTTGTGTACCGTGTATCTTTCTCTGGTCAGTCCCATGCGTAAGGCGGCGAAGGTTTCCGAGGTGGAGGCTATGCGGGGCCAGGAAATGGGGAAGAAGACGAGGAGCAGGAGAAACGGGTATGAATTTATCACCATCGGACGGCTGACCAGAAGGAATCTCATGGACAATAAGAAGAAAAGTATTATCACCATTCTGGCTATGGCAGTGACAGGCGTCTTTCTGATGGTAGTTGCCACGGTTCTGTCCTGTGCCAATCCCAGGGAGAGTGCGAACAGTTCCCTGGTAGGACAGTATGAGATCTCGCCTGTAATCGAGGAGTCTAATCGGGAACACCCGGAACGGAAATGGACGGAGATTCAGAAGGATAATCCGTTGACTGAAACTTTGAAACAGCAGATCGAAGAGCTTCCAGGCGTAAAACGGGTGTCTGCGTTCACCGGTTTAAGAGTAACGAGCGACATATTTATAGAAGATGATATCAATTGGATCAACGGAATTCCGGAAGAATATGCCAGGGAACTGGAAAAGGGAATTGTGAAGGGAAAGGCGACTTACGAAGAATTAAAGTCTGGGGATAAGGTGATTCTGGCAAAAGCAATGCAGCACTGGTATCCGCAGCTCGACGTGGGGAGTAAGCTGAAACTGGTAGTTCACGACGGGGACCGCAGGTTCGAGAAAGAAGTGGAGGTTGCGGCAATCGGAGACTATGGAAGCGGCCTGACGAACTATTGCTATCTGATTATGGCGAAAGAAGCCGCAGACCGGCTGAGTGAGTATCATTCTGAATCCTATTTCCATGTGATTGCGGATCAGGATTATGACCAGACGCTTTTCGAGTCTCTGGAGCAGATGGTCAAGGATTCAGGAAGGATTCAGATGAGGACATGGAAAGAAGAATATGAGACCTGGAGTGCGGGTATGGTCATGACCAGTGGGGCGGCCTATGCTTTCCTTGGGATTCTGGCGCTGATCAGCGTGATGAATCTGATTAATACCATGATTAACAGCGTACATGTGCGTAAGAAAGAGCTTGGCATGATGCAGGCCATTGGAATGTCTGATTCCCAGCTTATGAAAATGCTCCAGATGGAAGGGCTTTTCTACACGGCGGGGACGCTTCTGATCTCCGTGGGCTTTGGAAGCCTTGCCGGATATCCCGTATTCCTGTACTCAAAGGCAAAGGGATTGTTTGAGATTACCACTTACCACTATCCTGCGGCAGCGGCAGTGATTGTGGCGGTGTCTCTTCTGATGATTCAGCTTCTTCTGGCAGTGGGAATCGGAAAGTCTGTGCGGAAGGATTCGCTGATTGAACGGGTGCGTTTCAGTGAGTGACGTTATCGGTTCTTCCGGTATCTCGAAGGCGTCGTACCGTACTTTTCTTTGAAAATCTTATAGAAGTATCCTTTATTATGATATCCCACAAGTTCTGAGATCTCCTCCACGCTCCGGCCGGAGGAGATCAGCATGTGTTCCGCCCTCTCAAGCCGGATCTGCTGGACGAAATCAGAATAGGTAAGCCCGGTTTTGCTCTTGATGATCCGGTTGAAATAGTCTTCCTGGAAGTGAAATTTCCGGACCAGGTCCTGGATCGTAATCGTGGCATAATGGCGTTTAATGTAATCAGATATTTCCTCGAAAATGATCCAGTTCATGGTCTTTCTCTGCTCTTTAGAAAGAGAGAAGTCGTATTTTGTGCTGATGATCCGAAAGATGCGCAGCAGCAGCCCCTTGCAGATATAGTGAAAACCGATTTTACCCTCATACAGTTCTTCTAGCAGAAGGCACAGACACTGCTCCAGTTCTCTGGCTCCATCCGGGTCCGGGCCGGGCCGGAAGTGGAGGTATTGCTGAAGGTCCTTCTGCTTGAGAAGAGCAGATTGCAAAAAGGAGATAATCTTGTGGGCGGCCACGTTTTCGTCCATGATCTCCGCAAAGATATCGTTTGCAATTCCAAGGAACAGGATGATGGCGGGCTGATTCATAAGATAGTCCTGGTGCAGACAGTTTTTGTCAATCAGACATAGATCGCCCTTGGAAAATACGATGTCGCGGCCCAGAATCCGCTGGCGGAATTCGCCTTCTACCACGTAAGCCAGTTCAATGTAATCGTGGGTATGAAGCTGGGTCTTCTCGCCGGAAGTAAAGGGAAGCCGGTAGCAGAAGTGTTCCGGCGCAGGGCAGAGGGTGGCGCATAAGGAAGCGCCGATATTCCAGCAAAGGGCGAAGATCCGCTCGTCTGGCGGAAGGGGATAAGTCTTGATTTCCTGGTCGGACCTTGAGTATTCCCGGCACACCAGGCGCGGGCCCAGCTTGTGATCCGGGGGCAGAAGGAGGTGTTGGGGTGCGGTGATGCAGCTGCATAATTCGGACAGTGTCAAAGCATGTTCTCCTTTCTTACAGGGTGCACAGTTTTCCAAGCAGTGAACGCACAGGGCGGTAGCATACCAGTGATACGGCGATATTTCCTGCGCAGTGGAGCAGATCGAAGGGGATGCCGGATACCCAGTAGGAAAAACCGGCGGCCCATCCCCCGGCAAAGAAGTAGGGGATGGAATACAGGAAACCGAAAGAAAGCCCGTATAAGCCGAGAATGGCGCTGGTTGTCATGACTGATGTCTGCGGCTTTCCGGTTAACAGGACAATCAGCGCCAGAATGCTCCATATGTACAGATAGCCGAACCACCAGAGACCGAAGCCGTAGATACATCCCTCCAGGAGAACGAATACATAGATGATAAAGAATGTCTTTCGACGGTAAATCTGCGTGTAAATATATATAAGAAGAGAAACAATCTCTATATTGGGCAGATAGGACATACCGACCTGGCCGATAAGCAGGATTGCACTGAGACTTGCCATACCTGCCAGTTCTTTTGTATTGATTTTATCCATTGTTTTTCTCGTTTCCATGTGTCAGCCCTTCCGAATCATTAAGGATTTAGTAGCCTTCTGTCAGAGTCAGTTCAAATTGATCTCCGTCTTCGATGGGAGTCTGGTCGGCAGAGGTATTCAAAGATTCCCCGTCTTTGGTGATACACCACCATTGTTCTTTGGTATCGTCGGCTGTCTCGCCGTCTACAGAGGTGATGAACATTCCGAACTCGCCTTCTGTCCCCTCCACCAGCTTTTCTGCCTTTAATACATCGCCCAGGTAAGCTTCATCTGTCTGGCAGACGAAGTCTTTGGAGGATTCATCGGCATGTACGACGGTTACGGTGATCTCTTTTTCCCCGGTTTGTCCCTTGGGCATCAATACTTTGTAGATGCAGAACATGGCGACTGCGGCGATGATCAGAGCCGCAATGAGAATCAGCGCTTTCTTGTTGAATTGTTTCTGGTTGTTCTGTTCCATTTCTTTTGTTCCTTTCTTCTGTCTAAGTCTAAATATCATTGTAAGATTTCCAAAGAAACAAAAAAGTTTGCCTGTTTCAGCAAACTTCCCTCTTAAGCGTGTATTAGTGTGCTGACACATTTACATTTCGCTAAATGTGTCAGTACACTAGAGATAGAATGTTTTGCTTTGGATGGAAGCCCCATTCTACATATAAGCAGGTAATCTGGCTTCGGGTATGTATAAACCCTCACAGTGACCTCATCGCTCAGGATTTTCACCTGATTCCCACTGCATATATGCGTAGATTTTCTATTATAGCACAATGATATGCGATAGAACTATAAGTTCTAACAGCAATCATACAATAAAAAGTCCTGTTATTCAAGATGTTTTTTAAGCGGCCCCGTATTTCCGGTAAATCAGATAGGACAGCCCTGCCGCAGCAAATTCTGTGAAGCAGAAGGCGTACCATACGCCATTTGCGCCGAACGGCCGGCTGAAAAGCCAGGCGGCCGGCATAATCAGCACGACATACCGCAAAAGCGAGATGCACAGGGAGGGAGTTCCTTTCCCCAATCCTTCCAAAGCCCCGGAACAGGTGACGGACACTGCCGATACGATGAATCCAAGACTGATGATATGAAGGGCTGTCACTCCAATCTCAATCGTCTGTGCATTGGAAGTGAACAGACCGATCAGCTGCGCCGGAATCAGCCAGGACAGGATTGTACCCACGCACATGACGCCCATGGTAAGGATTAGCGTTGTGCCAAAAATTTTCCGCACACGTTCCTTTTCTCCTGCGCCGTAATTGTAGCCCATCAGAGGACGGATTCCCTGGATGATTCCGTTTGCCGTCAGATAGATGAAGGTCTGCAGCTTATAATAGGCGCCGAGCACCAGGACGTATGTTTCGGAAAATGCGGCAAGAATCCCGTTGAGAACGGAAATCAGAAGGGATGGGAGTGCAAGGCTTAAGGTTGCCGAGAGTCCCACGGAATATAATTTCATTGCCACATTTTTTTCCGGTTTCAGATAGGAGCGTTTTATTTTTACCGGAAGCGGATCTGTCCGGCAGAAAACCAGGTACGCAAAAAGGGTAAGTACCTGGCCGATTCCGGTGGCATATGCGGCGCCGGCGATTCCCATGGCGGGAAAGAACCCGATTCCAAAGATCATCAGGGGGTCCAGAATGATATTTGCGACGAATCCGCACATCATACAGAACATGGAAACCTTCATCTTTCCCACTGCCTGGAAGAGTTTTTCATATACCAGTGTCAGGGCGATGACCGGAGAAAATAAAAACGCGCGGTATGAATAGCCAAGGGCCATCTGGATTACCGTATCATCTGAAGAAAACATCCGAAGAAAGGGCGGCATGATGGCAATACAAAGGGCGGATAACAGGATTCCGTGGAGAAGGTTCAGAGACCATCCCTGGGAGGCGGATTTGTCGGCAAGTACCTGGTCGCCGGCTCCAAGGAAATAAGCCACGCCTGCGTTAATTCCGATGGCGAAGCCAATGGCAATGGCGTTGATCATGTTCTGGATCGGGAAGACCAGAGCCAGTGCGGTCATGGCGTCTTCGCTTAGTTTTGCCACAAAATAGCTGTCCACGATGTTGTACAGGGAATTGACTGCCATGGAGAGGACCATAGGCAGGGACATGGACAGGACGAGGGGCAGGATCTTCTTTTCTTTCATAAATGTCTGTTCCATAATTTACCTCCATTTCAACAAAAAAATGCCACACAAGAACTATACAGTCGTTGTGTGGCGAAAAAAGATTTCTCTTGAAAAATCCACTCCCATATCGGGTTTGATATTAGTATGTCATATGACCGGCGGGATGTCAATCACTTTTTATTTAGAAATTTTATATATTAAGTCGGAATAGGTAACTTTTTCTTCGAACAGGCAGAGTTATGAACTTGTGAAGAATCCCTGTATTTCCCTATAATAACACCAGGAAAACACATTCAGATCTATTTTCAAGAAAGTGAGGAACGCAATATGTTAAAATCAAAAACGTACCAGTTCTGGTTCTGTACCGGTTCACAGGATTTATACGGGGACAGGTGTCTGGCGCATGTGGCAGAACATTCACAGAAGATTGTAGAGGCATTGAACGCATCCGGCAATCTTCCATATGAAGTAGTATGGAAACCGACGCTTATTACCAATGAACTGATCAGAAAGACCTTAAACGAGGCGAATACAGACGAAAACTGTGCCGGTGTGATTACCTGGATGCATACCTTCTCTCCGGCAAAATCCTGGATTCTGGGACTGCAGGAATATCGAAAGCCCCTGCTTCATTTCCATACACAGTTCAACCGTGAGATTCCATACGACACGATTGACATGGATTTTATGAATGAGAACCAGGCGGCTCACGGGGACAGAGAGTACGGCCACATCTTCAGCCGGCTCGGTATGGAGCGTAAGGTCGTCATGGGATACTGGGAGGATGCAGACGTTCAGAAGAAGATCGGTTCCTTTATGCGCACGGCGGTCGGCGTGATTGAGAGCAGCCACATCTGCGTCATGAGAATTGCCGACAATATGCGGAACGTTGCCGTTACCGAAGGCGACAAGGTGGAGGCACAGATCAAGTTCGGATGGGAGATCGACGCATACCCGGTAAATGAAATCGCCGCAGAAGTAGAGGCTGTTTCGAAAGGAGATATTGACGCGCTGGTTGAAGAATATTATGATAAATATGAGATACTTCTGGAAGGAAGAGATGAGAAGGAATTCCGGGAGCATGTAGCGGTACAGGCGGGAATTGAGATTGGATTTGAGCGGTTCCTGGAAGCGAAGAATTACCAGGCAATCGTGACGCATTTCGGGGATTTGGGAAGCTTAAAGCAACTGCCGGGCCTGGCAATCCAGAGGCTGATGGAGAAAGGATACGGGTTTGCCGGAGAAGGAGACTGGAAGACGGCTTCCATGGTACGCCTCATGAAGATTATGACCCAGGGCATGAAGGATGCAAAGGGAACTTCATTTATGGAGGATTATACTTATAATCTGGCACCGGGGAAAGAAGGAATTCTGCAGGCCCATATGCTTGAGGTATGCCCCACCGTTGCAGACGGCAGAATCAGCATCAAGGAACAGCCCCTTTCTATGGGAGACCGGGAAGATCCGGCGAGACTGGTATTTACGTCTAAGACGGGGCCGGCGATTGCGGTTTCGCTCATTGATCTTGGGGACCGGTTCCGCCTGATCATTAATGACGTTGAGTGTAAGAAGGTGGAGAAGCCTATGCCTAAGCTTCCGGTTGCGACTGCGTTCTGGACGCCAAAGCCGAATCTCAAGACCGGAGCAGAGGCCTGGATTCTTGCAGGCGGCGCCCACCATACCGCTTTCTCTTATGATCTGACTTCCGAGCAGATGGGTGACTGGGCGGCCTGCATGGGTATTGAGGCCGTCTATATTGACAAGGATACGACAATCCGCCAGTTTAAGAACGAACTGCTGTGGAACAGTGTCGCATATCGCAAGTAGGAGGAGAAGCAACATGAGCAATGTAAAAGAAGTAATTGAAAGTGGCAGGGCGGTTCTTGGGATTGAACTGGGGTCTACCAGGATTAAGGCGGTGCTGATCGGTGAGGATCATGCGCCGATTGCCTCGGGGGATCATGAGTGGGAGAACCGTCTGGAGAATGGAAACTGGACCTATTCTCTGGATGATATCTGGACGGGCCTTCGGGACAGCTACCAAAATCTGGCGGCGGATGTACAGAATAAGTACAAGGTGACGCTTAAGAAGATTGGTTCCATCGGATTCAGCGCCATGATGCATGGATATATGGCATTTGATCAGGAGGGAAATCTTCTGGCTCCCTTCCGTACCTGGCGGAATTCTACTACGGGTCCTGCGGCGGAGAAGCTGATTGATCTGTTCCAGTATAATATTCCTCTTCGCTGGAGCATTGCCCATCTGTACCAGGCAATCCTAAACGAAGAAGACCATGTAAAGGATGTGGCGTATTTCACGACTCTGGCGGGATATATCCACTGGAAGCTGACTGGCGTTAAGGCTCTTGGAATCGGGGACGCTTCCGGGATGTTCCCGATTGACATAGAGAAAAAGGATTTTAATGAAGAGATGATTCGAAAGTTCGACCAACTGGTGGCAGAGAAGAATTTCTCGTGGAAGTTGAGGGATATTATGCCGAAGGTCATGGTTGCCGGAGAAGAGGCGGGAACCCTGACGCAAGAGGGGGCAGAGCTTCTTGACGAGAGCGGTAATCTGGAGGCCGGAATCCCGTTATGTCCGCCGGAGGGCGATGCAGGAACGGGTATGGCGGCCACCAACAGTGTTGCAAGACGTACGGGGAACGTGTCGGCGGGAACCAGTGTATTTGCCATGATTGTGCTTGAGAAGGAACTTAAGAAGGTGTACCCGGAGATTGATCTTGTGACAACGCCGGACGGCAGCCTGGTTGCTATGGTGCATGCCAATAACTGCACTTCGGATCTGAATGCATGGGTAGGCATTTTCCGGGAATTCGCAGAGTCCTTTGGAATCGAAGTGGATATGAACAAATTATTCGGAGTGCTGTACAACAAGGCGCTGGAAGGCGATGCAGACTGCGGCGGGCTCTTATCCTACGGTTATCTCTCGGGAGAATTTATTACAGGCGTGGATGAAGGCCGTCCGCTATTTGTGAGATCCCCGGAGAGTACGTTCAACCTGGCAAACTTCATGCGCGTGAATCTGTTTACGGCGTTGGGGGCGATCAAGGTCGGTATGGATCTTTTGCTGAAGGAAGAGGATGTGGCCATTGATTCCATCCTTGGACATGGAGGACTGTTCAAGACAAAGGGCGTGGGACAGAGAATTCTTGCAGCGGCCATCAATGCCCCGGTATCCGTTATGGAGACTGCCGGCGAAGGCGGTCCCTGGGGAATGGCGCTTCTGGCGGCTTATATGAAGAATAAGGCACAGGGAGAGAACCTGGAGGATTATCTGGCGAAGAAGGTGTTCGCAGGAAATGAAGGAAGCCGGATGGAGCCGGATCCGAAGGACGTGGAAGGATATGAGGTTTTCACCCGGCGGTATAAGAAGGGCATTGCCATTGAGAAGGCGGCTCTGGAAAGCCTGATATAAGGCTTTAAAGAGTCGGAAAGCATAAGGAAAGGAGTTAGGATTATGCTGGAACAACTGAAAAAAGAAGTATATGAGGCAAATATGATGCTCCCGAAATACGGTCTGGTCACATTTACGTGGGGAAACGTAAGCGGAATTGACCGTGAGAGCGGTCTGCTCGTAATCAAGCCAAGCGGCGTAGAGTATGACAGGCTGAAGCCGGAGGATATGGTGGTGGTTGACTTGAACGGGAATAAGGTGGAGGGGGAATATAACCCTTCCTCCGATACGGCTACCCATGTAGTGTTGTATAACCGTTTCCCGGAGGTGGGCGGCATCGTCCATACCCATTCTTCCTGGGCTACAAGCTGGGCACAGGCCGGAAGAGGAATTCCTTGTTACGGCACGACCCATGCGGACTATCTCTACGGGGAGGTTCCCTGCGTGCGGAATCTGACGAAAGAAGAGATTGACCAGGCGTATGAGAAGAATACCGGTGTGCTGATTGCGGATGAGTTCGAGGCCCGAGGGCTTGATTACAAAGCCGCTCCGGCTGTACTGTGCAAGAATCATGGGCCGTTTACCTGGGGAAAGGATGCACAGGAGGCTGTGCATAATGCGGTGGTGCTTGAGGAAGTGGCAAAGATGGCGGCGCGCTGTGAGATGATCAATCCCCAGAATAAGCCTGCGCCCCAGGAGTTACAGGATAAGCACTACTACCGGAAGCATGGCGCGAACGCATATTATGGCCAGCCGGGAAAATAACTGAGAATTTATTCCGGCTATTCTGGAGGGGTGGGAAAGGAAAATGCTGACAATAGCTATTTGCGAGGATGAAGAGCATCTGTTAGAGGAATTACAGAGGAAAGTAGAGAAATATACAGAGCAGAACCACAGATCTGCCAATATAAGTAGTTATCTATGCGGCGAGGCTCTGTTAAAAGAAGAGGCTCCCTTCGATGTAATCCTATTAGACCTTAAGCTGCCCGGAATCAATGGAATGGAAGTGGCGAGACAGCTCTCCTCCAGAAGCCGTATTATTTTTATTACGTCCTACCAGGAATATGCAGTGGAAGCATTCGATGTTGAGGCGGTACATTATCTGTTGAAACCGGTTACGGACGAACGCCTGTATCTTGCGCTTGACAGGGCAATAAAGCGTACCGAACAGATGGACGATAAAGCGCTGACACTTATGAAATCTGGAGAAACTCATGTAATACGGATCAGAGATATCATGTATTGCGAGGTGTTCAACCATCAGGTCTGCATCTATACCGGACAGGGCGCTTTTACTGGTTCCGGCACGTTGGAGGAGTTGGAAACCAGACTGGATGATCGGTTTTTCCGCTGCCATAGAAGCATTATCGTTAATATGAACTTTGTCGCAGGGCAGGAAAAAGGAACGGCGATTCTGACTAATGGAGTA
Organism: uncultured Dorea sp.; assembly: GCA_910579925.1. Lineage (GTDB taxonomy): Bacteria > Bacillota > Clostridia > Lachnospirales > Lachnospiraceae > Sporofaciens. The sequence continues at coordinate 45,720 of CAJTVY010000016.1, forward strand.
AAAATACTGATATCAAGACGGAAACAAGCGGAATTTATGCAGAAATTACTGAAGTTCCTGAAAAATGAGGTGGTATAATGGGACCCGAACAGATTCTTTCGTCTGGATTCTATATCTGGTGGCTGTGTCTCAATAGCTTCCTGTTTTTTGCGGAATTTCAGTTTATACAGAATTTTGCAGGTGCCGGAACCCAAAGTGCAGACTGTGAACCAGAGCCTGGGGTCAGGCGGGCGCTGTATGTACTGTTAAGCGGCCTGCTTACGCTTTTAGTTATGTATGCCCAGAGTTCCGGCGTCTTCCGATTGTTTCTGCATACAGGGATTATCCTGTGCTTTTCAAGATTCATTTTAAAAATAAAATGGCCATACACCATCGGGCCTGCCATGATTATCCTGACACTCTTTACCTTTATGGAAGGTTTCCAGACGGTATTGATGCGCTGGCTGGCGGGGCAGGAAATGAAAAGGAGTATGGGGGTTTTTGTGCAAATGCTGGTATCGGCGGCTCTGGTTCTGCTGTTGACTGCGACGCTTTTTGTTGTTTCTAAAAGATATGCCCAGACAGGCCGGCAGAAGATTTCCTCTTATCTGTATGCACTGCTTTTCCCATGCGTATTTATTGTATGGGTGATCCGCAGCGGACTTGGGCTGGATATGTGGATGGATTCTGATATTGCAGGAAATCAGAATCTGGGTGTACAATACGGCGTTTGGGCGCTGATATGGCTTTTGGGGGCCTGCGTCCTGTTCTTCATAATTCTGGAACTGCTCAGAAAGATTGAGACAATGTCGCTGCAGGAAACAGAACAGAAGAGATTAGAAGATCAGATAAGAAGCCAGCAGATCTATGTGGCAGAGGCTGGGAAGCGCAATGAACAATACCGTATGTTTCAGCATGATATTCATAACCATTTTTTGGTTTTATCCGGTCTGTTCCGTGAAAAGAAATATGAGGAGGCCGGGAAATATTTTGACAGCCTCCATGGAGTCTCCGGCCGGCTGCTGACGGGAATTGAGACAGGGAATCCGGTTGTAGATATACTGTTAAATGAAAAAATAAGCTATGCCAGGGCGAATGGTATCGTCGTCAGACAGGAGGTATGTCTTCCGTCAGACTGTCGGATAGAGGATCTGGATCTTTGCATTATCCTGGCAAATGCGTTAGATAATGCGATACAGGCCTGTATGAGCCAACCGGCAGGGAGGCCGGAGATCTCGATTATGGTCCGGCGCAGATATGATTTTCTGATTATGGAGATCGAGAATACTTTTTTGACGGGGCAGGGAGAGTGGGAAGCCGGAACCGGGCTTCGGAATATGAAGTATGCGGTAGAACGATATGAGGGGACTATGGAGATTGAGGCGGGCTCAGGGCGTTTTCGTCTGACCATTCTGCTGTGTTTGAAACCGTTTACGAAGAGCGTGCGACCGTTTACGAAAACCTTCTTGTGAAGACGAATGACCGGCCGATATATGTAATGAATATCAATACGGAGGTGGAAGGTTATGGTAAACAACGTAAAACCGGGCTATGTAAACCCATTGACCATGATGAAGAATGTAAGGCATGGAAATCACCTGAACACAGGCGGGATGAAAACGGCGGAAAAGAGGCAGAAATCCCTGGAGGCCCAAAAGCAGTCTATCCAGAATTCTCTTTTGCTGATGAAAGGGACTTCCGGCGATGCCGCGACTTCAGAAGAAAGCATTGAATTGCTGGAGAAAAAGCTTGAGGAGATTACGAAGGAGATTCAGTCGGGCAGGCAGGATACGGTGGAGGAAATGCTGACAGAAAAAGATACCTTACAGTATGGTAAGCAGAAATCTTTTGAAAAACGTGTATAAGAGAAATTAAAAAGGACTGCATATTGGGAGGAGTGCAGTCCTGAGGAAAAAGTTATGAAAAAGAATTTTGCTGTTCGTGTTATCGAACAATTATAGTATAAGCAGAAACTATGATGAAAGTGTGTTAAAAATAAGAATTAATTGTAAACAAACCAAGAACGAAATTTGAAGGTGCGGGAAACCTATACAGTAGTGAATAAGTCGATGGACTGTCCTGTCATAACCGTAGGAGCATCGCTTAACAGATATACAATTGCCTTAGCCACATCCGCAGCGCTTCCCATCTTTATATCATCCTGTCCCACGGAGTGATTATATACCCGCTGGCCCGGCGTGTCTACGATTCCTGGTGATACGGCGTTTACCTGAATGCCGTATTCCTGCGTCTGGATGGCTGCGGTCTTGGTCATGGTGATGATGGCGCCTTTGGCTACGGCATACGCGCCCATCTGAGAGGCGATCCGGCCCATGCGGGAAGAAACACTGACTACTTTACCGCCTTTCTGCCTGATCATGACGGGAAGAACTTTATTCATGCACAGAAACGGGATGCGGATGTTTGTCTTTATGATCTGATCCCACTGCTCTTCGGACCACTCCCAGAGTCTGATTGCCTGGTGCTCGATATTCTTGTAAATTTCTGAGGGATATCCGCCGGCGTTATTAACGAGGATGTCGATTTTGCCATATTTTTCCATAACCTCATCCACCATTGCCTGTACTTCTGTCCCGACGGTAAGATCGTGGGATAAAGAGATGGCAGAACCGCCTTTCTCCTCAATCATTTTTACGGTCTCATCAAGATCAGCCTGAGTTCTGGCGACAGCCACGACTGTTGCGCCTTCGGCGGCGATAGCCAGTGCGGCTTCACGTCCGATACCTTTTCCGGCGCCGGTTACGATTGCGATTTTGTCTCCTAATTTCATGTGGTAGTCCTCCTTGTTAAATATGAATCATACTATTTTGTTGCCCGAAAAACGCTAAAGTTGTCGGATGGATATAGGCTGCTCCGATATCGTGAAGCAGTATCAGGTTCAGTTTATCGTCTAAATTTTTCTTGTCCAGTGCAATCGTCTTCGTCAGTTCCTGAAGTGGAAGTCCGCATTCACACGGAAGCCCGTAAGTCCGAACCATGTCCTGGATACGCAAGGATGTTCCGGAGACGGTCAGACCGCTGTCTTCGGCAAGCCGTGTAATCTGGTACATACCGATTGCGACTGCTTCGCCATGGCTTTCTCTTTCATAATGATAATACTGTTCAATCGTATGGCCAAGGGTGTGACCAAAGTTGAGAAGCATTCGTTCGCCTGTATCGAACTGGTCCTGCTCCACGACTTTACGCTTGATATCCACGCAGCGGTGGATGATTTCGGGCAGTTCTTCCCTAAGATCCGCAAAAGAACGGTGGGATTCCAGTGTATGGAACAGCCCGATATCTTTTATACAGCCATACTTAATTACTTCTCCCATACCGTCATTAACGAAATGTGGATCCAGCGTATGGAGGACAAGCGGGTCGATCAATACCAGTCTGGGCTGGTAGAATGCGCCGGCCAGGTTCTTTCCCTGCGGCAGATCTACGGCAACCTTGCCTCCGACAGAAGAGTCCACCTGCGCAAGCAGTGAGGTGGGAATCTGAACGAATCGGACGCCCCTTAAGAATGTTGCGGCTGCAAATCCTGCCAGATCTCCGATCACGCCGCCTCCTAGCGCAATGATCAGATCACTTCTGGTAATCTTAGCGTCAAGCAGCGCGGCATAGATTCCGGGAAGAGACTGAAAGTTTTTGGTCGTCTCTCCGTGAGGCAGAATAAGATGGCGGCAGTCATAATCTTTAGATAATTGTTCTGTAAGCTGCGCTCCATAACGGGGATAAACATTGTCGTCTGAGATAATCATAATCCTTCTGCCGGTAAATATTTCTCCGATCAGAGGCGCAGCGTGTTTTAACAGATCGTTTTCTATATAAATGGGATAACTGTTGCGTCCCAGTTCTACGGTTAGTTTCATAAGCGTCTCCTAGATATTCTTTCCGATCACTTTGGCGATCTCTTTGATTTCCGTAATCAGGGTGTTGTATTTTTCCGGTTTTAACGACTGGGCGCCGTCGCATAAGGCGCATTCCGGGTTGTTGTGTACTTCAATCATAAGTCCGTCTGCTCCTGCGGCGATGGAAGCTTTTGCCATTGGCTCTGCAAGCCACCATTTGCCTCCTGCGTGGCTTGGATCTACGATAATCGGCAGATGAGTAAGCTTGCGAATCACCGGAATACTCTGGAGATCCAGCGTGTTTCTTGTGTAAGTCTCGAAGGTGCGGACTCCGCGTTCGCAGAGAATCACATTCTCGTTGCCGGAAGCCATAATATATTCTGCAGACATGATCCATTCTTCGTATGTGGCGTTCAGGCCTCTTTTTAGAAGAATTGGCCGGTTCAGCTGGCCCAATTGCTTCAGAAGATCGAAATTCTGCATATTGCGGGCGCCGATCTGAATAAGATCCACTTTCTCGTTGAAAATATCCAGATGGTCCGGAGACATTAATTCTGTTACGATAGGCAGTCCGGTTTCTTTCTTAACAGAGCATAAGATCTCCAGCCCTTCTAATCCAAGGCCCTGGAAAGAGTAGGGGCTGGTCCGGGGCTTGAATGCGCCGCCTCTTAACAGATTGGCTCCGCTGGCTTTGACCGCCCGGGCGATGTCAAGAACCTGTTCAAAGGACTCTACAGAGCATGGGCCTGCGATCATTGCCAGGTGTCCGTCTCCTACCTTGACGCCAGAAATATCAATGACAGAATCTTCCGGGTGAAACGCCCGGTTCGCAAGTTTGTAGGGCTCCTGAACGTGCATGACCTTTTCAACCGCCTGGTCTACTTCAAAAAGTTTGGAGTCAATCTGCGAGGTGTCTCCGATACATCCAATGATCGTCATGCCGGAACCTTCCACAATGTGGGTGTCCAGACCTCTTCTTTTAATCATCTGTTCTACCCTGGTGAGATCTTCGTGGGTGGAACGTGGTTTTAGAACAATAATCATATTCCGTAATCCTCCATATAAATAATCTTCAGAATATTTACACTGTAAAATTTTATCTGTTTAAAGTGTGAAACTAGAATTTATACTACCTCATTGAAATCAGGTTGTCAACACTTTTTCAATATTTTCTGTGAAGTAAGAAATCAGATAAGGATAATGCACAATCCCAATAACAAATCTTTGAGAAAAAGTACAAGAACATCGGATAATGTGTTATAATCTATGTGTTGCTCACCGATACCCGCAACAGGGAGGAGGTGTTCACATGGAAGTATTTGCATCTTTTTTAATCGCCGTTGCGGCTGGTGTAGCTTGCCACTGCATCATCAAATGGTTAGACGGTGACGACAAGAGCAACAAATAGCCTGGTGGGTGCTTTGCCACCATAAAAGTAAAGAAGAATCCCCGAACTGTGCTGGAACACGGTTCGGGGATTTCATTCTTTGTTCACATGGAACTTTTGCATCTCTTTTGCCTAATGGCATTATAGCATATGCATATGTTAATTGCAAGATACATCTTTTTTCATAAACAAAAATTTATCCTTATCTGGTATCATTCAAGATCTGTGTTATAATAAAAAAAATGGTGCGAGAGAGGAAGGATGTACTTATGGTAAAAGTATGGCTTGCTGATATTACGCCTTTGTTGGAGGAGAGCGTATATCGGCAGTATTATCAGGAATTGCCTGACTGGCGCAGGAAAAAAGCGGACAGGTATTGCTTTGCGAAAGGAAAGGCAGAGAGCGCGGGGGTATGGAGCCTCTGGAGAAGGGTGAGAGCGCAGTCGGGATTAGGGGAAGACGCTGTGTTCAATCTGTCTCATTCGGGAGGCTATGCGCTCTGTGCGTTCAGCGACCAGCGCGGCGTTAAGGTGGGGTGTGATCTGGAAGAGATCAAGGAATTCCGTCAGCCGGTGGCGAAGCGTTTTTTCTGCCAGAGTGAGTATGAACATATTATGAGGATGGAAGGAGAAGAACGGGTGAGGATGTTTTACCGGTACTGGGTGCTCAAAGAGAGTTTTATGAAAGCTACCAGGCAGGGGATGGCGATGGACATGCGTTCTTTTGAGATTGGATGGAATGAGGCAAAGGAGCCGGTGCTGATACGAAAGCCTGAGGAGTATCCCGAACAGTATGTTTACCGGGAGTATGGGGATAAAGCGGTGAATGCCCGGATTGCGGTCTGTACGACAGATCAGGAGATTGACAGGCAGCTTTACGTTCTGCGACTATAAATGTTATGGAGAATTCAGCATATGAGAGTGAAGCAGTTGAAAACAAGATGGACAGGCGGGGTGGATGAAGAACATGTTCTGGAAGAGTATCCAAGGCCGCTTCTTCAGAGGGAAAGTTATGTGAACTTAAATGGTTTCTGGGACTATGCGTTTACAGGACAAGGGGAGAAACCGAAAGAGTATGTCGGGCGTATCCTGGTGCCCTTTTCACCGGAGGCTCCTCTTTCCGGGGTAGGCAGGCAGTTGAAGCCGCAGGAAACCTTGTGGTACCATAGGAGGCTGCCAGAGGAAATCTTTCCTGTATCCGGAAGAAGATGGATTCTGCATTTTGGTGCGGTGGATCAGTATGCGGTCGTGTCGGTTAATGGAAGAGTGTTAAAACGTCACCTGGGGGGATATCTGCCATTTTCGATAGATGTGACGGATTCTCTGAAGAAAGGGAGAAATGAGCTGACGGTCAGGGTCAGAGATTATAGTGATGCATTCTACTACAGCCGTGGAAAGCAGAAGATGAAACGGGGAGGAATGTTCTATACGGCGCAGAGCGGCATCTGGCAGACGGTGTGGATGGAACAGGTACCGGATACTTATGTTGAGGAACTGATAGTGACGCCTTTGTATGATGAGTCGGCGTTTCGTATCAGAGTGAGGCTGGCGGATGCTGATCGTATGACGGAGAACTGCGAGACAGGAAGCGGATGCGAGAGAAAAATTAAGGTTATGTTATCTTCCCAGGAGATGGAGCCGCTGCAGAGGGAAGGACTGGTGGATGAGGATATGCGGATTCCTGTGCCGGATATGCATAGCTGGAGCCCGGAAGATCCGTTTCTGTATGATATCCAGGTACTGGCAGGCGAAGACTGCGTCAGAAGTTATGCCGCCATGCGTAAAATAAGTGTAGAGAAGGATGCACAAGGGATTCCCCGAATGTTTCTGAATAACCGTCCTTATTTTCAGCGCGGCGTTCTGGATCAGGGATACTGGCCGGACGGTCTGTATACTCCGCCATGCGACGAAGCTATGATTTATGATATCCGGGTTATGAAGGAGCTGGGTTTTAATATGTTGAGAAAGCATATCAAGATTGAGCCCCAGCGGTGGTACTATCACTGCGACCGGCTGGGGATGCTGGTGTGGCAGGATATGGTAAACGGAGGCAGAAGCTACCAGTCCTGGTATGTGACGTATCTGGCGACGGTGATGGAATATTTTCACCTGCGAATGCATGATTCTATGCTTACGCTTCTGGGGAGAAAGGATGTGAAGGGAAGAAGGCAGTTTGTTGCGGAATTGCGTGAAACGATCCGGGTCCTGTATAATCATCCGTCTATTGTGGCCTGGGTGCTTTTCAATGAAGGGTGGGGCCAGTTCCACGGGGAAGCCATAACACAGATTGCGAGGGAGGCGGACGATAGCAGACTGATCGACCAGGCCAGCGGCTGGTTTGACCAGGGCGGCGGGGATGTCAGGAGTATCCACGATTATTTTTTCCCACTGTTTATAAAGGCTGAGAAACGGGTAACGGCGCTGACGGAGTTCGGCGGATATTCCTTGTGTGTCCCGGGGCACCATATGTATAGAAAGGTCTATGGTTATCGGATTTACCGAAGAAAATCGGATCTGTCCAGAGGATACCGGGAGTGGATTGAACGAGAAGTCGTTCCGAATATCGCAAGGGGATTATCGGCCACAGTATATACGCAGTTGTCGGATGTAGAGGAAGAAACCAACGGAATTCTGACATACGACCGGCAGATAATGAAGCTGAATCCGAAGACGGTACGAGAGTTAAACAGGAAGATGACGCTGGACGGATTTTAAATTGTTTTATTGCTGGAAAGCTGGAAAGATAAGGAATAGAATTTATAGAAAAGGAACCCCATAAGTAAAAACATAGGCCGGAAATCTGTAAACAGGGTTCCGGCCTATGTTAAAAAAACTTTATGATTACTGGGCAGAATCCAATCCGGATTGTCTGTCGTCCGTATTATTGTCGTCCGCCGTCTCTTCTTCTGGCTTCTTCTCGTTATTCTCATCAATTTCTTCCGCAATATCTACCATCCTTGATCCGATATCGGAAGCCAGTTTCGCAGACTTTTGCTTCAGATCTGACAACTCTTCCTTCTTGAAATCTGCGGCCCCCCTGCGTCCGTTATCGAGAGATATCTCAGACTCAAGAATCTTGATCCTTCCGTCAAGTCTGGTCTTGACGGAATCCAGCATATCCACATTCCGTACATCCCCAGACAGCGTCACCACATCAGTCAGTCGTTCGTTCTGAAGCTCTTCTCGCGTCTTCGGTTCGTCGTTCTCGTTCTCCTTGTCTTCTTTCTTCTCAAGCTCTCTGGTCATGGCCTGGGAAATCTGCAGGTCAATATTCTCAATCTGTTCGTCATAGTCCTCTAATTGTGACTTTATGGATTCCATGGAAAATCCCTTTTCTATGGTAGAGGCAATCAGAGAATTCTTGCGGTCAGTAATCTCCATCTTCTGCTTCATAAGATTGTTGATCATATTCATAGCCCCGCCCCTTGCGGAAAGAATAAAAGTATCCCGCCGTTCTTCGTCGGAGGATTCGGTACTGCTTACCCCCGCCTTGTTCGCCGCGCTTCTGTTAATCTGAAACGACTGAAAGGCATTATTAATCTGTAATGACGGTGTAAAATTTAATCTCATGTGTATAACCTCCCCCTTATCTATAAGATCATGTCGGGGTCAAAAGGTATTTTTCCCCTGGTATCATAATTATATATCGGAAGAACAGGCAGAAACTTTAAGAGTTGTTGGGAAGTTTTGTTGACTGGATTTTAAGTATTTGTTAGAATAAGCAAAGGGAAAAGTTTTGGTTTACCTGAAAACAAAAGAGTTTACAATAGATTGGCAAAAGTCTGATTCAGTGAAGGAGGACGAGCAATGCAGGATTTAACGTTTGGAGAGCAGGTTAAGATTATCCTAAGTCGTAAGGATATGACGATTAAGGAACTTGCGAAGAAGATTGAAGTGCGTACCGGGAAGAAGATGTCCCGCCAGAATCTGACGCAGAGACTTGGAAGGGATAATTTTCAAGAGCGTGATATGCGGATGATCGCAGAGATTATGGGATGTCCGTTTCAGTTGAATATTCTGGATGAAAGAACGATAACGGAGAATGAGATAAAAGCAGAGCAGAAGGCGGGCGTTAAGAGCGCATCTGAGACAGTGGGGGAGATCAAGGAGACTAAAGCGGCACAGACTTTGACAGAAGAACCCCAAAAGGCTGATAAGAATAAAATGCCCGACGCAAAGCCGGATGTAGAGAAAGATTCCCATGTTACCGCACACGAGAGGGATATTACCATTGGTGAACTGGTGGATATCCATGAAGAACTGGATGCATTGATGGAGAAGAACTCTGGAAAACATCTGACCGGCAAGGAGTCTGAAGCAAAGCAAAATGAACCTGCCGTATCCGGCGCCGCCGACGGCGAATCGCAGTCTGACCAGACTGTTCATCAGGAAGAATATGCAAAAGGCAGCCCGGCAGATCAGCCAGGAGAGCCTGAGCAGGCAAAAATGCCGGTGGATTCGGGCGGGCGTATGCAGGGAAAAGCAGACGGCTGCCCAGTGGGGCATGGCTTAGGGGATGCGCCGGATGATTCAAGTGAATATGCGCAAAGAAATGTGAATGGTTATCCGGGAGAATATATACAGGAAAATGCGGCGGCTTACCAGACTGACTACGACGAGGCTCGCCGGGAGGAGTATGAGGAATATTCGGGCGGCGCGCCAGAAGGATACGAAGAAGGCGCCGGCAGGGAGCCGGTAGGAATTCTCCTGGAAGAGATCGATTCCCTGGAAAAAACAGAGAAAAAGGAAACCGTACAGGAAGAAAAAACTCACGGATGGAGAGCTTATCTGAAACAGCGGTTTAAGAAGCTTAACAAGGATCAGACCCATCCTGACAAAGAGACGGCTGCCGCAACATATCCGGCGCTTGGGACTGAAGACCCAGGAGCGCAGGAAGACGGCTATCCAGAAACAGATTATCCTGAAGAAGAGTATTTGGCCGGAGCGTATGAAGGCGGCTATTCAGAAATAGAATATTCTGACAGAATTTATGATGAAGAGTACCAGTCCGCAGAGTATTCCGAAGAAGCGTATCTGGAAGAACTGGCAAAGGACGAAGAAGACAGGGGAGAGATTAACCCATATACCGGAAAAGAATACGAATCCAACAGCGTCCGTATGCATCCGTCACGGATTGGCTATGTACAGGTGTACGACCGGATGAACCACCAGTGGACAGATATGACGGAGTGGGCGTTCTTAGGATACCAGGAGCGTAAGAAACAGCTTCTGGGAAAGGATTACGATCCGCCGATTTATCTGGATTAGGAGTGAGACTGTGAACTGGGAACAATTATTGTCAACAAAGAGAAACCGTAAAAACCGCAGGCATCAGGACGGTCAGAACGTGGATCTGCGCAGTGAATTCGAGAAGGATTACCATCGCATTATCGGCAGTGCGTCATTTCGGCGGCTGCAGGATAAGACACAGGTGTTCCCGCTGGACCGGAGTGACTTTGTCCGTACGAGACTTACCCACTCCATGGAGGTCTCTTCTTTTGCAAAATCCCTGGGACAGAATATCGGGGAAAATATTTTAGTATATAAGAAAGATAATAGTTTCACTCCAAAGATGAAAGAGGATATCTGCAACATCCTGCAGTGTGCGGGACTGATTCATGACATTGGCAATCCACCCTTCGGACATTTCGGAGAAGATGCGATCCGGGACTGGTTTGGAAGGAATCTTCCGGTGATGGAGTATCACGGAAAGACCATAGATCAGATACTGACAGAACAGATGAGAGAGGATTTTTATCATTTCGAGGGAAATGCACAGGCTTTAAGACTGGTAAGCAAATTACATTTTCTCGTAGATGAAAATGGTATGAACCTTACTTATGCGCTTCTTAGCGCCATCGTAAAATATCCGGTGTCTTCTGTGGAAATGAATGTATATTCCAGGGACGTTAAGGCTAAGAAGATGGGATACTATTATGCTGACAGAGACATTTTTAAGGAGATATCCAGAGAAACCGGGACGAATGGAAACCGGCATCCCCTGGCGTTTATCCTGGAGGCGGCGGATGATATTGCATATAAGACGGCGGATATTGAGGATGCCTTTGTAAAGGGGTTTCTGAGCTATCATAAACTGCTGGAGGAACTTTCGGGGCTTGAAAAGACTTATGAAGGCGACGATCTGGGCGGGTTTCACCCGGCCAGGAAGCTTAAGGAACTATATCTTCTGGCAAAAGACAGGCGGGTGGAGGGGCCGGAGGAGTATGCGGTCAAGAACTGGATCGTGAGAGTCCAGGGATTTCTGATCGGCTGCGCGACTTGTGGGTTTACAGACAATTATGAGGCGATCATGGAGGGAAACTATAAGCATGATCTGTTTTATCAGACGTTTGCGCAGCAAATGATGGAATTGCTGGGCGATCTGGCGTTTCGGGAAGTATTCACGTCAGATACTATTTACCGGCTGGAAGTGTCGGAGGGCGCTATGCTTAATTTTCTTATGGATCTTTTTATGAATGCAGTAGTAAAATACGACGACAGTACGCAGGAAATGGATTCTGTCAGCGAACGCATGGTTTCGTTTATCTCGAGTAATTATAAGAGAGCGTATCACTATCATGCGAAAGGAAAGCCTGAGGCGGAGAGGCTGTATCTGCGGCTTTTGCTGGCAACCGATTATATCTGTGGGATGACGGACAGTTATGCAAAGCGTCTGTATCAGGAATTAAAGGCAATTTTATAAGGAATGGTATTTTTTCTGACCCTGGAGAATAGATTGTGATAAAAAGACCAGGATTGGAAGTGGAGGATTGAAGCGTTTTATTCGTTATCTGTATGAATATGAACAGGGAAAAAGACTGCGTAATGTGGGATTTGTTAAAGTAGAACAGCAGGATAAGGACTGTACGTTGAATATTCATGGCAAAGGGCTGCATATGAAGGGGGAACAAAAGCTTGATCTGTACCTGTTTTTCGAAGACGGCGGCGAGTGCATCGGAGTTTTGCAGGGAACGGTGGACAATGTGAACCCGGCCATTAACTACAGGCTGTATTTTACGGAGGAGGATGTGATTGCTCCAGAGAATTTTCAGAGGATCAACGGGATTATTCTGGAAAGTGAGACGGGGCGCAGATATGCCGCAGTATGGAATGAGGCGGCGATTGATGTCAGTCGGATGCGGGTGCAGAGGCCAGAGACAGTACAAAAGGAATCCCCCAGGGACGAAAACACCGGAATGACAGAAGAAGGGGAGAGGCAGGAAGAGGAGCGGCGGGAAGAGGCGCCGCAGCAGGAAGAGGCGCCGCAGCAGGAAGAGGCCGGGAGAGAAGAAGAAACAATGCCGGAAGAAGGCATGATGCAAAACGATCATTCCATGCATGGCGGGATACCTGTCCGGCAGGAGGAACTAAGGCAAGAGGAGATTCCCGGGACGGATACGTCGCTGCCGAAAGAAGATTGGGGGCCAGGTACTGAAGTGTCAGATGAAAATCCTGCGGACGATGTGGACCCGGCGCAGGAAACATTCCACGGTTCAGAGGCGGATCTGGAGATGAGCCAGGAACTTACGGCACAGCCAATCGAAAATATCTGTGCAGATGCAAAAGAACCGGAGCGAAAAGAGCGGTTTAGCTGTACAAAGATTCAGCGTAATGACATCGCAAGGCTTCCCAGATGTGAATGGAAGTGGGCGAATAATAGTTTTCTGCTTCATGGATACTATAATTACCATCATCTTGCGATTATCCATGACAATGACAGATACAGGCTTGGAGTGCCGGGAATCTATCATCCGCAGGAAGCGAAGGCGGCAAATACGTTCGGGTTTTCAGAATTTATTCCCTATCAGGATATGGATATGGATCTGACGGATGATGAAAAGAGCAGCCAGGAAAGGTTTGGATACTGGTGCAGGCCGATCAAAAGGATGCTTAAGACGTAGACGATATTGATGACGGGACGCTGCAAAAACTCAGACGGAGAACGATATGCAGAAAATGACGATAGATGAAAAGTATATGAAAGAAGCGATCCGACAGGCGAAGAAGGCATATGCGATCGGAGAGGTGCCGATTGGCTGTGTGATCGTGTATGAAGGAAAGATCATAGGCCGGGGATATAACAGAAGAACAACGGATCAGAATACATTGGCTCATGCAGAACTGATTGCGATCAGAAAGGCAAGTAAAAAGATGGGCGACTGGCGGCTGGAAGGGTGCACGATGTATGTGACCCTGGAACCATGCCAGATGTGTTCTGGCGCAATTGTACAGTCCAGGATGTTAAGGGTAGTCGTGGGCTGTATGAATCCGAAAGCCGGATGCGCAGGGTCTGTTCTGAATCTGCTTCAGATGGAGGAGTTCAATCACCAGGCGGAGCTTGAGACCGGAGTGCTGGGCGAAGAATGCAGTCAGATGATGAAAAGATTTTTTAGAGAATTGAGAGAGTCTAAGAAGTCTCCTGGCGGCATTTCGGAATGTGAGGATAAAAAGAAGGCAGATGAATAGATTCATCTGCCTGTTGCATATTCAGTATAAATATATTGTTTCTTTTGTGCATTGCGCTTCGAACACCGATTCCCAGACGTTACCTTGACAGTTAACTCAGCCCAGGCACCCTTACGGCACCCGGAAGGTTCTGCTTAGTGCTGCTTCGTTCCCGACCTGACACGGTTCACAGATTCCCGTCGCGTAAGACCCAAGCCTCATCGCCACTTATCAAGGGCAGCTCCACAAACCTGTGCCCTCTGCGCAATATCACCCCTGCTATAGCGGATTGCAGGTACAAGGTACCGCTGACACCCCGGCTGCACAATTATTAATTTTACTGTATATTGAGGCAAATGTCAACAGGGTAAAAAGTGAAAAATAGAAATGAGGAAAAATCAAATGAAGATTTTACTGGTGGCGGTCAACGCCAAATATATACATTCGAATCTGGCTGTGTACAGTCTGAAAACCTATGCAGAAGCATATCTGAAGAGGCAGGCAGGTTTTGGAGGTGAGAAAGAGAATGGACAGGCAGTGGTAAGCATTGAACTGGCGGAATATACCATCAATCAGCCATTGAATGACATTCTGATGGGGATTTACAGAAGTAAACCGGACATGCTTTGTTTCTCCTGTTATATCTGGAATATAGAGTATATAGAAGCCCTTGCAGAGGAGATGGGGAAATTAAGACCCGGAATGCCTGTCTGGCTAGGCGGCCCTGAGGTATCATACGAGGCGGAGGGTGTGATGAAGCGCCTGCCCGGGATCAAAGGCGTGATGAAAGGGGAGGGAGAGGAGACGTTTGCACAATTGTGCCGGATCTATTCTGTCAAGGAGGCAGAAACAAAGGAAGATAAGGAACTTGCGTCGCTGGAAGGAATCGCTTATCGGGCGGAAGACGGTAAGATCAGGGACAATCCGTGGCGGCAGGCTGTGGATCTTAGCAGGATTCCCTTCGTCTATCATCATATAAAAGAATTTCAGAATAAGATCATCTATTATGAGAGCAGCAGGGGATGTCCGTTTTCCTGCAGTTACTGTCTGTCTTCCATAGACCGGAAGTTAAGATTCCGCAATCTTGATCTGGTGAGAAAGGAACTTCAGTTTTTTATTGACCATGAAGTGCCGCAGGTGAAGTTCGTGGACAGGACGTTTAACTGCAGACATGAACATGCAGAGGCGATCTGGCAGTATATAGCGACACACGACAAAGGGATTACGAATTTTCACTTTGAGGTGGCGGCGGATCTCTTAAGCGAGAAGGAGATCACACTTCTTGAGAACATGCGCCCGGGGCTTGTGCAGCTGGAGATCGGCGTACAGTCCACGAATCCGGTTACCATCAGCAAGATCCGAAGGACGATGGATTTTGAACGGGTCGCAGGTGTGGTAAGCAGACTCCAAAAGGGCGGCAACATCCATCAACATCTGGATCTGATCGCAGGCCTGCCTTATGAGGACTTCGGCAGTTTTGCAAAGTCTTTTGACGATGTCTACCGGCTTAGACCAGAACAGCTTCAGCTAGGATTCCTGAAGGCGCTGAAAGGGTCATATATGGAGGAACATAAGGCGGAGTATGGTCTGGTATACCAGAGCAGGCCGCCCTATGAGGTGCTATATACAAGGTGGCTTTCCTATGAGGATGTCATGCGGCTGAAAGGCGTGGAAGAGATGGTGGAGATTTACTATAACAGCAGGCAGTTTACGCATACGCTGGAAATACTGGAGAAGAGGTTTTCGTCTGCATTTTTCATGTATGACGAGCTGCATTGGTTTTATGAAGCACACGGATATGGCGGCGTACAGCATAAACGAAGCGTACGTTATGAGATCCTGCTTGAATTTATTGCGGGAAAGTGTAAGGAGGAGACAGAATATTTCCAGGATCTTCTGACATATGATTATTACTTGCGTGAGAATGCAAAGACTAGACCAGAATTTGCAGGAGAGTATGGGATATCAAGGGAAAAGGTACGGGCGTTTTATGAAAAGGAAGAAAAGCGACGCAAGTATCTTGTGAAATACAGGGAATATGACCGGAATCAGATGAGAAAGATGACGCACCTGGAATATTTCTGTCAGTTGGGGAAATGTGTTCTGTTTGATTATAAAGAACGGGATGCGTTAAGCCTGGAGGCAAGAACTTGTGTAGTGGAATTTTAAAACTTATTTATATCTTGCAAAAGCAGCACAAAAAGTATAGAATATAAAAAATATTAATGAATAATAAAGAAGGTAGAAAAATGAATTTTAATGATAAGAAGACCAAAAGAATGATTGCGATTGTAACTATGGTTGTCATCGTGGCTATGATTGCGACCTCAATCATCCCATATCTGATGGGATAGGGCGAAGAAGGATATGGAACTAAGAACAGAGGCGGGACGGTTTGTAACCGCAAGCGGCATGGCATGCGGCGGGTCCAGAGAGATCGGGACATATGCGCTGGCGGCGGCGGTCAATGAGTTAAAGGCCGCAGGAGCGTCCTGTGTCGGTGTAAAAGGGACGATTCAGATCCCGCTTAAGACGGAATTCTCAAAGGCGTATTCTGTGGAGAAGAGTCTGTATAAGGTCTGCCGCAAGAGGAAGATTGAGAGGGTAGAAACGATCATTCAGCGCAATCCACTTATGAGGGCGCCGGCTGTTATGATATCTGCAATCGGATACGAGCCCAAAGAGGCCGTCTTACAGAGTGATACACAGATGTTTTCTAAAACAGAGGGAAAAAGCTGTGGGGCAGGCCATGAGATTGTCCTGGTTAAATGGATTGGTTTAGAGGGGATGCTGCGGATTGCCGATGAGAAAGAGGAGGAACTGAGGAGGAGGTTTGCCCCGGTTTTCATCAGACAGATCCAGTCTTACCGGAAGGAACTCTTTGCAGGAAAGGAACTTGAGATTGCCAGGCGCGCCGGGGTATCGGAAGTTCGCCAGATTACGGAAGGGGGAATTCTTGCCGCATTGTGGGAACTTTCGAAGGAGAGCGGGTGCGGGTTAGACCTGGATCTGAAGCGGATCTCTATTCGGCAGGAAACCATAGAGGTCTGTGAACAGTATCGTCTGAATCCCTATCTGCTGACGTCGGCAGGAAGTTTTCTGATGGCGACGGGGGAGGGGAAGGCGTTGACGGATATGCTGCATGACAATCAGATTCAGGCTTCCATCATTGGTCGGATGACGGCAGGGAATGACAAAATCATCCATAATGGCGAGGATGTGCGGTATCTTGACCGTCCCTTGCCGGATGAGATATATAAAATACTGCTATAAAGGCAGTTCGCATGTTCTGCAGATTATGGCGAAACAGGAGGTAAAAAGAATGGAAGAGACAAGAAAACAGATACTGAAATATCTGGAGAAAAACAGTAAGGCAGATCTTTCTGAACTGGCGGTTATACTGGATTCAGATCAGGCGTCGGTGGCCAACGAGATTGCACAGATGGAAAAGGAGAAGATCATCTGCGGTTATCATACCTTGATTGACTGGGACAAGGCCGGCGAGGAGCGGGTGAACGCGCTGATTGAGGTCAGTGTCAAACCCCAGAGAGACAAAGGCTTTGACAAGACGGCAGAACGGATCTGCAATTATCCTGAGGTGACGGCGGTTTATCTGACATCCGGAGGATATGATCTGATCGTGACGGTGGAAGGTAAGACGCTGATGGAGGTCTCGCGGTTCGTCTCAGGAAAGCTTTCGCCTATTGAGGACGTCATCAGTACCACTACACATTTTATATTGAAGAAATACAAAGATCATGGAACACTGATGTTCCATAAGAATAAGTCGGAAAGGATGCCGGTGACGCCATAATGAGAGAACCATTATCTAAGAAAATCGTTGAAATCGAACCATCAGGAATTCGGAAATTTTTCGACATGGTAAGCGAGATGCCAGACGCCATTTCTCTTGGAGTCGGGGAACCGGATTTTGATACGCCCTGGAGGATCCGAGAGGAAGGAATCTACTCTCTGGAGAGAGGAAGGACCTTCTATACATCCAATGCGGGACTGAAAGAGCTGAAAGAAGAGATCAGTAAATATCTGCAGAGGAAGATCCAGGTTACTTATGACCCTGGAAGTGAGATTATCGTGACGGTAGGCGGAAGCGAAGGAATTGACATTGCGCTGCGCGCCATGCTGGATCCGCAAGATGAAGTTCTGCTTCCGCAGCCAAGCTATGTCTCTTATCTTCCCTGTACGATTCTGGCAGACGGAGTTCCGGTGGTGATTCCCCTTAAGGAGGAGAATGAATTTAAGCTGACGGCAAAAGAACTGGAGGCGGCGATTACGCCGAAGTCGAAGATTCTGGTACTGCCTTATCCAAATAACCCTACTGGAGCGATCATGACCAGGGAAGACTTAGAGCCGATTGCAGAGGTCGCAAAGAAGCATGATCTGTATGTGCTGTCGGATGAGATTTATTCGGAACTGACGTATAAGTACGACCATGTATCTATCGCTTCTCTTCCGGATATGCGTGAACGGACGTTGGTGATTAACGGATTTTCCAAAGGATTTGCCATGACAGGATGGAGGCTTGGGTATATCTGTGCTCAAAAGCGGATTGCGGAACAGATGCTTAAGATCCACCAGTTTGCGATTATGTGTGCGCCGACAAACAGCCAGTATGCGGCGATTGAGGGCCTGCGCAACTGCGAAGACGAAGTACAGGAGATGCGTACTGCATACAATCAGCGCAGAAGATATCTCATTCATGAATTTAAGCGGATGGGGCTTAAATGCTTTGAGCCGTTCGGGGCCTTTTATGTATTTCCGTGTATCAGAGAGTTTGGTATGACGTCGGAAGAATTTGCGACCAGGCTGCTGGACGAGGAAAAGGTGGCGGCAGTGCCGGGAACGGCGTTCGGAGCGTGCGGAGAAGGGTATCTGCGGGTGTCTTATGCATATTCCCTGGATGATCTGAAAGAGGCGGTCGGGCGTCTGGGCAGATTTGTGGAGAGGCTTAGAGCGTAATGTCAGTATGGCGGAAGATGTCTGACCTGGACATCATATCTGCTGCTGAATGATTGGGGAAGAAAATATGCTGAATATTGTATTGCATGAGCCGGAGATTCCGGCAAATACAGGAAACATCGGTCGGACATGTGCGGCTGTGGGCGCACGGCTGCACCTGATCGAACCGTTAGGCTTCCGGCTGAATGAGAAGAATCTGAAGAGGGCCGGCATGGACTACTGGGATCAGCTGTATGTCAAAACTTACATTAATTATGAAGATTTTCTTGAGCGTAATCCCGGGATAAAGATTTACATGGCTACTACAAAGGCGCCGAAGATCTACACAGAAGTCCGGTATGAGCCGGACTGTTATATTATGTTTGGAAAAGAAAGCGCAGGAATACCGGAAGAGATTCTGGTGAATCATAAAGAGGAATGTGTTCGCATACCTATGTTGGGAGACATTCGTTCTCTGAACCTTGGAAATTCCGTGGCGGTAATCTTATATGAGGCGCTCAGGCAGAATGGATTTGCGGACATGGAACTTGCCGGGCAGCTTCATGAGTTATCCTGGAATGGAAAAGGATCTGGCCATAATTGTTAGAAAATAGATAAAAATTTTTCCTTTATTGGGCTATATATGGAAAATCACCCAAAAAAGGCCATAATATTGTGGACTTTTGGGAAATATTATATTATAATTTCTGTGATGATAATATTTTAGCTTGTGGCAGTATAGCCATTAGTGATTGACAGAGAGGTGGTGAACAGATGGTAGAAGAAACCATTAGGACCATCAAGGAGACGGAG
>CAJTVY010000017.1 GCA_910579925.1 uncultured Dorea sp.
GATAAGAGGGAGAGGATATGGAATTCGGGCACAGATCAGTATTGTTACAGGAGACGATTGATGGATTATCCATCAGGCCGGACGGAATCTATGTGGATGGCACGCTTGGCGGAGGCGGTCACAGCCTTGAAGTGTGTAAGCGTCTTGGGCCAAAGGGGAGTATTGTAGGCATAGACCAGGATGCCGCGGCCATTAAGGCGGCCGGTATTCGACTAAAAGACTTCGGGGAGAAGGTCACGGTAGTCAGGAGCAACTATTGTGAGATGAAGTCAAGGCTCCATGAATTAGGAATTGACAAGGTTGACGGTATTATCCTTGATCTGGGGGTATCATCTTACCAACTGGATACGGCTGAACGGGGATTTTCTTACCGTGAGGATGCACCGCTTGACATGCGGATGGACACCAGGCAGAATATGACCGCCAGAGACATCGTTAATGACTATGAAGAGAAAGAACTTTACCGTGTGATCCGGGATTACGGGGAGGATAAGTTCGCAAAGAATATTGCGAAGCATATCGTAATGGAGCGCGGGAAAGGACCGATTGTTACGACGGGCCAGCTGACAGAGATCATTAAAAGGGCCATACCAATGAAGTACCAGAAGAAATCCGGTCATCCGGCGAAGCGGACGTTTCAGGCGATTCGTATCGAACTGAACCGGGAACTGGAGGTCTTACGGGATTCATTGGACGATATGATCGGGTTGCTGAATCCAGGGGGAAGGTTATGTATCATAACATTCCATTCGCTGGAGGACAGGATTGTAAAGAGCGCATTCAGAAAGAATGAACATCCTTGCACCTGTCCGGCAGATTTTCCGGTATGTGTATGCGGGAAAGTCTCAAAGGGGAGTATTGTAACTAGAAAGCCGATTTTGCCAGGTGAAGAAGAACTGAGGGAAAACAGCCGCTCTAAGAGTGCAAAGCTTCGGATCTTTGAACGGGCATAGAAGAAAAGGCAAAGACATCTGACGGGAAGGGGTGACTTACATGGCAGCAGCAAGGAATCGTGCCGGTAACGGGCAGCAGCACAGAAGACGAAGAAGCGAGGCAGTGCCGTATGTCTATGGGAATGTGGCGGCGCAGCCGGATATGGAACCGGATTACCATGAGCAGTCACCTGAAAGACCCAAGAAGAAGGTAAGCAGTCAGGTACGCAGGAACAGGAAGCTGGCGCTTCATATGAATTCCGCTTATGTGATTTTTCTGGCAGTGGCGGCAGTTATGGCGCTGGTAGTGTGCGTGAACTATGTTGAACTTCAGTCGCGTATCACGGACCGTTCCAAGAGTATTACGGCCATGCAGGAGGAACTGGCGAACCTGAGGGAAGAAAATAACGCAAAGTATAATGCAGTGATGGATTCCGTGAATCTGGACGAGATCAGGGACCGCGCCCAGACTGAGCTGGGAATGGTATATGCATCCCCGGAACAGATTGTAGAATACGAGAATCCGGCTACGGATTATGTCAGACAGCTTGAAGAGATCCCGGATGACGGTGTGCTTGCCCAGTCAGGTAAACGTAACAGATAGGGGTGTGACATGGCAAGAAATACGAAGAGTTTATTACGGATAAAATTTACAAAATTCATGCAGAAAAAGCTGGTATTATTGTTTGTGACGATTTTACTGGCTTTTGTTATCTTAGTCGGAAGGATTACATATATCAATGCTTCTAATGGTTCCGACTATACGAAGATTGTCCTGGACAGGCAGCAGTATGACAGCAGGACCATTCCGTTTAAACGGGGGGATATTGTGGACCGTAACGGTACGAAGATTGCCACCAGCGAACGTGTGTATAACGTAATTCTGGATGTTCAGTATATGTGCAGCGATAAGGACTATATCGAGCCGACCATAGCGGCGCTTCGGGACTGTTTTGGAATTGAAGAGGCGGCGGTGCGGGAAGTAATAGAAGAAAAGCCCTCAAGCAGATACTGTATTTTAAGAAAGGGCGTGGATTATGAGACGGCCCAGGCATTCGAGGCGATTGACGCGGATGAGAAGAATTATCCCAATGTCAGAGGAATCTGGCTGGAAGATGATTATATCCGCAAATATCCATATAACACCCTTGCCAGCGACGTGATTGGTTTTACGGTAAATGGAAATATAGGAAGCTGCGGGATTGAAGCGTCTTACAATTCTGTCCTCAACGGGATGGACGGGAAGGAATATGGGTATCTGGATGAGGATTCGACATTTGAACGGACGGTGAAGGAGCCGACTACCGGAAATACGGTAGTTACCACTATAGACCTGCAGGTGCAGAATATTGTGGAGAAACATATCTTAGCATTTAACGAGGCCCATAAGAATGAAGCAAGGCCGGGAGAGGGCAGTAAGAATACGGCGGTGCTGATCATGAATCCCCAGAATGGGGAGATTCTGGCGGAAGCATCTTATCCGAATTTTGATCTGAATCAGCCCAGAGATCTGACGAAATACTATTCGGCGGAAGCTATTGAAGCCATGTCGGAGGAGGAGAAAGTAGAAAAATACAACGAATTGTGGAATAATTTCTGTGTCAGCGAGCCCTATGAACCAGGCTCCACCTTCAAGCCATTTACCATAGGAGCAGGGCTTGAGACCGGCCTTCTGACGGGCGGAGAAAGTTATTCCTGCGGCGGTATGCTCCATGTGGGCGATCATGATATTCACTGTAACAACCGCAGCGGACATGGAACCCAGACTCTGAAGAGGGCGCTAGAGAATTCCTGCAACGTCGCTCTTATGCAGATCGGGCAGGCCATGGGAAAAGAGGAGTTCAGCAGATACCAGGAATTGTTCGGTTTCGGAGAGTCTACCGGGATTGACCTGCCACGGGAATCCGTGGGTCTTCTCTATGACGCAGAGAATATGGATGCCGCAAGCCTTGCAACCAATGCATTTGGACAGAATTTTAATGTGACAATGACCCAGCTTGGGGCGTCCTTTTGTTCACTGATCAATGGCGGGGATTATTATAAGCCTCATGTGGTCAGGCAGATCTGGGATGAGAACGGCGACTTGATTGAGAATAAAAATCCGGTGCTTTTAAGAAAGACGGTTTCGAAAGAGACCAGCGACATTCTCAAGGACTATATGCTGGGGGTTGTTGAGGAAGGAACCGGGTCGTCTGCTGCGATCGAGGGCTATGACATCGGAGGAAAGACCGGTACGGCGGAGAAGCTGCCGCGATCGGATAATAATTATCTGTTGTCCTTCATAGGATACGCCCCCCAGGAAAATCCGCAGGTGATGGTTTACGTGATTGTGGATGAGCCAAACGTGGCGAAACAGGAAGTGTGCGCCTACGCAATTCAGCTTGCGGCTGACATTATGAGAGAAGTATTCCCTTATCTGGGTATTGAAAAAGCAGATAGTCTTCTTATAGAAAATGAAAACTGACAGGATATCTGGACAAAGGATTCATAACCTTGCAAAAGCGATAATAAATTATACAAACAGCTTTTGCGAGGTTTTTACAATATGAAGAATAAAACATATAATAAGAAAAAGATCCTGGTGGTATTTATTGTTGCCGCAGTGATTATCCTTGCACTGGTGGGAAGGCTTGTCTATCTGATGGTATTTGACGCAGAATACTATCAGAAGAAGGCGGAGGATCTTCACGAAAGAGAAAGGGATATCAAGGCTGCCCGCGGGGAGATTCTGGATGCCCGGGGTACGGTGCTGGCTACCAATAAGACTGTCTGCACCATCTCTGTGATCCATAGTCAGATAAGAGAGCCGGAAAAGGTAATTAAGACCCTTGCCCAGGCTCTTGAGATGGATGAGGAGACTGTGCGTAAGCGGGTGGAAAAGGTGTCGTCCATGGAGAGGATTAAGACTAACGTGGATAAGGAGACTGGAGATAACATCCGCAACATGGAACTGGACGGTGTGAAAGTAGATGAGGATTTCAAACGATACTACCCATATAATGAACTTGCCTCTAAGGTTCTTGGATTCACCGGAGGAGATAACCAGGGGATTATCGGGCTGGAGGTGAAGTATGAGGAGTATCTGAAAGGGAAGAACGGGACGATTCTGACAACCACAGATGCCCGGGGCGTGGAGTTAAACGGCGTTGCAGAAGGGCGGGTGGAGCCTGTTGCGGGCAATACGCTGCAGATCAGCCTGGACTATAACATCCAGATGTATGCCCAGCAGATGGCAGAAAAGGTTATGGAGGAGAAGCAGGCGGACAAAGTGGGAATCCTGCTGATGAACCCTCAGAATGGAGAGATCCTTGCCATGGTCAATGTCCCGGAATTTAATCTGAACGATCCGTTTACACTGAATACCGGCGGAGACGATACAGCCATGTCCGACGAGGACCGGCAGAATGCGCTGAACCAGATGTGGAGGAACGGCTGTATCAACGATACTTATGAGCCGGGTTCTACGTTCAAGGCGATCACGGCGTCTGCCTGTCTGGAAGCGGGAGCGGTAAGACTTGAGGATACCTTTAGCTGTCCGGGCTACCGGGTGGTAGAGGATCGGAAGATCCGCTGTCATAAGGTAGGAGGACATGGAGGAGAGAATTTTATCCAGGGGATTCAGAATTCCTGTAATCCGGTGTTCATCGACATAGGGTTAAGGCTTGGGACGGATGATTTTTACAAGTATTTCCAGCAGTTCGGACTGATGGATCTGACGGGAGTGGATCTTCCGGGAGAGGCAGGAACGATTATGCACAAGAAGGAGAACGTGGGGATGGTAGAACTTGCGACCATGAGTTTTGGACAGTCTTTTCAAGTGACGCCCATGCAGATGGCAACCACCTTTAGTTCACTGGTCAACGGAGGCAGAAGAGTGACGCCCCATTTCGGTGTCCGTGTTCTGGATGCAGAGGGGAAAGAGGTGGAGACATTCAAATACGAAGAGAAGAAAGGAATCGTGTCTGAGGAGACTTCTGCAACCATGCGGATGCTGCTGGAAAGCGTGGTGTCGGAAGGGTCAGGAAAGAATGCGTATATAGAAGGGTATTCTATCGGCGGTAAGACCGCAACGTCTCAGACCCTTCCGAGAAGCGCCAACAAATATATCTCTTCCTTTATCGGGTTTGCACCTGCGGACGACCCACAGGTGCTGGGGATGTGCGTCATTTATAATCCACAGGGAGTATACTATGGAGGAACGATTGCGGCGCCGGTGGTGCGTAATATATTTGAGAGCATATTGCCGTATCTTGGCATTGAAAAAGAGTAGGAAATGAAGTATACTAGGATAGTTAAGGAGTTGTAATTAACAAAAGAGATAAAGAGGTGGATGTATGAATTATAAAGTTTTTCTTCCGGTGCTGATCGCATTTGCGTTAAGCGTGGTAATGGGACCATTGATCATCCCGGTGCTCAGAAAATTAAAAATGGGGCAGACAGAACGGGAAGAGGGAGTAAAGTCTCATCTGAAAAAGGCAGGTACTCCCACGATGGGAGGAGTGATTATTCTTCTTAGCGTGGTGATCACATCGGTGCTTTACATCAGGGATTATCCAAAGATTATTCCGATTCTGTTTGTGACCCTGGGTTTCGGGCTGATTGGCTTTCTGGATGATTATCTGAAGGTAGTCATGAAACGCTCTGACGGTCTGTTCCCGAAGCAGAAGATGGCGCTGCAGATTGTGGTGACGGCAATCTTCGCATTTTACATCGTAAAGTTTACGGATGTATCTCTCGCCATGCTGATTCCGTTTACAGGCGGAAAGTACTGGAATATCGGATGGCTTGCAATTCCGGTGTTGTTCTTTGCGGTGATCGGGACTGTGAACGGTGTGAACTTTACGGATGGACTGGATGGACTGGCATCAAGCGTGACCGTACTGGTGGCGACATTTTTTACGGTGGTTGCCATCGGAACCCAGAGCGGAATTGAACCGGTTACATGTGCAGTGGTGGGAGCATTACTGGGATTTCTTCTGTTTAATGTATATCCGGCCAGCGTATTTATGGGGGATACCGGCTCTCTTGCCTTAGGCGGATTTGTAGCATCTACGGCTTATATGCTGCAGATGCCGGTTTTTATCATCATCGTAGGGCTGATCTACCTGGTAGAGGTGCTGTCGGTGATGATACAAGTGACATATTTTAAGAAAACAGGCGGTAAACGCATCTTTAAGATGGCGCCCATACATCATCACTTTGAACTTTGCGGATGGTCAGAGACAAGGGTGGTAGCAGTATTTTCCATTATTACAGCGCTCCTCTGTCTGATTGCGCTGATGGCTATGTAGGAGGAGACAAAAAGATATGGAAGTGACAGGAAAGAAGGTTCTGGTATTCGGATCGGGAATCAGTGGAATCGGAGCGGCGAAGCTGTTAGAGCGCCGGAAAGCCCAGGTTATTCTCTACGACGGGAATGAGAAACTGAAGGAAGAAGAATTAAGGGAGAAGCTTGGAGAAGGGAACAGGGCCAGGATTGTTATCGGTACATTTCCAGAGGAACTATATGATGAGCTGGATATTGCGATTCTAAGTCCGGGCGTTCCAACGGACCTTCCGGTGGTGAACCGGTTGCGGGAGAGTGGAATACTGATTACAGGCGAGGTGGAACTTGCCTATGAGACGGGAAGAGGCGACGTGCTTGCCATCACTGGAACCAACGGAAAGACTACGACCACGGCGCTCTTAGGAGAGATTATGGGCGAGTATAAGAAGACCTTCGTGGTAGGTAATATCGGTAATCCTTACACTACGGCGGCTCTTGAGATGGATGAAGATTCTGTCACGGTGGCGGAGATGAGCAGTTTCCAGTTAGAGACGATTATTGATTTCAGGCCAAAGGTCAGTGCGATTCTTAACTTTACTCCTGATCATCTGAACCGTCATCATACCATGGAAGCTTACGTGAGCGCCAAGAAAAATATTGCCAGGAATCAGACTGAGGATGATTACTGTATCCTGAATTATGAGGATCCCCTTACGAGAGAATTTGGGGAAAATACTAAGGCCCGGGTTCTATATTTCAGCAGCCGGCGTAAGCTAGAAAAGGGGATAGATCTTGAGGACGGGGTAATTATTTACCGGAATGGTGAAGAGATCCCGGTCTGCCGGGTGGAGGAACTGAACCTTCTTGGAATCCACAATTATGAGAACGTCATGGCGGCGGCGGCAATGGCGCTGGTGTATGGAGTGCCGGCGGATATGGTCAGAAAGAGCGTCCTGGCGTTTAAGGGAGTAGAGCACAGAATTGAGTTTGTGACGGAGAAAAATGGCGTGGCGTTCTATAATGATTCAAAAGGAACGAATCCGGATGCTGCGATGAAAGGAATACAGGCGATGAACCGTCCTACCGTACTGATTGGAGGCGGATATGACAAGGATTCCGTTTATACGGACTGGATCAACAGTTTTGAGGGGAAGGTAAAGAAGCTGATCCTGATTGGAGCAACGAGAGAGAAGATTGCAAGGGATGCCCTTGCCTGTGGTTTCACAGAGTATCAGTTTGCAGACACCTTTGAAGAAGCAGTGCTTACTGCTGCAAAGGAAGCTTTGCCAGGGGAAGCGGTGCTTCTGTCCCCTGCATGCGCAAGCTGGGGGATGTTCCCGAACTATGAGGTACGTGGAGAGAAGTTCAAAGAGATTGTAAATTCCTTATAAGGAGTGGCATATATTGACACAGTCTAGGAACAGAAAATATACCCAAGGGCATACGGTAGAGCATGCTCCTTCGGGGAGCGGCGGATTCCGTCCGTCGAAGTATGATTATACACTTCTTACTGCGTTATTTCTGCTTGTGGTTACGGGGCTTGTGATCCTCTACAGTACCAGCGCATATAATGGCGAGGTAAAATTCCATGATTCGTTTTATTATCTGAAGAAACAGGTATTTGCGACATCGCTGGGAATTGCTGCCATGTTTGTGGTTGCGAATATGGATTACCATGTGTGGCGGCATTTTGCCATACTGGGATATATGACGGCAATCCTTCTGTCGGTGGCGGTCTTGTTCATAGGTGATGAGATTAACGGTTCCAAAAGATGGCTGTCTTTGGGGCCTTTTTCTTTTCAGCCGTCAGAGTTCGCCAAAGTTGCGCTGATTCTGTTCCTTGCCCAGATGGTAACCAGGAATGTGAAAGAGATCGGGAAAATGCGTACCATGCTGAAGATCATGGTGACGATTCTTCCGGTAGTGGGTCTTGTGGGGGCAAGTAACTTAAGTACCGCTATTATTATACTCGGGATCGGAGTTATCCTGATCTTCGTGGCAAGCCCGAAGTACGGGCAGTTCGTTTTCATGGGAGTTCTTGGAATCGGATTTATGGCAATATTCCTGGCTCTGGAGAGTTACAGGCTTGAGAGGCTGGCAATCTGGAGGAACCCGGAAGCTTATGAGAAGGGATACCAGACGCTGCAGGGATTGTATGCTATTGGCTCCGGCGGACTCTTTGGCCGGGGGCTTGGAGAAAGTATTCAGAAGCTGGGATTCGTACCGGAGGCCCAGAATGATATGATTTTTTCTATCGTATGCGAGGAACTGGGGCTTTTTGGGGCAGGATTCGTTCTGATTCTGTTTCTGATTCTGATCTGGCGGTTTTTCGTGATTGCCACCCATGCCAGCGATCTGTTTGGCGCGTTAATCGCAACGGGAGCCATGGGACATATGATGATCCAGGTGATACTGAATATTGCGGTGGTTACGAATACGATTCCAAATACGGGAATCACGCTGCCGTTCATTAGTTATGGAGGGACTTCGGTGGTATTTCTGCTGGTAGAAATGGGTCTTGTACTTAGCGTATCATCTTTGGTAAAATAAGGGAGTATAGGAAAATGGGAAAGAAAGAATACAGGGAACGGGAAGGACCAAGAAGAAAGAAGAAAAAGTCGCACAAAATCTATGCGGCGGTTGTTCTAGTGCTTGGGGCAGCAATCATTGCGGCGATGGTCTTTCTGGTGTTCTATGTGCAGAAGATTGAGGTCAGCGGAAATGATTATGTGACGGATCAGGAAATTCTTGAAGTGGTCCAGGCGGATGATTTTTCCATAAACTCACTGTATATTCTGGGGAAATATGCTTTGGGGAAGGGGGAGACCCTGCCGTGTCTCAGTCAGATGAAAGTGAGCCTTAAATCGCCCTGGATTGTGAAGGTAACGGTGAAGGAGAAGCCGATTGTCGGATACATACAGAATGGAGAGACGTATAGTTATTTTGATAAGGAAGGGCTGGTGGTACTGGAATCGCCTGCGTTAATCGAGGGTATTCCTTATATAGAGGGAATCGGCATGGGAGAGGTGAAGCTTTATCAGCAGCTTGAGAGTAAGAATAAGAAGATTTTTCAACAGATTCTGGAGACTTCCAGAGAGATTACCAAATACGAGTTAGAGCCAGACAGGATTGTGTGCGAGGAGGAAATCATCTGTCTGTATATCGGAAGAATCCGCATTCGTCTTGGCAGGAATGTATCGGCGGTAAAGATTGCGCAGATTCAGCCAATCCTTGAAAAGATCGGAGATAAAGAGGGGACGCTGCATCTGGAGAATTATTCAGAAGTGCAAAAAACGGTGACATTCCAGGAAGAACCTCTTGAGCAGGAGATCGGAGAGGATACCTTGCAGCCGGATAGCAGTGAGACTCAGAATGTATCGGGCGATCCAGAGCCGGATCAGAAAGAAGCGCAGGAGTCTTCGGAGAGTCCGTCAGAACCATAGGAAGAAAAGAGGTTACTGTTCATTCCTAGACCGTGCACTACGCTGTACGGTCACAGGCCATTACAGTACTGGGGCTGGAATCCGGCCTCTTGCCGTAGGGCAACTTTTAAATAGGCCGGATTCGTTGCAGTGAGCACCCGGCGGGTGTGAACAGTAACAAAGCAAGAATAAAATTGAGAAAAATAGAGGAATTCTATTGATATTTTGCACAAAAGTCTATATTATATAGTATATATGGCAAAGAACACATTTCATTTGCTTTATGTGTGGGATGTATGATATATAATAAGGATAACAAAGGAGGAGAAACCCTTGCTAGAAATTAAAACGAATGAATCAGAAGCAGCGGCGAAGATAATTGTTGTTGGAGTCGGCGGCGGCGGCAATAATGCTGTAAACCGAATGATCGATGAACAGATTGCCGGTGTTGAGTTTATTGCTATTAATACAGATAAGCAGGCGCTCCAGTTATGCAAGGCGCCGACGCTTATGCAGATTGGCGAGAAGATAACAAAAGGTCTTGGAGCAGGAGCAAGGCCGGAGATTGGTGAGAAGGCGGCTGAGGAGAGCGCCGAGGAAGTATCATCAGCTCTTAAGGGGGCGGACATGGTGTTCGTAACCTGCGGTATGGGCGGCGGTACGGGGACCGGTGCAACGCCGGTGGTTGCGCGGATCGCCAAGGAACTTGGCGCGCTGACAGTAGGCGTTGTGACGAAGCCTTTCCGTTTCGAGTCCAAGACGCGTATGAATAATGCGCTGTCAGGAATTGAGAAACTCAAAGAGAGCGTGGACACTCTGATTGTCATTCCTAATGATAAGCTGTTAGAAGTGGTGGACAGGCGTACCACCATGCCGGAGGCTTTGAAGAAAGCGGATGAGGTATTACAGCAGGGTATCCAGGGCATCACGGATCTGATTAACGTGCCTGCACTGATCAACCTTGACTTTGCGGATGTTCAGACGGTTATGACGGACAAGGGTATTGCGCATATCGGTATCGGGCAGGGGCGCGGTGATGATAAGGCTCTTGAGGCTGTCAAGCAGGCAGTTTCCAGTCCGTTACTTGAGACAACCATTGCGGGAGCTTCTCATGTTATCATTAATGTATCCGGCGATATTACGCTTATGGATGCATCTGATGCGGCTGAGTATGTACAGGATCTTGCAGGAGAGGATGCGAATATTATTTTCGGAGCCATGTATGATGATGCAAGAACAGATGAGGCGACCATTACGGTTATTGCAACCGGGCTTCATAATGTGGGCGGCAGTGCGTCTAAGCTGAAATCAAGGCTAGAGACGCCAAGGAACGGCACCATGGGTCATGCAGGCGGCGGTATGCAGCAGGGAGGATACGACAGATCCATGCAGCAGGGAGGATATGACAGATCCATGCAGCAGGGCGGACCGGCGGCTCCCAGGCTGGATTTCGGAATGGGCGGCATGAAGAGCGGAGGAACGACGGCAATGCCGAGACGTCCTGTAGGAGGAACAGCGCCTTCTCTGGATTCACCCAGAACTCCTTCCAGTAAGGTTAAGGAACAGTCGATTAAGATACCTGATTTCTTTAAGAAGTAAGAGAGCGGTTTTTATGATTCTGTAATCCGCAGCAGGATAATAAAGTACTATAAGAGATTCGGGCACATGATAGTGTGTTCGAGTCTTTTTATGATGTTTAACTTGTATGGCGGCAGAATGATTCTGGTAACAGTGAAGCCGGTAGGCTGAACTGTTACTGATTCTGTTCGGGCGTATCTGACATGGTTTGACAAATGATTACAGTAAATTTCAATTTTTTCCAGTAATTTGCAGTTTATTCTCTTAAAATTCTTTCTTTTATGTCAAAAAAAGATACAAAGTCTTGTGTCTGGATTTGTAGGATTCCCACAAATTCATTTCCTGTAAAACTAGATGTTGTGGTCAATGTGGTCTGTCGAACGAAAATCGGGATTCGTCCCACCATCTGACAAAATCTTTTTACTGCGGCTCGTATAATGAATCTTGCTTAAGTAATTAATCGATTTCGTGTCACTGATCGTATCCAAAGGAAGAAGGTGGAGCGTGCATTATGAGTTGTACATAGACGTATTTTTTCTGGAAAATTTCGCGATGGATTTTATTCTGCTTGCTGTTGTACGCAGAATGTCGGGATGTTCCGAGGCGTACTGGCGGATCAGCCTGGGGGCGCTTTTCGGATCGTTTCTGACCTGCCTTGCCGTGGCCTTGCCGGTTCCATATGCGTTTGTGAAACTTCTGCTGCTCCATGGGCTGGCAAATATTGTAATGGTGAAAACAGGGCTTAGAACCAGAGGATGGCAGGAACTGGCGAGGGCATGGATTCTGCTTTATGTCAGCGGGTTTCTGGCGGGCGGGGTCTTTGGGTTTTTCAGGCAGTATGTACGGACAGGAAGCCTTTTTCTGGCTCTGGCCGTTGTCAGTTACTACGTGGTATCCGGTATCTGGAGCCTTGTGGTGTATCTGGGAAGGCAGAGCAGGTACAGATGCCGTGTGATGCTGCAAAAAGGCGATAGAAAGGTTTTTGTGCAGGCTTTGATCGACACGGGCAACTGTCTGAAAGACGACATTACGGGAAAGCCGGTCAGTATTATTGACAAAAATGTAATGAGGAAACTATGGGGAGAAAATGACATAACAGGAATACGTTATATTTCATATCACTCTATCGGAAAGGCGGAAGGTGTAATGCCATTAGTAACGCTGGATGGGATGTATGTATGCAGAAAAGAAAAGGAATGGATTGAGAAACCGCTGGCGGCCATCTGTGAGGGAGATATGACGGCTGACCGTTATGAGATGATTTTGAATCCTGATGTCTTAATAGGAGGGATAGACTATGGTAATAAGAGTCGCAGTACCGCATCAATTTAAACTGAAAGTAGTTCCGGATTTCCGGACATTATTTTTCCCGGATAAGAAGGACGTCCACTATATAGGAGGTTCGGATATCCTGCCTGCTCCGCTTAATACCAGCGAAGAGATGGCGGCCATCAATGAATTAGGCTCAGAGGACGACGAGTCGGCAAGGAAAATGCTGATTGAGCATAATCTGAGGCTGGTGGTCTACATTGCGAAAAAGTTTGACAATACGGGGGTGGGAGTGGAAGATCTGATTTCCATCGGAACCATTGGGCTGATTAAGGCCATCAATACGTTTAACCCGGATAAGAATATCAAGCTGGCGACTTATGCGTCCCGCTGTATTGAAAATGAGATCCTGATGTACCTGCGCAGGAATAACAAGACGAAGATGGAGGTGTCGATCGACGAGCCGCTGAATGTGGACTGGGACGGCAATGAACTGCTTCTGTCCGACATTCTGGGTACGGAGGAGGATACCATCTATAAGGATCTGGAAAATGAAGTAGAGCGGAAACTGCTGATTAAGGCGATCAGCCGCCTTTCTGGAAGAGAAAGGACGATTATTAAGATGCGGTTCGGCCTCGGGATGCCGGATGGGGAGGAACGGACCCAGAAAGAGGTGGCTGATATCCTGGGCATTTCCCAGTCGTACATATCGAGGCTGGAGAAGAAAATTATGCAGAGGCTGAAGCGGGAGATGGTGAAATATTCATAAAGAATGTTAGAAAAGTATTCATAGAAAACAACTCTGAATAGTGTTATAATAGAAAGAAAAGGGGTTGGAGATATGAAACTTGAGTTTATTGGGGCGGCCCACGAGGTAACCGGAAGTTGCCATTATCTGAATGCCTGCGGAAAGAATATCCTGATTGACTGTGGTCTGGAACAGGGACCTGATCTGTATGAGAACCAGGAACTGCCGGTATCGGCAGGAGAGATTGACTATGTTCTTCTGACACACGCACATATTGATCATTCCGGCAAGATCCCTCTTTTATGCAGGCAGGGATTTGCGGGCGAGATCATTACCACGTTTGCCACGTCAGATCTGTGTAACATCATGCTTCGAGACAGCGCTCACATCCAGGAGTTTGAGGCAGAGTGGAGGAACCGGAAAGGAAGGAGAAGCGGCGAGGAGCTCTTTGAACCGTTGTATACCATGGAGGATGCGGATGCCGCTATCAGTCTTCTGGCTCCATGTGATTACGAACAGCGCATTACCCTGTGCGAGGGCATTGACGTACAGTTCCACGATATGGGACATTTGCTGGGATCAGCGAGTATTGAGGTCTGGGTCACGGAGAACGAGGTGACAAAGAAGATTGTATTTTCCGGTGATGTGGGAAATGCAAACCAGCCGATTATCAAAGAACCGCAGAAGGTGAAAGAGGCAGACTATATCGTCATTGAGTCTACCTATGGAGACAGAACTCATGGGGATGTGATACCGGACTATATCGGCGAGTTTACGAGAATCTTACGAGAGACCTTTGGAAGAGGAGGCAATGTGGTCATCCCTTCATTCGCCGTAGGGCGTACGCAGGAACTTTTATACTTTATCCGGGAGATTAAGGAGAAGGATCTGCTGCCTGAGTTCCCGGGATTCGAGGTCTACGTGGACAGTCCGCTGGCTATCGGAGCGACCAATGTATTTAACAAGAATGTGAAATCCTGTTTTGATGACGAAGCTATGGCGCTGGTAGAGAAGGGGATCAATCCGCTTCTGTTCCCGGGACTTAAGACGACGATCACCAGCGACGAGTCCAGGATGATTAATTTTGATGAGAAGCCAAAGGTGATTCTGTCGGCATCTGGTATGTGTGAGGCAGGGCGTATCCGGCATCATCTGAAGCATAACCTGTGGCGTCCGGAGTGTACGATCTGTTTCGTGGGTTATCAGGCGGTGGGTACGCTTGGGCGCAAGCTGATTGAGGGCGCAGAGTGTGTGAAGCTGTTCGGGGAAAATATCACAGTGAATGCGAAGATCGAGACGCTTCGGGGAATCAGCGGGCATGCGGATATGAACGGGCTTCTGGACTGGCTTGGCGGATTTGAGAACAGGCCAGACCGCGTGATTGTAGTACATGGAGAGGACCAGGTGACGGATCATTTTGCAAAGCTTATAGAGGAGACGATCGGCTGTCCTGCGTTTGCACCTTATTCGGGCGGGACCATAGATCTGATGACCAATGAGATTCTGACGGAAGGAGCCAGGGTTCCGAAGAAAGTTCTGGAGAAGCCGGCCAGAACACGGGCTGCTCAGGCGTTTCAGCGGGTGGTTGCAGCGGCAAAGCGGCTGCTTGAGGTTGTCTATAGAAATGAAGGGCTGGCCAATAAGGAACTGGCGAAGTTCGAGACCCAGATCCAGAATCTGGCAGATAAGTGGGATCGGTAAATGAATTCCAGATACAGGCTCTGCCTGTGTATGATAATAGCAAAAGGCAGTAATAGAAACCAGGAGCGGCAAAAGAGGGCCGTCCTGGTTTCTTCTTTGTCCTGTTCATTTGTCCTGTTCATAAGTATTTTAGATTGTAGCGGCGCCCTTCGTGTGATAAAATAAAATTTACACAGACTGATAAAATCAATAAATACAATTAGAAAAAACGATATCTCGCAAGAGAGGAGGGCGAGTACATCATGGGATTAAGTGTGGAAGAGATGCTGCAGATCGACATATTCAGTAACGCAAAACTTCTGGGAGGCGCCGCAGGCCTTGGCAATGAGATTAAAGGAGCCACGATTATAGAAGCGCCGGATATTGTAAAGTTCATAAGCGGCGGAGAAGTGCTGCTGACCAGGTTCTATGCGTTCCAGTCATGCAACCTTAAGGAATTCAACGAATATTTCAGAGAACTGGCAGCGAAGAAGGTCAGCGCCATAGTAATTAAGCGTGGTAACGATGTTGAGGACATTGAAGAGAAGGTAACGTATATTCAGGAATTCGCAGAAAAATATGCGGTTCCGGTTCTGGAGGTGGCGTTTGAACTGTCCTTCAGAGAAATCTTAAGACCGATTCTGGAGCGTCTGTTTAACGAAGAGGTCCGGCGGCTTAAGTATTTTAAGACCACCCACGACAATTTTACGGCGTTGTCTTTCGTCCATGGTTCCGGTGATGATAGCCTTCAGAAGATCCTGGATGTATTGGAGAAACTGATTGGCAACCCGGCTGCTCTTTTTAATCAGAACATGGAATATCTGGCAGGGACAGAGGGCAGTGTGCCGAAGATGACGATCTCGGAACGGGCCGAGGAATGTCAGCCGAAGTTCTACTCTAACTATATTTATCTGAGGCAGAAGGTCGCTCTGACAGACGAAGATCCAAAGATGTACGAACAGTATGTGGTGAAGTGGAGGGTGATGTACAACCGCAGAGTCTATCTGGTCATAACGGCGTCCAAGAATCCCTTTGGAGATATGGATGACATTGCCATCGAGAACGCAGTGACGGCACTGAAGCAGGAGATGTTTCGCAGACATTCAGTAGAAGAACTGGAGGAGAAGTTTCAAAACGATATTATTACACAGATTCTGAATGGGAATATCCATTCCAGAAAGGAACTGGAGCGGGAAGTCAGGCATCTGGGGATTCCTTTTCATGCAAACTACCGCGTACTGATCCTTAAGTTGTGGAATGAGTCGGCGGGGACATTTGAGAAGCTGAATGAGCAGTTCAAGTTCGACAGTATCCTAAGGGATGCCGTGGTAAATGAGTTCGAGGATGTACGGATCAGGAATGATGTAGACCAGGTAATCGTCATACAGCAGATCCGTCCAGAGCAGAAACAGGACGATTATCGAAGAGAACTGAAAGGTACTGTGGAGAGGATTCAGAAGCGGATCAGCCAGAAAAATAAAAATCTCAAGGTACGTGCAGGCGTTGGGAAGGAAGTAGAGGGAGTCCTTGGGATATCAGACAGTTTTAAAGAAGCTCGGGATTCTCTGGAATTCATAGGGATTTTTGTGGAGCGAAGCGCAGTAAAGGGGCATCACATTGCATTTTTCTCGGATATGGGAATCTTCAAACTTTTATGCAAATGCGATAACCCGGAGGAACTTTATGAGTATATACCGGAATCCCTTCAGAAACTGCTTCACTATAAGAAGCAGCAGAGGCAGGAACTGCTTCTTACTCTGAATACTTATCTGGATCGGAACCAGAATCTGACGAAGACGGCACAGGAACTTTTTGTTCATTATAAGACGGCATCGTACCGTATCGACCGGATTGTCAAGATTACGGGGATTGACATGAATAATGCCAGCGAGGTGCTTGCGGTAAGAATCGGGCTGATTGTAAACAAAATGATTGAGAATATGAAGAGGTAGTGCGCTGATGCGCACGAAGGTCATCAACCTGTCGGTTGGTGACAAGTTATGAAGAGGTAGTGCGCTGATGCGCACGAAGGTCATCAACCTGTCGGTTGGTGACAAGTTATGAAGAGGTAGTGTCCAGGAGATACTCTTTGTCCAGGTTGGATAAAGAATATCTCCTTTTTTATCCCCATTCTCCAATGCATATTGTTAATTATTTATCTATAATGTGAACTATAGATAAGATTTATGATTCTAATAGAATTCTTCTATGCAGTTTCACTATATTTGCGTAGGCAAAATTGTGAAATGTGCTGAAAGTTGAAAGGAGGAAGGGACAGCGACTATGAAAGCGAATGGAAAAAGAGTTGTTTCCCGGTTAGAGGAAATCTACCAGTGCGGAAAGAAGGAAGACGGAACATACACAAGGATGGCATTTTCCGCAGAGGATGTGAAAGGAAGGGAACTCTTTGCATCATGGGCGAAAAAGCTTGGTATGACATGCCGGGTGGATGAAGCGGGCAACTTAATCTGCCGTATGGCAGGGCGGGACGACGGTCTTCCGGCAATTCTGATGGGGTCCCATCTGGATACCGTGCCGGACGGCGGGAAGTATGACGGAGTTCTTGGATGTGTGGGTGGACTTGAGGTCTGTGAAACGTTTTGGGAAGAAGGGTATATCCCGAAACACCCTGTTGAGGTGATCGTATTTACCGATGAAGAAGGGTTCCGTTTTGGAAAAGGGCTTACGGGAAGCAGCGCCATCTGCGGACAGGATCCGGGGGTCAGTGATCAGGAATCAGATATTTACGGAGAAGAGAGGGGAAAGGTCATGCGCTCTTACGGTATTACCAGCGCGGACATGCGTAAGGCGGCCAGAGATCCTTCTTCTGTTCATTGTTTTATAGAGCTCCATGTGGAACAGGGAGCAAGGTTATATAAGACCGGTACCCCGGTGGGGATTGTTTCTTCCATCGCAGGCGTGAACCGCTATGACGTCACGGTGACCGGCGAGGCGAATCATGCCGGAAGTACGGCGATGGCGGACCGTAAGGACGCATTGGTGGCGGCGGCAGGATTTATTAATAAGATACCAGAGGTTACAACAGAGTGCGGCAATGAATTTACCGTTGCAACTGTAGGCACAATAAAGGTAACGCCCCATTCTGTCAATGTAATTCCAGGCACCTGCACATTCAGCCTGGAGATCAGGGACCAGAATGACGAAGTCATGTCTCTGATCGAACAAAAACTGCAGGCATCCCTGGGGGACATCTGTGAGAAATATGGAGTTTCCTATACATTTGTCCCCACATCCTTTCATGAACCTGCGCCTATGTCTGAGTGGGTAAAGAGAAACGTGCAGCAGGCGGTTAAGGAACTGGGAATAGACTACAGTGTGATTCCAAGCGGTGCGTTCCATGATTCTCTGATCATGGCCGGCGTATTCCCTACGGGGATGATCTTTGTTCCCAGTGAAAAGGGGATCAGTCATTCCAGACATGAGTTTACGGACGACAGGGATATTGAAAATGGATGCAATGTATTGCTGCATACTGTTTTAAACGTGGATAACATGGAAAAACCATGTTAAAAATAAAAAGAAGGAAGGTAATCACTATGGCAAAGAAAAAAATCGGTATCATCGGCGGAGGTATCTCAGGAACGGCCCTCGGCTATCATTTAAGTCTCTATGACGGAGAAGCAGAGGTGATCGTATTTGAGAAAGACACGATCGGAGGAGCTTCCACGGCAAAATCAGCAGGTACGGTGTGTCTGTTTGACGACTCTCTTAAGAACAGATATTGGGACGTAAGGCTCTACGGCTTTGAGTCCTATCTTAAGATGGAAGCAGAAGAGAAGGGTTCTGCAGGATTTGACAAGACCGGAACACTGGTGGTAGCAACCAACGAGGAAGTAGAGAAAGTCATTAAG
The DNA here is from genome assembly GCA_910579925.1 of uncultured Dorea sp. Classification (GTDB taxonomy): domain Bacteria; phylum Bacillota; class Clostridia; order Lachnospirales; family Lachnospiraceae; genus Sporofaciens. The sequence goes on from CAJTVY010000017.1 coordinate 18,768, forward strand.
ACAGGTATCTCCCTTGCAAAGGCGGCGGGTTACACAGGCGAGTATATTACAGACAAAGACCGTATTAAAGAGATTCTGCCAGATATTTCCACAGAAAATATTCTTGGCGCAGGCTATACGGCAGACGACGGATATTTCGACGGAACTATGATATCGAATACATACGCAAAGAAGTTTCAGAAGAACGGCGGCGTGGTAAAGACCGGTGTTAAAGTAACAGAGGTTGTGGTAGAGAATCAGAAGGTAAAAGGTCTTAAGACAGACGACGGACAGGAATATGAATTCGACGTAGTAGTCGACTGTACAGGGCCATGGAGCAAATTTACAGGCGAGATGGCAGGCTTAGACGTACCGATCTGGCATACCAAGGCAGAGGCTTTCTTCTTATGTCCTCCTGGAAAGAAGCTTGACTATACCTTCCCTGTACTGAAATATCCAGAGTTCTACGGACTGCGCGCAGGCGATAATATCTTTATCTGTAAGTCTCACTTATCCATGGATTTAAGCAATCCAATGCATGCGGGACAGTGGGATCCGGATAAATTGCCGGCAACAGGAGGAACGGATGATTACTTTATCGACTTCCTGCTTGACCAGTTAGAGGCAAAGGTGCCTGGAATCGTGGACAGCGGACTGGTATCTTCCTGGTTATCCTACCGTGCAGAGCCGAAGGACTTCTGGCCCATCTTAGGCGAGACTCCGGTTGAAGGATACATGCTTTCCACAGGATACGGCGGAAATGGCGTGATCGAGGCTCCGGCGGCAACGCGCGACCTTGCGAAATTAATCATGCGGGGCGAGAGCACGCCATTACTGGAGAATTGGGCGTTTAAGCGTCTTTTGTAGAATAGGTCAGAAAACAGGAGGAAACAATGAATATAGCAGTTCTTATTAAACAGGTTCCGGTTTCAAATGATGTATCCGTAGATCCGGAAACGCATGCACTTGTGAGAGCAAGTTCCGAAGGTATGGTGAACCCGGCAGATCTGAATGCCGTTGAGGAGGCTATGCGTATGAAAGAGCAGACAGGCGGAAAGGTTGTGGTATTTACCATGGGACCGCCGGATGCAGAAAAGTCGTTAAGAGACGCAATGGCGCTGGGATGTGACGAATCCTGTCTGGTAACGGACAGAGTGGTTGCAGGAGGAGATACGGTTGCAACGGCAAAAGTTCTTGCGTCGGCAATTAAGAAATACGGTGAATTCGATCTGATTCTTGGGGGAGCGCTGTCGGCAGACGGCGCTACCGGACAGGTTGGAGCCATGGTTGCCGAGTGTCTCGATATTCCTCATGTGGCAGAGGCGCAGGGGATGAAGTACGATGAGGCAGGGGCGGATAAAATCGTAGCAGTGAAGAAGTTTCATGACAAACGGCTGAGTGTAAGATGTGTGCTTCCGGCAATGATTTCATTTAACTTTGGCTGCAACGAACCACGCCTTGCGACCCTTCGTACCAAACGCGCCGCAAAGTCCAAGCCTCTTGTAACCTATACCAACGCGGATCTGGGACTTCCCCTTGAGGAGGTGGGAATTGCAGGTTCTCCAACAATGGTTGTGGACTCCTTCTCACCAAAAGCGGGAAGAAAGGCGACTATGCTTAAGGGGACGCCTGAGGAGCTTGCTAAGAAGCTGTATGATTTGATTGAAGAGGAGAAAGGAAAGTAGACCTATGGCTAATGGAATTTGTGTTTATGCAGAAAGTTATAAGGGTAAATTAGAGCCGGTAGCTGCAGAACTGGTTTCAGCGGCAAAGGAGATCAAAAAGACGACAGGTGAGAAGATCCAGGCAATCGTGCTGTCAGAAGAAACGGACGGGATTGTGGCCGAACTTGACAGACTGGGCGTTGAGGAGATTTATGCTGTAAAGGCCGGGCGTGACTGTTCTCAGCAGGACGATGCCGTAAGCAGGACAATTGCGGAAATGCTTCAGAAGATCAATCCATCCAGCGTTCTGATCCCGGCGACGCCAGAGGGACGTTCCATCTTCTCCCGCGTGGCCATGAAGTTAGGCTGCGGTCTGACGGCAGACTGTACAGAGGTTCTGGCAGGAAAAAAGGAAGACGGCTCTTATTATATCAGGCAGAATAAGCCGTCCTTTGGAGAAAATGTTTTTGTAACGATTATCACCAGGGACGGATGCTACCCGCAGATGATGACCATAAGGCCGGGTGTGTATGCGCCGCAGGAAGCAGAGGCGGGCGGTCAGGCGAAGATTGAGTTTTTTGATGATATCAGGCCTGGCGATTCCAGGATTGAGATTATCGAAGAGGCGGCGGCAGAGAATGAGACGGGAAGTATTCTTGGCGCCGAGGTGGTAGTCGTCGGCGGAAGAGGAGTGCTTGAGGATGATAACTTTGCCCTGCTTGAGAAATTTGCAGAAAAAGTTGGAGGAGCAATCGGCGGAACAAGGCCGATGGTAGATTCTGAGATAATTCCGTTTAATCACCAGATCGGGCAGACCGGACTTACCATCCGTCCGAAGATCTGCATTTCCTTTGGTGTGTCTGGCGCAATTCAGCACACGGAAGGAATTAAGGATACAAAACTGTTCGTGGCGGTAAATGCGGATGAAGAGGCGGCGATCTATGGCGTGGCAGATTACGGGATTGCGGCTGATCTGAAGGATATTCTGGAATGTTATCTGGCTCTTTAAGAATAAGGTAATATGCAGAAGGGAGAATTATCGGACATGGCATCCATGAAAGAAGGATAATTCTCCTTTTTACAGGTTTGTTACCAGTTATATTCTAAACTCCAGAGGATCCCGCAGAGGGTATCAGTGCCTGAAGAGTGGCCTACTGCCTCGAAAGAGGTCAGTATTTCCTTAGGGGACGGCAGGCTGCACAGGCTGCACACCGGAAGGCTGTACTGGTTTTCAAGGGCGCAGGATAAAAAGGCGGCGCTGATGTCAATGGTGTCAGTAAGGCGGCTTATGACGGCATCCCTTAAGTGTCTGGCGAATGGGTGATCGCTGACGCCGCTGATGCTAAGACCGGCCAGGACGCCGCACAGAAAGTCGTCGCCGCTTGGAGTCAGCCCGGTTCCAAGGCCAAGAAGACGGGTAAGTTCTGCGGCGGCTTCGGAATATCTTCTGTCGAGACAGAGTTTTCGGGAACGGTTCATATAGTTTCCTGCCGCGGTATGTATCAGTGACAGACTGCTGTCCTTGTCTGCCTCTGCACCGAACAGGAGAGCGAAACCGTTGTTTTTTGTAAGGGACAAAGCGGTGTGAAGGGAGGAGGCCAGTGCAGGACGAAGCGATGCGTCAATGCTTCTGGAAAGTTCCAGGTTGTACTGCCGGGCGTTCTTATAGCTGAACAGACAGGAATGGAGACGAGGCTGCCCGGCGCCTTGCAGTATAAAACATTCTTTGTCCGGACACAGACCGTCCGGGCAGGATTTTCCGAAGTATACGGAATCTCCGGGACTGACAGATAGTTTTTCCATCTCTTCCGGGGTAAGAGAGGAGATGAGGCTGACTGGGGACAGCGGCGAGCCGTCGGTCTGCAGGGACAGGATACGGCGGCCGTCCGTGAGGTTGATGGTACGGCGGTATACAGAATGAATGGTTCCTGTGGTGAAGGACTCTAACAGGTTTCTGGCATAATATGACATTTTTTTTATCTGATATTCCATAGGGGATACTCCTTTGAACCTTGTTTTAAATCTTTTTATACATGGTATCAGAGAATCAGAAAAATTACAATATGGAAGAGTTAAAATGTGGTTTGAAATTTTAGTGTATTCTGATAAATAATTAACGACAAAAAACGGAGTTTTTGGAAATATTGCACAAAAATGGGAGTTAATATTCTCTGTTTTGTGCTATTGTGATTTGTTTCATTTTAGATTAAAATAGTATACAGATAGTTAAAATGTGGTTGACCGGTAAAAATTTTAGGAGGTATGTTATGTATGATTTAGTGATTCGAAACGGCAGACTTGTGACTCAGGACCGTATCTACGAGGCAGATATCGCAATTCAGGACGGCAGATATGCGGCATTTCTGACGAAGGGAACAAAGGCGGAGGCGAAGGAGACGATTGACGCAAAGGGAAACTATGTATTCCCAGGTATTATCGACTGTCATGCACATCTGAATGAGCCGGGATTTGAGTACAGAGAAGATTTCGAGACAGGTTCCCGGGCAGCGGCGGTTGCCGGATGTACGACCTTGATTGATATGCCGCTGAACAATGATCCTTCTCTGATGAATAAAGATATTTTTGACCTTAAGATGGGGAAGATCAGCAAGCACTCTGTCATTGATTATGCTCTGTGGGGCGGGCTTGTAGGCGACTATGACGACAAGCCGGGTTCCGTAAAGAATAACATGAACGATCTGGTGGATTTGCATAACTGCGGCGTTGCGGCATTTAAGGGATTTACCTGTCCCAACGGCAATCTGTTCCCGACCGTTAATATGGGGAATGTGCGTAAGGCGCTGGAGATTCTGAAGCCATATGATGCGCTCTGCGGATTCCACTGCGAAGAGTATGGTCAGGTACTGGAAAGAGAAAAAGAGGCAAAGGCAAAGGAAGGCCAGACGAATGAGCAGAAGATCCGTGATTTCCTGGATTCTCATGACGTCTGGACAGAGTACGTTGCAACGAAGAATGTGATCGACATGGCAAGGGCCACAGGCGGACGCGTGCATATCTGCCATGTCAGCCATCCTATGGTAGCGCAGGTTGTCAAGGAGGCTATTTACGAAGGACTTCCGGTTACGGCTGAGACTTGTCCGCATTATCTTGGTTTTACAGAGGATTTCGTGTTCGAGAAGGGAGCGCCTGCAAAATGTACGCCTCCAATGCGTACAAAGGCGGACATGGAGAAGCTATGGGATTATATGCTTGACGGAACGCTTTCCTGCGTGGGAAGTGATCATTCTCCTGCGGCTGACGAAGAGAAAGACAATGCTTCCAAAGATATCTGGCATGCATGGGGCGGCCTGAATGCGATCCAGTTCTTCCTTCCGATGATGTTTGACATGGTGGTGAACAAAAAGGGATTAAGCCCGACGCTTATTGCAAAAGTTATGGATTATAATCCGGCTAAGGTTTTCGGGCTGTACGGACGCAAGGGTGCATTTGAACTGGGCTTTGACGGAGACATCGTGATCGTAGATCCAGAGAAAGCATGGAAGGTGGACCAGACGAAGCTTCTGACAAAGGGGCATGTATCCTGCTTCGATGGACTGGAAGGGAAAGGCGCTCCTACCTGCACCATTATACGGGGCAGAGTCGTGGCTTCAGACGGAATGTACAAGAAAGAGGCAGTAGGATACGGTGAGTATATCACGCCGGTTACATCATAAATGCCAGACCGGTTTTGATGAAAGAAAAAGGAGAGAGATTATGGGTGACGTAAACAACGAAAAGAAAGAGGCGAGCTCATTAGCGCCAATTAAGCCTCAGGACCGTATCATGAGCTGGGGATCCAACACCATGCTCTGGCTTGGCGGTTGTATTTCCATCGGGACGCTGACTATGGGAAGTGCGCAGCTTGAGAAGGGGCTGAACCTGATCCAGTTGTTCCTTGCAGTGTTTATCGGTTCGCTGATTCTGATTATCGGTATTGCGGCGAACGACCAGTTCAGTTATAAGACGGGCGCGCCTTACGCAATTCAGCTTAAGAGTGCGTTTGGTACGAAAGGAAGTTCCATACCGGTATTAATCCGGGGACTTCCGGCAATCGTATGGTATGGCTTCCAGACATGGTTAGGGGGAGCGGCTCTTAACAATATATCCATTGTGTTCTTTGGCTTTGATAATATCTGGGTATTCTTCATCTTATTCCAGGTAATTCAGATTCTGTTATCCATCAAGGGATTTCAGGGAGCAAAATGGGTAGGGAATATCGGCGGCGTCGTTATTTCTATCGCTATGATTTATCTATTATATATCTGTATCTCACAGTATGGCGATGTGATCGGCGACAAGCTGATGAGCCACGGCGGAACGTGGGGAATGCCGTTTATCGGCGCCGTTATCGCTTTCTTCGGAAACAGCACGACGGTTATGCTGAACGCAGGCGATTATTCTCGTGAAGTAAAGGCGGGATATTCATCCGTAGCCCGCGGCGCATCTTACTTCTGCGCAATGGTTCCGGCGACTGTACTGCTTGGACTGATCGGCGCAATGGCTTCTACGGCAACCGGTATTGCAAACCCGATCAATGCATTTGCACAGATGGTAGACAATAAGATTGTTCTCCTGGTAACGCTGGGATTCATTATCTTTGCCCAGTTGTCCACTAATCTTGCAAGTAACGTCATCCCGCCGGCATATGCATTCATGGATGTATTTAAGATTAAGCACAGGACGGCCGTTATTATCGTCGGCATCCTGGCGGTAGCTACCTGTCCGTGGATTCTGACCAACGATAGTTCCGCGGCAGGGCTTGACCTGTTTGTTAAGATTTATTCTGCATTCTTTGCCCCGATCTTTGCGGTATTGATTACGGATTTCTTCATTCTCCATAAGAGAGACGTATCAGAGGAAGTCTTGAACGATCTGTATGATGAGCAAGGCAATCATGGGGGTATTAACTGGGCGGCAATTATCGCAATCGCTGTCGGTGCAGTGATCGGCCTGATTAATGTAAATATTTCATTCTTTACAGCTACGATCCCTACGGGGCTTGTATTCTACTTCCTGATGAAGAAGATGCCGTCCTGCGAGCGTTTCAGAAAGGGAACAACGTTGGAATAAATAGGAGGTATTGCCAATGTATGACGTATTAATTAAAAATGGTAAGATTGTTACGGCGGATGCCATAACAGAAGGTAACGTTGCGGTCAAAGACGGCAGGATTGCCGGGGTTCTGACGAAAGGGGAAGAGCCGGAAGCAAGAAGTGTCATTGATGCGGCAGGGAGATATGTTTTTCCGGGAGCAATCGATACCCATGCACACCTGAATGATCCTGGTTTCGAGTGGCGTGAGGATTATGAGCATGGTACGGCCGCCGCCGCTCTTGGCGGATATACGACCGTGATCGACATGCCTCTTCAGAATGATCCATGCATGACCAATGCGGAAGCGTTCGACTTTAAAGAGAACAAGGTTTCGCCAAATGCTTATGTGGACTACTGCTTCTGGGGCGGGCTTACAAGCTATAACTTCGGGGACTTGAAAGACCTGGATGAGAAGGGCTGCGTATCCTTTAAGTCTTTTATCGGACCGGTTTCCCCGGATTATGAGTCTTTAAACTATGGTCAGGCTATGGAAGCCATGGATATTATTAAGGAGTTTGACGGACGCGCAGGATTCCATTGTGAAGATTATGCGATTATCAAGAATCAGGAAAAGCGGATGAAGGAGGCGGGACGGAACGACTGGAAAGCGTTTCTTGAGTCGCGTCCTGTGGTTGCGGAGATCGTTGCTACAGACGCCATTATCGAGATTGCCAAGGCGACGGGATGTAAGGCACATATCTGCCATGTGTCTCACCCGGCTGTTGCAAAGAAGATCAAGGCGGCCCAGGATGAGGGATATGATATTACGGCTGAGACCTGTACCCATTATCTGACTTTCAGCAATGAAGATGTGATAAAGAAAGGACCTCTGTACAAATGCGCGCCGATCCTTCAGCCGAAAGAGGCGGTAGAGGAGATGTGGGAGTATGTAAAGGCCGGCGTATTCAGCGGAATTGCTTCTGACCATTCTCCTTGTTCCTATGATGAGAAGTATAATGAGATTCTTGGTAATAAGATTGAGACTGTATTCGACGTATGGGGCGGATGTTCCGGTATCCAGAGCGGTTTCCAGGCGGCCTTCAGTGAAGGCGTCGTGAAACGGGGAGTATGCCCTACAGCGCTTGCGAACGCCATGTCCGTACTTCCTGCAAAGGCTTTTGGTATCTATGGCAGGAAGGGCGATATTAAGCCGGGATTCGATGCGGACCTTCTGATTGTAGATCCAGAGAAGGAGTGGGAGATCACGGAAGAATCCCTGCTGTATGTGAACAAGATCTCTGCATTCGTGGGTCTGAAGGGTAAGGGGCTTCCGGTCATGACGCTTGTACGCGGCAATGTAATCGCTAAGGACGGCAAGGTTATTGCCGGGAAAGGCGTGGGCGAACTGGTGAAGAAGCTCAGGTAAGGCTTGAGAGAAGATTGAAGGAGAGAGAAAGAAAGTATGAGTATAGTTGATAATAAAAATCTGAATCCGGAACTTGCGCAGAATGTAGATCCGGATCTGCAGCCGACGAAGAAACGTATCATGGGAACCTTATCCTATGCTGCAAGTTTCATGGGCGGCTGTGTGTCAATCGGTACGTTTTCCATGGGCGCCGGACTGATCGGCGCCTTGACGGTGACACAGGCAATCATAGCTATGGCGATCGGATGTCTGGTTATTGCGATTGCCCTTGCGGTCATCGGAGAGTGCGGCCATACTTATGGTATTCCGTTTACTGTACAGTTAAGAAGCAGTTTTGGCACCACGGGCGTTAAGATTCCTGGTATCCTGCGAGGGCTTCCTGCGATTGTGTGGTTTGGGTTCCAGAGCTGGGTAGGAGCGGGAGCGATCAACAGTTGTATGGATATCTTGTTCGGCGTCAGCAACCTTCCGGTGGTATACGCGCTGTTTACCCTCCTGCAGGTAGCTCTTGCCATTAAGGGATTCGAGGGGATTAAGTGGCTGGAGAATATTTCCTGCGTGTTTATCATTGCGATTCTGATCTATATGCTGTATGTGGTAAATACACAGTTTGCGTCGGAGATTGGAGACGTATTTTCGGGAATCAAAGGAACATGGGGAATGCCGTTCTGGGCGGCGACCACGTCCTTCCTGGGGATTTATTCTACCATGATTATTAATGCATCGGACTATTCTCGTAATGCGACGGATGACATTAAGCCTGTAAAGGCTGCAAGCATCTATACGGTGGCAATCCTTCCGGTTACGCTGTTCATGGGTCTGATCGGACTTCTTGTAACGGCTGCGACTGGAAACAGTGATCCGGTAGTTGTCTTCTCGACTACAATGGGCAGCAAGTTCCTTACGATTGTAACTCTGCTCTTCATTGCGTTTGCGCAGGTTACGACCAATGTACTGAATAATATCGTGCCTCCGGCTTATGTACTGATGGAGTCCTTCAGGATGAAATGGACCCATGCGACCGTACTGGTAGGCGTCCTTTCTGCATGTGTGATGCCGTGGAAGCTGGTAACGGATGAATCTGCGGATGGACTGAACTTCTTTACACAGTTTTATTCTGCATTCCTGGGGCCGATTTTTGCTGTTATGGCAGTGGATTACTTCATCCTTCGTAAGAAGAAACTGGACATCAACGATATGTATGATAAGCAGGGCTGCTTCAAGGGAATCAACTGGGCGGCGGTGATCGCCATCATCTTTGGGTCTCTGTGTTCTCTGCTGGTAATGCAGTTGTCCTGGTATGTGAGTCTGATTCCGACAGGAGTCGCTTATTATCTGCTGATGAAGACGATGCCGGCGGCAAAGTCATTCTGCAAAGGAACGATTTTTGAACGATAATTTAGAAATATAAAACCGCCCCGCAGGCTGTATGATTAGCCGTGGGGCGGTTTTTTGTACGTCAGATGCTTCTAAGAGTTCTGGGGAAGCTTCAGATCCAGAAACCTGAGCGTGGCGTCCAGAAGCCTTGCCGTCGCCGGATTCTTTTCGTTGCGGTCAAAATCGTGCATACTGTGGGACGCAACGAACCTCTGTGCCTGAAAACGGCTGCACAGTTCCAGAAATTCCGAATAAGGAACATCGGTATCTCCGGTGCTGTGGGCGCAGAAAAGGGGGCAGGGTAATTTATCACAGGTGCGTAAGGTATAATCAAGATAGAAGAACTTCTGCCGTCCGGCATAGATCAGATCCATCCAGTTTCCTTTCTGTCGTGCATACACATAGACGCTGTAATGGGTGTCCAGATCTCCGTTTACATGTATGCCGGCGGGGACTGTGCGAATCGCCGTCTCACTGACGGGGGGAAGCGTGTTGTAGTAATTGCTTGGGGTCAGGAACCATCCGTCGCACAGGAAACCATATCCATAGTACGACAGGATTCCGGCTGGATTCGTTTTCAGTTTCCCATGGGCGCCCGCAAGCAGGCACAGATATGCTCCGGCAGACCGTCCCCACAGAAAGTAGGGGAGCAGTCTGCTTTCCGTCCCCTGGCCATCCATGTAGAGAGGGAAATGTCCGATATAGTGGTTGACAGAAGCGCAGACATCTTCGAAAATCAGATCCAGCTTTGCGGACGGGGCAAGGGGATAATCGAAAGCAATGATGCGGTATCCGTTTTCTGTCAGCAGATGTAAATGAAGTTCCGGGAGATCATCTCTTGACCCGTATAATAATCCGCCGCCGTGGAAATATAAGATACAGGCTCTTGTCTGTGCCTCGGTATCAGAATAGATGGTGGCATGTTTTTCGCAATAATCGCAGGGAATTTGTATTTCTTTCTTAAGCAGCATATAAACGACTCCTTTCACTGGATTAAAAAGTGGTTGATTTCATAACGAATATTTCTGGTTAAGTGTTTGAAAATTAACAAGCTGGACAGTGGGAAACACGATACCGGCTAAATATCAGTATACCACAGAAATGTAGAGGATCAAGAGGAAAAAGTGTTGAAAACTACTGCTAAAATAGACAAAATACAGGGTTCAGATTTGTCTAAAATGTCAATGGAAATTTTCGATGGGAAATGCCATAATGAACGTATAAAAACCGGTTGACCACAACGACCAAAACTATTTATTTTATCAAATTTAAGAAAGAGAGGGACTTGCAATGAGTTATTTGAACAACCAAGTTGGCTACCGTGATGAACTGTTACAGACACGTTCTGTAATTAAGAAAGAGAACTGGGTGCTTCTTGAACCAGACGGGCTTGTAAAGAATGCAATTCCAGGTTATGTGAACTGTGACGTAACGATTCTTGGCTCTCCCGCCATGGGCGCATCTTTTGCAGATTATCTTGTAACTGCCCATGCAGGCGGCAGGAAAGACGGAATCGGCGGAGAAGGGATCGAGACATTCCTTTACGTTATCGAGGGAGAAGTGACTGTTAAGAATGCGGATGAAGAGGCGGCTCTTACACAGGGTGGATATATCTACTCCCCGGAAGATAAGCCGGTATCCTTTGAGAACAAGAGCGGCGCGGACACAAAGATTTACCTGTACAGACGCAGATATGAGAAGGTAGAAGGCTACAACGCCCGCACCATCGTTGGAAATGCCAATGAATTAGAGTGGATTGCCTATGAAGGAATGGAGAACTGCTATATCCAGAACTTCCTTCCGACGGATGATTTCGGATTTGATATGAACATGCATATCCTGAAGTTCCATATCGGCGCTTCCCATGGTTATATCGAGACGCATGTGCAGGAGCATGGCATGTTATTCCTGTCCGGAAAAGCAATGTACAGGCTCGATGACGAGTGGGTGCCGCTTAAGAAGGGCGATTATGTGTTTATGGACGCATACTGCCCACAGGCATGCTATGCGGTCGGCGACGAGGGACGGGAGGAAGTCCTGACATACATCTACTCCAAAGACTGCAATAGAGACGTTGCGTTATAAGATGTTAAAACTGAATTAAAGGATGGTGGGGACACAATGAAACTTTCAAGGGATGAATTAAAAGGTTTAATGAAAAATAAAATGATGCAGGCAGGTTTAAAGGAAGAACATGCCGAGCAGACGGCAGAGATTCTTACGTGGTCACATGAGAGAGGATATGCTTCACACGGTGCAGTACGCGTGGAGTATTACAGTGAGAGAATCGCAAAAGGCGGCATTACCAGAGACCCGGACATCACATGGAAACAGACGGGTCCATGCTCCGGTATTATGGACGGAGATAACGGAATCGGGTACTGGGTAGCTACAAAAGCGACGGAGAAGGCAATCGAGATTGCGAAAGAAAACGGCGTGGCAATCGTTGGAATGGCGAACATCTCGCACACGGGTTCCATCGGTTACTACACAGAGATGTGTGCGAAAGAAGGCCTTGCGGCAATCACGTTCTGCCAGTCAGACCCTATGGCAGTACCTTACGGCGGAACAGAGCCTTATTACGGGACTAACCCGATCTCTTTTGCGGCCCCTACGGCAGACGATCGTAAGGTCGTATTCGATATGGCTACCACCGTCCAGGCATGGGGCAAGATTCTTGACAAGCGTTCCCAGGGGGCAGAGATTCCATCCGACTGGGCAGTGGACGAGAACGGCGAGCCTGTGACAGATCCGCATAAAGTAAACGCATTGACGCCAATTGCCGGTGCGAAAGGATACGGTCTGATGATGATGGTAGACGTATTCTCCGGCATACTCCTTGGCGTTCCGTTCGGAAAGCATGTAAGTTCCATGTACCATGACTGCTCAAAGGGACGTGAACTGGGGCAGATGATTATCGTTATGGATCCGGAGAGATTCTGCGGGGCAGAGCAGTTCAGGAAAAATATGTCTCAGACCTGCGATGAACTTGGAGAGATGAAAGCGGCTCCTGGATACGGTAAGGTATATTACCCGGGTGAAAGAGCTGTTATGAGAAGAGACAAGGCTTATGCATCCGGCGGAATTGAGGTTGTGGACGAGCTTGTTGAGTATCTCAAAGGTGATGCGGTTCATTTTAACAGATATGACCACAAGAACAGATTTGCAGATTAATAAATCTGCCGATTTTCAGAAAGGAAAAAAACATGTTAAAAACAGTTGTTAAAAAAGGAAGTTATCAGGATTCCGTAGTTCTCATGCTTCTGACCAATGAGATTTCTACGATTGAGGGAGTAAAGAAGGTTTCCATCATGATGGCGACTCCTGCAAACAAGGATATCTTTAAACAGAGCGGCCTTGATACAGAGGAACTTATGAACGCCAGCGCCAACGACATGGTAGTCGTTGCAGATATCGACGACGACAGTCTGTTAGATACCATTATGGAGCAGGTAGAAGTATTCCTTAAGAAACAGTCTGCTGCAAGTGAAGGAAAGAAAGGCGCAGAGAGCGTGAAATCCTGGGACAAGGCTCTTGCAAAGATGCCGGAGGCAAATCTTGCGGTAATCTCCATCCCCGGAGCTTATGCAGCTCTGGAAGCTGACCGCGCATTGGACGAAGGACTGAATGTATTTATGTTCAGCGACAACGTAACGATTGAGGACGAGAAGGCGCTGAAAGAGAAGGCTCATGCGAAGGGGCTTGCTGTAATGGGACCTGACTGCGGAACCGGAATCATTCAGAGCGTGCCTGTGGCATTTACAAATAATGTTGCTCCAGGTTCCATCGGAATTATCGGCGCCTCTGGAACGGGAATTCAGGAACTGACCACCATCATCGACAGGCTGGGCGAAGGCGTGACCAACGCAATCGGTATCGGCGGACGCGACCTGAATGCGAAGATTGGCGGAATCACTATGATGGACATGATCGACGCTATGGAGGACGACGATGCGGTGAAAGTACTGGTCATCGTTTCCAAACCGCCGGCAAAGGAAGTAAGAGACATGATTTCCGACAGACTGTCGGATTTTGGCAAGCCGGTAGTTACCCTGTTCGTAGGCGAGAAGCCGGAGTACCATGAGGAGAACTTCTATCATGCGTATACGCTGGACGAGGCGGCGCGTCTGGCCGTAGGTCTGGTTCGGGGCAAGGATATACCGGAGGCAGAGATCGAGATCGACGAGTCTGTTTTCTATACGGCAGAGGATAAGAAGACCATCAAGGCATATTATTCAGGCGGAACCCTTGCGAATGAAGCGGCGATGCTCATTAAGGACGCTATGAACTGTGAAGTTCCGCCAGAGGATATTGAAGGTTATATGCTTCAGTTAGACGGCAACATAGTGGTTGACTTAGGTGATGATGCTTATACACAGGGCAAGCCTCATCCGATGATTGACCCGGCAAAGCGTATTGAATGTATGCAGGAGGCGGTAGACGACGAATCTACAGGAGTCGTACTTCTTGACATTATGCTTGGATACGGCTCTCATGCCGATATGGCTGGTTCTCTGATTCCGACGATCAAAGAACTTAAGGATAAGGCAGACGCAGCAGGAAGAAAGGTATTCTTTATCGCTACAGTCTGCGGAACCCGAAGAGATTATCAAGGTTATGACGAGGCGGTCAATAAATTAAAAGAAGCAGGCGTGATCGTCTGTGAGAATAATAAACTTGCATGCCGTACGGCAATCCGCGCCATCGGAAGAGATTTTGAGGAGCCGGTAAAAGAAGTACGCGCAAAGAAGGTTGTAAAAGCTGAGAAGGATGCTCCATCCGAGAAGCTGCGTGAACTTCTGTCCCAGAAGCCCCGCATCATTAATATTGGTCTTAAGAGTTTTGCGGAAGTGGTAGAGCAGTTCGGCTGTGAAGTAGTACAGTACGACTGGATGCCGCCGGCAGGAGGAAATGTAGAACTCATTAAGACTCTGAACTTCCTTAGAAACTATGAGGGAATCGACGAGCTGAACCGTGCGGTGATCGCAAAGGTGGTTGCCAGCCAGCCGGTACTGAAAGACAATGTACGCGCAAAAGAAGTAATTCCGCAGTTCGCGGAAAATGGGGGCAAGGTAATCCTTCATGCAGGCCCGCCGGTAGCTTACGAGAATATGCCGGACCCGATGCAGGGTTCCTGCGTTGGCGCGGTTATGTTTGAAGAGTGGGCTTCTACAGAAGAAGAAGCAAGGAAGATGTTAGAAGGCGGAGAGATTCAGTTCATCCCATGCCACCACTGCAACGCAGTAGGCCCGATGGGCGGTATTACATCTCCGAATATGGCAGTCTTTGTCGTAGAGAACGAGACCGGAGGCAACAAGGCATACTGTACCATGAATGAAGGTATCGGCAAGGTTCTGCGTTTCGGCGCATACGACGAAGAGGTCGTGAACCGCTTACGCTGGATGAGAGACGTTCTTGGCCCCACGCTTGGAAAGGCAATCCGCTCCATGGAGAACGGACTTGCAATTAATCCGCTGATTGCGAAAGCAGTAGCTATGGGAGACGAATTTCATCAGAGAAACATCGCGGCATCCCTGGCTTTCTTAAAAGAGGTGGCTCCAATCATCACGGCAATGGAGATGGATGAGAAAGACCGTTACGACGTCATCAAGTTCCTGGCAGACACAGACCAGTTCTTCCTGAATATCATGATGGCCACAGGCAAGGCGGTTATGGACGACGCCCGGAAGGATACGGACGGAACGATCGTTACCGCTATGTGCCGGAACGGCTATGAATTCGGTATCCGTATCGCAGGTATGGGAGACGAGTGGTTCACAGGACCGGTCAATACGCCTCAGGGACTTTATTTCACCGGTTATGACGCTGAGGATGCCTGTCCGGATATGGGCGACAGCGCAATCACGGAGACTTTTGGCGTAGGCGGTATGGCAATGATTGCAGCCCCGGCGGTAACCAGGTTCGTAGGGGCCGGCGGTTATGAGGACGCCCTTCGTACCAGCAACGAGATGACGGAGATCTGTATTGACAGAAACCCGAACTTCACGGTTCCCACATGGAATTTCCAGGGAATCTGTCTGGGTATTGACGCAAGGCTGGTGGTAGAAAAAGGGATTACTCCTGTTATAAACACTGGTATTGCCAACAAGGTGGCCGGAAGAGGACAGATCGGCGCAGGTACGGTACATCCGCCAATCGAGTGTTTCGAGAAGGCTGTAAAGGCTTACGCTAAGAAACTTGGTTTTGAGGCATAAGCGGAATAGGAGATATCTAAATGGATAAAAAGAAAGTTGTCATTGCCCTGGGCGGAAACGCCCTTGGCAAGGATATAGAAGAGCAGAAGGAAGCCGTGGCAAAGACGGCGAAGGTGATCGTTGATCTTGCACAGCAGGGACTGGATATCATCATCACCCACGGCAACGGCCCCCAGGTGGGAATGATCCAGAATGCCATGGATAACCTGATCGTGATGCAGCAGAACTACAAGCAGGTTCCGCTTCCCACCAGTGTGGCGATGAGCCAGGGGTATATCGGAATCGACCTGCAGAACGCCATTAAGTATGAACTGCTGAACCGTAATATCGACGGCAAGGTATCGACCATTCTGTCACAGGTAGAAGTAGATAAGAACGACCCGGCATTCGAGAATCCGACCAAGCCAATCGGTAGATTTCTGACGAAAGAAGAGGCGGAGGAGAACGAGAAAAACGGGATTCGTTGTATGGAAGATGCAGGAAGAGGTTACCGTATCGTAGTGGCTTCCCCGATGCCGAAAAGAATCCGGGAACTTGAGACGATCAAGACGCTGGTAGGCGCAGGACACATTGTCATCACCTGCGGCGGCGGCGGAATCCCGGTAGTCAGCGACGAAAAGGGAAGGCTGGTAGGCGTTAACGCCGTGATCGACAAAGACAATGCCAGCAGTCTTTTAGCTTCGCAGCTTGGGGCAGACCATCTGATCATTCTGACGGCGGTGGAGAAGGTTGCCATCAACTGGGGAAAGGAAAACCAGGAATGGTTATCTGACCTTACAGTGGAGCAGGCGCAGGAGTATATTGCCCAGGAGCAGTTTGCAAAGGGTTCCATGCTTCCAAAGGTGGAAGCGGCAATCCGCTTTGCGCAGTCCGGAAAAGGCAGGCATGCCTTGATTACGCTGCTTGACAAAGCGGCAGCCGGAATCGCCGGAGAGACCGGAACCGTAATACACTCATAGTCAGGTAACGAATTTGGCAAGAATCTGCCTGCAGGCTTAGGAACGTGCAGGCAGAATTTCTATATATACCCTTCGGGTGGATGGACTTTGTTCATCAAAGTATGAGTAGTCGAGGAGAGGGAACATGAATATACCAATTAATCTGTTTATGTGGATAATGGCGTTTCTGCCTATTATCGTACTGTTGATTCTGATGATAAAATTTAACTGGGGTGCAACGGAGGCTGCACCGGTAGGACTGATGATCACGATTTTCACTGGTCTTGTATTTTTCAAGGCGAATATCCGGCTGATCGCAGCAGAAAGTGCGAAAGGTGTGTGGAATGCCCTGATCATTCTGATCATTGTCTGGACGGCGATTCTGATGTATCAGGTGGGCGACGAGGCGAAGGCGTTCCTTGTAATCCGTAACGGCATGAGGAAGTTGCTGCCTAATGAACTGCTTCTGGTGCTTGCAATGGGGTGGATATTTGAAAGCTTCCTTCAGGGAATTACAGGCTTTGGCGTTCCGGTTGCCGTAGGCGCGCCGCTTCTGATCGGTATCGGCGTAAAGCCGCTGTGGGCGGTTATTATTCCGCTTCTTGGCCAGGCGTGGGGAAATACCTTCGGTACTCTTGGCGCTGCATGGGATTCCCTGGCCATGTCGGCAGGACTTTCTGTGGGGAGTAAGGAATATCTGGTAACCGCAATGTGGACGGCGGCATTTATCTGGTTCTGGAACGCCATCGGAGGGTTTGCTACCTGTTGGTTCTATGGAAAGGGCAAGGCGCTGAAAAAAGGTTTTCCGGCGGTCGCTCTTATGGCAGTCATCCAGGGCGGCGGAGAGCTTCTGTTAAGCCAGGTGAATACTACCATCTGTTGTTTCGTACCTTCCTGCGTGTCTTTGATCGTGATTCTGCTTCTTGGAAGAATTAAGATGTATCATGAAGAATGGAGTATTGCAGACAGTCCGATTATGAACCGTGAATTCGAGGGGCAGACCGGGGGAAGCGAGGCTTTGTCCGATATGAGTCTGGTTCAGGCATTCGTGCCGTATTTCCTGCTTTCAGCCCTGACGTTGATTGTGCTTCTGGTAAAACCAGTCAATGCCTTTTTGGGACAGATCTCATTTGGTTTATCGTTCCCGGAGACTTCAACGGGATATGGGCATGTGAATGCTGCGGTGGATCGTTTCTCGGCATTTACGCCGTTCACCCATGCAAGCATGTTCCTGTTTATATCGGCGATCATCGGACTCCTTTATTATAAGAAGCACGGCTGGATCCAGGATGGAGGAGTGAAGCGCATTTTTATAAAATCTGTATCCATGACCATGCCGTCGGGTATTGCCGTTATCGGTCTGGTCATTATGTCGAAGATTATGGACGGAACCGGACAGACCGTGGTACTGGCAAACGGGATCGCGGGCGTGCTGGGTAAAATCTATGTCATTCTGGCGCCGTTTGTCGGGCTTCTGGGAACCTTTATGACAGGAAGTAACATGAGCTCGAATATCCTGTTCGGAGGATTCCAGATGACGACTGCGAATCTGTTAAACGTAGATCCGTCGGCAATTTTAGGGGCGCAGTCAGCGGGCGGAGCCATCGGAAGCGCAGTCAGCCCAAGCAAGATCATACTTGGAACAACCACCGCAAGTATTCTTGGAAGAGAGGGCGAGGTTCTTAAGAGGATTATCGCACTGACGGTGCCGACAACGATTGTCATTGGCGCCATCCTGTTTGTGCTGGTGGCCTTATAGGAAGGAGAGTCTGAAGAGATTATGGAGAAGAAGAATTTTTTTCAAACCAAAGAAGGCGGGCTTACAATCGCTTTCATCGTAATTATGGCGGCGTTTTTTATCATACTTGCAGGTCTTGGCAGCGCAAATGATAACATCTGCCTGGCGGGGTTTGTAATTATGGTGGGGGCTATGTTGTATTCGCCGGTAAAAACATTTATAATAAAGCCAAAGAAATAAGATGAAAGGAGAAAATCATTATGGCGATTGAAGAGATTACAGGCAGAATAGCGAAGGATCTGGAGAGTCTGAAACAGTTTACGGCTACACCGGGCGACGGCTGTACGAGACTTCCTTTTACTCCCGAGGCAAGAGGAGCAGTGAATTACCTTAAGAAGATGATGGAAGAGGCCGGACTTGAGGTAAGGGAAGACGCTGCAGGCAACGTGATTGGAGTGATGAAGGGAACGGATTCGGATGCACCCTGTGTCATGATGGGATCACATTTTGACTCTGTAGTGAACGGAGGAGATTTTGACGGTATCGCAGGAGCGGTCTGTGCGGTTGAGGTGGCAAGGCAGCTTAAAGAAGAAGGAGTGACGCCTAAGAGAGATTTCGTTGCGGTTGGATTCTGCGATGAGGAAGGTATGCGTTTCGGAACGGGATACTTTGGTTCCGGCGCAATGCTTGGAAACAGGGATGTGGAATACTGCAGAAATTTTGCGGATACAGACGGTGTTACCATCTATGATGCAATGAAGGAGTACGGCCTGGATCCAGAGAAGATTAAGGAAGCTGAATGGGACAAGGATAAGATCGGACAGTTCCTTGAGTTACATATTGAGCAGGGGCCGGTTCTTGACGCAGAGAATATTGAACTTGGTCTGGTTGACTGTATCGTTGGTATTCAGCGTTACATGGTAACGGTTCACGGAAGGGCAGACCATGCGGGAACCACGCCCATGGATATGCGTATGGATGCCGTGGATGCGGCAACGAAAGTCATTTCCAAGATTCCAGACTGGGCGCGGGAGAAGGCAGACGGAACCGTGGCCACTACAGGTTTTATACGAACGACGCCGGGAGGCATGAATATCGTTGCCGAGAAGGTTGAGTTCACAGTAGACATCCGTTCCAAGAACAATGACAATATCAACGACATAGCTAACAGGATCCGAGCGGCCCTTGACCGGGAAGTAAAGGAGATGGGCGGAAGTTATGAGATTGATACGAAACTGGTAATTACTCCGGTATGGCTGTCCGAGGATATGCTGAATACCATGGAAGAAAGCTGCAAGGCGAGAGGTTACAGTTATAAAAAGCTGCCAAGCGGCGCGGGGCATGATGCGTTGGAGATCGGGCAGGTGATTCCGACGGTGATGCTGTTCGTTCCAAGTAAGGAAGGGAGAAGCCACTGTCCGGTGGAATTTACAAAATACAGTGATTTTGCAAAAGCATCTGTGATCATGACGGAACTTGCGAAGGATCTGCTTGCAAAATAGGTCTGTGATATAAGATTATGCTGTCTTGCCCTGTCTGGCGAGGCAGCATATTTGGAAATGGAGAGGTTGTATGACAGGAATGAACCCGGTAAATAAAAAAGAAAATCTCCGATTGCTGAGAAATGCCCTCAGACTCACTCAGAAGGAATTTATTGAGCGTTTCCTTCCTTCCGGGGATGGAAAGATGTCGATGAGTATTGCAACCTATTCAAATCTGGAGTCCCGAGACGGAGTCAGGATGAATGAAGTGATACTGGCTGTGTCGGAAAGTCTTGGAATTGATACCATGCTGTTTTCCATGCCGCCGGAGGAATTTGCCGAGAAGATCCATATACTTCTGTCGGATGACCAGGCGGGGGATCCTGCAGGCAGGGGGAGTACGAAGAAAGGCAGTATTAATCATCTGGTGAACCGTCTGACGATGTACTTTGCTGAACAGATTTTCGAAAAACGGCTGAAAAAGGGAGACAAGATTGAATCAGACCGGGTTTTATCCGCAAAGCTTTCTGTGGGGCGTTCAGCAATCCGGGAGGCGCTCAAGGTGCTGGAGGTTCTGGGGATGATTGATATCCGTCCGGGGCAGGGAACCTATATCAGCAATAATGAGGCAAGCTTTTTTATTGTTCCTCTGTCATGGTCCCTGTTTTTAAACGGCAGTCAGATCGACAGTATTGTGGAGGTGCGCAATCTCCTGGAAATGAAGGCTGCTTACCTGGCGGCTGGATGTATGGACGAGGATAACAGAGGTAAGCTTTACGAGATCTCCCTTCGGCTTCACAAGGCTTATGTGGAGAAGGACTTTAAAGAATTTCTGAACCAGGATCTGGAGTTCCATATCTGTATTGCAGAAAGTTCCGGTAATCCGGTAATTTACAGTATGATTCAGACCATCAGTAATCTTATGCGTCACGTCAGCGGGAGCGGCATGGTGGACGAAGGGCAGCTTCGGGATATCTATGAGGAACATCAGAAGGTTTACGGGCTGATTCTTGCAAAGGATGCGAAGGGGGCTTCGGATGCGATGAAGGAGCATCTTGAGAAGTCGACAGGGCGGTATAATTACAGATGATGCCGGGGCAAAATACTTTTTGCTCCCGACATCATTAAGATTATTAAAGGTTTGACCGGCTTAGGAAATCCCTGCTGTAAGGGGCTTCCTAAGCCGGTTTCTTTTTGACGGATACTATATATAGTGGCTTGTATGAGGGATAACCATATTTTACATATAATTCATAAAATTGTAAATTTTAACGTTAATTAATGTTGATGACAAGACGATATATATGATATATTTATGCTAGGGGAGTCAGGCAGAAGACTGCCTGAATGAACCTGTAAATATAGAAAATAAGGGGTGTAAGGGAAAGGAGAAGGATATGAAGCGGATAGTTTCATTCATGCTGGCGGCAGTTCTTGTGCTCGCACCATGTATGCAGAGTTTTGCAACGGACGACATAGCGCCGGCAGTGGAAGGGCCTGGCAGTCCGGAAGATCCGGCGCCGCCTGGTACAGATAACCAGACAACGCCGCCGAATGGGAATGATCAGACGACGCCGCCTGACAAAACAACGGGCAGCGGCGCAGGCGAAGACAATGGGGGCGGAGATACGCTGGTTCCGCCAGATACAAATATACCGGCAGGAGCAGGCGGCAATTCGGGAGATATTGTGCCGATAGGAGAAATGGAGACTGAGAAAACCGATCAGGGTGTAACTAAAGGTCAGATTGACGTCTACATTATGCAGTCGCTGGTTTTTAAGGATGATATCACTTATACGGTTAAGCTTAAGGATCCGGCTAATAAAGAAACCACACAGGATATCAAATTTGAAAAAGAGACTTCTGAACTGAAGAAAGGAGTCACTTTTGACGGCCTGGACGACGGAAGTTACACACTGTCTATATCAGCCGACGGATATCGTACCAGAGAACGTATTATTGATGTGAAGGGACTTGCTTATAAGCTGACATATTCTACTGGTTTTTTAGACGGATATGAATATGCGGCAGGTAAGAATCATCCGGGAGCTCTTCGGATCGGAGATGTGAACGATGACAAAGAAATCGACGATACGGATAAAAAGCTGTTGATTGACAAGATTGATTCCAACGAGATCAGCGAGAACAATAGTAAGAAAGTTCCGGGGGATCTGAATCTGGATAAGAAGGTCGATCTTGCAGATCTGAACTATTTTGTTCTGGGGTATTTTAAGCCGGGAGAGAGCAAAGAAGCAAGCGCTACGATAGAGACGATCGTGCCGGCATCTGCGATCAAGAGTAAAGCGGATGCAAAGACAAAGGCAGAGGGGCTTGACTTTCTGTCAAGAGGTGAAGGCGGCGCAAAGATCAGCCGGGCAGACGGAAAAGAGATCTCCGAAGAGAATCCGGTTATCGTGGACTTTGAATTTGAGGAAGGCGTCTACTCAGATGGAATTGTGATCGATTCCAGCGAAGAGAATCCGATTGAGACTGGTGAAATTCAGATTGAATATACTTATAAGGATGCGTCCGGAAATGTAGTAGAGGCCGATCCGGTGCAGGTGCCTCTTACACAGCATGACGTTCATACGTTACTTACTTATGAAGGGGTAGAGGTACAGAAGGACGAATACGGAAATATCGTGATTGATCTTAAAAGCCAGATTGCGGTTAAGAGGGTTACGTTTACCATTACCGGTATGAAGAAGAATAATAATCTGGCCGAGATCTCCAGGGTAGAGTTTGTGAACGGTATGGAGAACCGGATTCCAGAGCCGCCAAGGTATATTCCGAATCTTCATGAACCCAAGGCAGGGAATAAAACATTTGACGTATCATGGGATCCCTGTGTGAATGTCACAGGATATGAAGTGAAGATCAAAGGACCTGTGGGAGAAGACGAGAAAAGAGAGATCGTGGAAGAAGTCATACCTGTAAGAGGATGTTTCCTCACGGTATCGTCATTGAATAATGAAAAACTTCTGAATAAGGAAACGTATGAGGTAAGCGTACAGTCAGTTAACGGCGCATGGAAGAGCGGCTACAGCGGTATAAAAAAGGCTGTTCCAATGGTAGATAAGAAGCCTGACCCACCGGATTATGTGAGTACGATAGGTAAATATAAGGCCATTGACGTGTCCTGGAAGAAGATGAAGGATACGGATTACTTCCATGTATATTATAAAGAGGCCGGTGAGACAGAATTTACCAAGATTGAAGAGAAGATTGAAGACAGTAAGTATACCATTACTGATCTGAAGGATAAGGCGGATTACGACATCTATGTAACGGGTGTGAATTCCGAGGGAGAGAGCGATCCGTCAAAGATTTATACAGCGTCAACCCAGGATCCGAAGCCGGCGCAGATGCCGAAGTACAAACTGCTGAACCGGGCGGACGAGGGAAAGGTAAGCGAGAAGATTATCAGTGCAAAACTTGGAAGCGGAAGTATGATGGACAGTCCGTTAGATACCCAGAAGGATACGGCGTGGGGAGCTGTTGATAATTCTCCGACTTCTCATTACTTTATGAACACATGGGACGGCGGCGGATTCAATCCGATGGGCAGCCGCGGACTTACCTTTGAGTTCGACAAGGCCTATAAGATGGACCGGCTTGCGCTGCAGGAAGTTTCGCCCCAGAGTCAGAATTATGGTTATGCACAGGCAAGGTACTGGGATGCGGCCGGACAGGTTCATGATATTCCAAGAGGTTCTATGCGTGTCCTGAAAAAGACAGATTCTGAAGGACGTGTATATTATGTGTTAAGGTTCCCGGGACCGATTGAAGCGAAGAAGATTCAGTTTGCTCTTTCCCGTTCCTATGTATACGGAACCATCTCAATCTCAGAGGTCTACTTCTACGAGTATGATACGATTGAAGAGGAGATTATGGCGCTCTATGGAGATGATCTCCATACAGAACTGAAAGAAGAAGTAACACAGGCAAGGCTTGATGAACTGAAGAAGAGAATCGAGACGAAAGATCCTGTCAGCAAAGAGTTCCATCCGGATCAGGAGTATCTGAAGCGGGAACTCCAGAACGCGCAGGATATTCTGGATGCGAAGAATCTTGGCAGGACCGTAAAAGTCCATAATACGATCAATACGAAGGATGTCGGACGCGGATTCGGCGGACTGAATGCATGGCAGCCTCTCGGGGTGACGGCGGCGGCCGGCGAGGAGATTACGGTCTATGTCGGACATAATAGTAAGAGGGCCGGCGACGGCACAAATCTGCAGCTTGTAAGCACGCAGTACCATTCTGAAGCGGCTTCCATGTTCAAAGTGGTGGCAACGCTGAAGGTAGGACGTAACGATATTACGATCCCGCAGCTGTGGACTCTGAAGGCGGAAGCCGGCGGGGCATTGTATGTTCAGTATACGGGCAACAATGCAAACGATCAGTATGCAGTGCGCGTAAGCGGAGGCGTACAGACGCCGATGCTGGATCTGTATCAGGTGATGGATGAGGCGAATGCCGCAGAGCGTCAGAGCAGGGCGGAAGCATATATTGAAGACCTGGAAACCTATGTGGCTCAGATTGAGAAGAAGCATGACGAGGTGCATAAGAACTCCACGAACAAACTTGTGCAGTACGATTATAAAGCAAGCGACTGTATCCTGGGAGCTTCTGACATTATGCTTGATACCATGATGCTCTCCCTTCCGGCCCAGCAGATTCTTGCAGGAACCGGAGGCGGCAGCGTGCAGGACAAGGCAAAGAAGCTGGTTACTTCCATGGAAGCGATGGAGAACATGATGTATCTGTTCTACCAGCATAAGGGATTGAACAACAGCGCCGAGGATGTGAAAGACCGCTTCCCGATCAACCATCTGAATATTCGTTATCAGACCATGTTTGCAGGAGCGTTCATGTATGCATCCGGCAACCATATTGGTATCGAGTATCCGGAAGCAGCGGGAATGATGAAAGGCGTGACCGTAGTGCCGGATGCGTCCGGAAAGTACAATGGAACAGGACAGTATTACGGATGGGGGATTGCCCATGAGATCGGTCACTGTATCAACCAGGGTACTTATGCGATTGCAGAGATCACGAACAACTACTTTTCCGTGCTTGCACAGGCGAGGGATACGAATGATTCCGTACGCTTTAAGTATGAGAATGTATATGATAAGGTAACGTCAGGATCAAAAGGCCGGGCCTCAAATGTATTTACACAGCTCGGTATGTACTGGCAGTTACATCTGGCATATGATAAAGGGATGAACTATAAGACCTATTCGGATTACAATGAGCAGCTTGCGAATCTGTTCTTTGCGAGAGTAGATACTTATTCCAGAAATCCGGGCAAGGCGCCGACGCCGAACGACGTGATACTGTCATTTTGCGGCGACAAGGATCAGGATCTGATGCGTCTGGCCTGTGCGGCGGCGGAGAAGGATATTCTTGAATTCTTCGAGCGTTGGGGAATGACTCCGAATGAGGATACGGTTAATTATGCGGGACAGTTCCCGAAGGAGACAAGAGCAATCTACTATGTGAATGATGAATCCAGAGTATATCGTCTTGCGAATCCGAATAGTCCGCTGAATACGGAAGGAACTACGCAGGCAGTGGGAGCTGGTACTAAGGCGGTTATCAACAAAGATGCAGCGAACCAGGTAGATCTCACTCTGGACTCCACGCTGAATGCAGGGGATGTCCTTGGATACGAGATCGTACGGTGCTATACTTCTAACGGAGAGATAGAGAAAGAAGTCGCTGGATTTGCTACCGGAAATACATTTACGGATACGATTACCACAGTGAATAATCGTGTTGTGACCTATGAGGTTACGGTAATTGACCAGCATCTGAACCGCTCGGCGACAAAGACGCTTGATCCGGTGAAGATCAAACACGAAGGAAACCTTGATAAGAGTTATTGGAGCGTTTCAGTCGATAATAATAAGTTAAAGGCTACCAGCAAGATCACGGAAGATGCAGAGACTGACAAAGAGGATAGCTGCGGTCCGGCCGAAGAAGATCCGATCATGGCTGCTGTGGATAATAAGACGGCAACCACCTATACTGGTCAGGTGATGGATGCGAATGCGGAAGTGGTGATTGAACTGAACCAGACCGTTACGGTATCCGGATTCAAATATACGGTAGAGAGCGGTACGCCGATTAAGGATTACAGTATTTTTGTCCGTAATGAAAAGAACGAGTGGGTCGAGGCGGCCGGCGGAATCTTTAAAGACAAGATCAATACGGTGAACTTTGGTATTGAGGGCAGCAGTAATATTGCTTTATACCAGACTTCCGCAGTCAAGCTGGCGATTAAGAACCAGAAAGGCGCTGAGATAGCCATATCTGAACTGGACGTACTTGGCGTGACAGGAGACGACGTGGAATTCCGTAAGACAGAAGGCGACGGCACGACTGCGATCGGAACAATGGCAGAGGATTACGTGTATGGAACAGATGCAGCGAATGACAAGATTCCGAAAGGCTCCATCGTATTTACCGGAAGGTATAAGGGCAACGCAGCATTCAACGTTGTAATTCTGTATGATCAGGATGGGAATATTGTAGGCGGTCTGAACGACCAGGATGAACTGAAGGCATATCAGGTACTCTTCTCGGATGTTGATGATTCGGGCGGAGATATTCAGGATGATTTTGACGGAACATGGATCTACTGGATCGATCCGAAGGATGCGGATCTTAATAGTCTGCAGTCTGTCCGGGCAGAGTTATACCGTGTGGATGATGCTTTAGGAAACGGCGGCCAGCGTCTGGTCAGCGACTGTATCTTTGAAGAGATGCCGGAGACACTTCCGAACATCACATTAAGCGGCAAGAAGAATTAAGCGATAAAAGGAGTAGAACATGAAGAAGTTTAGATTAGGTATGATAATGGCAGTGTTCGCATTTATCGCAATGCTGCCGCTGCGGGTATCCGCAGAAGAAATTGAAGAAACTAAGGAAAAGGAGGTGGGCGTCACCTGTACGCCCGCCAATGACAACAAAGAATATTCTATGGAATTATATATTCCGAATGCAGCGAAAGAAGAGATTGCCACATTAAGCCTGAAGCTTGAGGTGGACGTAGATCCGACGGTATCGGGAAATGATTTTAACGATCCTGTCGTGGAATTCAGTAAAGACGTTACAAGCAAGGCAAAAGTGTATGAGTACCGCTATCAGAGTTCGCTGAATATCTATATTGCAGGAATCGAGGCTCTCTTTAATGAGGACGATACACTCAATATCGGAACCGTATCTTTACAGACCGTATCTGGCGAGAGCGTAGCGTTATCGGGCGTCAGACTGACTGACGACGAGGATGCCATTATGGTAGTCCGCGGATGGGGCGATGCCGAAGCGGTATCCAGGGAGAACTGGCAGGACGGTACGGAAGATCCTGGCCCGGATACGCCGCCGGATCCGGATGCAAAAGTGGATACTGAATTCTCGGTATCCGATGGGAGCGGTGTTACGGTCTCGGAGAAAAGCGAAAAAGTGATCAAAAAGAGTGCGCTTGCTTATCTGCAGGAGTATTATGGAGATAAGCTTGCAGAACTGGGGAATGATTATAAGGTCGTTTCCAGATTAAATCTCACAAATGTGTCGGAATCTGATATCGAACAGGCAGTCAAGGATGCATTTTCTGCGGTGTTAAACGGCAAGAAGATTGGTCAGTATTATGATATCAGTATTACAGCCGATGTGATCAAAGACGGCGAGGTAGTGCTGGGACTTGGCAATATTGAGATTCCGCAGCTGCAGGAGCAGATTGATCTGACTATGAGAATCCCGGAGGCCGTGAGAAAATCAGGGCGTACTTACCAGATGCTTCACTGCAGGGCCGATCTGATGGCAGAGGCTCTTGCGACTTCGAAGGGAGAGGATAATACAGTTACGTTCAGTACAGATTCTTTCTCTCCGTTTGCGCTTGCTTATGCCGATGGCAGCGGTGCGAATGGCGGCGGCAGCAATGGCAGTACGAATGCTTCCGGAACAGCAAGATCGGCAAAGACGGGAGACGAGGCGAATATGATGTTATACCTTATCTTAGGAATGGCCTCTGTGCTTGGCGTCCTTGCAACGAAAAAGTATAGAACAGAATAGGATTTATAAGTAAGAATGAACGGCTGTCCGCTATGGATAGCCGTTTTTATAGGGGAAGGTATGGGAAATATTTCCTGTGACAGGCATTTCACAGGTATAGATTTATCCAGAATATGCATACTATTAGCAGGAAATGATCTTGCTGAAAGGAGCATGTGAATATGAAAGAGTTAAAACTAGACCTTCTCCCGGGCAACCTCTATGCTGCCAGACAGAAGGAACAGCAGCGTAAAGAGACAGAGAAGAAAAAGAGAGAGCCGCAGAAAAGCATCGTGAAGATTGAGAATGTGTCAAAAGTCGACAGAATAGACGGAAGCGGACGGTAGAGATTATGAAGACATTCGATGAGCTTTATGGGGAACTTCTGAAAAGAAAAATTGCAAAGGACGAGACATTGCCAGAGGAATATGATCCTTATCATCTGGACTGCCTTCTTCATCCTGAGAAATATGCTGCGGTTATCCAGATTGAGGAATGTGAGAAATGTGCTTATGATCGTGCGTGCCAGAATAGCTGCATCTTTGACGCTGTGGAAAGGTCGGATGAAGGAAAGCTAAGGATCAATCCCTCCCTCTGTGTCGGATGTGAGGCCTGTATAGAAGCCTGTAAGAATGGAAATCTGACGGCAGGCAGGGATGCGCTTGCGGCTATGAAAGGGGTGAGAGAGGCAAAAGGACCGGTCTATATGATGGTTGCCCCTGCGTTTCTGGGGCAGTTTTCCGGGGAGGTAACGCCGGGAAAGCTGCGCGCGGCTTTTAAGGCTCTGGGATTCACCGGCATGGTGGAGGTTGCGCTATTTGCGGATATCCTGACCCTTAAGGAGGCTCTGGAATTCGACCTGCATGTGCGGCAGATCGGAGATTATCAGCTGACAAGCTGTTGTTGTCCGGTCTGGATCGCCATGATCCGCAAGATTTACCATGAATTAATGCCCCATGTTCCAGGGGCGGTGTCGCCGATGATCGCATGCGGCCGTATGATTAAGAGGATTCATCCGGATGCGCTTACGGTGTTTGCGGGTCCCTGTCTTGCAAAGAAACAGGAGGCCAGGGAACCGGACATTGCGGATGCGGTGGATTATGTGCTTACTTTCCAGGAAGTACAGGATATCTTTGATGCGGCGGACATCCATCCAGAGGAGCTTTACGATGAGGGGAAAGAACATGCGTCCAAAGCGGGAAGGCTCTATGCAAGAACCGGCGGGGTGAGCCAGGCGGTAGCAGAAATGGTAGAGCAGCTTTGCCCTGAACGAAGCATCCCCGTCCGTTCTGAGCAGGCAGACGGACCGAAGGCGTGTATGGAAATGATACGAAGGATTAAAGAAGGACGGACGGATGCAAACTTTTTTGAAGGAATGGGCTGCGCAGGGGGCTGCGTAGGCGGCCCCAAGGCGGTTCTTAGCGCAGAGAAAGGAAGAGAGTATGTGGAGGCTTATGGCGCTGCTTCCGGTTTTCGGACGCCTCTTGAGAATCCTTATGTGAGAAAGGTGCTGGAAGAACTGGGGCTTGAGACGGTGGAAGAGTTATTGATGGATGACGAGCTGCTGACGAGAGACTTTCATGTTGAATAGATTTTGAAATGTATATTGACATTTCTGATCACTCCCAATATAATTGATTCAGTTTTTATAGAGGAAGGATCAGAAATGCGATACTATCTTGCCCCTCTTGAGGGGATTACGACACGAATATTCCGGAAGGCATATCACGATTGCTTTACACCGATGGATAAATATTTTACACCGTTTCTGTCGCCCCATTCCAAGAAGGGGTTTTCAGCGAAGGAACTGGCGGAGATTCTGCCGGAGCATAACCAGGGGATGAGGCTGGTTCCGCAGATTCTGACGAACCGGGCAGAGGACTTTCTGAAAACGGAAGAAAAACTTGTATATTATGGTTATAAGGAGATTAATCTGAATCTTGGCTGCCCCTCTAAAACCGTGGTATCAAAAGGAAGGGGTTCGGGATTTCTGGCGGATCCGGAAGGGCTTGACCGTTTCCTTTATGAACTTTTTTCCGGAACGAAAGTAGGGATATCTATTAAGACCAGAATCGGGAAGGACGACCCGGAGGAATTTCACAGGCTGCTTAGGATCTATCGCCAGTATCCTCTGGAGGAACTGATTATCCATCCAAGGGTTCAGAAAGATTTTTATAAAAATAAACCGAATCTGGAAATATTTGAACAGGCTGCAAAGGCAGGGGGCTGCCCGTTGTGCTATAACGGGGATCTCTGCACGAGAGAGGATGCGGCGGTGATAGAAAAGCGTTTCCCAACTGTAACAGCAATTATGATCGGAAGAGGAATCATTGGAAATCCGGGGCTCCTGGGTGAGATTAAGGGGCAGGGGGCGGCGGATAAGGGACAGATCCGCAGATTCCATGACCGGTTATATGAGGATTACCAGAGCCTTGACATGGGTGATAAGAACGTGCTGTTTAAGATGAAAGAGATCTGGTGTTATCTGGGAGATTCTTTTCCTGGATGTGAGAAGCTTCTGAAGCGTATTAAGAAGGCGGAGAAGCTGGACCGATATGAAGAAGCTGTGAATTTTATCTTTACTTTTCAGGAACCATGCAATATAATAGAAAAAAATTCTATATATAGGAATTTTTAAGGAGGGATCCCTTTGGAGCACTTGAATCAGATTATTGCGGGCAATCTGAAAGAGATCAGAAAGCGTAAGGAACTAAGCCTTGAGCAGGCGTCGGCTCTGACTTCCATCAGTAAGAGTATGTTAAGCCAGTTAGAGCGCGGAGAAGTCAATCCTACGATTTCAACGGTATATAAGCTTTCACTGGGGCTTAAGGTTCCGGTGACAGCGTTTACGGCGGACAAGCCGAAGCCATTTTCCAAGACAGGGAAAGGGGTGGTAGTTCCTCTTGTCGGCGATGAGGGACGATACAGACTGTATCCTGTCTTTGAATTCCGGGAGGGTCAGAACTTTGAGATCTTTGATCTGGAATTTGATAAGGGAGGCAGGATGCGCGGACATCTGCAGATGCACGGAACCAGAGAGTTTATTACGGTATATTCAGGCGAACTGTCTCTGATTTTTGAAGACAGGGAGTATGTGCTGAAAGCGGGGGATTCGGCCGAGTATAATGCATTTGACGAATACATATACAAGAATTCGGGAGAGGTCATGGTGACTGCATGTATTGTAGTCCATTATCCATAACAGAAAGGAGATATCAGTAAGATGGAAGACCAGAAGCAGCGAGTGTATGACGCATTGGACAAGTTGAAGATTAAGTACGAGGTCGTAGAGCATGAACCGGTACATACCATGGAGGACATGGACAGGCTTGGACTGCCCGAGAAGGGAACCCTGTGTAAGAATCTCTTTTTAAGAGATTCGAAGGGAAAGAGACATTTTCTTGTGACCTGCGAGGAGAGTAAGAAGGTGGATCTGAAGGCTCTCGGAAGGCAGCTTGGAGGGGGAAACCTAAGTTTTGCTTCGGAAGACCGGCTGGAGAAATATCTGGGACTTAAGCAGGGGAGCGTGTCGCCCTTTGGACTTATGAATGATACGGATCATGCGGTGGAGTTTTTTATTGACAAGGATCTGAGCAGATGCAAGAGTCTTGGAATCCACCCGCTTGAGAATACGGCCACTGTTTTCCTGTCTTTTAAGGATCTGGATAAATTCCTGTGGGATCTGGACGTAGACGTAGTGAAGGTGAAGCTGTAGGCGTAAAGCAAAACAGCATTATATCGGTAGTATCCAAAAGGACTGCGTATGGCGGAAATCGCTGGAAGTAGGACATCCTGGATACTACCATCGCTGATCAGGCTGTTTTCTACGATTATCCTAAGGATTTCCATCAATCAGATAATCGTAGGAAACATCAAAAATTTCAGTAAGAGCCTTTAACTCCAGATCCGTTACATACCGTTTGTTGGTTTCAATACGAGTTATAACATTTTTATCCATATCGTAACCTTTTAACTGGAGCTGGTAGGCAAGTTTTCGTTGTGAATAATCGTGCTTTTTTCTTAGTTCAATCAGTTGTTTGCTGATCAGGTTCTTTCCACCGTCTGGTGTTCTTGGCTTTGGCATTTTAAATCTTTCTCCTTTTGTAAGTATTTCAATATGGTTGTCTCATTTTCTGAACCATGTATTGATTTTACAGGGCAATGTTTGTAGAATCGGTTGCAAAAATGAGGCGAACTTATATAATGATATCTTAAAGGGTTTATGCATGTCTGGGAGTCTGAGTAATGATAAAAAAATTGTGTGATGCGGATATCCGGGAACCATTGTTTGATTTCCTGGAAGAATACTATGGGAAAATAAGAATTATTGAAGAGAAACAGATCGGCAGGTCACGGGCGGATATTGTCATGGTAAGGCCTGGAGAGATCGACGGTATTGAGATTAAGAGCGATGTTGACACCTATGTGCGGCTGAAAAGACAGGTGCAGGATTACGACAGGTACTTTGACCGTAATTATGTAGCTGCAGGTGCAAGTCACGGACTGCATATTAAAGAACATGTGCCGGAATGGTGGGGGATCATAACCGTGGAATGGGTGAGGAACGGGATGGATTTCTATCTGCTGCGGGAGGCGAAAAGCAGCCCGAAGACAGACCTGAGACGGAAACTTGAACTTCTGTGGAGGCCGGAACTGGCTCATATTCAGGAAATCAACCGGCTTGCGAAGTACAGACAGAAAAGCAAGTCATTTGTGATCGAAAAGATTATTGAGAAGGTTCCGGGGGAGATATTGGCAGAGCAGGTGAGCCAGGAACTATTTGAGAGAGATTATACCAGGATTGATCAGACGATCAGGGAATATAAGGAGGGAAAATCGTGCAATATCCGGTGATCAATGTGGAACGGACAGGAAAGAGAATTCGGAGAATTTGTGAAAGGCAGGGGATAGATGCCAGGGAGATACAGGAATTCATGGGCTTTGCGGCCAGACAGTCGGTGTACGACTGGTTTCGTGGAAAGAATCTGCCATCTCTTGATAATCTGTATGCGTTATCCCGGCTTTTAAAGGTTCCGATGGATAAGCTTGTGGCAGCGTCGGATCAGTCAGAACCAGAGGATGCGTGCAGTATGTATGAGCTGTCCCCTCTGCCTGGTATGAGTAGGGGAAGGATTCTGTTAAGATATGTGGAAACGCTGTCAACCAGTTTGTAACTGAATGCAAAAGCGTATGAGTTCTGGTATCCTGTATATGACGGAGGAAAACGGTAGTACATCTGGAACTGTGGAGATGTCCGCTGCCGGCAAGATACTGGAAAGGGATAGAAAGAGAAAGGTCGCATACTCAGATCTATGGAACAGGTTTGACAAAAGATGACTGATCGTAGAGTTTCCTTGTGGCTGTGTTGCAAAAAAGAGTAGGTGAGTGGCGATAAGATGTACTGAATTAACCAACGGTGGGTGCATCCCCATGGCGAATGAGAATAATGTCAGGACAAGAACGGCAAGAGAAGCGTTGCGGCAGGTTCCGATGGAAGACGAAGTGACGAGATATAAAGAAGAAGAAAGGCTGCGGAAAAGAACGAAGGAGATCTTGATCTGGATGCACTAAAGATATTCGGAAGAGAAGACGGATTTTTTGTGTACCGGAAGATAAGGGATGAATGATTGCAGACGGAGTCTGTAGAGACGAAGAAAGATGTGGCGGTTTGGAAACAGGCTGCCACATCTTTTCGTGTATAAAATTTAATAGTTTTTTTATTGCATGTTCCATAAATGAGAAGTAGAATGAATAAGGTATATAGTAATATAGACAGTATTACATTCAACAGTATTACATTCAATAGAGGAAAGAGAGGACGAATATGGAACAGCAATATGGGCAGGTTCCGCCTATGAGGCCGGAGAATTACGGGAAGCGTATCTGGCATCTGTGGGGACCGATTGTAATAAAGTGGGCTATTGGGTTTGGAGCCAGTATGATTGCCATGGGAGTTCTTAGCATGGTCTGTGTGATGGCGGATCAGGAGGCGGCCATGACAGCGATGCAAAGTGAAGAGAAGATGATGGAACTATATAGTCATATTCTGACTGAATATCTGAAAGCAGCCACTTTGATTGAGGGCGTAGCTGCATTGATCACGATTCCTATCATGCTCTGGTTCTTTCACTCAGACCGGGTCAAAGATAAGAAGCGGGGCTTCATTCCGAACAGGAAAGCTCCACTCTGGAAATATACGGCAGGACTTCTCATGGCTGTGGCTCTTAGCCTGGGACTTAATAATCTGATTTTTATCGGGAATCTTTCGGATATGAGCGAGTCTTATCAGGCAACGATGGAGGCGTTCTATTCGTCTCCCCTTGCAATTCAGATCGTGGTGCTGGTTGTTTTGGTGCCTGTGAGCGAGGAACTGGTATTCCGCGGACTGCTCTTTAGAAGACTGCGTGAGCGGGCGTCGTATATGCAGGCTGCTTTATACTCTGCCGTGGTGTTCGGGATTATGCATGGGAATCTGGTGCAGATACTCTATGGCTTTATTCTGGGCATGATGTTGTCATATCTCTATGAAAAATATGGTTCCGTAAAAGCTCCGATTGCTGCGCATATGGTGATGAATCTTTTTTCCGTTCTGGCAACAGAATATAACCTGACAGACTGGCTTGCGCACGACCAGATGCGGATCGGGATTGTGACGGTTGGCTGTGCGTTTGTAGCGTCTACGATGTTCGTACTGATTCAGAGAATTGATGAGAAACCCGATGCACCAGGAACATCCGGGGAGAAAGAGAACCTTGTGCAGCAGAATGGATGGTAAAAGATACATAATAAAGAAAAATCTGACAGCATGGAAAATGTCAGATTTTTTTTATGGAATATAGATATTATCTAATTATCTGACAATTGTGAGAAAGTTCTTATTTACAAATTTTAAAAAAAGTAGTATAGTAAAAAAAACGTAAAGAAAGGGCTGAATATATGAACGAACAGATGGTAAACAGTTATGGAGGACTGTACCGTCCGCAGTTTGAGCATGATAACTGTGGAATCGGAGCAGTCGTGAATATCAAGGGGCGTAAGAGCCACAGTACGGTAATGGACGCCTTAAAGATCGTAGAGAATTTGGAACATAGGGCCGGCAAGGATGCCGAGGGTAAGACGGGCGATGGAGTTGGAATCCTGCTTCAGATTTCACATAGGTTTTTCTCCAAAGTCTGTAAGCCTCTCGGCATCTTTTTGGGTTCAGAAAGAGATTATGGAGTGGGAATGTTTTTCTTTCCCCAGGATGAATTGAAGAAGAACCAGGCGAAGAAGATTTTTGAAGTAATCGTTAAGAAAGAAGGAATGAAGTTTCTTGGATGGCGGGAGGTTCCGGTAAGGCCGGAAGTTTTAGGAAGCCGGGCGGCTGCGTGTATGCCTTGTATTCTGCAGGGATTTATTGAGCGTCCTGTAAAGACGGCCCGGGGGATTGAGTTTGACAGGCGGCTGTATGTGGTGCGCAGAATCTTCGAGCAGAGTAGTGACGATACCTATGTGGCGTCCTTAGGAAGCCGGACGATTGCTTACAAGGGGATGTTTCTGGTTGGGCAGCTTCGTCCGTTTTTTGAAGACCTGGAGAGCAGGGACTATGAGTCGGCCATTGCTCTGGTGCATTCCCGTTTCAGTACCAACACGAATCCAAGCTGGGAACGCGCCCATCCCAACCGGTTTATTGTACATAACGGGGAGATCAATACCATTCGGGGAAATGCGGATAAGATGCAGGCAAGGGAAGAGAACATGGAATCTGAGTATCTGAAAGGAGAACTCCATAAGGTACTTCCGGCCATCAACAGCTCCGGTTCCGATTCTGCTATGCTTGACAATGCTATCGAGTTTATGGTCATGAGCGGAATGGATCTGCCGCTGGCGGTAATGATCTCTATTCCGGAGCCATGGGCCAGCGCTAAGACCATGTCCCAGAAAAAGAAAGATTTCTACCAGTATTATGCAACCATGATGGAACCGTGGGACGGGCCGGCCTCTATTCTGTTCAGTGACGGCGACTGTATGGGCGCGGTGCTTGACCGGAACGGACTTCGCCCTTCCAGATACTATATCACAGATGACGATACTTTGATTCTCTCATCAGAGGTGGGAGTCCTTGATATTGATCCGGGAAGGATTGTGGTGAAGGAACGTCTGCATCCGGGGAAAATGCTGCTGGTGGATACCATTCAGGGAAAAGTCATTGATGATGACGAACTGAAGGAGATCTATGCCGGCAGACAGCCCTATGGCGAATGGCTGGACAGCAATCTGATCAATCTTAACAGTCTGAAGATACCGAACCAGAAGGCGCCGTCTTATACGGCAGGGGAATGTAAGAGGCTCCAGAAAGCATTTGGTTATTCTTATGAGGAAGTGAAGACTTCGATCCTTACCATGGCGCTGAATGGTTCCGAAGGGACTGCGGCAATGGGAATTGATGTACCCCTGTCGGTGCTGTCGGAGAAGCACAGGGATCTTTTTGGATATTTTAAACAGCTTTTTGCGCAGGTAACCAATCCGCCCATTGATGCGATCCGGGAAGCGGTGGTAACGTCCTCTACTATTTATATCGGGGCGGATGGGAATCTGTTGGAAGAAAAGGAAGAAAACTGTAGGATGCTGAAGGTGGATAACCCGATTCTGACTAATACGGATCTTCTGAAAATTAAGAACATGAAGAAGGAAGGATTTCGGCCGGTGGAGATTCCTATCGTATATTACAAGAACTCGGGGCTTGAGAAAGCGATTGACTATCTTTTCATCGAGGTTGACCGCGCCATACGGGAAGGGGCCAATATTCTGATTCTTTCGGACCGCGGCGTGGACGAGTATCATGTGGCTATGCCGTCCCTGCTGGCTTTGTCGGGACTGCAGCAGCATCTGGTGCGGACGAAGAAGCGTACGTCTGTGGCGATTATTCTGGAGACGGGGGAGCCAAGGGAGGTTCATCATTTTGCAACGCTTTTGGGCTATGGAGCCTGTGCGATCAACCCTTACCTTGCCCACGAATCCATCCGGTGGCTGATTGAGACGAATATGCTGAAAAAGGATTACTATGCGGCAGTGGAAGATTATAACCATGCTGTCTTAAGCGGTATTGTGAAGATTGCCTCTAAGATGGGGATTTCAACGGTTCAGTCTTATCAGGGGGCGAAGATTTTTGAAGCTATCGGGTTAAAGGAAGAATTTATAAGGAAATATTTTACAGATACGGTCAGCCGCGTAGGCGGCATCGGAATAGAGGAGATTGCGGCAGACTATGTGGCCCGTCATTCTCAGGCATTTGATCCCCTGGGGCTTGAAGTGGATATGACCCTTGACAGTATCGGGCAGTATAAGTCAAAAAGCGGCGGAGAGAGGCATCTGTATAATCCCCAGACCATCCATATGCTTCAGCAGTCCACAAGGCGGGGGGACTATGAGATGTTCCGGAAATATACAGAGATGGTTAATGCAGAGGGGGAGCATATTAATCTGCGCGGACAGCTTGAGTTTAACTATCCGAAGAAGGGAATTCCTATTGAAGAAGTAGAGAGCGTAGATACAATCGTGACCAGATTCAAGACAGGCGCTATGTCTTACGGTTCTATTTCCAAAGAAGCCCACGAGACGCTTGCCATTGCAATGAACCGTCTGCATGGAAAGTCCAACAGTGGGGAAGGCGGAGAGGAAATCGCACGTCTGGACAGCGATCGTTGTTCGGCTATCAAGCAGGTGGCTTCCGGTCGGTTTGGAGTGACCAGCCGGTATCTGGTGAGTGCAAAAGAGATTCAGATTAAGATGGCTCAAGGTGCAAAGCCTGGGGAAGGAGGTCATCTTCCGGGAGGCAAGGTGTATCCCTGGATTGCCAGCACTCGTCATTCTACTCCAGGGGTCAGCCTGATCTCGCCGCCGCCTCACCATGATATTTATTCCATTGAAGATCTGGCACAACTGATTTATGACTGTAAGAATGCCAATAAGGAGGCCAGAATTTCCGTTAAACTGGTGTCCGAGGCAGGCGTAGGAACGGTTGCCGCAGGTGTGGCCAAGGCTGGCGCAGGGCTGATCCTCATCTCTGGGTATGACGGGGGAACCGGGGCTGCTCCCAGAAGCTCCATTCATAATGCGGGGCTTCCCTGGGAACTCGGTCTTGCGGAGACGCACCAGACTTTGATTCAGAACGGTCTAAGGGAGCGTGTGCGCCTGGAGACGGACGGTAAGCTGATGAGCGGACGGGACATTGCCATTGCCGCAATCCTGGGGGCGGAGGAGTTCGGTTTTGCCACGGCGCCTCTGGTTACCATGGGATGCGTGATGATGAGGGTATGCAATCTGGATACCTGTCCGGTAGGCGTGGCAACCCAGAATCCAAAGCTTCGTAAACGCTTCACAGGTAAGCCAGAATATGTGGTGAACTTCATGCGGTTTATGGCGGAGAACCTTCGGGAATACATGGCAAGGCTGGGCGTTCATACTATTGATGAACTGGTGGGGCGTACAGACCTTCTGAAAGCGAAGGAACAGGCCACGTCTGCACGGGCAAAGACTCTGGATCTTGGCCAGATTCTCTTCAATCCTTATGAGGGAAGCAAGACTCCTGTTACATTTAACCCTGGGAAAGTGTTTGACTTTGAACTGGAAAAGACGCTGGATGAGAGGGTGCTGGTTAAACAGTTGCTGCCTTCTCTGAAAAAGGGGCAGAAGCGCAGTATTGAGGTAGACGTGACCAATACGGACCGTACCTTTGGGACGATCTTTGGTTCTGAGATTACAAAACGGTATCCGGAAGGACTTCCCGAGGACAGTTATGTGGTTAAGTGTGCAGGCGCAGGCGGCCAGTCCTACGGGGCGTTTATACCGAAGGGTCTGACCCTGGAACTTGTAGGAGACAGCAATGATTATTTCGGGAAAGGGCTGTCTGGAGGTAAGCTGATCGTGTACCCGCCAAGAGGGGTGAAATACCGTCCTCACGAGAATATTATTATAGGAAATGTGGCGCTATATGGAGCTACCAGCGGCAAGGCGTTTATTAACGGCGTGGCAGGGGAGCGTTTTGCGGTGCGTAACTCAGGAGTGACTGCCGTAGTGGAAGGCGTGGGCGATCATGGATGTGAGTACATGACCGGAGGGCGCGTGGCTGTCCTTGGCAGGACGGGCAGAAACTTTGCCGCCGGAATGAGCGGCGGGGTGGCATATGTTCTCGACATGGACAGTGATCTGTACCGGAATATCAACCGGCAGATGGTGAATATGGAACGCATTTCATCAAAATTTGACGTGAATGAACTGAAGAGTATGATTGAGGAGCATGTTGCCTGCACCAATTCGGAGATCGGGAAGAAGATTCTTGGAAATTTCAAGGAATATCTGCCGAAATTCAAGAAGATCATCCCTGTGGATTATGAGCGGATGCTGACGATGATCCTTCAGTTAGAGGAACAGGGTATGAGCAGCGAGCAGGCGAAGACGGAAGCATTTTACGCCATGAAGGGCGAACGATAGGAGGTGGACATAAGTGGGAAAAGCAACAGGTTTTATGGAATATGACAGACAGAATAAGACGCCCGAGGCGCCTGAAGAAAGGCTTAAGCATTTTTGCGAATTTCACAAGCCTTTGTCGAAGGAGGAGCAGGAACGCCAGGGAGCCAGATGTATGGCTTGCGGTGTGCCGTTCTGTCAGGCGGGGCAGATGATTATGGGAATGGCCAGTGGGTGTCCGCTGCACAATCTGGTTCCGGAGTGGAATGATTTGATCTATCACGGCAATTGGGAGGAGGCGTACTATCGCCTCAAAAAGACCAATAATTTCCCTGAATTTACTTCCAGGGTCTGCCCGGCTCTGTGCGAGGCTGCTTGTACCTGCGGGCTTAACGGTGATGCGGTTTCCGTTAAGGCGAATGAGTATGGGATTATTGAAAATGCGTATGAGAAGGGATATGCGGATGCAAGACCCGTGAAGGTACGCACTGGAAAGAAGGTGGCGGTCATCGGTTCAGGACCGTCCGGGCTTGCGGCGGCGGATATGCTGAACCGGCGGGGACACGAAGTGACGGTATTCGAGCGTGAAGACCGGGTGGGCGGACTGCTCCGGTATGGGATTCCCAACATGAAGCTGGAGAAACAGGTCATCGACCGGAAGATCAGAATAATGGAAGAGGAAGGGATTGCCTTTGTGACAGGCTGCAATGTGGGAACGGATAAAAAGGCTTCGGAGATTCTGAAGGAGTATGACCGTACGATACTGTGCTGCGGCGCATCGAACCCAAGGGATATCAGGGTACCGGGACGAGAGGCAGAAGGGATTCATTTTGCAGTAGATTTTCTCAAATCAACCACCAGAGCATTGTGGGCGAACCAGATGCAGTTAAAAGACGGGGAATACATCTCTGCAAAGGGAAAGAACGTGATGATAATCGGAGGCGGCGATACGGGAAATGACTGTGTAGGAACGTCTCTGCGCCATGGGGCGAAGTCGGTATTACAGTTGGAAATGCTGCCTAAGGCTCCGGATGAGCGTGGGGATGACAATCCGTGGCCAGAGTGGCCGAAGGTCTGCAAGACGGATTACGGGCAGCAGGAGGCGATTGCAGTATCTGGCAGAGATCCCAGGGTGTACCAGACGACGGTGAAGGAGTTTAAGAAGGATAAGGCGGGAAAGGTCTGCAAGGCGGTTCTTGTAAAGCTGGAGCCAAAGAAGGATGAGAAGACCAAACGGATGGCGATGGCTGAGATTACTGGAAGTGAATATACCGTGGACGTGGATCTGGTGCTGATTGCGGCAGGTTTCCTGGGGAGTGAGGAGTATGTGACCAAGGCTTTCGGTGTGGAGACGGATGGGCGGACCAATGTTGCCACGAGTCCCGGGGCTTACAGTACCAGCGCTGCAAACGTTTTTACGGCAGGAGATATGCACAGAGGGCAGTCGCTGGTGGTTTGGGCCATTCGTGAAGGACGGGAGGCGGCTCAGGAGGTTGACGTCAGTCTGATGGGGTATACGAATATGAACATCCAGTAATATGTAATCTGCCTGTCCGATACAGGACGGGCAGACGCTTTACATATCTGGTTTTTCAGACATGTCGAAACATTTGTTACAAAATTATTAAAAAATATTGCAAGTTTTAGTGGTTTGAGTTATAATTGTTACCAGATGTAGAGGGACTATGTCGGAAGAACGTAGAAGAGTGTAAATAGTAAGCAGAAAATACATAAAAAGGATGGTTTCATTATGAGGAAATTTGGAGCAAGAGTTTTGGCTGCTATCGTTGCCAGTTCGCTGATTGTTACGCCGGTTATGGCCGCACCGTCAATTGATGATCTGAAAGAGGACAAGGCTGAGAAGCAGAGCGAAGTGAATTCCCTGCAGGAGGAACTGACGAGGATCATATCTAAGATCAATGGTCTGGAAGAAGATCTGGTGAAGAAGGGTGAGGAGATCATCCAGGCAACCGACGACCTTGCCGCGGCAGAGGTGAAGGAAAAAGAACAGTATGAGGCAATGAAGCTTCGTATTAAATATATGTACGAGGAAGGAAACACTTCTGCGCTGGAGTCGCTGGTATCGGCAGAGAATTTCTCGGATCTGGTGAACAAGGCAGAATATGTCCAGAACGTACATGATTATGACAGAGATCAGTTACAGGAATATGTCGAGACGAAGAATCAGATTGCGACTCTGAAGACGACTCTGGAGGAAGATCAGAAAAAGCTGGAATCTCTGCAGGTTGAATATGAAGACGAGAAGACGACGCTGGATACGACTATTGAAGAGAAGCGGGCAGAAGTCGCTGATCTGGATGGTCAGATTCAGGCAGCGGTAGAGGCAGCGGCAAGAGAAGCGGAAGAGCGCAGGCGCAAGGAAGAAGAGGAACGTCAGCGTCAGCTTGCAGCGGCAGGCAATAATAATTCCGGTAACCACCAGAATAATAACGGTGGTACGCAGAACTCCGGTAATAGTGGTAATAATGGTAATGGCGGAGGCGGTGGAAATAATTCTACCGGCAATACTACTAATAATAGCAACAGCAACACGAATCAGAGCAGTGGAGGAACCGGCAATACATCTGTGGCACAGGCCATTGTAAGCGCTGCATATTCCCAGCAGGGTGTTCCTTATGTATGGGGCGGTACATCACCGGGAACCGGGCTTGACTGTTCCGGACTTGTTCAGTATTGTCACAGAGTCGCTGGAATTAGTGTCGGACGTACTTCTGGAGCGCAGGGCAGCGGCGGAGTCGCTGTCAGCAGTCCGCAGCCAGGAGATGTGGTCTGCTATTCGGGACATGTCGGTATCTATATCGGCGGCGGACAGATGATTCATGCTCCTCAGACAGGAGACGTAGTGAAGGTTGCCAGCGTATATGGTTCTCCATGGTACAGACGTTACTGGTAAGAATGGCAGAGAGCTGAGTGGATTGTTATTGCAGATATTGTGTAACAGTTCAGCCTACCGGCTTCACTGTTACGATATTGTAGAAAATGAACGGATAAAAGCCTTGCAAATGCAAGGCTTTTATGCTATCATGAAAAAGTCGCAAAAATCACGCATTTGTTTGTCCAAGAGGGTGCCAGGGCTTAAGATCAAGAGGATCTGGGCCGGTTTCAAGGACTTACACATATGCGGAAGCAAAAACCAAAATGGAGGAAAGAAACATGAGCGTTATTTCAATGAAGCAACTTTTAGAAGCAGGTGTTCACTTCGGACATCAGACGAGAAGATGGAATCCTAAGATGGCTCCGTATATTTACACGGAGAGGAATGGTATCTACATTATTGATTTGCAGAAGTCTGTAGGTAAGGTTGACGAGGCGTATCAGGCGGTGTCTGACATTGCGTCAGAAGGCGGTACGGTACTGTTCGTCGGAACCAAGAAGCAGGCTCAGGATGCCATTAAGACGGAGGCTGAACGCTGCGGAATGTTCTATGTGAATGAAAGATGGCTTGGCGGTATGCTGACAAACTTCAAGACTATCAAGAGCAGAGTTGCACGTCTGAAAGAGATCGAGAGAATGTCAGAGGACGGAACCTTTGACGTGCTGCCGAAGAAAGAAGTTATCCAGCTTAAGAAAGAGTGGGAGAAGCTTGAGAAGAACCTGGGCGGAATTAAGGAGATGAAGCAGCTTCCGGACGCAATTTTTGTAGTAGATCCGAAGAAGGAGAGAATCTGCGTACAGGAGGCGCATACACTTGGTATCCCGTTGATCGGTATTGCAGATACGAACTGTGATCCGGAAGAACTGGATTATGTGATTCCGGGAAATGACGATGCGATTCGTGCGGTGAAGCTGATCGTATCTAAGATGGCTGATGCTGTCGTTGAGGCGAACCAGGGAATGACAGGGAATGACGGTGCTTACGATGAGGCGGAAGAGACATATAATGACGGAGCAGACGAGTAGACAAGCGTCTGTATGGAATAGATTTGGAGGAGATTAACATGGCAGTTACAGCTAGTATGGTAAAAGAGTTAAGAGAGATGACAGGCGCAGGCATGATGGACTGTAAGAAGGCTCTGAACGAGACGAACGGCGATATGGATGCGGCTGTAGAATATCTGAGAAAGAACGGACAGGCAAAGGCTGAGAAAAAGGCCGGACGTATCGCTGCAGAAGGTATTGTTGCGACTACGATCAAGGGTGACGACAAGGTGGCTGCAATCGTTGAGGTGAATGCTGAGACGGATTTCGTTGCTAAGAATGAAGTGTTCCAGACTTATGTGAAAGAAGTGGTAGAGCAGCTTGCTGATTCTAATACGGCTGATGTGGAAGGCTTCAAGGCAGAGCCGTGGGCGCTTGATACATCTATGACTGTTCAGGATAAACTGGCGGCTATGATCGCTAAGATTGGTGAGAACATGAACATTCGGAGATTCGAGAAGGTAGTTTCCGAGAATGGGATTGTAGTATCTTATATCCATGCAGGCGGCAAGATCGGCGTTCTGGTTGAGGCTGAGACAGAGAGCCATTCTGAGGCAGTGAAGGAAGCCCTTAAGAATGTGGCTATGCAGATTGCGGCGCTGAATCCGAAGTATGTTTCTACCGACGATGTGCCGGAAGAGTACAAAGAGCATGAGAAGGAGATTCTGATTGCACAGGCTAAGAATGATCCTAAGAATGCCAATAAGCCGGAGAATATTATCGAGAAGATGATTACCGGACGTCTCAATAAGGAACTGAAGGAAGTCTGTCTGTTAGAGCAGGAGTATGTGAAGGCTGAGAATAAGGAGACGGTAGCGAAGTATCTGGAGGCAGTTGCGAAAGAGGCTGGTACTGCGGTTACTTTGAAGAAGTTCGTTCGGTTTGAGACGGGCGAGGGTCTTGAGAAAAAGAATGAAGATTTTGCGGCTGA
This sequence comes from uncultured Dorea sp., assembly GCA_910579925.1. Classification (GTDB taxonomy): domain Bacteria; phylum Bacillota; class Clostridia; order Lachnospirales; family Lachnospiraceae; genus Sporofaciens. Next base: position 62,999 of record CAJTVY010000017.1, read on the forward strand.
GGTTGCGGCGCAGATGAATCAGTAAACTTCTGAGAAGAATTGATTTACGAACCCCTGAAAATCCCATAGAATGGGCATTTTCAGGGGGTTTTTGCGTTCCTGGGAGAGGTTCATAACTTATCGTACCTTATTGGACATTAGTAGTCCGATAAGTGTGAATTACTGTATTTTGGTGTTAGTATATAAGTGTGGACAGAAAAAGTTGAACAATCTATACTATCAAGTGAAAGAGCAAAGGAGATGTTCAACATG
>CAJTVY010000018.1 GCA_910579925.1 uncultured Dorea sp.
CGTGTCTCAGTCCCAATGTGGCCGGTCACCCTCTCAGGTCGGCTACTGATCGTCGGCTTGGTGGGCCGTTACCCCGCCAACTACCTAATCAGACGCGGGCCCATCTTACACCACCGGAGTTTTTACCTCGGAACCATGCGGTCCCGGGGTCTTATGCGGTATTAGCAGTCATTTCTAACTGTTATCCCCCTGTGTAAGGCAGGTTGCCCACGCGTTACTCACCCGTCCGCCGCTCAGTCACAATCATCTTCATCCGAAGAATCCAATCCAAGTGCTTCGCTCGACTTGCATGTGTTAGGCACGCCGCCAGCGTTCATCCTGAGCCAGGATCAAACTCTCGTCCAAAAAGCTTTGGCTCGGTTTCTCACGAGCCTTAGCGTCTGGACGCTCCTCAACAGTTCTTTTGTTGTGGAACATCCTTTTTTTGTTCTCAGACACTCCGCAATTCTTAGCGAGGTTTCCCACGAGCTTAGAATTGCGAAGCATCCTTTTCGTTTAATCTCAGTCAAGAAAAATGCTCGCTTTTTCTTTCCCGTTATTACTGTTTATAAGGTTGGTCTTAAACTTTCAGATCCATCCGGCGAAACCGGACTTCTCTTCATTTAAAACCACGTTCTGAAATTTCTCTCAAGAAATTTTCAAGGTTGTTGTCTATTGTTTAATTATCAAGGTGCTTTGTTGTTGCTCTCTTGCGACAGCTATATTAGATTATCACATCTTTCGTCGTTTGTCAACAACTTTTTTAACTTTTTTCGCCGTCTGTTTTGCGACTCCGTCGCTCAAGTGACAGCTTAGTTAGATTACCATATTTGTCATATCTTGTCAATAAGTATTTTCTTTTTTTTATTATTTTTTATCTTCCTGTCGGATATGCGATTTCTTCCCCGTTTTTCGAGTACAGAATTCCATACTCACTGTAATAATATGGATGGTCTTCTGCCACTTCTATGTACATCAGAAAAGGAAAACAGTCAAAAGCTCCTTTTTCAATATCATGGATATTTGCAGGAATATAGATTTCTATGACATCTTCTTCAATATCAGAAAATGCACCCGCTCTTATTCCAACACATTCCGGCTCTGCAGAAATAGACAGAACCCCGTCCATAAGCACAAGATCTTCTGTAACCCCGGTAATATATCCCTGGGAATCGACAGAAAATCCGGCAATTTCCTTTTTCTCAATCTTTTCTTCTGTACTGGTGTCTTCTTCAGCTTCATCAACAGACGGTAAATCCGGTACATCAAAATCCCAGATATCTACATTCCACAGATCCCCTGCCGGTTCTGTTATCTTTGGTTCCCACAGATCACATACTGGTTCTGTTAAATTCATATCCCACAGATTCCAGGATACGTCTACCGCATTCACCGTCTCTATATTAAGCGGACTCTCCACTTGATCGGAAAGCGCCATCCTATGCTGACCCCCGGCGATCGCCTGCCCCAACACGTTTTTTAGTTCCCCTTCCTGTAAATCCGAGGAAACCTTGCTGATATTTCCGTAAATATATCCTCTATCCATACTGCAATTTGTTTTCATCACCTGACGGCACACTACAGTTTCATCCAATCCCCTATGAAAATCCGCCGTATATTCTCTGACACCGCAATATAAAACGCCTGACAGCGTCAAAAGACAACCTGCCCTTGCAATCCTTTCCAAAGGCACGGTTGTCTGAGACGGAATCCTCACCCCAAGAACCATTTCCATAAACAATCCACCTCTCTCAGACTTCTTATGATTTGTTATCTCCTTCTATTTTGATACTTCTTTCTTCCCGTTCTGTCAAGACTTTTTCCAGATTTTCCCAATTTTCTTGTAACAATTCCTGCAATCAAATCTAAATTCCCTGTGCCGGTGCTGATTCCGGAACCGGAATCATAATCTTTAGAACATATTTCCCATCCCTCGCTTTTACCATACACTGGCCTTCATACTTTTCTGCCGCTTTCCGAATATTCGAAAGACCAAACCCATGGAGGAACTTATCATCTTTGCAGGTCTTTTCATCAGACGGCAGATCTGACTGCATGTTATTCTCCACGGCAACCATCAGCATATCATGAATCCTGGACGCTTTCGCCGTAATCAGCCGCATGCTTTCCGGCAGCTTTTCACTTGCTTCAATCGCATTATCCAGCGCATTTCCGAAAATAGTACTAATATCCAGAGGCTCAATAAAACTTCCCGCCTCAAATCGGATCTTCGCCTGGAAATCAATCTGCAGTTCCCTCGCCTTCCTCAACTTGTCACGGATGATGATATCCAGAAAATCATTTCCCGTATGATAGTAGGCTTCATAAGCTTCTATCTCTTCCCGCAGCTTTTCGATAGATTCTCCCACCTCCTGCGAATGACCGTCCTGGGCCTTTAGTACCAGCAGATGATTTTTCATATCATGGTAAATACTGCGCACACGCTCTTCTTCACTGACTTTTTCCTGTACATAGTCAAGCTTCATCTGAAGCTCCCTTGCACCATATTCCGTTTTTAAGGCATTACTGATATAAGCCGCCAGATAGATTCCTCCGAAACTGGAAAAAACAGCCGCCCCGCAGATTGGATATACGATCACCATCTCTTCCGGCATAAAATAAATAATCGTAAAAATAGATACCATAGGGGCAATCAGCAGTGCATCCACAATCATCCACATACGCAGGGTAAGATTTTCCGTAATCTGCTTCAGATATTTCCGCAAAAGCAGATACGCCGACAGCCAGAACAGTCCCCTTGCCAGCACAAAACAGGTGTGGATCATTGTACTTATAAAGAGGATATGTCTCGTCCACTCCCGGGCATGATCAGACGCATTGGTTATCCAGAAGAAAAGCCTGCTTCCAGAATCCTCTATAATGTAATTCACCGCAATTACTGCCGGATAAAACACAAGGACTGTTGTCAGTTTTTCCATCCACTTTCCTCGGTAAAACACGATCGTATACAGGAAGAAACCCAGCAGCGGCCAGAGAACTCCCACCAGATCGTTTGAGAATACAACTACATTAAAAAGATACGGAGATAAAAGAAAAGCTGCGATCTGAACAAATAGGTTTTTACGAAGTACAAGGAATTCCCGGATCATCATAAATATAACCAGCGCATTTCCCCAAAGCAGAAAAAAAGTAATCAGATCCAATAACCTTATCATAACATATCACCCCAGTATTCCGTCAGACGCTCCATGAATTCTTTGCGCTTCGGCTGGCTGATTGGCAGCGTCTCTCCGGTAATCAGTGTAATCTCAAGCTTCTTAACCCCTTTCACAAAAAAAGGATTCACCAGATAACTACTGTGACAGCGGATGAATCCATGAGGCGTAAGTCTCTGTGTGATTTCCTTCATGGTTTTGTAGCAGATAATATTTTCCTGTTCTGAATGAAAGAGGAGATTCCGGTTAAACGTCTCCACATAGCGCAGACTGTTCAAAAGAATCCTGTAGTTCCCGGAATCATTGCTCACAATAATGAAAGGATTCTCCTCCCTGCAGCGTCGGGAAAGAAAGCTGTCCAGTTCAGATTTCAGACGGGCGTACTTCAGCGGCTTGATAACGTAATCCAATGCCTGATACTTATAGCCTTCCAGTCCGTATTGGGTCAGGGTGGTCAGAAAGATAATCCCTACCTTCTCGTCCAGTTCCCGCACTCGCTTCGCCGCACGCAGGCCATCCACCAGTTTCATCTGGATATCAAGAAAAATAAGATCAATGGTAGGGTCGTATTTCTCAATCAGTTCCAGTCCGTCATAGTATGTGGTAATCCTGACCTCTTTACCGGTCTCCAGCGCATATCGTCTGAATTGTTCTGTCAAAGAATCAACAAGCAGACGTTCATCGTCACAAATTGCTAAGTGTATCATTATTCCAGTCTCCCTATTTATTTCGATGTACCCGTGTCACATCCGGGCCAAGTACATTAGAGCCCGACGCTGATTGCTTCGCCAACGCTTTTTACGCCAATAATCCGTACTCCTTCTGCCTTTCCTACAGACTTTACCGACACTTCCGGGATAACACAGGTTGTAAACCCTAACTTCTTCGCCTCCGCCACCCGCTGCTCCGGCATAGATACAGCCCGCACTTCACCACTTAGGCCCACCTCGCCAAACACAATCACATCCTCGGCAATCGGACGGTTCTTGTAACTGGATGCAATCGCCATCACAATTCCTAAATCCGCCGCAGGTTCATTTAACCGGATTCCTCCGGCGATATTTACATAGGCGTCATAATTCGACAACGGCAGCCCAAGACGTTTCTCCAATACTGCCATTAACAGATTGACCCGGTTATAATCCAGCCCCGCCGCCGTTCTTCTTGGCATTCCGAAATTCGTCTTACAAACCAGGGCCTGGATCTCCATCAGCATCGGGCGGGTTCCTTCCATGGCGCAGGCGACTACAGAACCTGCGGCATGCTCTGGCTTACCGCTTAACATAAACTCTGACGGATTCCTGACTTCTGCCAGCCCTTCCTTTCTCATCTCAAAGACGCCGATCTCGTTGGTAGAACCGAAACGATTCTTTACTCCACGCAGGATCCGGTATGAGGCGTGACGGTCTCCCTCAAAATACAGCACCGTATCCACCATGTGTTCCAGTACCCTCGGCCCTGCCACGGTTCCTTCCTTTGTCACATGTCCCACAATAAAGATGGAGACATTCAGCCCCTTGGCAAGCTGCATAAATATATTGGTGGATTCCCGAACCTGGGAAACGCTTCCGGGCGCAGATCCTACCTCTTCATTATACATGGTCTGAATAGAATCAATCACTACCATATCCGGTTTCTGCTGCTCAATAATCCCCCGGATAATATTCAGGCTGGTCTCACATAGGAGATACAGATTTTCCGTAAATTCTCCCATACGGTTGGCCCGCAGCTTAATCTGCTTCAAGGATTCCTCTCCGGATATGTAGAGAAGCTTCTGTCCCGATGCCGACAGCCGCTGGCAGACCTGCAGAAGAAGGGTAGATTTGCCGATTCCAGGATCACCGCCTACCAGCACAAGAGAACCCTTTACAATGCCGCCGCCTAATACCCTGTCTAATTCTGCGATTCCTGTCAGCATACGGTCATCCTCGTCTGTCACGACGCTTGAGAGGGTTACAACCTGGGTTTCCCCGCGTTCCTTTACGGTCCTGGAATTCACAGGCATTACCTTCTCCTCTACAAATGTGTTCCATTCCTTACAAGCCGGACACTGACCCAGCCATTTTGTCTCTTCGTGTCCGCAGTTCTGACAGAAATATACGCTTTTCTTCGCCTTTGCCATATTCACACTCCTTATCACATCTAAAATGGGGCCGCTTATGCAGCCCCATCTTCTCACATTTCTTCCCCGGTCTATTTCCTGACCACCTTAACCTCTACGCTTTGGTCCGCCTCAAGTTCTGCGCTGACACTCAGCTTACCGCTTAAGTTGGTCTTCATCACTCCGGCGTTGACCCCGTCCATAAACACTTCATACTCGCTGTCAGCCCCCAACTCCAGCGTAAACTGTGCATCTCTCATACCGGAAACTTTAAATGACACGGTGTCTTCATCTGCCCGGAAATTCTCAACAGCGGTTCCCGGAACAGACTCATATACGAACATTCCGTTCTTCTCAAGCTTGGTAATCTCGGCAAATGTCTTAACCTTGTATATATCTCCCTGGAATTCAAATCCGTCAAGCTTCGTCTTTCCTGCCAGCGTATAGTCTCCAAAACTAAGGGTTCCGTCTGCTTCCGTCTTTAACAATTCTTTCACTGCTGCCATATTTATCTCTCCTCCTGCGGTTCTTCTTTTGTACCCCTATTATATCTCAATTTCGTCTGAATTTGTAGTCTTTGGTATAAATTTTATTTCTTTTTTAGACAGCCCGACAACAACTTCCGAATCCCTCTGAACCTCTCCGTTCAAGATCGCCTCTGCAAGACCGTCCTCCAGCTGATTCTGCACCGCGCGGCGCAGAGGGCGCGCTCCATACTTCTGATCTGTTCCGGTCTCCACAATGTGCTTCTTGACAGAGTCCCTTATGTTAAGGCGGATTCCAAGCTGCTCCTCCGCCCGGGTTGTAAATTCTCTGCACAAAAGTCCCACAATCTTCTTCATCTGCTCTGCGTTTAACGGATGGAATACCAGAATCTCGTCAATCCGGTTCAGAAATTCCGGTCGGAAGATCAGCCTGATCTCCTTCATCACATTCCCTTTCATCCGCTTATAGTCGCCCGCTGCATCTTCCTTCACGTTAAAGCCCAGCTTCTTGGGATCAATGATAGTCTGTGCGCCCGCATTACTGGTCATGATAATAACCGTATTGCGAAAATCCACCTTCCTCCCCTGTGAATCTGTTATATGTCCGTCATCCAGCACCTGCAGCAGAATGTTGAATACATCTGGATGGGCTTTCTCAATCTCGTCAAACAAAACCACAGAATAGGGCCTGCGTCTTACCCGCTCACTTAACTGTCCGCCGTCATCATGTCCGATGTATCCCGGAGGCGCCCCAATCATCTTGGCAACGCTGTGTTTCTCCATGTATTCTGACATATCTACACGGATCATAGACTCTTCATTCCCAAACAGAGCCTCGGCAAGAGCCTTGGAAAGCTCCGTCTTCCCGACGCCGGTAGGCCCCAGAAACAGAAAAGAACCAATCGGACGCTTCGGGTCTTTCAGTCCCACCCTTCCCCGCTTGATCGCCTTCGCCACTGCGGTTACGGCTTCTTCCTGACCGATCACCCTCTGATGCAGTACCTTCTCCAGCCTGTTAAGTCTGACGCTCTCGGTCTCTGCAAGCCTCTGTACCGGAATCTTCGTCCACTGGGATACCACTTCTGCAATATCTTCCTCCGTCACGGCAAGAATTCGCTCCTCATTCTTCTTATGGAAACGCTTCTTCACCTGTGAAAGCTTCTTCTCCAGCGCCTCCTGATCCTTATGGATACGGGATGCCTCTTTAATTTCCCCGTTGCGGATCGCCTCTTCCAAGGCCGCAGTCAGTTCCTCCACATTCGCCTCCATTCCGGCTATATTCTCTGGAATCTTAAATCCCCGCAGACTCACCTTCGAACATGCCTCGTCCAGTACGTCAATAGCCTTATCCGGCAGAAAACGGTCGTTAACATACCGGTTTGCCAGCTTTACAGCCGCTTCCAGAGCCTGGTCTTCGATCTCGACATGATGATGGTCTTCATAGCGTTTCTTAAGACCTTTTAAAATGTCAAGGCAGTGTTCTTCCGTGGGCTCTTCCACCGTTACCGGCTGGAACCGCCTTTCAAGAGCAGCGTCTTTTTCCAGATATTTGCGGTATTCCGTGATGGTGGTCGCACCGATTAACTGCACCTCTCCCCTGGCAAGAGACGGCTTCATGATATTCGATGCATTAATCGCGCCTTCCGCTCCTCCTGCTCCTATGATGGTATGCACCTCGTCCAGAAACAGAATGACATTACCGGCTGACTTTACTTCCTGCAGCAGACGCTTCATCCGCTCCTCGAATTCTCCCCGGTATTTTGACCCGGCAATCATTCCCGCCAGATCCATAGTCAGAATCCGCTTATCTTTCATCCCCTCCGGAACATTCCCGGCAGCAATCCGGGAGGCAAGGCCCTCAATCACCGCCGTCTTGCCAACGCCGGGTTCCCCTACCAGACAGGGATTATTCTTGGTTCTTCTGCTCAACACCTGAATCAGACGGTTAATCTCTTCCTCTCTTCCGATTACCGGATCCAGACGTCCTTCCTCTGCCTGGACGGTTAAGTCCGTGCCAAACTGCTCCAGCATTCCTTCCCGCTTTCTGCCGCCGCTTTGAAGAATCTCTTCCTGGTATTCCTTCGGGTCTCCGCCCAGGACAGAAAAGATGTCCTGATATATTTTCTGCATGTTGACGTTCAGCGTCAGTAGAATCCTGGTTGCCACACAGTCCGGATCTCGAAGAAGCGCCAGCAGCATGTGTTCCGTGCCGATCTTGTCTGAATGGAAATGCGCTGCCTCTACCCTGCTCTCTTCCAGAATATATTCAAGCCTGGGACTGGTTTCTGGCTGATGCACCACGGCCGTCTCCCCTACCGGACATACCAGTTCGTCTACTACCTTGCGGATACTCTCTTCGTTCACCCCGTTCATACCAAGTACCTGCCCCGCCACTCCGGTATAGACTTCTCTTAACCCAAGGAGCAGATGTTCTGTTCCAACATAGGGATGATTCAGCTTCCTTGCCGTATCCCTCGCAATTTTTAACACTTTGTTCGCCTGTTCCGTATAATTCATGAATGTCTTTTCCTTTCCTAATAGTCTGCCATCGGCTGTTTACACTCTGCCGTATTCCTCGTAGATCTCGTCTACCAGGGCATGCACTTCTTCTTTGGAAATGTTCTTGCACCTTCCTCTCGCCAGCAGCATGCGCAGATGCTCTTTCATCTCCAGCAATGCTCTCGCCTTATCCATATCTATGGCTATGACTGCCCCTCTTCTCCTGTCAAGCTGAATGAATCCTTCCTGCTTCAGGATGGCATAAGCCTTGTTCACAGTATGCATGTTAATGCCTACCATATTCGCAAGCTGACGGACGGACGGCAGAGAGTCTCCTTCCTGAATCAGATTCATGGCTATTCCCATGATAATCTGGTTCTGGAGCTGGACATAGAGCGCCTCCTCACTGTTAAAATCAATTTCTATCAGCATTCTATCACCTTTTCTTAATATATCTGATTCTTTTGTTATAGACACACTATAACATAAATAGAGGGAGCTTACAAGCCATTATCTTTCAGATCCATCCCTCTTGTCACAATCCCCTCACCGTACTTCGCCCGCACCTTCTCAAGGGCCTGGCTGATTCTTTTCTTTTTCTCCCGCTTCGGATCATACTGAAACCGGGGATCAAAGATTGTAAGTTGTTCCGGCTCATCCTCCTGCGTCAGCTTAGAACTTCGGATTCCCAATAAACGGATAGGCGTCTGATCCCACAACTCTCTGAACAGCAAAACCGATTCCTCGTAAATATCCTCATCCCGATTCGTCGCTTTTTCTAACTGCTTCTGATGAGAAACGCTCTCGAAATTATAATACTTAATCTCCACACTTAACATCTTCGCCTTCTGTCCTTCTCTGCGAAGGCGTCTCCCTACACTGGCGGCAAGTTTCCCAAGCACTTCCTTTGCCTCGCTCTCTGTAACGGCATCTCTTGAAAGAGTCGTAGAATTGCCGATTCCTTTCGCCTCAGCCCGCTTTGTTTCCACCACTTCACTGCCAATACCATTAGCAGACTCCCAGAGTTTCCTTCCATGGCTTTTCAGATGAAGTTCCAGAAGCCTGGGATCCATAACAGCAAGCTCTCCGATCGTAAATATCCCCAGCTTATGCAATACGTCTACACTGGAATGACCTGCCATATAAAGTTCCGACACCGGGAGGGGCCACATTTTTATCTGTATCTCTTCTGGAAATAGAGTATGTATCTTATTCGGTTTCTCAAAATCCGAAGCCATCTTAGCCAGTAATTTATTATTCGAAATCCCCACATTCACCGTAAACCCAAATCTTCGATACACCTCATTCTTAAGCTCCATCGCTCCTTCTGCCGGAGAATGATAATCCTTTACTTTCCCGGTAAAATCCATATAACACTCATCCACACTCACCTGTTCAATGACAGGCGTATAGCTTCGCAGAAATTCCATCAGCCTCTCACTGTACCGGCCATACAGCTTATGATCCGGCGGCGCCATCACCAGTCCCGGACATTTGCGAAAGGCGCCGGCCACCGGCTCGCCCGTGCGGATTCCATACTTCTTTGCCGGAATGGACTTAGCCAGTACAACGCCATGCCTGGATTTCTGATCGCCGCCGATAATAGACGGAATCAGACGCAGATCCCTCTTTGCCCCTTCTTTCAGTTCTTCAACCGCCGTCCAGCTAAGATACGCCGAATTCACATCAATATGGAAAATCACCGCCAAACAGATCACCTCCAACCTGTCAATATTTTATCATTTCTTGAAAAAAAATAAACCGGTCTCCACAAAAAAATTCAAGGGTTGTTGTAAAATAGCCGCTATACACAAAACATGGTTCAGATTCTATAAATCTGCTGTATATATTGTATATAAGCTATCTTTTACAACAACCCTTGATAAATAATGGTAGCAGTTCAGCCTACCGACTTCACTGTTACAAATAATGCCAGTCGTTCTCCGACTCTACTTCACAATACTCCTTATATCCACATATTGATACCCATCAAAACTGTCCGCCACATTCTTACAGGTCAGCTTCCCGTCATACGTGTTAATAGCAGAGTAAATCACCTCATTCTCCTTACATGCCTGCTCAAGCCCCTTACCCGCAATCTGAAGCCCATAACTTAAGGTTGCGTTGGTCAGTGCAATCGTAGACGTCCTTGGAACCGCTCCCGGCATATTCCCCACACAGTAATGCACGACTCCGTCCTCAATATAAATCGGATCATCATGGTAAGTCACCCTGGTCGTCTCACCGCAGCCGCCCTGGTCAACGGCAACATCCACGAACACGGCTCCCGGCTTCATCTCTTTGAGATATTTCTTCTTAAATAACTTCGGAGCCGCCTTTCCCGGTATCAGCACAGACCCGATTACAAGATCTGCCTCCTTCACGGACTTCTCGATGTTCGCATCATTAGAAGCAAGGGTCTGAATTCTTGCCCCGAAAATATCATCCAGATATACAAGCCTCTGCAGATTGACATCCAGGATCGTAACATTCGCTCCCATACCTACGGCAATCTTGCAGGCATTGGTTCCCACGGAGCCGCCGCCAAGGATAACCACATTCGCTTTCGGCGTTCCCGGCACTCCCGCAAGAAGCACGCCTTCTCCGCCGTAAATCTTCTCCAGATACTTGGCCCCCTCCTGCACACTAAGCCGTCCGGCAATCTGACTCATGGGTGCAAGAAGCGGCAGCCCGCCATTGCGGTCCATCAGCGTCTCATAGGCTACGCCCTTCACCTTCGCATTCAGCAGTGCATCTGTCTGAGGCTGATCCGCCGCAAGATGAAGATAAGTATACAGGATCAGCCCCTCGTGAAAGAGCGGATATTCATCCGGCAGAGGCTCCTTCACCTTGACCATCATCTCTACCGTATCCCATACCTCTTTTGCCGTATCAAGAAGCTTTGCCCCGGCGGCTTCATACTCTGCGTCCGTAAATCCAGAACCGGCTCCGGCTCCCTTCTCAATATAAACATCGTGTCCTGCATTCACATAGCTCTTCACATTGTCCGGTATCATCCCTACACGAAACTCATTGTTTTTAATCTCTCTGACGCTTCCGACTTTCATTTTCCTCAACCTCCATGCCATCATACTTACCCCTGCCTGACTCGTTCCTTCTTCTGGATCTTTTACAATAAATTCTTCAGAATCACTTTTATCAGCAGGAGCGTTCCTTTTCCCCTTTTTATGAATAATATTTTTCACTAATAATTTTTAATGAAGAATATTATTCATTTATCTTTTTAATTATACTAGCACAAGTCAGTATAATATTCAATAATAGTTATTTATTTCACAGCTTTTTTTAATTATACATCAAAAACCAGAATTGTATTTACAATTTTCCTTGCATATTTTCTTGATTCATGCTTAAATCATAATAGACACCATATACAATATATTGAAAAATCATAAAAACTTCGGAGGTACTCTATGAGCGAACTGAGTGAACTGATCCATAATGCCAGTCTGACAAAAACACAGAAAATGATAGCCAGGTATATCCTGGATCACTCTGCCGACGCCTGCTTCATGACTTCTACCGAGATTGCCATGAAGTTAAACGTCAGCGAATCTTCGGTCATCCGTTTCAGCAGATCCTTAGGATTTGGCGGATTTATGGATTTTCAGAAACTGCTGAGAAAGGAATATCAGGACAAGGTTCTCAGCATATCCAGCTCGATCACAGTGCCTGCGCAGCGTGTGGCTAAAAGGGCAAAGCTTGAAAGGAATTCAGATTATATCAACCGGCATTTGAAGAATGCCATTCAGAATCTGGAAACCTTGTTTACCACCAATACATTAGCCGCATTTGAAGAGGCAGCCGACATCATCATCGCCAGCAAACGCAAGTATATTGCAGCTACCCGGGGCAACGCCTGCCTGGGGGATTATTTTCTATTGTACCTGAAACATATCCTTCCTCATGTGACTTCCACAAATACGGCTGCCATCAGCCCTATTGACCATATGTGCAACATAACAAAGGAGGACTGTCTGATTGTGTTCAGTTTTCCCAGATACTCTTCCCTCGACCGGGTGACTACGGAGATGGCAAGGGAAGCGGGCGCAGATATTATTGTTATCACAGACAAACCAAGCGCCTTGCTTGCCCAGTACGCCACTACGCTGATCACCGTACCGGTTGACAGCAACGCCTTTTTCAACTCACTGATCGGGCCGCAGTTTGTGGCCGAGATACTGCTTGACACTATCAGCCATAAGGTGAACGGGATTGAAAAACGTCTGAAAAAGATTGATAAATATCTTGATAAACTGGGGATTTACTAAGATTAAAACTACAATGGGGTACAGACGTCTTTTGCGCCTGTACCCCTCATATGTCTACGCCTCGTCAATCGCTTTCCCGATATCGTGACGCATATATTTATTGTCAAATTTCACCCATTCCGTCGCTGCATAAGCATTTGCCCTGGCTTCTTTCAGATCTTTCCCCTTTGCCGTAACGCCGAGCACACGCCCGCCGTTGGTCACAAGCCTCTCTCCGTCATATTTCGTTCCGGCATGGAAACAGTAATACCCTTCATGCTTCTTAAATTCATCCAGACCTGTAATCGGAAGCCCCTTGTCATATGTCACAGGATAGCCTTCACTGGCCAGAACTACACAGACTGCCGCATTGTCTTCAAACTGCAGATCTACCTGGTCAAGAGTTCCGTCAATACATGCCTCCGCCACTTCGATAATGTCATTCTTCATCCTTGGAAGGACAACCTGGGCCTCCGGATCTCCGAACCTTGCATTATACTCCAGCACCTTCGGACCTTCTTCTGTCAGCATAAGCCCGAAGAAAATAACACCCTTGAACGGTCTTCCTTCCGCTTTCATGGCCTCCACAGTAGCCTGGTAAATATACTTGTTACAGAAGTCTTCTACTTCTTTGGTATAGAAAGGACTTGGAGAAAAAGTTCCCATTCCCCCGGTATTCAGCCCGGTATCCCCGTCCCCGGCGCGCTTGTGATCCTGGGCCGAAGTCATGGTCTTAATGGTGTTCCCATCTACAAAGGACAGCACGGACACCTCACGGCCTGTCATGAATTCTTCGATCACCATCTCATTTCCGGCGTCACCGAATTTCTTGTCCTGCATGATGGTCTTAACGCCCTCTTTCGCCTCTTTAAGCGTATTGCAGATCAGCACGCCTTTCCCCAGAGCCAGACCATCGGCCTTCAGAACAATCGGGAATTTCGCCGTCTTAAGATATGCAAGCGCCTTGTCGGCGTCGGTAAAATTCTCATACGCTGCAGTCGGAATATGATATTTCTTCATCAAGTCCTTGGAAAACGCTTTGGAACCTTCCAGGATCGCCGCATTCTTCCTCGGGCCGAAAGTACGGATACCCGCCGCCTCCAGTTCGTCCACCAGGCCGCCCACAAGCGGATCGTCCATACCGACGATCACCAGGTCGATCTCTTTCTCCTTTGCAAACGAAACGATCTTATCAAATTCCATAGCACCGATAGGGGCGCATTGGGCATACTCTGCAATCCCCGCATTTCCCGGCGTACAATAGATCTTATCCGCCTTTTCACTCTTCGCTGCGCAGTAAGCGATTGCATGTTCCCTTCCGCCGCTGCCGACAATCAACACGTTCATCTTCTGATCTCCTCCATTTCTTCCCAAGTCACTTCTATGACTGCCGTAACAGCCAGTAATATTTTTTATAGTTCATCTGCGATACCTCATAGATGGATCACGGTCTTTCCATCCTGGACCGACACTTTTCCATTGGCAATCAGATCAATGGCCTTGGGCAGAATCTTCCATTCCGCCTGTTCCATCACACGCTTCTGCAGAACTTCCGGCGTGTCCTGCGGTTCCACATCTACAGCTTTCTGCAGAATAATCGGGCCTGTATCCGTCCCCTCGTCCACAAAATGTACCGTCGCGCCAACCACCTTAACCCCCCGGGAAAGCGCCGCCTCGTGAACTTTTAGGCCATAAAAGCCCGTCCCACAAAAAGAAGGGATCAGCGACGGATGGATATTAATGATGCGGTTCCTGTATTTCTCAATCATAGCCGGGGGAATCACAACGAGGAACCCTGCCAGCACAATCAGATCCGGCTTCCATACATCTACGGCTTCCAGAAACTTCTCATTGAACTCTTCCCTGGAAGCAAACTCCTTCGGCGAGATACACCTATGAGCAATCCCATGCTTTTCTGCCCGTTCCAAAGCATATGCGTTCTTATTGTTGCTGATTACGCCGGTAATCCGGGTATTCGTGACCATGCCTGTCTCCACCGCATCGATGATCGCCTGTAAGTTCGTTCCCCCTCCGGATACAAGTACCAATACTTCTAGCATAACGTAACTCCCTTTTCTCCTGCCTCTACACGGCCTACAACGTATGGCCGGTCGCCTGCTGCCCGAATCGCCTCCATAGTTTTCTCCACATCGGCAGGATCTACAGCAATAACCATTCCAAGCCCCATATTAAATGTGTTATACATCATCTCTTCCGCAATTTTCCCCTTTTCTGCCAGAAGCTTGAATATGGCTGGAACTTCATAACTATTCTTCTCAACGACCGCCCTTACGCCCTCTGGCAGCATTCTGGGAATATTTTCGTAAAAACCGCCGCCTGTAATATGGCTGCATCCCTTAACCTTCACACCGCTGTCCTTGATATCCTTCAACGCCTTCACGTAAATTCTGGTGGGTGCAATCAGAGCCTCTCCTAACGTGCCGCCCAGTTCTTCATAATATGTATCCAGTGATTCTTTCGTCATCTCAAACACCTTACGGACAAGAGAGAATCCGTTACTGTGGACGCCGCTTGACGCCATGCCGATGAGTGCGTCCCCAGGCTTAATATTCTCGCCGTTAATGATCTCTTTCTTATCCGCCACGCCAACGGCAAATCCCGCAAGATCATACTCATCCTCCGGCATAAGCCCGGGATGCTCCGCAGTCTCACCGCCTACCAGCGCACACCCGGACTGCTTACAGCCTTCTGCCACACCGCTGACTATGGAAGCTATCTTCTCGGGATAATTCTTCCCGCAGGCGATATAATCCAGGAAAAATAACGGTTCTCCCCCCGAACAGGCAATATCGTTCACACACATGGCTACCGCATCGATTCCGATGGTATCATGCTTATCCATAAGAAATGCCAGTTTCACCTTCGTTCCGCAGCCATCCGTTCCCGACAGCAGAACCGGCTCGTCCATATTCTTGATTCCACTTAGGTCAAATGCACCGGCAAAACCGCCAAGGCCCCCTAATACTTCCGGGCGCATGGTTTCCTTTACGTGCTTCTTCATTAATTCCACTGATCTGTAACCAGCTTCGATATCCACTCCGGCGTTTTTATAATCCATATTTTGTCTCCTTATTCTGACTTAATGAATATACTTCGTTTTCTCATTGTTAATCCCATCCAGGGGCGCTTCTGTGACATCTGCCCCTGCAGACGGACTTCATCGGTATCACAGACCAGATACCGTCTATCCGAGATATGCCTCGTATCCAATCTCATCCAGTCTGGCAGCCTTTGCCTGAACCGTCTCTTTCATCTCCCTGGAATAATCTTTCAGCTTATCCAGCAGTCCTTCATCAGACGTTGCCAGAATCTTCGCTGCCAGGATCGCCGCATTCATACCGCCGTCAATGGCAACGGTTGCAACCGGGATTCCAGGCGGCATCTGAACAATGGAAAACAGAGCGTCTTCCCCGGCCAGGTTCTTACCCGACATGGGCACGCCCACCACCGGCATAGGAAATAGAGCCGCACACATTCCCGGTAAGTGGGCCGCCATCCCTGCGCCTGCAATGATCACCTTCATTCCCTTTCCTTCCGCCGCCTTCGCCCACTCAAAGAATACATCCGGCTCGCGGTGGGCGGAAATGATCGTCATCTCATAGTCGATTCCTAATTTCTCCAGCATTGCTGCAGCTTTGCTCATTACCTTAAGGTCTGAGTCGCTGCCCATCACAATTCCTACTCTTGGCATACCTGTTCATCCTTTCTTCTGTCTGTATATTTCTATTCATGGCTTCATAATACCTTATTTACCTGCATTTTTCAATGGCTCGTTCAGAATCTTTGTCCCTTCAAGCACGAATCTCCCATCCTCAAGAAGCACGGTTTCTTTCCCGTCTCTCGTAATCACCGCGATCTTTTTCAGTTCCTCATAGGGAACTGTGATATCCGTGTGACACTGGAAGTATGCCTTTGACACATCCTCTTTGCGCAGAATGGACACCGAGTTGTCTCGGGCTACGATCTCTTTCCCGTCCGGGTTATACACCTTCACATCCTCGCTCCAGCTATAGCAGGTATCCCCCACGGCAAAATGGGGCCCCATCTTCTCGGCGATCAGAATCGGCATCTTTTCTTCAATCCCATATTTCTTTGCCGCCACATAAGCTGTTGTGTTGGTTCCGATTGCAAATTCACCCAGCGGCAGGGTTTTATGCTTATGAAGAATATTATCAAAAATATACTCCCGGTTTTTCTCTTCGTCTTCAAAATTCCCACATCGGTATTCTGTAATCATTCCGTCGGCAAACGTTATCTCCAGATCCCGATACTGCAGCTCGTGAAGATACACCTTACTGACGTGAAGCACTCCGTTCGTCCCTTCAAGCACCGGCGAAGTGAACACCTCTCCCACAGGAATGTTCACGTCCGCAACACAATTTTCAAACGCCGTCTCCTTTGACGGATCTTTTAATTCATGAATCCGTACCTTAAGATCCGTCCGGTTACCGTTTCCTCCAAGTATATGAACGTATTCTCCCTCATCCAGCGCATCAATCAGCGCCTGCTGCACTTTCTCATATGTCTTCGAATCCAGCGTATTGATCCGGATAATCTCATCAAAAATCTCTTCATACTGATCCCCGATCTCCGGCACCGGATAAGCAATAATGGTAAAACTACGTTCATCTCCCCGGATGTACTGGTTCGTAATCTGGCTCTGGCGGCTGTAAAACTGAAGCAGAAGTTCCTCCTGTTTCTTAGAAAGCTTAATCACATCCTCCTTCTGTTCTGGTGAAAAGGGCGTCTCCCCGAACATATCAATACATGCCGGACCTGCCGCCTTTGCCGCCTGTTCCCTGTGATGCTCATAAGTAGTCTGAATCACTTCCAATTTCCGTTCCACAAACTTCTTATCCAGAAACAACGCCTGGTCGTTCCGATGGTCATACTCGTACTGCTTATTGGCAATAGCGCCATAGTACCCCTGTTTCAGATGCCCCCGTTTCGTAAGAACACTGACCCCGGACCGTGAAATAACCGGCTTAAGCCCCATTTCTCCAAAGTTGTGAATAGCCTTACGAATCACGCGCTCAAACCCAAGTACATACCGGATCTCAACGACTCCTTTCTTCGCCAGGTCTTTTCCAGTATTGACGAATCCCATCCGGTATCCTTCTGTATAGACGTTGGCCATCTGACAGATCAGATCTTCCGGAAGTTCCAGCAGATGTTCTGCGGTACGCAGTTCGTTTTCGCTGATATACTCCCCGAACTGATACAGATACCGAAGATCGTTCAGGTCACTGTTCTGTATCATGTTCGCAGCAAAAGATTCTGCCGGCTCAATCTGCTCACGGATCCGGTCTGCCACAAACACATCACAATAATCACTGGCATACCAGTAGATACTCTCCTTCATCCGCCCGGTCTGCGGCTTTCCGTCTTCTTCAAACTGGTTATAAATCTCAATCAGCAGTTCATACACAATATCAAGATATTCTGTCTTCTGCTCAAATACATACGCAATGCAGCCCCGAAGTTCTGTATAGAGAAAACTTAAGATCTGACCATACTCCCTGCCGAACTGTGCGGCCGCAAAGGCAGGATTCCCGTAACTTGTCCCATAGGCTCCCGGCAGTATGTCATGGTACATCCGGTGATTCCACTGTTTCAGTTCCTTAAGTTCCAGATTCCGGTATGTTCCGTCTGAAACCAACGCCCTAAGTTCGTCCAGCATAAGGACAAATTCTGCCATTTTATGAAAAAAATCCCGGAACGATGTTTCCACTGTATCTTCGTTCTTCATCTTTCGGATTCTTCCAACCGCCAGTTCGTATCTTTCGTCTATCATCTGACCTGCCTCCTTTCCCTCATCTGACCAGCCCTCTGATAAAAATAGAAGTCAGGCCCAGCAGCACAACCATATTGATACTAACTCCTACTTTACATGTTATGTAATTCTTCTCTCTCTCCTTAAATCCCCGGTTCCCAAGCCAGGTTCCGATGCCTGCAAGGGCAATCGTCCCTAATCCCACAAACCCAAGCAGCATCCCGATCTCTCCCTTCTCCCGGTAAGAGATGGATACCATCAGAAATAACAAAAGAAGAACCACAAAAGCATAGCAGCAGGAATAGATTCCCTTCCTTGCATGGCGGGGTTTCGCCTGCCCGTACTTGGTGATTCTCTTCCGCTGCTTCTCTCTGGCTTTCGCCAGCGCTTTCGCCCTATCTTCTTCCGTAACAATCTTTTTTCTTATAAACATATCTTCTCCTTACTGCCGCACAGACTACAAACATGATATAACCGGCGAGCCCTCCCAGAGTATTTAAAAGAAGGTCATCCACATCAAAGCTTCCCACCTTCGTAATCAACTGGAAGGTCTCTACACACAGGCTCAGGCCAAAACTATAGAACACCGTAGAAAAAAAACTTCTGTACCTGCTCGCCATTGGCATAAAGAACCCAAACGGCATAAAGATAATTACATTTCCAAATAAATTCGTGAACATGGCGAACAGCCCGACCCGATCCCGGTAATTCCAGAATCTTTTGATCTCCTTAAAGAGTACGAGGTTATAGTGATACTCCTGCATCTCCCCCGTCCGTCCATACCAGTCAGAAAATATCAGAAAATAAATGATAAATATAATATACAACACAAATAATATTTTCCCGAAAAAACGGATTCTCTTATTACGCTTTAAACTCAAATATCAGGCTTCCTTTCTGTCCAGACTTCCTGTGGATGATGTGCTTTATCCCAAATGCACACACCCTTTACGCAGGCCTAAAAAGTAAGCCCCCGCTTTTCTTTTAGCAGACGCGCCCCGCCTACAATCGTGATGACTCCTGCCGTGACTCCCACGACTGCTACAATAATACCAGTCACAATCCCCGATATCCCGGCAAAATTCATCGCCTTGTATGCCTTCTCATTCATAGATTTCCCTCCTGCTTTTTGAAACCAGCGCGGCTTATCTGATTCCATACATTTTATAATATGCGTCGATTGCCGTTTTTAATGTATCATTAATGATAATTCTTCCCATACATTCTCTGTTGTACAGATGTTCCACAACTTCGTCCATAGTCACGATAGCGCTCGTCGGGAAACCATACAGGTCCCTGATCTCGTCCAGAGCACTCTTCTGACCGGCTTTCCCCACTTCCATTCGATTGAGAGACACCATCATCCCCTTGATCTCCACGCTGCCCTGCGCTTTAAGAATCGGGAATGTCTCTTCGATAGACTTGCCGGACGTGGTCACATCCTCGATGATTACGACTCTGTCGCCATCCTTAAGCCTGCTTCCCAGAAGGATACCGATGTCACCATGATCCTTTACCTCCTTGCGGTTAGAGCAGTAGCGGATATCTTTGCCGTATAATTCGCTGATGGCCATGGTTGTTGCCACGCTTAACGGGATTCCTTTGTATGCAGGCCCGAACAGCACGTCAAAATCAAGGCCATAATTGTCATGGATTGCCCTTGCATAGTATTCTCCCAGCCTGCGAAGCTGCGTGCCGGTCACATATGCCCCTGCGTTCATGAAGAACGGGGACTTCCGCCCGCTTTTTAATGTGAAATCACCGAATTTTAAGACGTCGGATTCTACCATAAATTCTATAAATTCCTGTTTATATTGTTCCATATTGTGTCACTCCCCCTTATAGACAGGCTTTACCGCCATTTTTCTAATTCTAACATAACTCCTGTCTATTTTCAATTCACCATGTCAAAGAATTTCTTTGCGTTGTAACAGTTCAGCCTTCCGGCTTCACTGTTACGAAATCCGCCCATTTTAAAGTTTGCCTGCGGCAAAGAGGCGGATTCCCAGCTACTCCAATTCATTGGCTGCTAACTGCGCAGCAAGTGCGCAGTTGCAGGCTGAACTGTTACTTTGCGTTGCAGTTGTTTCAGAAAAGGCAAAAAGGTAATAACGCAATCCCAGCTCCCGCAATGCCTGCCATAAAAGATGTACTATAGTATTCCTGCACAGGAATCTTTTCTAATTCAAGTAATCGCTGTCTTAACCTCACACTTTCCGCCTTAAGATCTTCCCGTTCCAACACTCTCTCGCATTCTTTCATTATCATATACTTTCCGGCAAGCCCATGGCAGATACAGACATTGTCATCTTTTTCCCATTTCATCAGACAGCGGATCCCTCTTTCAATATCCTTCCTGACTCTTTCATTGTTCCGAAATTCCTCTACCTCGGCAAGCCTTATCCTTGATAACAGAATTCCACTTCCGCCATGACACCAGGCATTAGAGTGGCTCTCCACATACTTCCAATTACCTGTACTTTTCAACAAACCTGCATATGCCATAATCCCACCGCTGTTTCCATGCGCCATGCCAGCTAAAGGAACATTCTCTGACGCACACAGCCATCCACAGCCATTCTTCCTCTCTGTCCTCTGCTTCCAGAGAATCTCCCCAGTTCTGACCGCCTCGTACAGATAACCCTCTTCTTCTGTAATCTGATATAATTTAAGCAACACCAGAATCCATCCCTCATTACCAGACAGAAGGTCGTAACGGGTATCCTGTTCACAGGCCCTCTTTACGACCCGGGCATGCTTTTTGGCATACTCCAGATATTCTTTCCTGCCGCTTATCTGGTACAATAACAGATATCCATACACTACGGAGCCTTCCCCCACAAACATTCCTGTTCCTTTGAAAACCTCCTCTTTCTTATCTTCGAGACATTCCCTTGTATACCGGAACATTACTGCAGTGAGATCTTCATACAATTCATCAAATTCCCGAATCCTGCATACTGATATAACAGAAGCAAAAAATACTGCCAAACCTGGAATCCCGTCATACAGATTCATATCTGCTGCCTCCAGTCTCAATGTCTTACCAGATAGATTCAGCTTTGGATAGATTAATCTGTCTTCTGTCTCTATCCGTAGCCCTGCAATATGCCTCGCGATTATTATCAGCCTCTCTTTCCATTCTGTCGGATATTTTACCTCAACATATCTACTCTCTTCCGTCTGAGGCAGGTTACATCCCACTGAGAGCCGTATCATCATATCCTGTACTTTCAAATCTTCCTCTGATAAGCTGTGTAATCTTTTCTGAAAATATTCATATGAACTCTGTTCAAAATAGTCTGAACAGACGTCTCCGTCTCCGTTTCGTAAAAACCGTTCTTTCCCGGCAGAATAATAAATCGGTATTTCCAGATTCATCAGTGATTTCAGTTCATATCCAAAAAATGCCGCCTGCCCTGAACCTTTCTTTTCCGATTTTTTCAAGACATGCAGCAGATAAATACGATCCTCTGTATTTTTCATAAATTCTGGTGATAAAGAAACCGCAAGATACATATCATACTGTTGTGTATGACGGATCAAGTATCTGCTTTCCTCCTGGAATAACGGTTCCAAAAGCCCGGCCAGTTCTTTCCTTCCCGTCATTGCAAGGCAGTATGCATCATGAAATCCACCGCATAACTCCTTTACATACTTCTGGACTGCAACAGGCTTTCCTTGATGGCAGGGAATGCTGTTTCTAAGTATAATCTTCTTTTTTTCATAATCCATCTTGATTTTCGATGATCCTGGGTTACAGATCACCGGTAGCTTGAAAGGTGTAATACCTGCTTCTTGCGAATGCAGTACATTAACGCCGCCCGCCGCACTACCTTCTCCCCAGGCTGCGCACGGTAGAATCCCCGTATGCAACACCGAACGTTCCAGAAATTCCCGTATCTTTCCCACATCTGACTCCCTATGCTTACAAAATCTAGCGGCTCCAGGCATTGTTTCCAGATCAATAAACTCCGGGAATTCCCCATTAGCAATCAGATTCTCTCCATGGAGATCCGATGTATCCATAAGATAACAGATAAAAAGCTGGATTCCCAGACGATAAAAAAACCGTCTTATCTCCTCTTTGTCTTGGCAGGACCGGCATTCAACATAAGTGTCGAGTCCGTATTTTTCTGCTTCAATAATTTCTCTCTTTCTGATACCTATCTTCAAACCACTGCAAAACCAGTTGTAAATATTCTGATACAGTTTGTCTTTTCGCAGGCTACGCGGCTTATAGATCAGCCTACGTCCATCAGCAAACAGCACGCTCGCTGCTGTTCGTCCCTCTGTATGGACGTCAGACAATCCAAGTTCTATATTGATTATTTCTTTATCTCTCAGTCCGATTTTACTGCTTTGGTCATCTATTATCTTCTGAAGCATACAGAACTGTTCTACAGTCTGACGTACCCGCAGTAGCAGCAATCTCAGAAGCTCCGGATATTTCTGACAAAACTGCCTGATATACGCTGGTTTTCCTAAGAAATGTTCTTCATAGTCTTTGTATTCTTCCCATTCGTCCTTACCTGAAAGACTCCCTTTCTCCACATGCTCTCGAATATCCTGTATCAGGCAGCGTACTGGAATCCTGCTGATCCCTTGCAGGACATTCTCTGCAATCATTTTTTCCGTCTCTTTTCCGGGCAAAAATCCATCTGCTCTTACTACTGTATATCTTATGGAAATCTGCAGAAAAAAACGATAAAAATTTTCAAAATTTATTTCTGGCAGACTACCGCAATAATAGCTGTCTGTTTCTTCATAAATCTGAAACAGACAGCTATCACATTCTTGATTTAATTGTTCCTTCAGCCTATCACATACAGTATGGTCGATTTCACTGTAAATCTTATCTCCCAAAATCTGTTTCCATATTTCTGTTTCCATACTTCTCCCTTCGGGATGCTAATAATTTCTACAAAATCTAGCAACAAAGCAATGTGTGTAATCCACCGTCAAACAATGATATAACCCCTACTACTTCCTCCTCATCTTTCCCAAGATTTTCTGCCTGCATAAGTTCATATAAAATCACATCCAAATTTTCTCTCTTCATCTCCACCACTCTCCTATATTAATATACTTATTTCAAACCAATCTTTTTCCCGCCTAAAATCCAACTTTCCGCCGCTGCATTCTACAATCTGCCTTACATTCTCAATTCCCCATCCATGATGGATGGAATCATTTTTTGTTGTTTTCCATCTCTTTCCTCCATATTCCGGGGACTTTTCCATACATGTATTGCCTATTCTTATTATAAACATTTCATTTATATTTTTAATAAGCAGATGTATCCTGCTCTCTGCCCCTTCATATTTTTCAGCCGCCTCAATTGCATTATCCAGAAGATTACCTAGTATAATCATAAAATTTTCTCTAGTTACAGGCAGACTATATACATCAATATCCTTTGAAAAGTGTATTCCTTGCTCCTTCATCTTCTGATACTTATAATTCAACAACAAATCTATTTCTGCTATCCCGGTCCATGCCTGCCTCTGTAACATCCTCACTTCGTTCAAATGCTTACAGACACATTTTAAAGCCTCACCATAATCTTTCTCTTCCAGACAATTCTGCAGATATATCCATGTATGCTTTAGATCATGAAGTTTCTTTGCATCCCGCCGACAGTGCTCCGTAATCACCTCCGTTTCTCTTATAAGTATTTCTCGCTGAACTACCAGACTTTTTTGTTCTTCCCTACTATGTATATACAGTGTATAAACAATATATAATAAGAATGCTGTCAACAGGCAAAAAATAATTAAAATGTATAATGCAACATCTACTGTTTTGTACTGAACCGCTCCAAACTCCATCATTTTGTGAATCGACTCTAAGATAATAACCTCCGTTATCAAAGTAATTATTTTCATTTTTCTCGTCTTCACTAATGTTTTTAACAGCAACTCTATCTTATCCAAACACTTAAAATACAGAACCAATATAACGCACAATTGAAAGAAGCACAAGACATTCTCTTCTAATATACGCCCGCCAATTACGTTTACATATGTTGCTCCTTGATTTAAATAAACTCCACGTATAATAGAAAATAGCATTTTTAATAATGTATATCCTATATCATAGAGCCAATTCCAAAGCAAAGCCTCCAGGAATGTGCAACGATAAAAAATTTTCAATATCCCAGCATTCATCCCTCCATATACGACAATTTGAAGCCATGGGATAAACCCATGACAGGAATCCCATGCCTGATCTATTGCCAAAATAGTAAGGATTCCCCACCCAAGCCTTTCAATCCATTTTTTATCCCTACGTTTCTCTGTAAATATCCGTGTAAAAATGAGGAATCCAAAAATAATCTTCCAAAAACTGATGACACCGTATATTATCAGATTAAACATGATCTACTCCTGTACTCTGCATTCTTTCCGCTTCTGAGTATAACATATTTTTTCCAATAATTGCAGTATTGACCTTAAATTCATGGTTTTTGGCCGCAAAAAGGAAATTACAAATATAAACTTATCATCTTCCTTCTCCCCGCACCAGGCAGAAACTGCCTGGTGCGGAAAACATTTCTAAATGCTGTCCGGGCTCCACCAGCCATGCAGAGTAGTTGAAGAATGTGTCTCTGGTGACAGCTGCAAATATATCATTTTGTAATTGCCTCTCCTGTAGTCGCTTGGAAATGATTCCGCAACATAATTTGCTATTTTGTATCCTTTTCCTAATGGAACAGACACATAAGATCCGCTTCCATTCATTCCGGTATAATTACCTGAATACCCAGAGACTCTGACCGAAACTCTTGCCCCTACGTTTCCCATATGCTTAATATATACATAGCTGTCATCCTGTTTTTCCCTTTTGCCGGTGGATACATCACCGCCATTACCATTATAATATAATGTGTACGGTT
Organism: uncultured Dorea sp.; assembly: GCA_910579925.1. Lineage (GTDB taxonomy): Bacteria > Bacillota > Clostridia > Lachnospirales > Lachnospiraceae > Sporofaciens. Next base: position 25,204 of record CAJTVY010000018.1, read on the forward strand.
TATCCCCATGGTTATTTGCCTTAACATATCCCATTCCAAAGGGTGCCGCTATAACTCCTGCCAGCATCAATGCAAACATTTTATTCATAATTTTTCTCTTCTGCATTTCTTTTCTCCTTAATCTTCCTTATTAGATTTCAGAATCAGTACTGTTTCTTATGAATAATATTATAAGGCATTAATTCTCAAATAACCAAAAATGGCCTATTTTATCAATTTCTGACCGCTAATTTTTTCCTTCATCCAGCCTCACGAACCTGGCCTTATCATCATACGGCACAGACATTCCGGTATGCGAATAAAACAGATAAGGGATCTTCCCCTCTATACTTTCATCTTTCTGCAGATATACCAGGTTGCAGGTAAACTCCCCGCCCCCCGGAATCAATACCCTGGCGTAAGACTTATCATACACAAACGGATCCGCAAGAGTCTTATATCCCTGTAGCTCACCCATATCCTCTAAATCCTCAATCTGCGGATTATAGGAAAAATAATCAAAAGAATTCACATAAAATTCCGTTTCCGTTTCCATAAGATTACGCAATGTAATATTCACCACAACATAATTATAATTATTCAGAATATTCTTCTCCTCGTCTACCTGAATCGGATATCTGTCAAGAGCGTAATACAGAGCGTCTGTGTCTACTCTTTCTTTTGTAATCCGGGCCTCATTCACACAGATTTCCATATGGGTATCTAAATACGGCGCATCTTCATATTCACTCTTTACCACAAACGGCTGTCCGATCTTTTCTATATTTTTTTCATATGGAAGAACCTGGTTCCATGTTTTCGAGACAGGTAATGACAATTCTTCTGTCGCTTCTGTATTCATACCATCTTCTGTCGGATGATTTTTATCGGTCTTCGTTCCAACCGCAGAGTTTTTCTTGACAAATGGATTCCTGGCATATCTGTCTGCAACATAAAACACCGTCACAATCAACATCATTGCCGCAATCATCAGTAAGATAATCTTTCCTTTTTTTCTCTGCATCTGCCCTGTCCTCCGTCATCTTGTTTTGTACGTGCCGCTCCAGTATTCCATAATCCTGTTCTTCACATTCGTAAGCTGAGGCTGACTCACCGAAAGAAATGTGCCGTCCCGCAGCTTCACCTTATGTGCGGATAATGACATAATATGCCGCAGGCTTGCGATCTGACTTCGGTCAAGTCTTACAAAATCGCTGGCGGTAATCCTGGCAAATGCCTCGTCCATCGTCATCCTGACTCTGCTCTCCCCGTTTCGGTGTACGATACGCACATACTTTTTATCCTTAACCATATAATAGATGGTATCCTCCGGAATCCTTTCCAGCTTCGACTGATTCTGTATAACGAAATATTTTCTCTCCTTAAGCTGCATCTCTATCCACAGGACATTGTATGCCTCCGGCAGTTTTTCCTTTAGCAGAACCTTCGGAATATATCGGAATGTGTTCACCTCATATGCTTCTACGGCATACTCTACATGGTTTGTAATAAAGATGATAAATGCTTCCGGATGCAGAAGCCTTACCTTCTGTCCCACTTCCAGACCGTTTGTACCCGGAAGCTCCATATCCAGCAGAATAATATCATATTCCCCGTCTTCCATATCGAACAGGAAACTCTCTACATTCGTATAGCCACGAAACTCATAATCTTCCTCCCGGTAAGATTTCTTCGTGATTTCCTTTAACAGTTCTATATATTGCTCTTCATCATCCAGAGCTACAATTTTCATCAATCGCCGTTCCCTCCCTGCTTATTTCTTTTCGTCTATATTAAAATCTCTTAATGTCACACTCTTCTTCTCCGGGTACAGACTCCAGGTTATATAGTATTCCTTCTGTTCTGCTTTCCTCCATTCGGATTCTGTGAAATTCACCTTTAAAAGCAGATAGGGAAGTTCGTATGTGACCTCTTCGCCCGGCTGTAGCCGCACTTTCAGCATCTTCTCCTTTTCACCGAGATACTGATAATAGTCGACGTCAGGAATATTTGACCATCCGGCCGACTCCGCCCCCAGATCCAGCATGTCCATGGTTACTTCCTGCTCTTGCGTATTCCGAAAGCATGTCTCTACCCACAATAATCTCATCTCATAAGGGAACAAGGCTTCATCTGGTATCTTTCCTGCACTTCGGATCTCCTCATCTTCCATGAAACGCATTCCCTTTACATTCAGTTCCACCCCGTCTTTCCACAAAACCCATTCCCCTCCTGGATATATGCTTTGGCTCACCTGAGGAATCAAGTCGTTAACCCGGTAAACACAGGTTCCCCAGACAATCAGCAGAACCACCGCCATTACTGTTAATAGAAATTTCTTCATCTCTCTACACTCCACTGGGAGACCACTTTTCCATCCTGCATCTCAATCACTTCGTCCGACAATTCCAGCAGATCTTCCGCATCATGACAACTTAACAGAATCAAGGCCTCCCTTTCCTTTATCTGTTTCAGTATTCTTTTCAACTCCTGTACGCTTCCTTCGTCCAGTGCGTTGGTCGGTTCGTCCAGAATCAGCAGATCCGGTTCTTCTACAATTGCCGCCGCAATTCCAAGCTTTTGCTTCATCCCCAGAGAGTACTTACGAAACGGCTTTCTATCCTGTGCATCAAGGCCCACCATTGCAAGGCTCTCCCGTATTCTCTCTCTGGACGTGGCGCCTTTGATGGCAGTCAGCGTTTTCAGATTCTCATATCCCGAATAATTTCCGATAAACCCCGGTGATTCAATCAGCACTCCCACGCTTCTTGGAAATGAGATATCTTTGCGCAGCACTTCGCCGTCTATAGCTATTTCGCCTCTATCCAGGCGGATCAGGCCGCACACTGCTCGCATCAGCATCGTCTTCCCAGAACCATTTCTCCCTTTCAGCCCATATACCTTCCCCGATTCCAGCCGAAGCGTAATATTACTCAGTACAGCCTGCCCGCCAAGTTCTTTTGAAATATCTTTGATCTCAATGATCATTCTTTTACTCACCCCTTCCTAGAAATCTGACTTCATAGCCAGATAATCAGATCTTCTCATGATATCGTATCCAGACAGTATTCCCATTGTCAGCAGAACAGTCAGAAATACGAACATTCTATTCAGGGTGACCTGACTCTCCAGCATTTCTTCTATTCGGATCTTCATCAGATAATTCCCTGGCAGATACCATTTCGTAAAATAAGCAGATATAATAAGACAACAGTACACCCCCAGTAACCCGAAAATTGAGCCGACACATATAGACAGGACAAGCTGCCAGATTCCCATTACGCAGGCTGCCAGCAGTGGAAGAAACAGTTGTACGCATATCTGTTTTCCGTCAATCCAGTTCAGACTATCCGACTTATCCAGACTTTCTCCCGGCATTGCGGCGCAGAACAGAATAATCGCCAGATAGGCCCCGCCGAACCAGATAAAAGTGCTGCCAATACACCCAGTCCATTTTGCATTCCAGAACCTCCCAGCGCTTCCTGACCGCAGAAGAATCTGCTGCCCCATCCCTCCTGTGTAATTTTTTGACGTCCTTCCATGAAAATACAGTAAAAGTACGAAAAAAGCCATCCACCCGCCTGGCAGTAAGAAAGACTCCTGACTGTCCGCCTGTACTGTTGGAATTCCTTTTAGAAAATCCCACAAATAATCCGATCCCTGCCACATTCTCCCTGACATTCGAAGATTCACCACACAATTATGAAGAGCTATCGCCACAGGAATCGTGTATTTCCATTTATTCTCAAAAACAGAGGCGATAAACTCATACCCAAGGGCACGCTTTATCATCCTGACTCTGCCGCCCGCTCCAGTTCCTCTCTCCGGAATATTCAGAAAATATCTTCTGTGTTTCCTATTTTCCAATATGCAGCCCCTCCCAACAAGAAATATATTACCAGATACCCGGAAAGCCACCATCCCGACGGGCAGCCCGAGCCGGCAAAAATCAGATATGCCGGCGCATATTTTACAGCTCCTGGTATACCGCTCATCATGCACACCGCATAAATAAAGATATGCGTAAGAAATGGCATTAACAGAATTACATATTTTTTATCTGAATAGAAACTGAAAAATAAGGGCAGGCAGGCTACAAGTCCCGCAAAAAGAAAGTCAGCCATAAGAAACAGCAGTACATACCAAACCGGATGGATTTCATATAACCGATACCACAGAACCGAGGCCCCAATAAATGTTCCTGCCAGATTCTGCGGATACAATGCCGGAAGCAGGGCGGCGCAGATCATAAAATTTATTAACAGTGGAAGCACAATCACCATACCACCTGTCAGAAACACAGCGCCGAATTTTGCCTTCAGATAGACCGTCCTCTGTGTACGAATATAAATCTGCCGGATATAGCCTTTCTCCTTATCTTCATAAAAGGAACTACTATATGGAAAAACAGCCAGCAGCGGAAAAATCATAAAGTACAAAAAACCTTCCAGATTGTAGGTGTTCCCACACATCCATTCATTGAACAGATGGTATGGGTACTGTTGTTCTGTTTTAGGGTTCAGCGCCATGTCATGCCATATCCCGATATTCGGCGCTATATTATGGAATACATGCACAATGCTGATTGCGATTCCAATCAGCAGAACTGCCGCCGTCCTCTTATTTCTCACCGCCTGCCGTAATTCAGTTAAAAATATTCTTCTATTCATAAAACTCCTTATCCTTCCAAACATTTCTTCCAGTCAGATAGGCCCCCAGTATTAAGAGACTCCCACCCCCAATCAGAAGCCAGACCGTCCACGGGAACTTAAAATTGCCATACTTAATACAAAACAGATTCAGAAATATACCGACATCCTCAGAACACCATTCCACAACCATGATCGTTCCCAATACAAGATATCCCTGGATGAGTCCCTTGCACCAGATCTCGAGCAATACAAGAAACAGAACTGCAAGGAATGTTTTTATAAAATTAAATATAAAAAATGCCAGAATAACCACTGCCGGACTTCCTTCATAAATCCCACCGTTCACCTGGCCAAAGATGCTGTTTTCCGTCTCCCAGTTCGTCACCTCATAGGTAGACAGCCATGAGAACAGGCAGCTTATGATACTGTAGATTCCGGAACACAAACCTGATCTGACTGCCAGTTCTCTGAACGCCGCCTTCCATGCTTCCTCAATCCTATGATATCTAATAACAAATCCCGCATATTGGTATGCTTTTCTGTTCATCAATATATATCCCGATGTAACCGGCAGATAGAACAGGCCGAAATCCCAAGGCGCCGCCAACTTGTGCATACAATCCAGCATACAATAGTACTGCCCGCTTTCTCTATAGATCTGAACCTGCAGGGCAAGAAATCCATATACAGCAAAAGCCATTGCCAGCGTATAGATTGTCCACACAATTCCTGTTCCTACTCTTTTTTCGTCCTTCACTGCAAGTTCCTCCTTGAAAATATCATACACTTTTTTGAAGACGATAACCGAAAGTGGCCTAATTTAAGAGTTTTTGACCTCCAGTTTTTCTGTAAAGAAATAAAACCAAATTTCCTATACCCATAAAAAATGCGGGAAACCTTTTACAAACCGGCTTCCCGCATTTTTTTCTACTTTCTTACAGCGCCCGCACTGCCCCGACCAGTTCCCGCACATCTTCCATCTGATTCTCTCGAAGATACGCCTCAATCCCTTCCACAATCTCCACCGTCACTGCGGGATTATGGAAATTGGCCGTCCCTACCGACACTGCGCTGGCCCCTGCCAGCATCATCTCAATGGCATCCTCCGCACAGGCAATCCCGCCCATACCAATAATCGGAATCTTTACCGCCTGGGCCGCCTGATAGACCATACGCACGGCAATCGGATGAATCCCAGGCCCGGATACGCCCCCGGTCTGGTTCGCTAAAGCAAATGTCCTCCTGCGGATATCAATCTTCATCCCGGTCAGGGTATTGATCAGAGACACGGCGTCCGCGCCCCCTGCCTCCACAGCCTTCGCCATCTCGGCAATGTCCGTTACATTAGGACTCAGTTTCATAATCACCGGCTGTTTCGCATACTTCTTAACCGCTCTGGTAATATCCTCTGCCGCTTTCGGGTTCTGCCCGAAAGCAATCCCCCCCTCTTTCACATTCGGACAGGAGATATTAATCTCCAGCATGTCCACATCCTCGACTCCAAGGCGTTCCACCACCTGACAGTAATCTTCCTCCGATTTCCCGCATACATTAACGATGATCCTGGTATCATATTTCCGAAGAAAGGGAATATCCCGCTCACAGAATAGTTCAATCCCCGGATTCTGCAGCCCGATTGCATTCATCATGCCTCCCCAGGTCTCCGCCACTCTGGGCGTTGGATTCCCTGGCCAGGCAACGCTTGATACCCCTTTGGTCGTCACCGCTCCAAGCCTGTTAAGATCAACGAAATCTGCATATTCCGCTCCAGAACCGAAAGTACCTGAAGCCACGGTCACAGGATTCTTCCACTCTACGCCCGCAATGTTCACCTTCATATTCATCAGATCTCCACCTCCGTCGCTAAGAATACCGGCCCGTCCTTGCAGATCCGGGTATTATGCACATTCGTATGATGGTCACGTTCCTTCGTCTGGCAGACGCATCCCAGACAGGCCCCGATCCCACAGGCCATCCTCTCCTCCAACGATATATAGCATGCAATCTTTTTTTCTAAGGCATACTCCTTGATTGCCCGCAGCATTGGAGTCGGCCCACATGCAAAGATTATATCCGCGTCCAGACCATTTTCCCTTATGGCGTCCAGCACATTCCCTCTGGTTCCCACGCTCCCGTCTTCCGTGGAAATGTAAAGCTCGCCATTTCGTTCAAATTCTTCCTTCAGAAACGTCTGTGCATCCCGATAGCCCACAACAATCTGTTTCTTCGCACATACCATCTGTTTCGCCAGTTCCAGAATCGGGGGAACGCCAATCCCGCCTCCCATCAGAAACACACGCTTTCCTTCTGCCTGCTCCAAAGGAAACCCATTTCCTAAAGGCCCGACCAGGGAAATCCGGTCCCCCGCGCGCAGTTTCGAAAACTGTGCGGTTCCCGTGTTCTCACCCGTCACACGGTATACGACCCTCAGTCTTTCTCCCGGCTTATCAATCTCACAAATACTGATAGGTCTCGGCAGCAGCCGGCTTGGATCATTGGTATACAGGGACAGAAACTGTCCTGGCCCGGCCTCTCTGGATGCCTCCGTCCGTATCCACATACTGCAGATACCGTCCGCAAGGAATTCCTGCGCTGCTACTTCTGCAATCTCTTTCTTCCTCTCCGCCATCTCTTCCTCCTGTCATTCTCATCAGATGCCGTGCTGATTTACCCAAGCTTAACCGCGCCTCTGATATCTGCAATCATATCCTCCACTGCCGCTCTGGAGGCTTTGGCAAACGCTTCCTCTCCATACTTCGCATACTGCTCCTGCTTATACGCCGCAATAATCCCACGGGAAGAGTTCACAATGGCGCCTAGTCCGTCCTCATTAAAGAAATGAGCCAGATCCTTTCCCTTTCCTCCCTGTGCGCCATAACCCGGCACAAGAATGTAAGCCTTCGGCATGATCTTTCTAAGTATCTTCCCCATCTCGGGATACGTTGCGCCTACGACTGCGCCCACATAGCTGTATTCCTCTCCCATGAGCTCTTCTCCCCAGGCGGCAACCTTCTCGCCCACCAGTTCATACAGAGGCTTTCCGTCAATCAGCTGATCCTGGAACTCTCCGCTGGAAGGATTGGAGGTCTTAACCAGTACAAAGATTCCTTTCTTCTCTTCACCGCATATTTTAAGAAACGGATTCACCCCGTCTGAGCCAAGATAAGGATTCACGGTAGCGAAATCTTCATCAAAGGGCGCATAAGATCTGCTCCCCACCTGAACGCGTCCCAGATGTCCCACCGCATACGCCGCTGAAGTAGAACCGATATCGCCCCGCTTAATGTCTCCGATCACCACAAGACCTTTCTCCTTACAGTAATCCACCGTCTTTTTGAAGGCTGCAAGCCCCGGAATCCCGAACTGTTCATACATGGCGATCTGTGGTTTCACTGCCGGGATCAGATCATACGTCTGGTCAACGATAGCTTTATTAAACTGCCAGATGGCTTCCGCCGCCCCTTCAAGCGTCTCCCCATATTCCTGGAAAGCCTTTTTCTGTACCCGCTCCGGCACGTAAGCCAGCATGGGATCAAGCCCCACAACAATGGGCGCCTTAGTCTTCTTAATATTTTCCACTAATTTATTAATCATGTTCTTATCCTCCAATCTTATCTGACAGATAAACCACCTTACCGTCTACAAGCGTACACACAACCTCGCCCGTCACTTCAAATCCGTCAAAGGGCGTATTCTTCCCCTTAGAAACGAAGCTGTTCTTATCAATCCGGTACGTCCTTTCAGGGTCAAAGATCGTAATGTCCGCCGCCTTTCCTTCTGACACGCTGCCTCTGTCTTCAAGCCCCAGAATCTTCGCCGGATTGTAACTCATCTTCTCCGCCATGTCCATCATACTCAGAATCCCGGTCTTCACAAGTGAAGTAAACGTAAGCGCGGCAGAAGTCTCAAGTCCCACAATTCCAAATGCCGCCTCTGCGATCGACTTGTCCTTCTCCTCTCTGGAATGAGGCGCATGATCCGTAGCAATCACATCCATCACGCCCTCTTTCAGCCCCTGGCGCAGCGCCTCTACATCTGCTCTTATACGAAGCGGCGGATTCATCTTAAAATTCCCATCATCCTCCTTAATGTCGTCCGAACTTAAGATAAAATGATGGGGGCACACTTCCCCGGTTACAGGAAGTCCCTCTGCTTTGGCCATACGCACCATCTTTACACTGTCCGCCGTTGAGCAGTGACAGAGATGAAGACGCACTCCGGTCTCTTTTGCAAGCAGGATATCCCGGGCGGTAATCACATCCTCCACAGAATTCGTAATTCCTTTTAGTCCCAGACGTCCGGCATTCTCGTCAGCATTCATCACTCCATGTTCCACCAGCGTCTGATCCTCGCAATGAGCGAACACAGAGATCCCACACTCTTTCGCCGCCTTCATCCCCCGGCGGTACAAGGCTGCATTCATGACTGACTTCCCGTCTTCACTGACCGCATGACAACCTGCCGCCGCCATCCCCGGGATGTCCGCCAGTTCTTCCCCTTTCTGGCCTTTCGTTACCGCCCCAAGCTGGATCACATGTGCCAGAGACTCTCCTTTCGCCCGTTCATGCACGCTTGCAACCTTTCCGCCGTCGTCAATCACAGGCTTCGTATTCGGCATGGCGCATACAGTGGTCACGCCGCCTTTCACCGCCGCTCTTCCCCCTGTCGAGAGCGTCTCCTTGTATTCAAGTCCTGGATCCCGAAGATGTACATGCAGATCAATCAGCCCCGGCAGTACATAACAGCCTTCTGCATGGATCACATGAGCCGCTGCCGCCTCGATCTGTTCTGCAACCTCTCTGATTCTCCCATCCTCCACAAGCACATCATAACATCCGTCCTTCCCGGTAAGCGGGTCAACTACATGTCCTCCCTGAATTAAAATCATCCTATCCCCTATCCTTTCCTTTTCCAGGAACTATCTGTAAAATCCGAAGTTCCCTTTGCTTAATGTCTTAATTCTTTGCTGTATCCTATTCTATCATACAGAGTCAGAAAAGGGAATGCCCAATCGCATTCCCTACATCTGCCCCTTAATCACTTCTATCGCTTTCTCTAACTGGTTATCCGCCTCTGGATTCGCCTCATTCTCCTCATATTCAACCTCTACGTCCGGGGTGATTCCTTTGCCGTGAATATTTCTCCCCTTTGGTGTAAAATATTCAGCAATGGTCAGCTTCACGCTGGTTCCATCTTTCAGATCGAAAATCTGCTGCACCACTCCCTTGCCGTAAGACTGGGTTCCAACAATCGTTCCTGTTCCGTAATCCTGAATTGCTCCTGCATAAATCTCCGATGCACTGGCGCTGTATCCATTCATCAGCACCGCCAGCGGCAGGTTGAACTGACGAGCGTCATCTGACCGCTCCTCGTCCTTATTCCCGTCTTTATCCTTCGTATAGACAATCAGCCCTTCCGGCAGCATGAGATCCAGCATCTCACACACCGTACTCAGATTGCCGCCAGGATTATTCCGAAGATCGACCACAAGCCCCTTCATTCCCTGGTTCTCAAGATCTGCCAGGGCCTGCTCATACTGGTCATAAGTTACAAGATCAAATTCAGATACCGAAATATACCCGATTCCTCCGTCCAGCATCCGGTGAGCGACCGTCTCCGCCTGAATGGTATTTCTCACCGCGGTAACCGTAACCTCCTCGCTGTCGTCGCCGCGGTACACAGTGAGCTGAACCTCTGTCCCTTTCTCTCCCTTAATATGAGAAACCACTTCTGACAGATCCTTTCCCGTCACTTCAAAGTCTTCCACTTTATACAGGATGTCATTATCCATCAGTCCTGCTTCCATAGCGGGCGACCCTTCATAAATTCGTACCAGTGTCACGACTCCTGTATTGATATCCTTACTCAGCACCGCTCCGATCCCGTCATACTCGCCTTCTGTCGTCTCGATCATAGCCTTGGTCTCTTCTTCATCATAGTACACAGAATAAGGATCATGGAGACCGCTTATATATCCCTTATAAATCCCTTCCTTCAGATCTTCCTCATCCACATCTCCCATATACGTCTGATCAATGAGCTGCCGCAGCGTGCCAAGCTTTCCGGATGCGCCGCTTGCAATCTTCTCCTTACTGTGCGCCTTAAGCCCACAGGACATCAGCCCTGCAATTAACAATATAGCAAGGGCGCCGCAAAGCGCCCCCTGTATAAAACTCTTCTTATTCTTCATCTGCCCTCAACCTTTTCGTTATGATACATCTACAGATAATTACGCGGATTCACCGGAGATCCGTTCTGCATAACCTGGAAATGCAGATGCGGACCTGTAGACTGTCCCGTGGAACCTACCGCCGCAATATTCTGTCCTTTGCTCACCGACTGTCCTTCCGACACATATAATGCACTGGCATGCATATAATAGGTCTGCAGACCGTTTCCATGATCAAGTACAATCCAGTTACCCGCCGTGGCACTAGACCTGGCAATCGTAACTTTCCCGGCTGCCGCCGCATAAATCGGCGTACCCGTAGAAGCCGCAAAATCCATTCCTTTATGATTATTGCCAGCTCCCGCAATCGGCGCCTCGCGCCATCCAAATTCACTGGAAATCCGGGAATATCCTGGACACGGATGAGTAAACATCCCGTTTCCCGACACCACAGCCGCTCCTGCTCCTGCGCTTGCGTTGGCGCTGGCCGCTGCAAGCCGGGCCTGCTCCTCCTGCTTGCGCGCCGCTTCTGCTGCAGCTGCTTTTAACTGCTCAAGCTTCTCCTTCGTCGCCCCCAGATCTGCACTGATCTTCTCGAGTTCTTCCTCTTTCCCCTCCAGAAGCTGGTTCAGTTCATCCTGCTTCGCAATCAGGCTGTTCTGCATGTTCTCCAGTTGTGCATACTCTTCCTTAAGTACTTCCTCCTGTTCCTCTACCGCCTTTACAATCTGCTGGAATTCCACCAGCATATCCCGGTCGTATTGAGAAATTGTTGAAATGTATTCTGCATTGTTCAGAAATTCACCGATACTCTTGGACTCGCACAGAATCTCAATAAACTGTGAATTCCCATTCTCATACATATACTTGATTCTCTTCTTCATGCTTTCGTACTGTTCATTCTCGTCAACCTTCGCCTGAACCAGTTCTTCTTCCTTCTTGCGGATCTCGGTTTCTTTTGTCTCAATCTTTGCTTTCGTCTCATCCATCTCCTTGACAATCCCGTTCAACTGATCCTCAAGAGATGCTTTCTCCCCTTCTGCGGCCTTCTTCTGATTCTCCAGTTCCTCGGCTTTCTTCTCCGTCTCACTAATCTCAGAGGCATTCACATTTACCGTCATTCCAAGACAAAGCATGGATACTGCCAAAAAAGCGGCAATCTTCTTTCTTAGTATCATATGTCCCCTCCAATTATTTTATACATAATCCCTTATACTTTCAAATGCTTACGGATCGTAAAGAAACTTCCTATAAAACCGATTCCCACTCCAAGGGCGATCCCCACTGGAAGCAGCGTCTTATAAACGTCAAATACAGGCAGAAAATCCACGATATTGTTCAGAAGGCTGAACTTGGTCAGAATATATGTAACCGCCTTGTCATACATAAAATATAACATTACCAGCGGAATCAGCGCCCCTACAATACCGATCAGCAGACCTTCAATGACGAACGGCGCCCGGACGAAACCGTCCTTAGCCCCGATGTATTTCATAATCGCAATCTCCTCACGCCTTACCGTGATACCCATAGTAACCGTATTACTGATCAGGAATACAGATACCGCAAGCAGAATCGCAATAATCGTGACGGAAACATACCCCACCAGCTTATTGACACTGGTCAGAGTCTTCGCTACAATGTCCGACTTATGTACCTTACGCACACCGGGAAGCTTCTCTGCAAATGCCACCACGTCCTTCTGCTTCGACACATCTGCCATATATACTTCATAGTTGTCGGAATTGCCAAGAGGATTATCTGACTTAAATCCGTCCGCCAGGTCTACAGAATCCTTAAAATAATCGTCCTTAAATGTCTCCCAGGCTTTCTCGGCGCTGACATAATTCACCTCAAGAACGCCTTCCGCATTCTTTAACTGCTCTCCAATCTTATCCTTTGCAGCCTTGGTGGCATCCTCGTTAAAAAATACGGTGATGGCGACTCCTTCCTCAGCTTTCTTCACAATGTAGTTAAAGTTCACCACAATGGAAAAAAACAGGCCGAACAGGAAGATACAGGCTGACATAGTCGCTATGGACGCTATGGAAAACATCTTGTTTCTTCCTATGTTCTTAACCCCTTGTTTCATCGAATATCCGAATGTACTAATTCTCATTTTTATACCCACCTTTTTTCTCGTCGCTTACAATGACTCCCTTCTTCATTGTAACGACCCGCTTCTTCATTGCATTCACAATCTCCTGATTATGCGTCACAACCAGTACCGTTGTTCCTCTGTCGTTGGCCTCTTCCAGAAGTTTCATGATCTCCCATGAATTCGTAGGATCTAAGTTACCGGTCGGCTCATCTGCCAGCAGAAGAGCCGGTTCATTCACGATCGCCCGGGCAATAGCCACCCTCTGCTGTTCTCCGCCGGATAATTCCTTTGGAAATGACTTATACTTCTGGGCAAGTCCTACCAGCGACAGGGCTGCCGGAACCTTCTTCTTAATGATCCTGGTCGGCGTCTCCGTAACACGCTGTGCGAATGCAATATTATCGTAAATATTCCTGTCTTTCAACAGTCGGAAATCCTGGAACACAACCCCGATTCCCCTCCGGTACATGGGGATCTTCCTACGCTTCATCCGGTTTAAATTCTGTCCGTTGACAACGATGGACCCGGACGTAGGCGCAAGTTCTTTCATGATCAGACGAATCAGCGTGGATTTTCCAGAACCGCTGTCCCCCACGATAAATACAAATTCACCCTGTTCTACCTTAAGATTCACGCCGTTCAGGGCGGCAACCCCTTTTGAGTATTCTTTCGTTACTTCTCTTAATTCAATCATACTTTCCTCCTGGTGATTAATATTCCATCGATTCCATATACTTCATATACCGCACAACCATCAGTGCGATCTTGAACGTTATGGCGTCCTCGAACACGCGCAGATCAAGCCCTGTGCTCTTCTGCAGCTTGTCAAGCCGGTACACCAGTGTGTTCCGATGGATATATAATTGTCTGGATGTCTCTGATACGTTCAGATTATTCTCAAAGAATTTGTTGATGGTCGTCAACGTCTCCTCATCGAAATCATCCGGAGATTTTCCCTCAAAAATCTCCCGTATGAACATCTTACAAAGCGGAATCGGCAACTGATAGATCAGACGGCCAATCCCCAAGGTACTGTACGCAATCACGCTTCTGTCACCAAAGAAAATCTTGCCCACGTCCAGCGCAAGCTTTGCCTCCTTGTATGACTTCGACACTTCCTTAATATCGTTCACAATCGTTCCGTATGCGATCAGAACCCCTTCCTCCCCTTCTTCCAGAAGGAGCGTATACAGGCTCTGCGCAGTCTTCTCCAATTCCGCATGGCCGTCACCCGGCTCTAATTCCTTTACCACTATAATATTCTTCTCATCGACCGCCGTCACAAAATCCTTTGCCCGGTTGCCCAGAAGATTGCGCACATTGTCAAGGGAATTACTGTCCTTCTCATGCTTTGTCTCAATAATAAAGATAACACGTCTGACTTCAGTGTCAATATGTAATTTTTTGGCTCGATTATAAATATCCACCAGCAAAAGATTATCAAGCAGCAGGTTCTTAACAAAATTATCCTTGTCAAACCGCTCCTTATATGCGATCAGCAGATTCTGAATCTGGAAGGTCACAATCTTACCTACCATATACACATCGTCGCTGCCGCCGTTCGCAAGAAGGATATATTCCAGCTGGTGTTCATCAAAAATTTTAAAAAACTGATTCCCCTGCACCACCTGGCTGTCTGCCGGGGATTCAACAAAAGCGACCACCTCTTCCTCATAATTGCGTTGTTCCGAAAATGTTGTTGCGAGAGATTTGCCGTCTGTATCCATGACGCAGAAATCAATCCGGGTAATTCCTTTCAAGCCTTCAATCGTATTCTGAAGTATTTGATTAGATATCATATTCTATATCCTCCCCTCATTTCAATATGCATAATTCACAACAAAAAAAGGGTATATCTGGTTATAATGCATATCACTAGACTCTATATTAATATATTTAGACAAAAAAATAAAGAGGAAATCACACATTTTTGTTGATTTCCTCATGTTTTAAGAAATTCTTTTGATTTATAGCCATGTACATAGTGACGAATTCTTATCTGCGTTTACTTTTCTCAATCTCCTTTTTAAAAATAAATCTCACAAAAAACTGCGCAAGACGGCACTGCCCAATACCGGTTCTTCCCACCGGTATGTTCTCTTTCCCCAGTCCAAGCCACATACGGGCATCCAGAAGGCTTTTGTTCTTCACGATAAACTCCTCCTGCAGCGGGGATGCAAGGGCCGCAAGTATGCAGTCTACTTCGCCGCCGTTGATGTCATTCACCAGCATATCGTCCGCCCGGTTCTGTGCAGACACCTTGGCAAGCCCCACCACCTGAAGGCCATTGTAATTCCTCTGAAGATAGTCATAAAACTTCTGACCTTCCTCTTCAGACTCTACCAGAAGATAGATTCTCTTATGGTTCTTATGAAGATATCTCATAAACATCCGCAGAAATACACGTCCTTCTGTCTCCTGAAGATACTTCCGGTCCGTAATATCAGCCGCTTCCAGAATCGTCTTATCCCCTGCAAGGACCATGTCAAACCTGCAGACGTCCTCCTTAAGCTGCTCCATGCCGTCCATCTGCATAAGCCCGTTAACCGTCGCCATCTCCACGACATTCACCGGATCTGTCCCCATATATTCCATGGTCTTCTTCATCGCTTCTTTCGCTGAACAATTATCTATCCCTATATCCAAAACGCTAATCTTACTGTCCATATCCTCACCTGTTAATGATTATTACCAGCTTGTCGATTATAGCAAATGGATCTTTTCTTTTCAACCTTTATCATGAAATGTTCATAGTAATTAATAAATTTAATATTTCTGTTACTTTTTTGTCAGGCGTTATTCAGCTCTTTTTTCTTTTTCGTCATCATTCCGCCAATTCGTCCGGTTTCTTTTGATGACAGGGAACGCCAGCCATCTTTCATCACTCTGTCAAGAAGCCCTAATTCTTCGGCGATCTCGTATTTTAACTTTTCTTCCTGCGTCAGTTCATCTAATCTGATGGGTTTGTCTTTCTTAGCTGCCATGGATATTCCCCTTTCCTGTGATTCAATAAAATAGCTTCTGAATCAGTATTGACAGAAACAATCGGAAATATACAGGCGTATGTGACAAAGAAAGGCGCCAAACGAGGCTAAATCAGTATCTTCCCGGTGCATCCGGGATAATGATTGCCGCCAGAATATAGGCGAAAAACCCGGTTCCAGTGAAAGCAAAGATTGCCAGCACCAGTCTGATTAACGTTGCATCTACATTGAAATATTCTGCCACGCCTCCGCATACTCCACAGATCATGCGGTTCTCTCTTGATCGATATAATTTTTTAGGTTCCATATTTTCTCCTCCATACACTCTTTACTATTCTATTGTTATCTTGCATTCATGAAATCAGATTCTTTAAAATCAATAATCACAGACCCTACTCCCCCTTCGACAGAGATATCTTTGTCTGCATTATTGTCGATATGCCGGTCTTTGCCAAGGCCCGAATAGGAATCGTTCCCACACATCACTTCACCCACTCCGCACTCGATATCGTAGTTGTACTCTTCTTCACGTCCCAGGGCGGTAAAGACAACGCTTCCGACACCGCAGCTGATATCTGCCGAACTGCGGACGTCTCCAGTTGCCGTAATGCTTCCTGCACCACAGTCGAATTCTGCCTCGTCCGCCTGAAAACGGTCCAGATTCACTTCTCCGGCTCCGATCTCTACCGACAGATCTCTGGTATAAATACTGTTCACATTCAGTGTTCCCGCCCCCATACTAAGAGATACTTCTTCAAAAGTCATCTCCTTTGGAATCTGGATCGTAATCGTCCCTCTTCCTATATTATTGACACCGGAAAATCGTTTCTTACTGGTAAGTTTTAACTCATTACCTTCCATGTAGCACCTGAACCCAAGTCTTTTACTGAGATTATCCGTATCCACACGGATCTCGCGGCCCTCTCCTTCCACGATCTTCACCTTCCCGGCAGCCAGATCCAAATCAATCTCCTTCACGCCGGTATAAGTCTCATGTATATTCTCCGCAGAAGAACCAGAATCAGTTTCTACCCATCCTATACCGTCCGGGAATCTGTCATACACCATATTCGTTGTTACTCCCATTCCCCATGCTATTGCACAGAATATAAATCCGATTGCCATGACCGCACCGCACACAACCCAGAACATCTTCCATCCTCTTTTCATCTATACTACCGCCTTTCTATGAAACGGCCTGCCAATCACCCATACAATTCCCCGGAATATTCCTGGAAGAACGATTGTACAGAGCCTTACACTTGCTACCGTTGCCACAATTCCGATAACAGTCAGAATCATTCCTGTACCGATCAGGGCAAATCCCACCGCAATCTGCGGAACCAGGCTGACCAGACCGGCTATGAACACACACACACCGACAAATACCACTGCAACGGAAACAATCACCAGGGAAGCAAACACCGTCAGAATCGTAAGCCCAAATGCAAATATAATTGCGATCACGGCAATTCCAAAGGGTATGATAAACGGCGCACCTACGATTACAAGCATAATAATCAGAAAGATCTTCAGCGCATTACTTGATCTCGGCGGAGTCTGCCCGTCGCCTGAGTAGCCATGCCCCTGGTATCCCTCCTCGCGGAAGCCTCCTCTGTAGTCGTTTTGTCCGTCATATCCGTTCTGCCCATACTGGTAACCGCCATCCCGTTCACCTTTACCGGCCGGCATATCCCTGTGGTCGAACCTGGAATCCGTGTAACCTTTCTCCGTAAATTCCCCATGCTCTCTGGCGGAACTCAGAAGATCAGCCTTGATGGTTGCCGCTACCTTTGCCGGACTTTCCAATTCTTCGACGACCTGCTTCTCATTCTCTTCTCCGGCATCATCGAAGTAATCATTATAATATTTCATTGCGTCTCTTCGTTCCTCTATCGGAACATCCTGTAATAATGCGGCTAACTCTGTCATAAATTCTATGCGATTCATACAGATATCCCTCCCTCAAACAAATGATTAATCTTACTGGAATAGTTCTTCCATTCTGTCCGGTACAGATCCATCTGTGCCGTGCCCTTCACCGTTATCTTATAATAGCGTCGGTTCCGTCCGTCGATCTGCCTGTCGTATACTTCCAGACATTCATCCTTCTGGAGTCTCCGCAGTACAGGGTACAACGTGGATTCCGATACTTCGATTGTCGTCCTGACATCCTGAGTAATCTTGTATCCGTAGGTTCCTTCTTTCTCCCGGGATACGACCGCCAGTACGATAGCGTCAAGGAGGGCTGCTCCGGTGTTAAATACCATGTTCTCACTCCTTTGCTCTAATAATATAATATCTACACAATATTGTTTTGATACCCATATTATATGTTGTATAATATGATTTGTCAACCCATATTATAAAAAAATATTTTTCTGTAACTTGTCTATCCGACTGCTCCATGTTAAACTAATTATAATCTGAAAGGAGAAAAACCATGGCTGAAAAAAGCGTATCCCTTGCCACACAGGCATACGATAAAATTAAAGAAAAAATTCTCAATCTGACCTATCCTCCTGGCATGCCGCTCACGGAAGCCATGCTGACCGCCGAACTTAGCATGAGCCGAAGCCCTGTCAGAGCAGCCATCCAGATGCTGCAGGCCGAGGGGCTGATCGTGTCCGACTATTATAAATCTATGACTGTGCGGGAAATTACAGACAAGGATATTAATGAACTATATCAGATCAGGGAACTGTTAGAAGGAGCTGCTTTCCGTCTGATCTTTTCCTCAGGACGCAATGAAGAATATTCTTACCGCCTTGAAGAGAAGATCGTCCGTATGGCTGCCGCTTCCGATGACATATATGAATGGGAAGTTGCCGATACCGCCATGCACATGGAGATCATCAGCATTTTTGAAAATGATCGTATTAACAGAATTTATGAAAATAATCTATGTGAACTGATCCGCATCGGCCAGTTTTCCGTCAGAAACGGAATGGAAATTACAAGAACAAATGAGAATCTGAAGAAGATGATCGAATATATGAGAAAAGGAGATGCCGAAGAATCCTTCGCCATCCTGAAAGCCGATCATTTTGAGATCGGACGGAACAGTGCATTAAGGGCAGAGCGCATTGGACATGTAACATAAAGAAAGAATATATGTCCAGATCCGCCGGCTCTTCAAAAGTTACCTACCATTTCCGAAGCTTTGCCGACGGAACCTCTTTCTTTACGATTTCCAACGCCTGTTCCATAATACAGTCATTATACTTATGAAGCCCCTTTCGGATCACATGTTCTGAATTCAGAAATCTTTGAAGATAATACCGTTCTGCTTTCCCAATCCATCTTCCGATTGATTCAAAGTCAGACCTCTGATGAAACTCAAGAACAACTGTGGTACAGAATTCATAGGATACATTCCCGCCAAGCAGAAATTCCACGCTCTTATTTACATTATCAATATCATATCCCTGAATTCCCACCGTCTTCCCATAACTTTCCCGGGAATTCTTGATATCCATGGCAACATAGCTGATAAGCCCCTCTGAGACAAGACGCCTTAACTTATCCGGGAAACTTCCATTCGTCTCAATCTTGACCTCATACCCCAGATCTGCAACTTGTCTTAGAAAATCTTCTACGCCATGCTGGATCAGCGGCTCGCCGCCTGTCAGACACACGCCGTTAAGGATACCTTGATATTTCTTAAGAAACGCATATATTTCCTCCACCGGAATATTCTGATTCTCATGGGTATCCATGACCAGCGGCTTATAATAGCAGTATGGACAGCGAAAATTGCAGCCTGCCGTGAAAATCGTGCAGGCCATCTTCCCTGGATAATCTAATAACGAAAACTTCTTCAGGCCCTGTATTACCATACGGTCAGCCTCCTTTTTACGTTTCTTATGAACTAAGCTTTAAAATGTTCCATCATATACGGCATACACTCTCTGCTGTACTGTCCCAGCGAATACTCTCCCTTGTTCAGACACCAGTCCGACACCAGGGCACGTTCACACATGGCATAATACCGTGTGATTTCGCTTGCCGCCACATCCCTGCGTATCTGGCCCCGCTTCTGTCCTTCCTCCACAATCCGGTAAAGCAGCCTGTAATAATTACGGTTACGATCCAGCAGATGACTCTGCTTCTCTGAAACAAGCTGCGTAGAGTACAGGGAAGCCAGCAGGTCGATCTGAATCTTCTCCTCCATCATAGTATGCATTTCATAATTCAGATATAATAGTTTGTAGAAACTATTCATCTCGGGATCCATTTTTGCCTCTAGTTCTTCATAATAGTCATCCAGAATCATGGAAAGCGTATTCAGAAGTTCATCCTTTGTACTGAAATAATAATAAAAAGAACCTTTAGATGTCCCGGACAACCCGATAATATCATCCACTGTAGTGCCATTATATCCCTTTTCATAAAACAACTGCCACGCTGCAGAGACAATCCGGCTTTTTACACTCTTTTTATCCTTCTTTTCCATACTGTTCTCCTATTCTTCTGATATTTTCATTTCTCCTGTACACTACACTAGCGAACGCCAAAATGGCTCTCCTCAACCAGCGGAATCTCTTCCTGATCAATCCAGTCAATAGAAATATACGTCCCCCTGTTCAGTCCTTCCATCATCTTGTGAATCATGGCCTCCCGGCCCTGTACTTCCATCTGTACCGTGCCGTCATATTCATTTCGGACCCACCCGGTCAGTCCCAGAGAACCGGCCAGATGTTTCGCAGTATACCGGAATCCTACCCCCTGTACTCTGCCATGAAAAACCAGTCGTTTTCGTATCTCTGCCATCGTATCACCACATTTCCATTCACACTTTACATCATTGTAAGTGTTTTTTGTCAGAAAAGCAAGTAAAAGGTCGCTTCGAAAAATAAGGATGAGGAACTCACATTCCCCATCCCGCTAAAGCCGCTCTTTAGTTAAAATTCTGCTCCGTTCTCTCAATAATCTCATCCTGGAGAGGTTTGCTTAAATTGCGGAAGAAATCGCTGTATCCGGCCACGCGTACGATCAGATCCTTATATTCTTCCGGATTCTTCTGCGCCTCGATCAGTGTCTGCCGGTCGATCACATTAAACTGAATATGATGTCCATCCATGGAGAAATAAGACCGGATCAGACTGGCCATATGATCAAGCCCTTCCTCTCCTGCAACCACGTCCGGCGTAAACTTCTGATTCAGAAGGGTTCCCGCCGTCGCCAGATGGTCCATCTTTGCACAAGACTTTATGACTGCCGTAGGGCCGTTGGTATCTGCGGACTTTTCCGGAGAAATACCTTCGGAAACCGGCTTATGAGCCTTTCTTCCATTGGGCGTTGCAAGGATCACGTCGCCAAAGTATACATGGCAGGTGGTCGGCAGCATATCCACACCGTACTTTCCGCCCTTCATATTCGGACGGCCTGTAATAGAACTTCTGTAAAGTTCAAATACCTCCTGCATGATATCATCCGCATAATCATCGTCATTCCCGTACTTTGGCGTCTTATCATGTACCATACGGTAAATCCTGTCATATCCTTCATAATCATGTTCCATGGCCTCGATCAATTCTTCCATGGTAAAATTCTGCTGATCAAACACATTGTATTTTACAGCCGCAAGGCAGTCGGTCACTGTACCGATACCCACGCCCTGGATATAGTTCGTGTTGTATCTGGCTCCGCCCGCATTGTAATCCTTTGCATTGGAAATACAGTCGTTCGTTACAACAGAAAGACACGGCGCCGGCATCTCCTGTGCATAAAGCTGCTCGATCACATTGTTTCCGCGGATCTTGATATTTACAATATAGGCAAGCTGCTTCTTAAATGCCTCCCACAAATCCTCATAGGTCTTGAAATCCTTCGCATACCCCAGTTTCAGCCCGATCTGTTTCCCGGAATACTGGTCGAACCCATTGAACAGAGTCAGCTGAAACACCTTCGGAATATTCAGATATCCGGTAAGAATATAAGCCTCGCTGCCCCATGCGCCCGTCTCCACGCATCCGGAAGAGCCGCCCCGCCTTGCATCTTCAAGGTTCTTTCCTGCATTGATCAGTTCCATAATCTGTGCCTCCGTATTATAAAACGCCGGCTGCCCCCATCCTTTTCGGGAAACCTCGCAGGCTCTCTTAAGGAATTTCACAGGAGTCTTTTTACTGATCGTCACATTAGAGTTTGGCTGTACCAGTTTCATCTCGTCCATACAGTCCAGAATCAGATAACTGACATTGTTCACACCGTTTCTACCGTCCGGCGTCACACCGCCTGTATTGATATTCGCAAAATCCGTATAAGTCGCACTCTCCTTTAAAGTAATTCCGACCTTCACCGGAGCCGGCTGATTGTAGAATTTCACCCACAGACACTCTAAGAGTTCAAGCGCCTTTTCGTCGTCTAAAATTCCCTCTTCTACATCTTTCTCATAATATGGATTTAAATGCTGGTCAAGTCTTCCCGGACTGAATGCATCCCAGGGATTCAGCTCAGTGGTAACGGCAAGGTGTGTAAACCAGTATAACTGGATTGCCTGCCAGTAAGTCTCTGGCTTATGTGCCGGAACCACCTCAAGATTTGCCGCAATCTGAAAAAGTTCCTCTTTTCGCGTCTCATCCGTCTCCTTTTCCGCCATCTCAAGCGCAAGTTTATGGTAACGCTCTCCAAGAATAATCACTGCGTCACAGGAAATGTCCATCGCCTTCAGTTCTTCACATTTATTTACCGCTTCCGGATCATTGATATAATCCAGTTCCTCCATGGTCTTATGTATCTTCTCCTTGTAATCCATGTATCCAGTGGTAAATACCTGCTGGCCGCCGCAAGTATGCCCGGGTCCCCTCTGCTCCATAAACTCCGTAAACATACCTGCACTGTAACATTCGTGCCATTCCTGCGTCATCCTTGCAAGAATCTTCTCCCTCATGCTCCTTCCTGTCCAATAGGGGATGATTTCTTCTGCCTGGAGTCTTCGGTCTTCCTCCGTAGTGTGGAAGGATACCAGTTTTCGTTCGCTCATCACCGTCATATCTTCTACACTGTGGCAGCACAATTCAGGGAATGTGGGGGACGCCTGGGGATCTCTGCCCTTCTCGCCTACAATCAGTTCACCTTCTCCCAGGTACAGTGTTTTCTTCGAAAAATACTCCTTGAGAACCATGGCCCTCATCACCGGAATAGAATATTTTCCATCATTTTCTTTATAGAAATCCGTCTCAATCTTTGCCCTCTCCAGGTCGATATGTACCGGTGTCGTCACACTGAGTTCCCGAAGTTTCTGAATTCTTTCATTCATACCACGCTTTGCCATGTCTTTTTAACCTCCTATTTTTGTGTTCTGGAATCCGGCCTCCTGGAAGAGCCGGACAAACTCTTCCATTTCCGCCTGATCTGGTGCATGTAAATCTGTTCCCTTGTATTCCATATCCAGCTTCGGATACTTGCCGCTTCCTGTATCGTGATAAGGCAGCAGGTTGATCTGAGGCGGACGAATATCGTGTTTCTTAAGAAACATTATTATTTCTTTCATATTCTTTTCATTACCGTTCACTTCCCGGATCACTGGGATTCGTATATAGAGCCTTGCGCCGTCCCTGGCAAGACGCACCAGATTCTCAAGGATCAGCTCATTGTCCACACCCATATACTGACTGTGGATTTCCGGGTCCATAACCTTCACGTCATAGAGAAATGTATCCACATATGGCAGAAGCGCCTGGAACTTCTCGTAAGGAACATAGCCGCAGGTGTCTATCGTAAGGGTAATCTCCTGGCGATGCAGTTCTCTCGCAACGGCCAGGAGATAATTAAGATCCATCGTCATGGCCTCCCCGCCGGAAAATGTCACGCCTCCGCCGGAATCCTCATAAAAAATCTGATCTTTCATCAGTTCCTTCACAAGTTCTTTTACCGTATATTCACGCCCGATAACCTCACGGATTCCTACCGGACAGACCGTCTCGCATCTGCCGCATACAGTACACATTTTCCGGTTGACAGAAGGCTTTCTCTCTTTCAGAGTCAGAGCATTCGAAGGACAGGCGTTCACACAGGCCCCGCAGCCTGTACATTTCTCCGGGTCGTACTGAATCTCCCTTTCATATCTCTGAGTCTCCGGGTTATGGCACCATTCGCAATTCAGCGGACAGCCTTTGAAAAACACAGACGTACGAATTCCATCGCCGTCATGGACAGAAAACTTCTGTATATTCGTAATATTCTTCATCTTATATCCTCTCACATACCGCAGCCACTTCTTCTGTCTTGATTTCCATTATAAATAGCAGTTTAGACTATAGTTTAGACTATAGTTTAAATATATCACTCTGTTACTATTTTGTCAATAAATTCTGCCTGTTTAAAAAGAAAGTAAATATGCTGATTTTGACCATAAAAAACAGCGATTCAACCAGATCTTCGTATTGAACCGCCGTCTATGCCGACCATTATATCATTCATTTTCCTCAACTTAAAACCCTGTATACATCCCCGGCAGATCAAACAGAGAAATCTGAACATCCCTCCCCGACACCGCCGCCCGTTCCGTAATTACTTCATCCCCCCGGACATGCCCCACCAGAAGCGGCGAATCCGGGTCATGAGACTCATACTTGTTCCTTGCATTCTCCTGGCTTCCGGTGGCATAACAATACCGGCACCCATGGATGCAGGTGTGATAGATACCGATATCTACACTCTCCACACACCGGCATTCCTTACGCTGCCCCGGATCCTTCTTAAGATCCAGCCGATACCCTGTCAGACTGCGGATCCTGTCCCTGTCAATACAAGAACTATGCCCGATCCCGAACCTCTCAAGGTTCATCTTCTCCGCACAGGTAAACAGGGGAAGATGGTAATTCCTGGCAATCTTACTCAGTCCCCCGGCCAGCTTCAGAATCTCGCCTTCTGTAAGTTCCCGGAAAGGACTGCCCTTATAGGTATCTACAAAACTAATGATACACCTGGCGGCAGCTTTCGCAAGCCACTTGCACATGATCTCAAATCGTTCCAGATGATAGGATATAGAATATTTCTCCGTAAGAAGAATCGGGTCAAACCGCCAGTCCATGCGCTCGCTTCCAAGCCGCTCGCTCATCATCAGAAATGTAGCCATGACATCCGACGTATCCGCCATATTTACTTCCATATCTTCCTCGTAATCCGTGATCGTTACCTGGAAATAATACTGATACCCCATCTCCTCGATCTCGCGCAGATAGGGAAGCATGGGCCTTGGGTTCTTCGTCCAGAATACGATACAGTCCACCGTCTCCGGCGACAGAGATACTCTCTTAATCTTCTTACGGTTATAGGGATTCGGAACCAGAACTTCCCCAGCTTTCAGACGGTTCACAAACCACTCCGGATATAACGCCGGAATATCTGTTCTTCTGCTTGCACTGATAATCATCTCACATCCGTCCTTCTCACTCTGTTCTCAAAATCCCTGCTGCTCCTTCCTCTCTTACATAGGCGGACAGCTTCCAAAGTTCTTCTCAATCAGCCTGCAATACTCCTCAAAAGGTTCCGCACCTTCAAAGGGTATCCGCAGTACATCCCGGACTCCCTTATAATACCATCCGATAATATGCTTGTCCTTCATACGGAACCTGTTCCAGAGTTCCTCTCCCATGACCGGATAATCCCGGTCAATGTCCCGCATATTAGACAGCTTATCCGCAAGCCCGATCATCTGCACATCCCTTGGTGCATTCCTCAGATGTTCAATCGTGCTCGTCTTCCTGTCTATCCATGACTTCGACTTATCCTCACTCTCCTGGGCAACGATTCTTGCTACCCGCTCCGAAAATTCCTGAGCCAGTACCCTCTGAGTCACCCCTTCACAGTCTTCAATCGTGTCATGGAGTACCGCCGCGCTGATCACCTCCTCGTCTCCTGTCATAGTCGCCACAATATCCTTCACCTCCACCGGATGAACGATATAAGGACGCCTCGTCCCCTTTCTGAACTGCCCTTCGTGTGCCCTAAATGCGAATTCGACCGCTCTGTCAATCATACTCTTACCTCTCTGAATGCCCTTACTCATCTAACAGATTCTCTTCCTCCTCGATCCCTTCACGAAGTCTCGCTTTTTCTTTTTTATGGAATAAGTTAAATATACAGGGAACGACGAACAAAGTCAATACAGTTCCGTATATCAGACCTCCAATTGTTACAATTGCCATCGGCTGTACCATGTCCGCCCCCATACCGACTCCCACCGCCATGGTGGATAAACCAAGAATCGTGGTAAGCGCCGTCATGATGATCGGACGAAGTCTGGTCATTCCCGCCTCCACAAGAGCCTCCCTCTGCTCCATTCCCTGTGAAATCAGTTGATTGGCATAGTCAATGAATACAATTCCGTTATTTACAATAATACCAGACAGCATGACGAACCCGATCATGGCAATCACGCTGACCGGCATGCCTGCGATATAAAGCGCCATAAGTCCGCCGGTAAACGCAAGGGGCACGGTAAACATAACGATAAAGGGCGAGCGCAAAGACTGGAACTGCGCCACCATGATAAGGTACATAAATATCAGCGCAAGGGCAAGCATTTTGAAAAGTTCTACCATCGCCTCCATGATCGTCTCATCTTCACCAGTCATCTTAATCTCGTATCCCTCCGGCGCACTGTAGCCGCCGAGAGCCTTTTTTACCCTGCTGCTCACCAGGCCGATGTTATCGCCGTCCTTGATCTCTGCCGTCACGGACATATACCGGCTCTGGTCAATGCGGCTGATGGCCTGCAGGCCGGATGCATCTTCAAACGCAGCGATATCCGCAAGCTTCACCTCTTCTTTCGACCCGTCCTGCTTCTGTGCCGTTACCGTCAGATTACGGACATCCTCACGGGTCATTCTTTCATTGGCATCATCCAGTACATAGATATCAAACTCATCGGTATCCGTAGACAGGGTAGTTGCTGTCTGCGCATCGGAAAGCTTCTGGGATAACTCCTGGTATACCTGGGCAACCGTCAGACTGTGCCGGGTTGCCTTCGCCTTATCCACTATGACACGGAGTTCTTCTTTGTTATCTTCTGTCCCGTCCGACACATTCTGCGTCCCCTTGGTATCTTCCACGATTTTTTTAACGTCCTTTGCCACCTTCTGAAGTCTGTCCAGATCCTTTCCCTTGATCTGAATGTTGATTCCGGCGCTTCCAAGGGCGCTCATGTCCATGTTGGACATGCTGACCGTCAGTTCTCCGTCAAGATCCTTTGTCACTTTCTCGATTTCCTTTTTAAGCCGCTCATTGGACATCGACGGATTCTCCTTCGTTGTGGCATAGAAGGAAATGGCGTTGCTCTCCGTCTGGCCGCCTCCCATCATAGAGGAAGAAGCCAGCAGGCCGCCGACATCCTCAATATCCTTGATACCGCTCACACGTTCCATCACTTCATCCGCAATCCGGGCCGTATCCTGAAGGCTGGTTCCCTTCTCCGTCTCCAGTTCCATACTGATCTGGGTACTCTCCATTTCCGGCATGAACTGGGTTCCCCGTGTCAGTTCCAGGGCAATGCTAAAAGCGAACAGAAGAAGCGCCCCAAGAAGCACAAGAATCTTATACTTTAATGCAGCCCGAAGCATATTTCCGTAGAGAGAACGCACTCCTACAAAGAACCTGGACTCCTTGTTCTCTGTTTTCCGAAGCAGGCCCGCCGACATCATCGGAACCAGCGTCAGAGCCACCAGAAGACTGGCAAGCAGGGAATAGGCAATCGTCAGTCCCATATCCACAAAAAGCTGTCTTGTAACCCCCGAGGTAAAAACAATTGGAAGGAACACGCACACTGTTGTCAGCGTAGACGCCGCTATCGCTCCGCCCACCTGTCTTGCTCCTTCAATGGCCGCTTCTTTTGCAGACGCGCCTTCTTCATTACGCATACGATAGATGTTTTCAATCACCACAATTGAATTATCCACCAGCATACCTACACCCAGCGCAAGTCCCGACAGAGAGATAATATTCAAAGTGATTCCCGAAAAATACATGGCGACCAGCGCAGTCATGATACTAATAGGTATAGAACAGGCGATCACAAACGTAGGACGCAGACTCTTTAAAAATACCAGCAGGATAATAATCGCAAGCACGGCGCCATACACCAGATTCTGCAGCACAGAATTTACGATCAGATCAATGTATACTCCCTGGTCCATCAAAACCACGGTATCAATGTCTGAATTATCCTTTCTGATCTGTTCCATTCTTTCCAGCACTCGGTCGCTGACATCCCCTGTAGAATATCCGGTCTGCTTCTGCACCATCAGCATGACGCCGGCATTACCGTTGATCCTGGCATATGTCTCGTCCGCATTATTGACCATCTCCACACTGGCCACGTCTGAAAGTTTTACCGGATCAATCCCTTCCATATCAATCAGCACCAGGTCTTTCAGCTCCCCGATGTTCTTGAATTTGTCGCCAATACGGATCAGAAAATCAATTCCAGATTCCTCCACATATCCTGCCGGCATACTAAAGTTCTCTGCCGTCAGAATCGTCTTTATCATGTCCGCAGTCAGCATACCGCTCAGGTCTGCTCCTGCAGACGCCTCGTCCATTGCTGATTCCATCTGCGCTTCCTGCATCTGCAGCGCCGATTCTCCGGCCGCAAGCTGCGCCGTACCCTCTCCAATGCCAACGGCCGCCTCTAACTGCGCAGACGCCAGTTCTCCTCTGGCCTGTGCAAGGGTCATTGCCCCCTCGTTAATCTGCTGCTGCATAGCCTGTAACTGGTCTTTTCCGGCAGTAAGCTGATTCTTTCCTTCTATCAGCCCTGCTTCCTGCTGCTCTAACTGCTGGATCGTTGCCACCAGAGCCTCCCGCGCCGTCTCATAGACGCCTTCTCCCACAATTGCTTCCAGCTCTGCAATCTGAGCCTCCAGTTCCGCCCTCTGCTCTTCTGTCAGACCCAGATCCGGCAGTTCCAGCGTTCCTTTCAGTTCATCATACTTCGCCTTTGCCGCCTCAAGCTGCGTCAGTTGCGCCTGTGCCTCAGCCTTACCTGCCTGAAGCAGTGCAAGATTCTGCTGAATCTGTGTTTCGGCTACATTCAGTTCTGCCATCTTCTCTGTGATCTCAAGCTGGGCCTGTTTAATCTCTTCGCTCTTCATGGAAATCTGTGACTCCGCCTGAGCCAGACCGGAAGAAGCCTGGGCCTTCCCGCTTTCCAGTGCAGCCTTTCCGCTTTCAACCTGGGCCTTTGCCTCGTCTAACGCACTCCTGGCCTCATTGACCTTACGATCCATTTCCGCCTTAATCTCATCGTTCAGCTCCGTGACCTTCTGCCTGTTGACCGTAATCTCCACCGTTTCCTCAATGCTTCCTGTCACCGTAACAGAAGCCACGCCTTCCACGCTCTCTACCTCAGGGATGACCTGTTCTTCGATAATCTTACTGGTAGCAGCCGCATCCTCTCCTTCGGCGCTGACCGCCGCGACAAGAACCGGCATCATATCCGGGTTCAGTTTTATAATAATAGGATTCGACACCTCGTCCGGCCAGAATCCCTGAATCTGATCCAGGCTCTCACGCATCTCGATAGTCACAGAATCCATATTTGCCGTCTGATCGAATTCCAGAACCACCGTGGAACTATTTTCATTGGAAACAGACTGAACCGTCTTGATATTGCTGACCGTAGCCATAGTCTGTTCGACGGGTCTGGTCACAACCTGTTCCACTTCTTCCGGGCTTGCGCCTATGTACGTGGTCATGACGATTGCATAAGGAAGGTTCATGCTCGGCAGAAGGTCGACGGTCATACTGCCGAAGGACACAACGCCCAGAATGATGATAAGCACGACCCCCACTACTACGGTGTAAGGTTTTTTTACGCTGAATTTTGATAGCATTTGGAGCCCTCTTTCTGTGTTTAGTTTGATTGTAACAGGTCAGACAAGCCGCCCTGTTACCAAAGATTGATTTACATTATAATGTAAATCATAGCACTTGAGGCTTTAATTGACAAGAATTCTGGAGTATAATGATGACACAGGACTTTGATTTAATAGATATTTTATAAACATTCTATAAAGCATTTTACAGGATTGGAGAATTGATATGGAGCCAAAAAGCATACTGGTCACAGGGGCTTCCCGGGGGATTGGAAGAGAGATTGCGTTAAAATTTGCAGAAGGCGGATACCGCGTATTCCTGAACTGCCGTACTTCGGCCTCAGAACTTGAAGAGGTGCGGCATACGATTAGCGAAAAGTACAGGGTTCCTTGCGAGACTGTCTTAGGAGACGTCGGAAATTCAAGAGACGTTGCTTCCCTGTTTGAACAGATCTACCGAACCTGCGACTGCCTGGATGTCCTGGTCAATAATGCCGGGATCGCACATATAGGGCTTTTAATGGATATGAAAGACGAGGAGTGGAAGCAGATACTGGATACGAATCTTTCTTCTGTCTTTTATTGCTGCCGCGCAGCAATACCTCCCATGATCTCAAGAAAATGCGGAAGAATTATAAATATTTCCTCTATGTGGGGAACCGCCGGGGCTTCCTGCGAGGCAGCTTATTCAGCTTCCAAAGCGGGAGTGCATGGGCTTACCAAAGCCATTGCCAAGGAACTTGCGCCCAGTAATATCCAGGTAAACGCCATTGCCTGCGGAGTAATCGACACAATGATGAACGGGCAGTTGTCGGATGAAGAACGAAAGGGACTGGAAGAGGAGATTCCGGCAGGGAGATATGGAACGGCTGCAGAGATTGCAAAGGTAGTGTGGGACACAGCTCATGCCCCCGAGTATCTGACGGGACAGATTATCGGGGTGGACGGGGGATATCTGTAGAAAAATCCTCCCCCGCTTCCCCGCTCTCTAAATCATCTCAAGCGTTACGGGACAATGATCCGAACCCGTCACGTCCGTAAGGATCTCTGCATCTTTCAGTCTCTCCTTCAGACATTCCGACACGCAGAAATAGTCAATCCGCCAGCCTGCATTCTTGGCCCTGGCGCTGAAACGGTAAGACCACCAGGAATAGATTCCTTCCACATCCGGGTAGAAATGCCGGAACGTATCAATGAATCCCGCATCCAGAAGCTCCGTAAACTTTCTGCGCTCCTCGTCCGTAAATCCGGCGTTCTTCCGGTTCGTCTTCGGGTTCTTAAGGTCAATCTCCTTATGCGCCACATTCAGATCACCGCAGAAGATCACCGGCTTCTTCTCCTCAAGCCCTTTCAGATAGCCAAGGAAATCTGTCTCCCACTGCATCCGATATGGAAGCCTTGCCAGTTCGTTCTGAGAATTCGGCGTATATACCGTAACAAAATAATACTCTTCAAACTCCAATGTAATCACACGGCCTTCCTGATCGTGCTCCTCGATTCCCATCCCATAGGATACGGATATCGGTTCTTCCTTTGTAAATATAGCCGTCCCCGAATATCCTTTCCTCTTTGCATAATTCCAATACTGATGATATCCCGGCGTCTCAAGCGCAAGCTGCCCTTCCTGCATTTTCGACTCCTGGATACAGAAAATATCTGCATCCGCTTTCTCAAAAAATTCCATGAATCCCTTCTGTACGCATGCCCGGATTCCGTTTACATTCCATGATATAAATTTCATCAACAAACCCTCCACATTTTAGAATCCGTCTGCACTGCAAACGGATTGTGATCTTACGGATATTCTCAAAAATACTTTCTGCAGAAAGACTAATAATATACTTTCCGCAGAAACAGTCCCCTGGCCGGGGCAAGGAATCCTGCAAGGCTCCTGTCCTCCGCCGCAATTACAACCGGAAGCTTGGACGCCTCGCGTCTGCCTGTCCCTACCTCTAATAAAGTACCTGTCAGAATCCGCACCATATGGTATAGAAATCCCGTTCCATAATATGTGATCCTGACTTTCTCCCCATTACTGACGATCTTTATATTCGTGATCCGCCGAATCGAATCCTTACAATCCTTATCATCCGTAAAACTGATGAAATTCTTCGGCCCGATCAGATATTTTGTCGCTTCCCGCATAGCCTCAATATCAAGCTTCTCCGGGTAGTGATAGCAATACCTTCTTGAAAATACATCAGGCTTCTCCCGGCAGTCAATATAATATTCATATTTCTTCCCCTTGGCGCTCTTGCGGGCATGGAAACTGTTCCTCACAAGTTCCACCTTGACCACCCGGATATCTTCTGGAAGATATCGGTTCAAAGACTCTTTAAACTCATTCGTATCATAAAGCTTTGACAATTTTACACTCACAACCTGCCCCCGGGCATGAACTCCTGCATCCGTTCTCCCGGAACCATCCACCTGGACCCGGTAGCCCACTAATTTCCCGATACTCCACTCCAGCACGAACTGAATCGTGTTATCTGTTGTGACCTGGCGCTGCCAGCCCTGATATCTGCTGCCATCATAAGCGATGGTCAATTTGTATGTTCTCATCTATCTCACCCA
This sequence comes from uncultured Dorea sp., assembly GCA_910579925.1. Lineage (GTDB taxonomy): Bacteria > Bacillota > Clostridia > Lachnospirales > Lachnospiraceae > Sporofaciens. Next base: position 57,486 of record CAJTVY010000018.1, read on the forward strand.
ATCCAAAATATCTTAATGATATAAAAATACGATTCTAAAAAGGAAGAAGCAAATGATTCTTCTTTGCTTCCTCCTCTATTCTACCACTTAATTCATGTCTTAGCAAATATCTTCTCTATCAAATATCTTCCAATTTTTCAATAAGGTTATTTTAAGATCTTCTTGAGTTCATCCATAAATGTGTTCACATCCTTGAACTCCCGGTAAACCGATGCAAATCTCACGTATGCGACCTCATCCAGACTCTTCAGTTCCTCCATGACAAGCTCTCCTACCCGGCTGCTTGGAATCTCTTTAGCTTCAAGGCTGAACACCTTTGTCTCTACCTTGTCAATCGTGCGCTGGATGTCCACTGCCGATACCGGCCGCTTGTAACACGCCCGCAGAATTCCGTTCTCAATCTTCCCCCGGTCGTACTGCTCCCGGTTATTGTCCTTCTTAATAATAATCAGCGGAATCGTCTCGATCTTCTCATAAGTCGTGAAACGCTTGCCGCATGCGTCACAGGATCGGCGGCGACGGATGGAATTGCCGTCCTCCGCAGGCCTGGAATCAATCACTCTGGTATCTAACTGACTACAATACGGGCACTTCATCTTGTACTGTTTTCCTTTCTCTCATCATTCGTAAACCTAGTATACACGCAGTAATATAAGAAGTCAAACTCTATTTTATCAAGCCGCCGTATTTATTAAATTCCTTCTTCACACCGTATGATCTCTTCCGTATATTTCCGTTCCATATCGTGACGGATCTTCCTGTTCTCAACGGTATCAAAGATGATGGAAAAATCATAATCTTCTGGATATAACTCTTCGGCCGCCACATGAAGCTTCACCCGCTTGTGGTTAATCCATATCTTTTTCCCTGGTAACTGGATCCTCAGAACCCCCTTCTCATTAATCGGCTCACATACGATTCCAATCTTCTGTTCGGGATACACCATCACACTGTCCCCCCGCCTGTACTTTGTATGAAGCCTTGCGTTTCCCTTAGCTTTCTTTACTTTGAGAATCTTCCTTCCGCTCTGCTTCCCTGACGCTTTCTCTTTTTTCTGAAACTGATAGGAATTCACTGCTTCTTCGCCATAGGCAGCGCGCACCGCCGTCTTTAACATTCCTTCCGGCATACCCAGACGGTCGGCAATGTGAAATGCACAGCTTTCTCCCGCCTCTCCAATCACCATCTGATAAGTCGGTTTTAATGTATTCTTATCAAAAGTCATCCTTGCATTCATAATGCCCTCTGTTTTCCTGGCATATTCCTTAACCTCTGGATAATGGGTCGTCACCAGGAAAAGCGCACCGCTGTTTTTCAGTTCTTCCAAAATAGCAACCGCAATCCCCATGCCTTCCGCCGGGTCGGTTCCAGATCCCAGTTCATCCATGATTACGAAGCTTAACGGGTTCACCTCCCGCAGAACATCCAGTACATTCGTGATATGGGCAGAGAATGTCGACAGGTTCTCTGCCAGATTCTGTCCGTCTCCGATATCACAGAGAAATTCCGTGTTCATGCAGATATCCGCCTTTTTGCAGGTAACGTGAAGACCGCACTGCGCCATCAGGCAGTTTAACATGACCGTTTTGATTGCAACCGTCTTCCCGCCAGTATTCGGCCCGGTTATCACGATCCCTCTCGCCCTCTTACCGATCTCGAATTGTAAGGGCACATTCACATTTCTGTCCATCAACGGGTGTCTGGCATCCCTTAAAACAATCCGCCGCTCGGTATTGATTTCCGGTTCTGCTGCACAAAGATCCATACTAAGCTTTCCTTTTGAGAATATGAAATCCAGTTTCTCAATCATAACCATGTTTTCATTCATCAGAACTGCCAAATCAGCCACCATAGCTGTCAACGTATATAAAATACGATAGATTTCGTTTTCTTCATTCATCTTCAGAATCTGTAATTCTTCATAATATTTTGCAACGTTTACCGGTTCGATAAACAGAGTATTTCCGGTAGCCGACTTATCTACCACACTTCCCATTATTCTGGATTTATACTCTTTCTTCACGGGAATACAGATTCTTCCGTTTCGCAGAGTACAGAAGCTGTCTGCCATATATGCTTTGTTAGAACGCATGGTCTGTTCCGCTTTCTGTTTCATCTGTTCTTCACATCTTGTAATCTGGTTTCTTATCTGCTGCAGCTCTCTGGAAGCATGATCGTCTACCCTTCCGCTCCTGATCTGCCTCCCGATCTCCTCCCGGAGTTCTTCAAAAACATACAGATTCTCTTCATAGTAACCAAGGGAATTTCCAGAGAATTTCCCCTTTCCAAGATAGTCTCTTAACCTTCTGACTGCCGCAAGAACCTTCTCCACCCTCTCAAGCTGATCTGGCGTGAGGCAGCCGCCTTTTTCTGCAATGACCAGAATTTCTCTGACCTCGGAAACACTCTGAAGAGGCGGCATACCCAGTTGTTCCATCATGTTCCTGCTATCGGTCGTGTCTTTTAACCGTTTCCTTAACTCCATCTCGGACAGACAGAAAGCAGTTTCTCTGATCTGTTCTTTTGCCTGGTCCGTAACTGCCAGTTCCATCCATCTTTCTTTAATCTTGTCAAATTCAAGCTGCTTTTCTATATTCATTCTACCAGCATTCCTTTCTCATATTTCAGGTTTTTAAAACATAAAAAAGTGTCTTCGACACTTCAACCCCCTAGCCCCCATTCATGGGGGAATTA